>NZ_JBMDIU010000014.1:0-64614 GCF_057808845.1 Brevundimonas sp. FG8 | reverse complement strand
CGATCGTGCCGATGTTGCAGTGCGGCTTCGTGCGTTCGAACTTTTCCTTGGCCATGGCCAAAACTCCTGTGGCCCGGAAGGGGGCGATGGATCAGCGATAGAATTCTGGAGCGGGTAGACGGAATCGAACCGACATATTCAGCTTGGAAGGCTGCTGTACTACCATTGTACTATACCCGCGCGGAGACTGCGTCGGGCCCATCTTCCGAAGAAGAGAAGGACCTCCGCAGCCGACCCGATATGGGGTCCGGTCCCTCGTTTCGAAAGCGCGTGGTGGGGGAAGCAGGACTCGAACCTGCGAAGCTTACGCAGGGGATTTACAGTCCCCCCCCTTTGCCGCTCGGGACATTCCCCCAGCGCGCTTTTCAAAACCGACGGACCATCTCGTCAGGGACCTTTCGGTTCCCGCCGCGATAAAGCCTCTCGTGATCCGCGACCGCCTGGGATAGGAGGTGCGCCAGACCCGAAAGCCCTCAGGGCTCCAAATCGGAGGGCGTCTTATAGTGTCGAGAATTTCAGAACGCAATGACCGGAAATCGGGCAAGAAAGCGGCCCCTTCCGGCAGGCCCGGCGGGCGTTTGAGCGGGTCCGCCCCTCAGGGCGGCAAAGGAAATAATCGCGGCGACTGGAGCCCCGAGCGCGGTTCGTCGCCCCGAGGTGATTCCACGCCCGCTTCGTCGAACCGCGCTCCGCGGGGAAACAGGGTCGACGCCGACAACTGGCTGTGGGGTCGTCACCCGGTTCTGGCCGCGCTCGCCAACCCGTCGCGCAAGGGCATGGGCCGTCTGCTGGTCACCGCCGACCGCGCCGAGGAGATCGAACGCGACCGTCTGGCCCCCAACGGCCACCGCGCCGAAATCATCGACGGTCCGGCCCTCGCCCGCATGCTGCCCGCCGGAGCGGTCCATCAGGGCATGGCCTTCAAGGTCGCCCCGCTGGAAGGCGTCGCGCTGGAGGACATCGCCGAAGACGCCTCAGGCGTCATCGTCATGCTGGACCAGCTGACCGACCCCCAGAACGTCGGCGCCATCTTCCGCTCGGCCCTCGCCTTCGGGGCCAGGGGCATCGTCGTGCAGGACCGCCACTCCCCCGCGCTCGCCGGCGCGCTGGCCAAGGCCTCGGCCGGAGCGACCGAACGCCTGCCCTGCGCCCGCGTGACGAATCTCAGCCGCGCGCTGGAGAAGCTGTCCGACATGGGCTGGCGCGCCATCGGCCTGGACGGCGCGGCCGACCTGACGCTTGAACAGGCCCTCGACGCCCAGCCCACCGTTATCGTCATGGGCTCGGAAGGCGACGGCGTCCGCCGTCTGGTGGCCGAGCACTGCGAGGCCATGGCCAGGATCCCCATGCCCGGCGGCTTCGAAAGCCTGAACGTCTCCAACGCGGCGGCCATCGCGCTTTATGAGGCGGCGCGAAAACAGGCGGGATGACGGCTGACAGAATGCCGCACCGACGCTAGAGAGCGCTCATGGAATTCCTCAGCTCTCCCGAACTCGGCTCCCAACTGACCGCGCTGGGTCAGGTGGTCATGATGGACCTCGTGCTGGCCGGCGATAACGCCGTCGCCGTGGGTCTGGCCGCCGCCGCCCTGCCGCAGGAGCAGCGCAAGAAAGCCATCCTGATCGGTCTGGTCGCGGCCGTCGTCATGCGCATCGGCTTCGCGCTGGTGACGGGCTGGCTGATGGGCCTGATCGGCCTGCTGCTGGCGGGCGGCTGCCTGCTGCTGTGGGTCTGCTGGAAGATGTGGCGCGAACTGCGCGAGCAGGCGACCCACGATCAGGCCGAGGCCGAGAAGGAACTCGAACTGGCCCTAAGCATCGAGCACGGCACCGGTCCGTCGCCCGAGGAACTGGGCCTGAAGCGCAAGACCTTCGGCGCGGCGCTGGTCCAGATCATGATCGCCGACATCACCATGTCGCTCGACAACGTGCTGGCCGTCGCCGGCGCCGCGCACGAGCATCCCTGGATCATGGTCTTCGGTCTGGTCCTGTCGATCGGCCTGATGGGCGTGGCGGCGACCTATATCGCCAAGCTGCTGCACCGCTTCCGCTGGATCGGCTACGTCGGTCTGGTCATCGTCCTGTACGTCGCCCTGCACATGATCTGGGACGGCTACCGCGCCACCGTGGTCCGCACCGGGAATCTGGCCCAGCACAACGCCGCCATCCCGGCCTTCCTGCAGATCAAGCCCGACGAGGTGGCCAAATTCTGCAAGGCTGAGCCTGAGGGGCCCAAGCGCACGACCTGCCTGACCCAGCCCGGCGCCACCCCCGCGGACCAGCCTCCGCCCCTGACCGTTCCGGCGACCTGAGCCATGAGCACCGCGCCCCGCACCCCATTGCAGTCCGTCGTGCGCCAGATGTCGTTCGCCACCGGCGTGGCGGCGGCCCTGTCGATCACGGCCTGTCAGCAACAACCGCCCAAACAGCAGGCCTCCACCCGCATCTGCACCGACCCGTCGGGCGCGCGTATCCCCGACGAGAACTGCCACCGCAGCGGCGGCGGTGTCGGCTCAGCCGCCCTCTGGTATTTCGGGGCGGCGGCTCTGGCCCGCACCGCCTACGGCCAGCGCGCCACCGGCGGCAGCTACACCGCCCCGGAAAGCAGCCGGGGCTTCGGCGCCACCGCGCGCGGCACCGCGGGCGGCTGATGCGGCGTCAGGCGCTCACGCCCCGCCCCGACTGGCGCGAGCGGGTCGAGGCCCTCGGCCTCGTCTGGCACACCGCCGCCGATCAGCCCTACTGGAACGAGGCCGCCTGCTACCGCTTCGACCGCCGTCAGATCCGCCAGATCGAGCAGGCGACCGAAGAGCTGTACCAGCTGTGCCTGACCGCCGGTCAGCACATCGTCGACCAGAACCTGTTCCACCGGTTCGGCATCCCCGACTTCGCCGTCCCCCTGATCCGGAAGGCGTGGGACGAGGAGCCGCCGGCCCTCAACTACGGTCGGTTCGACCTCGGCTATGACGGCGTCTCGCCGCCCAAGATGTTCGAGTTCAACTGCGACACCCCCACCTCCCTGCTGGAGGCGGCGGTCATCCAGTGGGACTGGCTTGAGGCCGTCTTCCCCGGTCAGGACCAGTTCAACGGCATCCACGACGCCCTGATCGCCCGCTGGCGCGAGATCGCCCCCGCCCTGCCCCAGCCCGTTCACTTCACCTGGGCCGAAGAGGGCGCGGCGGAGGACGCCGTCACCGTCGCCTATATGGCCGATCTGGCCCGCGAGGGCGGCGTCCAGAGCCTGCCCGTGCCGATCCACCGCATCGAATGGACCGGCCTGCGCTTCGCTGATCCGACCGGCAATCCGATCAAGGCCCTGTACCATCTCTATCCGTGGGAATGGCTGGTCCGCGAGGGCTACGGCTCACGCATCGCCCACGCGCCCAATCTCTGGATCGAGCCGATCTGGAAGATGATCTGGTCGAACAAGGCCCTGCTGCCGATCCTGTGGGACCTGTTCCCCAACCACCCCAATCTGCTGGAAGCCGCCTTCGAGCCCCTGCCCGGCGACCATGCGCGCAAGCCGATCCTCGCTCGCGAAGGCGCCAATATCTCCATTGTGAAGGACGGTCAGGTGGCCGAGGCCACCGGCGGCGACTACGGCGACGAAGGCCATGTCTGGCAGCGCCTCTACGACCTGCCCGACTTCGACGGCCATCGCCCGGTGATCGGCAGCTGGATCGTCGACGGGGCCGCCGTCGGCATGGGCATCCGCGAAGCCGGACTGATCACCGGCAACACGGCGCGGTTCGTGCCGCATGTGATCGAAGGTTAGGACAGCCCCTGCAACGAGCCCTCGTCAGTAGCGGTAGTCATCTCTCACTCGTCGCATGAAATCACCGGCTGACTCCGGTTGCAGACGTTGACCTTCGGTGGCCTTGCGCAGGTCTTCGAGTGCGATCCGCGTTCTGGCGGGCTGAGAAGCCTTCGGCTGTATGGCCGGCTTTTCCTGCTTCATCTTCCCAGCCCAGCTCCGCCGCCAGAGAGGCATCCTTGGCACGACAGGCTCACCGCGTCAGGAAGTAAGCCTCGCCCAGATGGCCGTTGGCGCCGCAGTAGGGACGCGAACCGCCCTGCCCGCTCGGCGCGATTTCCTCGACCTTCAGATAGCCCTGATACAGCGACAGGCGGATGCGCCAGCCGTCGCCGCCATCGAGGGTGATGACGCGATCTCCGACCTGCCCCCTGCCCGAGACCTCGCACAGCCAACGGGCGTTGACCGGGTGGGCGGCGCTGATATCGACCGAGACCTGCCCCTTCTCCAGCGTGCGAATTTCGACCGAGCCCGCCGCATTGCGCCAGAGGCCCTGCATATGGGTCGCCGGACGCGTCTGCAGCCGGTCCAGGAAGGCGATCCGGTCGTCCATCCGCGCCGCCAGATCCGGGAAGTCGCGGAAACCGCCGCGCGTGCTGTTCTCCTGCCACTCGTCGCGGGCGCCGAGGAACCACCGCTGGTCTCGCGTCAGGGCCTCGCGCATCGGCGGCGTCATCGCTCCGCGCACGGCGACGTAGCGATCCGCCAGCCCCCGATCCAGCCGCCCCAGCCGGGCATCGGCGCAGATGGCGTGCTCCGCCGGGGTCGAGGCGCGCGCGCAGTTGAACGAGGGCTGACTGACCTGCGGCGCGGTGGTCAGCGACAGGGCGAGAGCGAGGGTGGCGAACATACAATGCCTTCTTCAGGTTTCACCCGAAGCAACGCCGCAAGCGTCACCGCGCTCCACGTCTACGAACAGATGAAGCGCTTAAGCTTCCGCCCCGCCGAACCGCGCGGACCACTCCGCCACCTGTTCGTCCTCGATCTTGGCGAACAGGACGCTGGCGGCGGCGACCGGCTGACCGACGGGCAGCAGGTTGAACAGATCCGCGTCCGCCGACGGCCACGACAGGTCGGTCGAGCCGACCGTGGCGGCGATCTTCTCCGCCGAGGCCGGGATGATCGGGGCGGCCAGACGGGCGAACAGGGCGACCAGATTCAACGCCAGACGCGTCGCGGTCTCGGCCCGCTCCACATCCGTCTTGAACGCCGTCCACGGCGCCGCGACCTGGAGATACTCATTGCCCAGCACCCAGACGGCGCGGATCGACTGCGCGGCCTTGCGGAACTCCATGTCTTCCAGATTGGCGGTCGCCTCGGCGATCCCGGCCTTGATCTGGTTCAGGAAGTCCTGATCCACGTCGGTCAGCGCCCCGCCCTGCGGAACGACGCCGCCGAACTTCGACTCGGTGAACTTGACGATCCGGTTGACGAAATTGCCAAGCACGTCGGCCAGGTCCTTGTTCGTCGTCGACTGGAACTGCTCCCAGGTGAAGGCCGCATCGGAATGCTCCGGGCCATAGGCCGTCAGGTGCCAGCGCCAGTAGTCGGCGGGCAGCAGCTCCAGCGCCTGATCCATGAAGACGCCGCGCTTCTGGCTGGTCGAGAACTTCCCGCCGTACCAGTTCAGCCAGTTAAAGGCTTTCAACTGGTCGACCATCTTCCACGGCTCGTCCGAGCCGATGATCGTCGCCGGGAAGCTGACGGTGTGGAAGGCGACGTTGTCCTTGCCCATGAACTGGACGTAGCGGACATCGTCGGCGCCCTCGTCGGTGCGCCACCAGCTGCGCCAGTCGCCACCCGTCGCATTGGCCCATTCCTCGGTCGCGCCGATGTATTCGATGGGGGCGTCGAACCAGACGTAGAAGACCTTGCCCTCCATGCCCGGACGCGGCCCGCCGTCGGGCCCGACCACCGGCACGCCCCACTTCAGGTCGCGGGTGATGCCCCGGTCGATCAGGCCTTCGTCAAGGTGCTTGTAGGCGATGGATTTGGCCAGCGTCTGCCAGTCGGTCTTGGTGCCCACCCAGTCACGGATCGGCTGCTCGACCCTGGTTTGCAGCAGGTACAGGTGGCGGGTGTCGCGCACCTCGAGGTTCTTCGACCCAGAGACCGACGAATACGGATCAATCAGATCGGTCGGGTCCAGCAGGCGGCCGCAGTTGTCGCACTGGTCGCCGCGCGCGCCGACGAAGCCACAGTGCGGGCAGGTGCCCTCCACATAGCGGTCCGGCAGGAAGCGGGCGTCGTCGATCGAATAGATCATCCGGTCGACCCGCTCCTCGATCAGCCCCTTCTCCTCCAGCACCTTGGCGAAATGCTGGGTCAGGCGGCGGTTCGGCTCGTTCGAGGACCGGCCGAACCAGTCGTAGCTCAGGCCGAATGCTTCACCCGCGGCCTTCTGGATTTCGTGCTGTTCGTCGCAATAGGTGCGCACATCCTGCCCGGCCTTGGCGGCGGCCAGCTCGGCCGGGGTGCCGTGCTCGTCGGTGGCGCAGATGTACAGGACATCATGCCCCTGCCCGCGCTTGAACCGCGCCCACACGTCCGCCGGCAGCATCGAGCCCGCCAGATTCCCCAGATGCTTGATGCCGTTGATGTAGGGCAGCGCCGAGGTGATGAGGATGCGGGACATGGATTCCGGGGAGGGACTAGGGATCAGGGACCAGGGATTAGTCTGGTTAGTGGCGAGTGCGAACCGATACCGCAACCCCGCCGCCCACCTAATCCCTAATCCCTACTCCCCAATCCCTTGCTGCAGCCGCCGCGCCACCCTCACGAACCGCCCGGTCAGCAGGCTGCCCGACACCAGACTGGCGATGATCACCGCCCAGACGAGACCATCGACGCCGATCTGGTGGGCCAGCACCCAGCCCAGCGGCATCATGATCGCGCCATAGGCGAAGAAATGCATGATCGTCGGCCACCAGACATCGCCCGCGGCGCGGTTGGCCTGCGCCGCCACGACCTGGATGCCGTCGGCCACGAAGAACAGGGTGGCCAGCACCAGCGCCGGTCCGGCGATGGCGATCAGGGCCGGATCGACCGTATAGGCTCGCACAAGCAGCCCCGCCGTCGGCCAGATGATCAGGGCCACCAGCAGAGCCAGCGCCGTCACCACCCCGATCCCCGCGAAGCCCGCGCGCAGCACGCCCTCGCGGTCCCGCGCGCCATAGGCGCGGCCGACCAGCACCGCCGTCGCCGACGACAGCCCCATCGGCAGCATGAAGACGATGGCCGACATATTGATCACGATGGCCCAGCTGGCGGTCTCGTTGGCGCCCAGCAGGCCCGCGATCACCGTCATGGCGGCGAAGGCGCCGACCTCGATGAAGTTGGATGCGCCCGCGCCCAGCCCGACCTTGACCTGCTCCCGCTCGGTCTCGCGATCCCGCGCGGGCCGCTTCCACAGGTTCCAGCTCTTCGCCTCGGGCAGACGCAGGATGTAGATGACGAGGACGGCCGCCAGCGCCAGTCGCGCCCCGAACGTCGCCCAGGCCGAGGCCACCGCACCGTTGACGCCCAGCCCCAGCAGGTCCGGCACCAGCAGCAGGTTCAGGCCGATGTTCACGCCGTTCGCCACCCACATGGCCCACATGCCGGGCTTGGGCTTGGACAGGCCCTCCAGGAAGAACTGGGCCGCCACCGAGATCAGGTAGAAGGGCATGGACACGGCGAAGACCACCAGCGGGCCGGACGCCCCGGCGCCGAGGCCTTCCTCGAAACTGACGTTGTTCATCACCCACGGACCGAGGAAGGCCAGCGCCAGCATGGCGGCGATCCCGATCTGCAGCGCATAGACCAAGCCCCGGCGCAGCACCGCGCCGATCTCGCCGTGCCGCCCCTCGCCGCGCAGGCGGGCGGTGACGATCTGCACGCCCATCATCAGGCCCACGGCGGTCGTCAGCACCACCGACGACGGCGCCCAGGCCAGCGAATGATAGGCCAGCTCGCGCGACGCGTAGTGGCCGACCACGATCGCGTCGGTCAGCCCCATGGTCATGATGCCGATCCGCGCCAGCACCACCGGCCAGGCGAGATTCAGCAGTTCCTTCAGGGTGGCGCGGGTCTTGTCGTTCAGGGCGATCATGGGACGCGGCACAGGCCACGCCCCCGCCGCCGGGTCAACCGGGTTTGGGAGCGCCCGACATAAGCGCTCCTTCTGACCGGCTCAGCCGTGCTTCGCCACCAGCTTGCCGAACGCCGCCATGATGCTCGTCAGGAAGGTCTTGGTCCCCTCGACCTTCACCTCGCCCTTGTCATCGAAAAGCTCGCCCGCATTGCCGATATAGGCCTCGGGCTGTTGCAGGGTCGGCATGTCGAGGAAGACCAGCGACTGGCGCAGGTGGTGGTTGGCCCCGAACCCGCCGATGGCGCCGGGCGAAACCGTGACGACGGCCGCGGGCTTGCCCGACCAGATGCTGTGGCCATAGGGGCGCGAGCCCACGTCGAGGGCGTTCTTCAGCGCGCCCGGGACCGAACGATTGTACTCCGGCGTCACGAAGACCACCCCGTCCACGCCCCGCATCTCGTCGCGGAACCGGGTCCAGGCGGCGGGCGCGGCCTCTTCCAGATCGGGATTGTACAGCGGCAGGTCGCCGATCTCGACGATCACGCCCTCCAGCCCCTCGGGCGCCTGACGGATCAGCGCCTCGGCCGTTAGCCGGTTCAGGGAGCCCTTGCGCAGGCTGCCGACGATAAAGGCGATTTTGCTCATGGGAGGCTCCTTCGGGACGACCGCCGTCCTGCCCCTGATCTGGCGCCGCGCGGTCCGGTGGACAAGGGCGCGATGCAACGCCTAAACCTCACCCCATGCCGAAGCTGACCTCCGCCATCGACACCGCCTCCGCCGCCTTCAAGGCGCTGGACGCCCACAACCGCGCCCTGCGCGATGAACTTTACGAGAAGGTGGCGAAAGCCGGGCGCGGCGGCTCGGACGCCAGCCGCGAGCGCCACGTCTCGCGCGGCAAGCTGCTCCCACGGGATCGGGTCGAGCGCCTGCTGGACCCCGGCTCCCCCTTCCTCGAGATCGGCCAGTTGGCCGCCGGGGGCATGTATAATGACGAGGCGCCGGGCGCGGGCATGATCTGCGGCGTCGGCCGGGTCTCTGGCCGCGAGGTCATGATCGTCGCCAACGACCCGACCGTGAAGGGCGGCGCCTACTTCCCGATGACGGTGAAGAAGCACCTGCGCGCCCAGGAGATCGCCGAGCAGAACAACCTGCCCTGCGTCTATCTGGTCGATTCCGGCGGGGCCAACCTGCCGCACCAGGCCGAGGTCTTTCCCGACCGCGACCACTTCGGCCGCATCTTCTTCAACCAGGCCCGCATGTCGGCCAGGTCGATCCCCCAGATCGCCTGCGTCATGGGCTCCTGCACGGCGGGCGGCGCCTATGTCCCGGCCATGTCGGACGAAACCGTCATCGTCCGGGATCAGGGCACCATCTTCCTGGCCGGTCCGCCGCTGGTGAAGGCCGCGACCGGCGAGGTGATCTCGGCCGAGGAGCTGGGCGGCGCCGAGACCCACGGCCGCAAGTCCGGCGTGGTCGACCATGTCGCCGAGAATGACGAGCACGCGCTGGAGATCGTCCGCTCCATCGTCGCCAACCTGAACACAGTGAAGAAGGTGGATCTGGACGTGCGCGAGCCGCGCCCGCCCGCCCTGCCCGCCGAACAGCTGTACGGCATCATCCCCGACGACGTCCGCGCCCCCTATGACGTGCGCGAGGTCATCGCCCGCATCGTCGACGGCTCGGAACTGGACGAGTTCAAGGCCCTGTACGGCACGTCGCTGGTCTGCGGCTTCGCCCGCATCTGGGGCTATCCGGTCGCCATCCTCGCCAACAACGGCGTCCTGTTCTCGGAAAGCGCCCAGAAGGGCGCCCACTTCATCGAACTGGCCTGCAAGCGGAAGATCCCCCTGCTGTTCCTCCAGAACATCTCGGGCTTCATGGTCGGCGGCAAATACGAGGCCGAGGGCATCGCCAAGCACGGCGCCAAGCTGGTCACCGCCGTCGCCAGCGCGGAAGTCCCGAAATTCACCGTCCTGATCGGCGGCAGCTTCGGCGCCGGCAACTACGGCATGTGCGGCCGCGCCTACAGCCCCCGCTTCCTCTTC
Source organism: Brevundimonas sp. FG8 (assembly GCF_057808845.1). Classification (NCBI taxonomy): domain Bacteria; kingdom Pseudomonadati; phylum Pseudomonadota; class Alphaproteobacteria; order Caulobacterales; family Caulobacteraceae; genus Brevundimonas; species Brevundimonas sp. FG8. The sequence continues at coordinate 54,684 of NZ_JBMDIU010000014.1, read as the reverse complement.
ACCTGGCCCAACAGCCGCATCTCGGTGATGGGCGGCGAACAGGCCGCTTCGGTCCTCGCCACCGTCCACCGCGACGCCGACAGCTGGACGCCCGAACAGGCCGAAGCCTTCAAGGCCCCGGTCCGCCAGAAGTACGAGGACGAGGGCAACCCCTACTATGCCTCCGCCCGCCTCTGGGACGACGGCGTCATCGACCCCGCCCAGACCCGCGACGTCCTCGGCCTCGCCATCAGCGCCAGCCTGAACGCCCCGATCCCGGAGACGACCTTCGGCGTGTTCCGGATGTGATGTAGCTCGGGCGCATCCCAAGGCGGCTTCGCGCGTACTGTAAAGTTCCTTCCCGCCAGTCCGGAGTAACCGTCCATGATATCCGCCCCGTTCGCCGCCCTCCTGATCACCGCCTTCGCGCCGTCGGTCGACACCCCGACCTTCCCCGCCGACTTCCATGGCCGCTGGGACCTCAGCGCCGAGGCGTGCAATCGCGATGAAAGCGGCACGGCCCTGACCATCAACGCGCGCCAGATCATCGGCTACGAGGACACCTCGACCCTGAAGTCGGCCCACGTCCTCGACGGCGGTTCGCTACACGTCTTCGTGGACAACGAATCCGCCGACGGCGACCGCGAGATCCAGATGGTCATCTGGCGCAGTTCCGACGGCGGCGAGTGGCTGAACATCGAAGGCGATTCCCGTCCACGCGCCGTCCGCTACGCCCGCTGCGGCGCGTGAAACTGGCCGCCCGTCATCTGCTGTGCGCCGGTCTGGCCCTCCTGGCCGGACCGGCCCTCGCCGCCTCCGGGCAGAATGGCCCACCGGTCATCCCCGAGCGCTTCCACGGCGACTGGAGCAGCGACCTGTCGAAATGCGGTGACCGTGAGAGCGGCCTGAACCTCAGCATCGACGCGGGCTTCATCACTTATTTTGAAGCCGCCGACACCGTCCTCGCCGTCCGCCCCGCCGAACTGGACGGCATCAACATCCACGTCCGGCACGAGGACTACGACGGTATGGAGGAAACATACCGCACCCTGATACTGTCGGATGATCGACAGACGCTCAGCTTCACCTACGGTGGCGGTCCCGAGTTCGTCGCCTACCGCTGCCCCCAAGGAAAACAAGATGGCTGACAAGCCCACCGAAACCCAACCCGAAGACGCCCTCGACATCACCGACGCCGAGGCCGCCGAGATCAACGCCATCGCCCATCCGCTGGTCGCCGATCCGGCGCCGGATGCGAACGATGATCTGGTCCAGATCGACGCCACCGCCGACGGCGTGGTCTTCGTCACCATCAACCGCCCGCACAAGCGCAACGCCTTCGACGCCGCCGTCATCGGCGCCCTGCGTGAGGCGTTCGAAACCCTGCACGGCGCCGACAAGGTGCGTCTGGTCTTCATCCGCGGCGCAGGCGGCACGTTCAGCGCCGGCGCCGACATGGGCTGGATGAAGGACGCGGCGGGCTGGTCGGAAAGCGACAACCGCGACGACGCCATGAGCCTGGCGCGGATGCTCAAGGCCCTGCATGACGTTCCGGCCCTGACCTGCGCCATCGTCGAGGGCTCAGCCATGGGCGGCGGCGCCGGCATCGTGGCCGCCTGCGACATGGCCGTGGCCGTCGAGGGCGCCCGCTTCGCCTTCTCCGAGGTCAAGCTGGGCCTGATCCCGGCGACCATCGCCCCCTATGTGGTCGAGGCCATCGGCGCCCGCCGCGCGCGCCAGCTGTTCCTGACCGCCAACATCTTCGACGCCGACTACGCTGCCCACGCGGGCCTGATCGACATGGTCCTGCCGGAAGGCTCTGTGGACGAGTTTATCTCCATGCTGACCGACAGCCTGTCGGGCAACGCGCCGGGCGCCATGGGCGACGCCAAGCGTCTGGTCCACTACGTCGCCGCTCACGACAAGATCGACGGCGGCCTGATGGACGAAACCGCCAGGCGGATCGCCCGCGCCCGCGTCTCCGAAGAAGGCCAGGAAGGCGTCGCCGCCTTCCTCGAAAAACGCGCCCCCAAGTGGGCGGAGTAGGAAACCCGCCGTGGAGCGCGGACCTCCAGGTCCGCGCTCCCGCTGATGCACGGTCCGAGGTGTCGGAAGTGATTGGTGATTGGTGATTGGTGGGGGGCGGGTTCAAGGCCGCTGTCTGCCTTGCTTGCATCGGCGCCCATGGCATCGAACCACAAATCACTAACCACCAATCACTTGCCATTCGCGCCACATCCGGATGTGGGGGGGCCGCCCGCGCCGCTCTACAACCGCCCCCATGTTCAAATCCGTCCTTGTCGCCAATCGTGGCGAGATCGCCTGCCGCGTCTTCCGCACCGCCCGCGCGATGGGGATTCGCACCATCGCCGTCTATTCCGAGGCCGACGCCGACGCCCTGCATGTGCGCGAGGCCGATGAGGCCGTGCTGATCGGCCCGGCCGCCGCCCGCGAATCCTATCTGGTCGCCGAAAAGGTGCTGCAGGCCGCGAAGGACACGGGCGCCGAGGCCATCCACCCCGGCTACGGCTTCCTGTCCGAGAACGCCGACTTCGCAGAAGCCGTCATGGCGGCGGGCATCATCTGGATCGGGCCGAAGCCGGACTCGATCCGCGCCATGGGCCTGAAGGACGCGGCCAAGAAGCTGATGATCGAGGCGGGCGTGCCCGTCACCCCCGGCTATCAGGGCGAGGATCAGTCGGACGAAACCCTGACCGCCGAAGCGAGCAAGATCGGCTTCCCGGTCCTCATCAAGGCCGTCGCCGGCGGCGGCGGGAAGGGCATGAAGAAGGTCGACCGCGCGGAAGACTTCGCCGACGGCCTCGCCTCGGCCCGCCGCGAGGGTCAGTCCTCCTTCGGTGACCCGCGCGTGCTGATCGAAAGCTACATCACTCGCCCGCGCCACATCGAGGTTCAGGTCTTCGGCGACAGCCACGGCACGGTCGTCCACCTGAACGAGCGCGACTGCTCCCTGCAACGCCGCCACCAGAAGGTCATCGAGGAGGCCCCGGCCCCCGGCATGGACCAGGCGACCCGTGACGCCGTCACCGCCGCCGCCGTCCGCGCGGCGAAGGCCGTGAACTATCAGGGCGCCGGCACTATCGAGTTCATCGCCGACGCCTCCGACGGCCTGAAGGCCGACCGCATCTGGTTCATGGAGATGAACACCCGGCTGCAGGTCGAACATCCGGTCACCGAGGCCATCACCGGCGTCGATCTGGTCGAATGGCAGTTCCGCGTCGCCGCGGGCGAGCCCATCCCGCTGAAGCAGGACGAGATCGGCATCAACGGCTGGGCCATGGAGGCCCGCCTCTACGCCGAAGACCCGGCCAACGGCTTCCTGCCGTCGATCGGCAGGCTGCACCACTTCGTCATGCCCGAGGACGCCCGCGTCGATACCGGCGTGATGCAGGGCGGCGAGGTCAGCCAGTTCTACGATCCCATGATCGCCAAGCTGATCGTCCACGCCGACACGCGTGAGGACGCCGCCGCCGATCTGGCCGAGGCCGCCGCGCAGGTCGAGGTCTGGCCGATCAAGACCAATGCCGCCTTCCTCGTCCGCTGCCTAGAACACCCCCGCTTCATCTCGGGCGACGTGGACACGGGCTTCATCGCAGCGGAGGAAGCCACGCTGATTCCCGGCGATATCGCCGATCCCGAACTGGACGCGGCCGCCCTCGCCCTGGTCGCCGGCGACACACGCTGGGATCTGCGCACGGGCAGCAACGATGTCTGGGGTCCTTGGGATCGGGCTCACGGTCTGCGGCTGAACGGTGCCGAGCGCGCCTTCCATCGTGCCTCACGCAATCAGACCACGGTCGTCGGCGAGGTCGTGCCCGATCTCGACGGCCCCGGTTCAAGCGTCACGACAGATGGGCGTACGCTTTGGGTGACGCAGGGCTATGACCTCGTGACTGTCGGCGACCGCGAGTTCGGACACCTGGAACGCAACTCCGGCTTCCATCTGCTGTTTGATCGGGGCGAGACCTGGCAGGTCGAGATCGCGAAATTCTCCGCCACCGGCGCCGCCGCGGGGCCCGCATCCGACGGCTCCCTGCGCGCCCCCATGCCGGGCAAGATCGTCGCCGCCCCGGCCAAGGCGGGCGACACCGTCGCCAAGGGCGCGCCCATCGTGGTTCTGGAAGCCATGAAGATGGAGCACGCTCTCGTCGCACCCTTCGACGGCGTGGTTCAGAGCGTTTCTGTTGTCGTCGGCGATCAGGTGGGCGACGGTGTCGTCCTCGCCGTCGTCACCCCTGTTGAAAGCCTGCCCTGATGTCCCTGATCGCCGCCTTCGCCGCCGGACTGGCCCTGTCCGCCTCGCCGTCGCCCCAGACCGACGCCCTGTCCGATCTGAAACCGGCGGATCGCGCGGACCTTCAGTGCATGACCCTGCTCACGGCCATGGTCGGCGCCGAGCAGAATGAGACCACGCGGCTGACCCTGACCTCCGGGATCACCTACTATCTCGGTCGGCTTCAGGGGCGGACCCCGGACGTCAAATGGGTGGATCGTCTGATGGCCTACGCCCGCACCGAACCCACCGCCGCCCTCGAGGCCAACCGCACCCGCTGCGCGGGAGAAATGCAGGAGATGGGTCGGGTCATGACCGCGGCGGCTTCAGGCGGCTGATCGCGAACAGCCCTCAGCCCAGCCCCAGTCCGCCCACCGGCGTCGTCACGGTCGCATCCTCGAACGTGGCGATCAGCGGCAGGCCCTTACGCAGCAAGGTCTTCACCGCCTCGTCGGCCAAGGCGTCGCGGTGGGCGGCTTCATTGATCCAGACCTCGCTCACCCGGATGGCCTCCGGGTCGGCCGGATCATGCGACACGACATAACTCAGGCACCCCGGCATCCCCAGCGCCACCCGGTCCAGCAGAATCGCCGTCAGCGCCTCCCGCTGACCCGCCCGGGCCGTCATCCGACCGATCAAACCGTACATGCCGTCGCCTTCCGTTGCGGCAGCCTCTACGCCCGTGCATCCCCCCTGTCTTCACGGGGAAACTACTGAGCCCCACGTTAACGTCGGTCACCAGAACAGCCTCTGACCTTCGCCCGAAAGTGGCGGAGCCGGAGCTCGGAAAGTGGCTAGTGGCTAGTGGCTAATGGTTAGTGGTTAGTGGGTGGCTTGGCCCCTGGCCGGCGCGCGCTGACCGCCGTCCCTGTCATCCACTAGCCACTAGCCACTTGGCGTCCCCGCCCTGTGCCTACCGATCACAGCTTTCGGTCCGACACCCGGCCCTCCCCGCTGGCGCCCGGCCCCGCATCGCGCCATATCCCCACCATGCCCCTGCACATGATCAAGCTCTGCGTCGGCGTCTCCGAGGTCGAATGGCTGGAGCGGCGCGCCGAGGGCGGCCGGCCGCTCATCGTCCACACCCGCATGACGCCCAAACGCGCGACGGAGCTGGAGGACGGCGGCTCCCTCTACTGGGTCATCAAGGGCTCGGTCCTGTGCCGCCAGCCGATCCTCGACATCTCGACGCTCGGCGAAGGCAGCCAGAGCCGCTGCGAGATCACGCTGGAGCCCCGCGTCATCCGCACCGCCCCCCTCGCCCGCCGCCCCTTCCAGGGGTGGCGCTATTTCGAGCCCAAGGACGCCCCCGCCGACCTGACGACCGCCGACGCCTCGGACCTGCCGGATGATCTGGCGCGGGAACTCCGGGAGTTGGGGGCGTGGTGAAGTCGAGGGATTAGGGATTGGGGATTAGGGATTAGGCGCAGCCCCTGAACCGAGGTCGCCCTTCCCCGTTCACGGCGAAGCTGATCTAACCCCTTCCCTAATCCCCAATCCCTAGTCCCTAATCCCTCCCATGCCCCCCGCTCGCTCCGACCGGCTCTCCGACGCCCTGCACCGCATCTTCGAGCGGGGCGGAAACACGCCCGCCAGCTGGTTCGCGCTGACGGGCGGCGAGACCCTGTTCGCCGAGGGCGATCCGGCGGACACCCTCTACCTGCTGCGCGCGGGCCGTCTGGGCGTCTTCCGTAGCGAGAGCAACGATCAGCCGCCCCAGTTCGTCGGCGTCATCCGCCCCGGCGAACCGGCGGGCGAGATGGCCATGCTGGCGGGCAGCCCGCACACCGCCGACGTCGTCGCCCTGCGCGATTCCGAGGTGCTGGCCCTGCCCCGCGACGCCTTCTTCGAGGCCGCCCGCACCGAGCCCGACCTGATGGTCGAGCTGTCGCGCCTGATGATCCAGCGCGCCCGCGACCGCCGGTCCGGCGGCGGCGAGCCCAGCGTCTTCGGCTTCATCTCCGCCCGCCCGCGCCCCATCCGCGCCTTCGTCGAGCGGATCGCCGCCGCCATCGAGGCCGAGGGCTTCACCTGTCAGGTCATCGACCACTCGGCCCTGTCCTCCGCCGCCGACTGGTTCAGCCGGGTCGAGGATTCGCACGACTTCGTCCTGTACGTCGCCGAGGCTGACGAGCCCGCCTGGGCCGCCCTGTGCGCCCGTCAGGTGGATCGCCTGTTCGTCGTCGGCCAGTGCCTGCTGGCCCCGCCCAACCGCCCCCTGCCCCATGCCGGGGTGCTGGACGCCCAGCGCCGCACCGACCTGATCCTGCTGCGCGACCCGCGCATGGCCCGACCGCACAACACCGCCGTGTGGATCGACGCGGTCCAGCCGGGCCGCTGGTTCCAGGCCATGGAAGGCGATCTCGCCGACGCCGCCCGCATCGCCCGCGTCATCACCGGCACGGCGGTCGGGGTGGTGATGTCCGGCGGCGGCGCCCGCGCCTACGCCCACATCGGCGCCCTGAAGGCCCTGCGCGGGGCCGGTGTGCCCATCGACTTCGTCGGCGGCGCCTCCATGGGGGCCGTGGTCGCCGCCGGTCCGGCCATGGGCTGGACGCTGGACGAGTTGGAGGACCGCATCAGACGCTCGTTCGTCGACAGCGACCCGCTCAGCGACATAACCTTCCCCATGCTGGCCATGAGCCGCGCGAAGAAGGTCGATAACCTGCTTCAGGCCGCCTACGGCGACACCGACCTGGCCGACCTGCACCTGCCCTTCTTCGCGGTCTCGACCAACCTCACCTCGGGCCGGATCGAGATCCATCGCCGGGGCCTGATGCGCCGGGCCATGCGCGCCACCATCGCCATCCCGGGCCTGCTGCCGCCTGTGGTTCTGGACCGTCAGGTGCTGGTGGACGGCGCGGTGCTGAACAACCTGCCCGCCGAGGTGATGCGCCAGATGAACGCCGGGCCGGTCATCGGCATCGACATGTCGCAGGCGCGCGGCGTCGATCCTCACATGATCGAGCATCCGCCGTCGATCTGGCGGCTGATCGCCACCGGCGCCTGGCGTCGCGGTCCGCCCATCGTCTCCATCATGATGCGCTCGGCCACCCTGACTTCGGACGCCGAGATCGAGCGGTCGCGGGGCATCGTGGACATTCTGGTCCAGCCCACGCCCGACGGCGTCGATATTCGCGACTGGAAGGCCTACGGCCCCGCCGTCGACGCCGGCTACCGCGCCATGGCCGCCGAACTGGAGGCGCTGGACGGCCCGGTCACCGGCCTGCGCCGTCGTCGTACCGTCGCCGCGCAATCAGGAACAGGCGTGGAAACGGCAGAAGGGTCACCCCGTCCGGACGAGGCGGAAAAGCCCGCGAAAGGGCGTCGGAAAGCGCCGAAAGCCAGGCGGCCGTCATAGCGGGATCATCCGCCAGCGCCGTCAGGTGCGGCCGCAACGCCGTGCCCTTCATCCATTCCAGCACCGGCGCCTCGCCGGTCAGGGCGTGCAGATAGGTGGTCGACCAGATATCGATATCCCCGCACCGCTCGGCCAGCGCGTCGTAATAGTCCGCCGGGTCCAGCAGGGCCTGAATGGTCCGCCGCTCCTCCAGCCGGTCGGCCCACGGCCCTTCTCCGCGCACCTGCCGCATCACCCGGTAATGCAGGGTGTCCCACGACAACGGCATCTGCACCGCGATGACCCCGCCCGGCGCCAGCAGACCCGTCAGCCGCCGCAGCAATGCCTGATGGTCCGGCAGCCATTGCAGGGACGCGTTGGCGAAGATCAGGTCCAGCGGCCCCTCCGGCTCCCACGTCGCCAGATCGCCCTCGACCCAGTCCACATCGGCTCCCAGCCCCCGCGCCTGCTCCAGCATGGCCGCGCTGGCGTCCAGCCCGGTCACATGGGCCCGCGGATGCCGCCGCTTCAGCAGGGCCGCGTGCTGCCCCGCGCCACAGCCCAGATCGACGATCGCGCGCGGCTCCAGATCGCCCGGCAGCCGCAACAGCAGATCCAGCGCCGGCCGATCCCGCTCGGCCTCGAACCGGCTGTACTGATGGGGGTCCCAGACGGGCTGTGCGGCAGGGTTGCTCATAGGGCGGAGCATAGGCCGTTGAGAGCGGCGCCGGGCAAGTGATTGGTGATCGGGTGATTGGTGATTAGCGGTTTCGGACAGCCTGCCTCACCAACCTGGCCCCGGTGACGCCGGCAGCAATCACCAATCACCAATCACTTGCCACGCGCAAACCGCGTCAGACAGGAACACTGTTTCCGGGAGAAAGCGTGGAAGGCGATGGTACAGCCTCTCAGGTTTGAACTGAGGACCTCCGGCTCCACAAACCGGCGCTCTAACCAACTGAGCTAAGGCTGCACATATCCGCGCGAGCGGCGTCTTTAGCTGCGTCGGTTGTGGGGATCAAGAACCAATTGCGCCGATGCGGATGCGATCTGCGACGCCCTTGAACGCACAGCCCGGAAAGTGGCGAGTGGCGAGTGATTGGTGGGTGGCCTGGACGTCGGTCAGCGCCCACCGGCCACGGTCCAGGCCACCCACTAACCACTAATCACCAATCACTTCGCCGCTCAGGCGCCCGAACACACGGGCGCCGACCTCCCGCCTCAGCTCCAGCCCCGGCTGGCGATGTATTGCTCAAGCGCGGTGATCCGCGTGGTGTCGGACGGGTGAGTCGAGGCGAACTCGGGCGTGGAGCCCTGGCGCTGTTGCTGCATCAGCCGCCACAGGGTGACAGACTCGGCCGGGCGGTATCCCGCGCGCTGCATGTAGTCGACGCCCAGACGGTCGGCCTCCAGCTCATCCCGGCGCGAGAAGGGCAGCAGCACGCCCAATTGAGCGCCCAGACCGCCGATGGCGCCCGCCGCCTGGCCATAGTCTCCGGCCGCGCCCTGCACCCCGCTGAGAACCAGTCCGGTCGCGGCGCTGGTGGAATAGCGCTCGGCGGCGTGGCGGGCGACGACGTGACCGACTTCGTGCCCCAGCACGGCGGCCAGCTGATCGTCATTGCGGACCAGCGCCAGCAGGCTGGTGGTCACCCCGATCTTGCCCGACGGCAGGACGAAGGCGTTCGGCGCGTCACTGACGAACAGGGCGTACTCCCAGCGTCGGTCGCCCAGCCCCGCCGCATTGACGATCTTGCCGCCGACCGTGCGGATGCGGTTCAGCGCGGCCGGGTCGTTGGACTGCCGCTGGGTTCGCAGGGTCTCGGCCCAGACCGCGTCCGCCTGCTGGGTCAGGGCGCTGTCGTCCACGATCAGGAACTGGTTGCGGCCCAGGGTGTCGTTGTAGGCGCAGGCCGACAGCGCGGCTCCGGACAGCAAAAGGGTGGCGAGGATGGCGCGTTTCATCGGGTCTCTCCGCAATCAGCTTGGCCGTACAGAACGTCATTCCCGCCGAAAGGCTCCGGGGCAAGAGGGCGATGGACGCAAGCGCAATGTGACGCCTTCGGGCTCTCACCGCCCATCCAGCTCCCCGGCCAAAACAAAAACGCCCCGGGGCCGAAGCTCCGGGGCGTCCCTGTCTTGTCGCTTTCGCTCAGCCTTAATCCGGCATCTGGAAGCGCGAGGTCCAGCGGACCACCGCGCCTTCAGCGGCGCCGTCCACCGTCCGGGGCGAAACCCGCGAACGACGGGCCGCGGCCAGAGCGGCTTGGCCGAAGCCGGCGCCGGCGGGATCTTCCGAAACCACCGAACAGTTCGTCAGGCTACCGTTCGGTTGAACGTTGCACTGGATCGTAACCCGGCCGGATTCGATGCCACGCGAGATCGCGCGTTCCGGGTAGTCCGGCAGGACCTGACGGGCCCAGCTCGGCTGCGTGATCACCGACTGACGCGCCGGCGGAGCCGGAACGGGCGCCGGTTGGGGCGGCGTGGTGGTCACCACCGGCGGACCGGGGTTCTCAATACGCTGATCCTTCGGCGTCGGCGCGAGGACGACGGGCGGCGGCGAGACCGGGCTCTGAATCGGAGCCGGGACGCGCACCTGCAGCTTCGGCGGCGGGGGCTGGTTGCTCGGCGGCGGCGGCGGCGGCGGGGGCGGCGGAGGCTCGGGCAGAGGCTCGATGATCTCCACGTTCACCGCGTCGTCGACGTACCGGATTTCCCGCAGCTTGAACTGCATGTTGACGAAATAGATCGCCAGCAGAACGAACAGGGAGGTGACGACGAGCAGGCTGACGATGAGCACGCCGGGGGGAACCCCGAGGAAGCCCTTCTTGCGCGGCGCGTCGTACCGGCTGCGATGATATTCAACAGTCTCGGTCATGGTTGAACCGTCTCCCGTTACTGAGTCGACTGGTCTTCGCCGACCAGAGCCACGGAATAGAAACCGTGATCCTGGAGCGAATTCATGACCTGCATGAAATCACCGTATCGGGTCGTCTGGTCCGCGCGGATGAAGATACGCTCATCCGACGGCAGCTTGTTCCCGATCAGCTTGCCCAGCTCGGCGCCGACCGAAGTGATATCCACCTCGTCATCACCGATATAAGCCGAGCCGTTGTTCTGGATAGACACATAGAACGGCTTCGGGGGGTTTTGCTGAGGTTTAGCGACCGCAGCAGGAAGTTTCACCTCCACCGACACGGTGGCGAGCGGAGCCGCCACCATGAAGATGATGAGCAGAACCAGCATGATATCAACGAAAGGCGTGACGTTGATTTCCGAGTTCTGCTCAATGGCCCACTTGCCACCGCCGCCGCCTCCAAGTTTGGCGGCCATCCGGGTTACGCCCCCTTGTCGAGGTTACGCGAGATCGCGTTGATCAGTTCAGCGTTGAAGCCGTCCGAACGGGTGCCGTAGGCCGCGATGCGCGTGTTGAAGTAGTTGTAGAACACGACCGCCGGGATAGCGGCGAACAGGCCGATGCCGGTGGCGAGCAGGGCTTCAGCGATACCCGGAGCAACGACGGCCAGGTTGGTCGTGTTGGTGTTCGCGATACCGATGAACGAGTTCATGATGCCGTACACGGTGCCGAACAGACCGACGAACGGACCGATCGAGCCGGTCGAGGCCAGGAACTGCTGGCCGCCCGACAGGCGCTTGGCCAGACCCGATTGAACCGCCGACGTCGCTTGTTGAGCGCGCAGCAGGGCCGAGTCGGAGTGTTCGCCGGTGACCGAAAGGCCGGCCTGACGCGACAGTTCGATTTCGTCGGTGGCCGCGGCGGCCATGTCGGCCAGCGGGTTGCCGTCGAACTCGTCCGAGGTGGCGACCTTACGCATGTCAGCGATGGTGCGGGCCTGACGGAACGATTCCAGGAAGCGGTCGGTGGCGCGGTTCAGCGAACCGAACTCGAACAGCTTGATGAGCAGCAGGGTCCACGAGAAGATCGAGGCCAGAACCAGGCCGATCATGACGACCTTCACGACGATGTCGGCGTGTTGGAACATCGACGCGACGGTCATCTTGCCGCCTTCGGCAGCCGGCTCTTCAGCGGCGGCCGGTTCAGCGGCCGGAGCCGGGGTCGGGGCGGGGGTGGTGGCGGCCGGAGCGGCAGTCGAGGCCGCCGCGGTCGGGGCGGCCGTTTCCTGCGCGAGGACCGGCGAACCGACCATCAGGACGGCGGCGCCGGCCATGGCCAGAAGAATGTTGGTCTTTTTGAAGTCGAGCATAGTTCGCCAGGTCCTGCTTTGGTGTCTGACTCGTGGAACCCAGGGAGCAGACCAATCTGGCGGCCGGCCCCCGATGAAAATCTCGCCCGTAAACTCAGGGATTCACAGAACCCCGATTTACGGAACGCCTCCTGAACGCTTCCGGTTGCCTGAAGGCTCCCGGGGCGGTGTCGGCAGGTGTGGGGAAACCGTTTTCCCAACTCCTCCCGGCCGCTCGCAAAGGAAAGCGGTCAAGCTCCTTTGGCGAACGCATACCAGAGCGTCAAGTGCGCAACGCCGCTTTTCCCCTCGGGGGAGAGCACGCGCGTTCGTTGCGGAAGTTTCAGGTTGAAAGCGTCAATTTCATGATGGTTCGGCGGAACGTTCGACCCTTTATGAGGGCGCACGGATGATCTTTTTGGAATATTGCACCGCACAATGGAATTTCATTCCACGGTTGTCGCGCGACCGGGACGACCCTGCCCGTTAATCACTATGAACAGGGTCATTCACACCAAACAGCGATCGGTTTTGACGTGACGTGAACCATCGCCCGCCTCCCGGCGCCGACGCGCCTGCGGGAGCGATCCGCCGCGCGAATACGCGATAATACGCAGTCGCGGAAACGCGCCTGCGCGAGGGTGCGGCGGATTGACGTGAATCGGGGGATCTCGGGGGCTGGCGGCCATCTTTTGAAGGAGATGGTGCCCGGGGGCGGATTCGAACCACCGACACGCGGATTTTCAATCCGCTGCTCTACCAACTGAGCTACCCGGGCGCCGCGCCGAAGCGAGGGAGCGGGGTCTATAGACAAGCCCATTCCCGGTGGCAAGCACCTCTGTCAGTCTTCTTTGAACGGACCGCGTTCGGCGTCATCCGTCGGCTCGTCGTCGCGCACCGGAATGGTGTAGCCGCCGGTGAACCAGCGCTGCAGGTCCACATCCGCGCAACGCTTGGAGCAGAAGGGTTTGTAATCAGGACGCGCGGGCGCGCGCGTGCAGATCGGACAGGTCGCCATGGTCACTCGGCCTCAATGGAAAAGACGCCCGGCCCCGCCGCGGCGTCGATCTTCAGATGGGCCCGGGGCCCCAGTTCCGCCACCAGCGGCCCGGTGAGAGTCGCCAGCTCCGGACCGCAATGCAGGCTGATCCGCGCCCGCCCCGTATCCTCCAGCATCGCCGACCTCAAACGACGCACCGCCTCCTGGGCCAGCTGGACCGGACGCAGACGTCGCGCCGCCGGATCGGCGTACAGCACCTCCTCCAGCGGGGTCTCGCGCCAGGGCAGGGACAGCATCAGCACCCCGAACCGGTTCACCGGACCGATCACCACCGCCGGATCGCCGCCGAAGGCCGCCTTGGCCGCCTTCAGAATCATCTGGCCGTCATGCTGGTTTCCGATCAGGTCGATCGCGACCAGCCCGCCCCAGCGATTCAGCCGGATCAGCCGCGCCGCCTCGTTCAGCGCCAGACGATTCGTCTCGTCCCTCGGCCGGGCGCGGCCCATGTCGTGGGCGTTCAGATCCACGTCGACGGTGATCATCGCCCGCGTGCGCTGCACATGAACCAGCCCGCCCGGCACGGCGGCGGGCGCCTGCGCCTCGTCCACCGCGCGCCGGCCGGCCTCAATGGCCTCGCGTCCGGTGATGATCCCGGCGCCGGGGGCCACCCGCTCCAGCGTCTGTGTCAGCGTCGGCCCGGCGGCCAAAAGACGGACATCCCCCTGCCCTGCCGCGATCCAGCGCGCGACCGGCGCCTTCTGTTCGCGCCGTTCGGCGGTGATCTCGACCTCGACCTTGGCCCCGACCGGCGCCGAAATCCCGCCCTTCAGCGGCATGAACGCCTCATGCCCCCCGCCCAGATCGATGAAGGCGCCCTTCAGCCCCGGCGCGGACTGCCGCACCCGCGCTACGGAACGCGCGCCCAGCCGCGTCTGCGGGACATCGTCGGCTCTCTCTATGTATATGTGTTCGGCGCGGCCGTTCCGTTCGACCACCGCCCGCAGTTCGCCGGGCGTGTCATCGAGGAAGACCTCGACCGTCACGGCTTCCAGCCCACGCCGGTCAGCAGGTTGACGCTCTCATACAGCGGCAGGCCCATCACGGCCGGATAGCTGCCGACGAGGCGGGTCACGAAGGCCCCGGCCCGGCCCTGGATGCCATAGCCCCCGGCCTTGCCCTTCCATTCGCCCGACGCGATGTAGTCGGCGATCTCGGCGTCGGACAGGACCTTGAAGGTCACGCGGGTCTCCACGACCCGATGGCGCACCTGTCCGCCCTTCGCCACGGCCACTCCGGTATAGACCCGGTGCCCCCGTCCCGAGAGCAGCTTCAGAAAGCGCACGCATTCCGCCTCATCGGCGGCCTTTTCGAGGAAGCGGCGGCCCACGGACACCACGGTATCGGCGGCCAGAACCACGGCCTCTGGCGCGCGCTGCGCCACCACCTGCGCCTTGCCGATGGCCAGACGCGCGGCGAGGCGCGGCGGCGTCTCCCCGGCCAGCGGGGTCTCATCGATGTCGGCGGGCTCGATTCGATCGGGCTTGATCCCGACCAGCGCCAGCAATTCCACGCGGCGCGGACTGGCCGAAGCCAGCACCAGTTCAGGACGCGGCAACGCGCGCGTCCCTTACTTGAAGCGGTAGGTGATACGGCCCTTGGTCAGGTCGTAGGGGGTCATTTCGACCAGCACCTTGTCGCCTGCCAGCACGCGGATGCGGTTCTTGCGCATCTTGCCCGCGGTGTGGGCGATGATTTCGTGGTCGTTCTCAAGCGTCACGCGGAACGTCGCGTTCGGCAGCAGTTCGCTGACGACGCCGGGAAACTCGAGCAGTTCTTCCTTAGCCATGCGGCCTCTCACGCCCGTTGGATACGATTAAACGACGCGCGCCGGACGGCAGCGCACGCCGAAGGAGCGGCCATATGCCTGAAAAAGGCGGGATAGTCGAGGCGTCGGCCGCTTCGCGACCAACGAGTGGCGAGTGGCGAGTGATTAGTGGTGAGTGGGAGACTGGTCGAACGAGTTGCGCACACCGGAGCAAGTCCAGGGCTCTGACACTCACCACTCGCCACTAATCACTCGCCACTCCGGCGCGCAGCGCCGGGCGTCACCGCCGATACAGCGCCGTCACCAGGGTGAACAACCGACGCGCCGTCTCGTGATCGACGGTGATCTTGCCGTCCAGCCGCGATTTCAGCAGCTCGGCGCCTTCGTTGTGCAGACCCCGGCGGCCCATATCGACGGCCTCGATCTTGGACACGTCGGTCCCGCGCAGCACTTCGTAATAGCTGTCGCAGATGTCGATGTAGTCCTTGATGGTCTTGCTCAGCGGCGACATCGACAGGCCGTGGGCCTTCGCGAAGTGCGGCCCGGCGATGTCGAACACCAGCCGCCCGTCCTGTGACGACAGCTTCAGCGCATAGGGGCCGGTCTCGGCGCCCGCGGGCTCAAAGCTGTTCTTCTCCACCAGATCGAAGATGGCGACGCGTCGCTCGTGCTCGATCTCGGCCGAGGCCGCCGGCAGGGACGCGGCGTCCAGCGTGATCGAGGCCAGCCGATGGTCGCTCACCGGGGGGCCGCCCCGTTCGAGGTCCCGTTCAGCGCCGCTTCCAGCGAGCCTTCCAGATGGGTCGGCGCCATCTTCGCGGGCCAGCGCTCCGACAGGTCGGTCAGCACCGCGTCCAGGCATTCCACGTCGATCCGCAGATCACCGCCGCCCGCGAACATCATGATGACCCGCCCGCCCGGCGCCTCGCCCGGCTCGAAATGCATGGCCAGCAGCTCCAGCGCCGTCTCCGGCCCGCGCGGCAGGCGACGGCTCTTGACCGAGACCACATCGCCGAACTGCATCGCCGCCATCACCCGGGTGCCGCCGCATTCCCAGCAGAACCGGCTCAGCGTCACCGTCAGCAGGCGCGCCCCGCGCTCCCAGACAATGTCCACCGGACGCATGATCGCATCCTGCAACGCCACCGAGATGATGCTCAGGTCATGGTCGTCCTCGGCCAGCAGGCGCAGGGGCTCCATCGGCGACTTGATCGCCTTTTCCTCCGCCGCGCCGTCGGCCTCAGTGCTCATGCGCCTCGCCCTTGATCCGCCGGATGTTCGCGCCACAGGCGCCCAGCTTCTCTTCCAAACGCTCGAAACCGCGATCCAGATGATAGACCCGGCCGACCGTGGTCTCACCCTGCGCGACAAGTCCGGCGATGACCAGACTCACCGAGGCCCGCAGATCGGTCGCCATCACCGGCGCGCCGTGCAGCACCTCGACGCCCTTCACCACCGCCTCGCCCGCGTGAACGTGAATGTCCGCGCCCAGTCGCGCCAGCTCCGGCGCATGCATGAAGCGGTTCTCGAAAATGGTCTCGCGGATGGTGCTTTCGCCCTCCGCGGTCGTCATCAGCGTCATGAACTGCGCCTGCAGGTCGGTGGCGAAGCCCGGATAGACCTCGGTTTCCAGATTCACCGCCTTCAGACGCTGCTTCGGATCACGCTTCACGATCACCCCGTCCTCTGTCGGGCTGATCTCGACGCCCGCGGCGACCATCTTCTCGGTCAGGGCGGTCATCAGCTCCGGGCGCGCCTTGGTCAGGCGCACCTCGCCCCCGGCCATGGCGGCCGCGACGGCGTATGAGCCCATCTCGATCCGGTCCGGAATCACCGACCACTCGGCGCCGCCCAGCGAGGTCACCCCGGTGATGGTCAGCACATCCGTGTCGATACCCTCGATTTTCGCGCCCATGGCGGTCAGGCAGCGGGCCAGGTCGCCGATCTCCGGCTCCCGCGCCGCCTTGCGCAGCACCGTCGTCCCGTTGGCCATCACGGCGGCCAGCAGGGCGTGCTCGGTCGCGCCGACCGAGACGAACGGAAACTCGATCTCGGCGCCCTGCAGACCGCGCGGCGCCCGGGCGGTGACATAGCCCTCGTCCAGTTCGATCTCGGCGCCCAGCGCGGTCAGGGCCTGAAGGTGCAGGTCCACCGGACGCGCCCCGATGGTGCAGCCGCCCGGCAGCGAGACCTTGGCCTCGCCCGTGCGCGCCAGCAGCGGCCCCAGCACGTTGAAGCTGGCCCGCATCTGGCGGACCAGATCATAGGGGGCGAAGGTCGAGCTGATGGTGCGGCCGTCGAACAGGGTCTCCTGCCCGTTCGCGCCGTCGCGCTCGGTCACTTCCACGCCCAGCGCCTGCAGCAGCTTGCCCAGGAATTTCGTGTCCGCCAGACGCGGCATATTGGTCAGCAGCAGCGGCTGATCCGTCAGGATCGAGGCGGCCATCAGCTTGAGGGCGGAATTCTTGGCGCCGCTGACGGGAATCACCCCGTTCAGCTGGGCGCCGCCGGTGATGGCGATGCTGTCCATGACGTCTCTTGAAGTCCGAAGCGGGGAGCTCCGGCGGATCGACTATCCTAGACCATTTTTGCTTCAGGTCGGCACGACCTGAATCCAAAAAATGGTCCGGAATTATGCTGAAGCGAAATCTGAGTTCAGTTGGGCGAGTCCAACTGAACCGATTTCGCTTTAGCGCGGTCGGATGGTCCTGTGAAAGGCCGCTCGAACGGTACGCGCGATGACATTCAGTTGCTCGGTCTTGCGGCCTTCGTCGCAACCTTGCGACGGCGCAGATTGTCCCGCAGCGCCTTGGCCAGACGCAGGGCCTTCTCGGCCTTGGCCCGCTCGGCCTCGACGGCCGGGCCAGACGGCGTCGTCACCTCGGCGGCGGCCTTCACCGGCGACTCAACCGGGGCCGAAGGGATAACCTCCGGCACGGCGGCGGCTTCGGTCGCGGGGATCACGGGCTTGTCCATGACTCGGATCAGAGCCCGCCCCGCGTCCCGGCGCAAGGCCCCGACACCGTTAACGCGGCGCCTTGTCCACCGCCCGGGCGCCCTCCGCCTGCCTCTGATCTCAAACTTTTCGCATCGGATTGGAAATAGAGCTTGGCCCCCGCCGCGACGTTGGCTATAGGGCCGCTTCCTCGGAAAGAGGCCGCCGTAGCTCAGTGGTAGAGCGCATCCTTGGTAAGGCTGAGGTCGTGGGTTCGATTCCCCCCGGCGGCACCATTCTGAAGTCAAAGGCCCGATCCTCCCGGATCGGGCCTTTTGCTTATTCGGGCCTTCCTCTTCGCTATCGTCATCCCGGCGAAGGCCGGGACCCAGCGGCGCCGCGGCGGCGGCCAAACCCGCTCTCAAAGACACAGGCAGCGTTGCTCCCGACAGATTCGCGCGCCCGGGATGACGATAGCCACAGGGCGCACTGCGACATCCCGACCGCGACTCCTTCGCAAGTCCGTGCTACGCCACCGACCATGCTCCGGCGCGCGCAACTCCTGATGAACAAGCTGGGCCTTCTGGCCGTGCTGCTGTTCGCCATGGGCGCGGTCTGGCCGGCCGCTGCGGCTGTGGCCTGCGTCGAGCCGGTCGAGGCGTCCATCCAGGCTGTTCAGGCTGAAGCCGCCTCCCCCTTCGCCCCACCGTGCGAGGACCCGGCCTGTGAGCATTGCGTCGGCGCCTGCGGCCATGGCTGCTGCCACGCCCCGCACGTCGCCTCGCCCCATACCCCCGCGACCGCCCTCAACCTGATGGCCCAGTCGCATGACGCCCTGCGCTGGGCGTCCTCGCCCGGCGCTCCGGTGCAGGCCGCCTACGGCCTCGAACGCCCTCCACGGGTCTGATCCGGCGCGTCCTTTAGCGGCGCGTCCTCCCTCATCCTGATCAGACATCCGGCCCGCGCCGGTCGCGCCTTCCTGAGCGCGCCCGCGGGTCAACCGAGGACACCCATGGCTACCCGCAAACACTGGCTGATGACCGGCGCCGCCGTCATCGCCGCGCTCGGCATCGGATTCGGCGCCGCCCGCCTGTTCGATTCGCCCGCCCCTGCCGCCGACTCCCATGCCGAGGGGGAGGAAGGCCATTCCGACGAAAAGGCCCCCGAAGGCTTCGTCGCCCTGACCGAACAGGAGGCTGTCGCCGCCGGCGTCACCCTGACCGGGCTTCAGCGCGGCGGCGGCACGGAGCTTCGCCTCCCCGGCCACGTCTCTCTGGCGCCCGGCGCGGAAGCCCGCGTTGACGCCCCGCTCGCCGGGACGGTCACAGCCGTCCATGTCGGCCCCGGCGCCCGCGTGCGGCGCGGGACGGTGCTGGTCACCCTGCGCAGTCCCGAAGGCGCCGCCGCCCGGGCGGACGCCGACACCGCCGCCGCAGAGACCGAGGCCGCCCGCGCCGCCCTGACCCGCGATGAGACCCTGTTCGAGCGCGGCTACATGCCCCGCGCCCGGCTGGACGTGACCCGCGCCGAGGCCCGGTCCGCCGAGGCCCGTCTGCGGTCGGCCCGCGCCCGTGTCGCCGCCTTCGGCAATCCGGGCAGCGACGGCGTCGTGGTCGTCCGCAGTCCCGCCGACGGGGTCGTCACCCGCCTGATCGCCGCCCCCGGCGTGACCCTGCATGAGGAGGCCCTGCAGGTGGCCGAGATCGCCGACACCGGCCGCGCCGAACTGGTCTTCGACGCCCCGCCGTCCGCCGCTCGTCTGCTGACCATCGGCTCGACCCTGCGCGCCGAGACCGCCGACGGCGCCGTGCTGCAGGCCGTCGTCGTCGCCGTCGCTCCGGCGACTCAAGGCGGCACCGCCACCATCCGCGCCACGGCCCAGGGCGCCGCGCCCGCGCCCGGCACGGTCCTGTCGGCCCGCCTGCCGGTCGGCGGCGGCAACGGCCTGACCGTCCCCGCCGACGCGGTCCAGACGGTCGAGGGCGTGACCTCGATCTTCGTGCGCGAAGGCGACGGCTTCCGCGCCCGCCCCGTCACCGTCGGCGCCACCGCCGGGGGCCGCACCGAGATCCTGTCGGGCCTGACCGGGTCCGAACGCATCGCCGGCGCCGGCGCCTTCGTGCTCAAGGCCGAACTGGCCAAGGGCGAAGCGGAGCATGGGCACTGATCATGCTGAACCGCATCATCGACGCCGCGGTCCGTCACCGCTGGCTGATCATCGTTCTGGCCGTCCTGTGGGCCGCCGTGGGCGCGCGCGAGCTCATGCGCCTGCCCATCGACGCCGTGCCGGACATCACCAACCGGCAGGTCCAGATCACCACCGTCGCCCCCGCCTTGGGGCCGGAAGAGGTCGAGCGGCAGGTCACCTTCCCGCTGGAGACCGCGCTCAGCGGGATGCCGGGTCTGGTCGAGACCCGCTCCCTGTCGCGCCACGGCTTCTCCCAGATCACCGCCGTCTTCACCGACCGCACCGACATCTGGTTCGCCCGCAATCTGGTCAACGAGCGGCTTCAGGACGCGCGTGAGGACCTGCCCGGCGGGCTGACGCCGACCATGGGGCCGGTCGTCACCGGTCTGGGCGAGGTCTACATCTGGACGCTCGAACTCAAGGGGACCGCAGGCGACGAAGGAGTCCTCTATGTCACCCCCGAGGGTGAGCGCCTGACCACCGACGCCGAGAAGGCCACCTACCTCCGCACCGTTCAGGACTGGATCGTCGCGCCCCAGCTGCGCGGCGTCGACGGCGTCGCCGGGGTCGATGTCCAGGGGGGCTATGTGAAGGAGTATGCGGTCCATCCGGACCCGGCTCGCCTCGCCGCCTACGGCGTCGGTCTGGTCCAGCTGGTCGAGGCTCTGGAGCACGCCAACCGCATCGCCGGAGCCGGTTACGTCAACCGCGCGGGCGAGGCGTGGATCGTCCGCGCCGACGCCCGTATCCGCACGCTGGACGAACTGGCCGCCACCCCGATCCTGAACCGCAACGGGCAGGTGGTCCGGGTCTCCGACGTGGCCGTGGTCGAGATCGGCCGCGCTCCGCGCCTCGGCTCCGCCAGCACCAACGGCCACGAGACCGTTCTGGGCGCCGCCTTGATGCTGCAAGGCGAGAACTCCAGGGAAGTCGCGAAACGCGTTGGAGAAAAGCTGGAAGCCATCCAGCCCAGCCTCCCGCCCGGCGTGGTCATCGTCCCGGCGCTGGACCGCACGGCTCTGGTCGAGGCGACCATCGGAACAGTGGAGCACAACCTGGTCCTCGGCGCCGCTCTGGTCATCGGCGTGCTGTTCCTGGCGCTGGGCAATGTCCGGGCCGCCGTGATCACGGCGCTGGTCATTCCGCTGAGCTTCCTGTTCGCGGCGACGGCCATGAATCGCTTCGGCATCAGCGCCAATCTGCTGAGCCTCGGCGCGCTGGATTTCGGACTGATCGTAGACGGCGCCGTGGTGGTGGTCGAGAACACCCTGCGGCGTCTTTCGCTGGAGCGGCAACGCCTGAATCAACCATTGACCCTGAGCCAGCGTCTCGGCGTCGCCGCCGCGGCCGCGCGGGAGATGGCTCGCCCCGCCGCCTTCGGCCAGGCCATCATCCTGTTGGTCTACGCCCCCCTGCTGATGTTCGAGGGCGTGGAGGGCAAGATGTTCGGCCCGATGGCCGCCACGGTCATGCTGGCCCTTCTGGGGGCCTTCATCCTGAGCTTCACCTTCGTCCCGGCCCTGACCGCCATCTGGGTGCGCGAACCCAAGGCCGGGCATGAGGACGGGGAGACGAAGATCAGCCGCGCCGTCCGCGACCGCTACGCCCCCCTGCTGGGGCTGGCCCTGCGGCGGCCCAGACTGGTCATCGGCGGCGGTGTCGGCGCGCTGGCGGCGGGCGCCCTCGCCTTCGCCACGCTGGGCTCCGAGTTCGTGCCGCAGCTGGATGAGGGGGACATCCTCGTGCAGGCCCTGCGGGTGCCCTCGACTTCGCTGGAGCAGTCGCAGGCCATGCAGTTCCGGGTCGAGACGACGCTGAAGGCCATGCCCGAGGTCGAGCGGGTCTTCACCCGCACGGGCACCGCCGAGGTGGCCTCGGACCCCATGCCGCCGTCCATCTCGGACACCTTCGTCATGCTGAAGGACCGCAAGGACTGGCCCGACCCGTTCCTGCCCAAGGCCAAACTGGTCGAGCGGATGGAGGAGGCCCTCAGCCATCTGCCGGGCCAGACCTATGAGTTCACCCAGCCCATCCAGATGCGGTTCAACGAGCTAATCGCCGGGGTCCGCTCGGACGTGGCGGTCAAGGTCTATGGCGACGACTTCGAGGCCATGACCCGCACCGCGGAGCAGGTCGCCGCCGTCCTGCGCCGGATCGACGGGGCCGCTGACGTCCGGGTGGAGCAGGTCTCGGGCCAGCCGACCCTGACCGCCCGCGTGGACCGGACCATCGCGGCCGCGCAGGGCATCCACGCCTCCGACGCCGCTGACGCCCTGGCCATCGGTCTGGCGGGTCAGGCGGCGGGTCAGGTGATGGAGGGCGACCGCCGGTTCGACGTGGTCGTCCGCCTCGACGACGCCCTGCGCAACGACCCCGTCGCCATGGCCCAGCTGCCGGTCATGCCCGAGGAGTCCGAGCCGGGCGCCCCGACCGTGCCCCTGTCCTCCGTCGCCCGCTTCGAGGCGGGGGAAGGCCCCAACCAGATCAGCCGCGAGAACGGCAAGCGCCGGATCATCGTGCAGGCCAACGTCCGGGGCCGGGATCTGGGCGGCTTCGTCGCCGAAGCCCGGAGAGAGGTGGCCGCCAAGGTCCAGCCCGTCGCCGGCGGCTGGTTCGACTGGGGCGGTCAGTTCGAGAACCTCGAACGGGCCTCGACCCGACTGGCCCTGATCGTGCCTCTGGTCTTCCTGACCATCGGCGCCCTGCTGTTCCTGGCCCTGCGCTCGCTCAGGGACGCGGCCCTGGTCTTCGCCGGGGTGCCTCTGGCCCTCGTCGGCGGCGCGCTGGCGCTGGCGGCCAGAGGGATGCCGCTGTCGATCTCGGCGGCGGTGGGCTTCATCGCGGTCTCCGGGGTCGCCACCCTGAACGGGCTGGTCCTGATGCAGTCCATCCAGCAGCGGCTGGCCGAGGGGGATACGCCACTGGAGGCCGCCCTGACCGGGGCGGTCAGCCGCCTGCGGGCGGTGCTGACCACGGCGCTGGTGGCCGTGCTGGGTTTCATCCCCATGGCCTTCGCCTGGGGACCGGGCGCGGAGGTCCAGAAGCCGCTGGCCACCGTGGTCATCGGCGGCCTGACGTCGGCCACGGTTCTGACCCTGATCGTCCTGCCGGTGCTGGCGTCGCTGGGGCGCAGGACGGCAGGCTGAGAAGGCGGGAGGCCCGGTCCTCGGACCGGGCCTTCAGCGCCTCAGTCGATGGTGCGTTCGTTCTGGTAGACCGGGCGATGGTTGCTCGGCGGGCCGCCCGGGCGGGCGACGCGGGACTCGAACTCGGCGGCCGCGTTCGGGTCGTAGCGGCCCGGGAAGACGTAGCCGCTGTCGCTGAAGTAGGGATAGCCGCCCAGCTGGCCCGAGCCATAGGGGTAGCCGTAGCCGCCATAGAGACCGTTCTCGGTCTGGCGGTAGCTGAGGCTGAGGCGGGCGTTGTCGCCGACGGGCAGGGTCACCGCCATGCCGTAGTCGCGGTAGCCGCCGGTGCCGATTCCGGCGACGAACTCGCCGTGCATCTTGCGGTCATCGACCGGGCGGTCGGCCCGCTCGCGGGAATAGGGGGTCGCGTCCGGATCGCGGCTTTCCAGCCAGCGGTCGATCTGCTGGTCCGTGGTGAGGTTGTGCGGCCGGGCGGCCTGCCGGGCCGCGCCCTCGGCGGTCGGCGCGGCAGGCGCGGCGGCCACCGCCGTCAGGTCCACCGTGGTCGCCGGAGCGGTCGTCACGATCTCGTCGGGATCGCCGCCAGCCAGAGCCGCCGCGAATATGAGGGCCGAAATCATCATGCGCCTACTCCCTGTACAGGCCTACCCTAACCCTGATTGCGGCAAAGGTCAGGCGGTTCCGTCGCCCCGGTTCAAGGGGTCGCGCAGCGGCTGGCCTTCCGGCACGAATTCAAGCGCCACCGAGTTGATGCAGTAGCGCAGCCCGGTAGGGGGCGGACCGTCGGGGAAGACGTGCCCCTGATGGCCGCCGCAACGGGCGCAGACGGTCTCGGTCCGCACCATGCCGTAGCTGGTGTCGGTGATGGCCCTCACATGGCTCTCATCGACCGGCTGGGTGAAGCTGGGCCAGCCGGTGCCGCTTTCGAACTTGGTCCCCGCGCGGAACAGCGGCAGGCCGCATTCCCGGCAGCAGAAGACCCCGGCCCGCTTCTCGCCCAGCAGGACGCCGCAGAAGGGCGCCTCGGTGCCGTGGGACAGAAGGACCCGGGCCTCCTCGGCCGTCAGGTCCGCCTCGAGCCGCTCGCGCTCGGCCTCGGTCGGCGGGGTGAGGTCATATCCGGAGGGGGAGCGATGGGTGTCGGTCATGGGAGTCCAGATAGGAGGTGAAGGGTCGCGGCGCCAGCGCGGGATCACAGCACGCGAAGCCTCGGGCCGCGCTCGCCCGGGCGGTCGATCAGCAGGTCGGTGACGGCCCAGACCAGGGCGTCGGCGCGGTCCAGCGAGCCCTCGCCCAGTTCGGCGCCGAGCAGCATCAGTTCCTCCTCCAGCGCATCGAACAGACCGGCGTGCTTCACCCGGCCCTGTTCGTAGAGGGCGGCGACGGGTTCGGCGCGCAGCATCTTGCCTTTCGTGGCGCGGACGGTGCGGACCGGCAGGGGGCGATCAACGGCCTTGAGCACGGACGCGACCATGTCCCCGCCCTGATTGACCTCGGCCACGATGCAGGTCGCCCCGACCTCATGCGCGAGGGCCACGGCGCGGCGGGCCCATTCCTCGGGCGAGAGCCCGTGGGCAGACCGGTCAGCCAGAACCACCGCCTCGCGAACCCCGTCCGGGCGCAGACGTGACGCGGCCGCGATGATGCCGCAGGCGTCCCCCGTGGCGGTGGCCGGAGGGTCGATGGCGACGACGATCCGCTCGTAAGTGGCCCTACCGTCCTTCGGACTACTTGAGGGCGGTCGTCCTTCTGCCCCAAGGGGAGAAGGATGCTGTGTGTCGGGAGACCTCGCCAGCGCCATCATCGTCGCCGTGAACAGGGCGCCGTCGAGGTCGACGATTTTGCCGTCCAATTCCTGGGCCTCGCGGCGGGTGCCGCCGTAGAGGTCGCGCAGGCCCTCGATGAAGCCGGGCGCGAGGTGGGCGGCGTTGTCGGCGCTGCCCGCATGGGTCAGGGCGCAGGAAGCCTCGTCCTTGAGACGGATGAGGGCGCGCATGGGTCTGGGTGTGGTGGTGACGAGGAGGCGTGGGGGGTGTCGGAGGCCCGGACCAACCCCTCCACCACCCTTCGCCTTCGGCTCCGGATGGTCCCCCTCCCCACCTTCGGTGGAGAGGTGAGCGTAGGCGTAGCGTCCGGCGAACGGTGTGGGCTTCGACATACCGGCCGCGTCGGGTCGGGAGGTCCCCGAAAGGGCCGACGGTCCGCGGCCCAAGGACAATGGCCCCGGCAACCGCAGCCCCATCCGGAGCAGGGCGAGCGTTTCGGCGGCGCCGCGGGCGCCGGTGGGGCGCCAGGCGCAGAATTCGTCGGCCCAGGCGGCGCTGAACTGGGGACCGCGCAGGCTGTCAGGGTCTTCGGCGGAGAAGGCGTAGGCGATGCAGCCGTTGGCGAATTTCAGGCGGCGGCGCGAGCTTTCGAAGACCGGACGGGTCTTCGCCGTCCAGCGCGGCAGGCTGCGGATACCCGAGACGCCCTCGATCATCACCTCGCGCACGTCGTGCAGGGTCGGACCGATCAGGGCCAGACGGCCGCCGGCGCCGAGGGCCTCGGCCTGATCGGCCAGCCACTCGGCGCCCGCCTGGGTCTTGCCCGCGCCGCGTCCGCCCAGAAACAGCCAGGTGCGCCAGGGCTCGCCGTTCGGCAGGGCCTCGGGCGGGGTCTGGGCCGGACGCAGATCGAGCGGCGGCGGGACCGGTTCGGGGTCAGGTTCTGACGGCGGGGGTTCGGCGGCGTCGCTGACGACGGGCTGGCCGCGATGACGGCGGCGCGCCTGCCAGAAGCGCAGGGCGATCATGCCGATGCGACCCAGACGGCCGAAATCCTCGACCCGCCCCTCACCGGCCGCGTCGGCCATGGTGGCCTCGATCGAGTCGAGGGTGGCGTCGGGATCGTCGGGATGGAAATGGAAGACCATCTCCTCACGCCGCTCCTCGCGCCGGAGGCGGCGTTCGGTCCTGGGGGGTGTGTCCGGGGTCGCGTTCATCCCGTGATTATCCCACGGTCCGGAAGGGGGTGATGACGTTTGACGCTGGCCCCGAGCCGAGGGGTTTCAGAACAAGAGGTTAGAGAGGGGGATTGCGCAGGCTGGGGCGACATCCGAACAGTGGTCATCCGCGTAAAAAACGCCCCACCTGAAAAAGAGGGGTCGGCTTTGAACCTTTGCCGTTCTGGCGACCTCTATCGAGCCGAGCAGATGACCGCCTGATGCCGTATGATTTGAGAGAAGCCTTGCGCCCGGAGACCGAACGCGCCGCCCACGAGCTGAACGCGGCGTACAAATTGGTCATCGCCGCCCGCCGGTGGCGGGCCCGACTGACGGATATCCTGAAACGTGACGGGGCGTCCGACAGCGACTTCTCGGTCCTGTATCATCTGGCGGCCGCGCCCACGGGCCTGAAGCAGGGCGAACTGGCGGAACGGATGGGCGTGAGGGGACCGACCCTGACGCGGCTGCTGGACGGACTGGAGGCCCGGGGCTGGGTCCGACGGGGCGAGATCATCGGCGACCGCCGGTTCAAGCTGATCAAATTGACCACGCTCGGCTGCGACACGGTGCGGGACCTGGACCCCCTGGCGCGGTCGCTCCGCGATCACATTTTCGACGGCTGCACGGACGAACAGATCATCGCGTTCCAGGCGATGCTGGACCGGATTCTGGAGCGCAGCGCCGCGGACTGAACGGGGCTCAGTGCGCCGTGGGACCGCGAGATCCGACGGCGTCACCCGCCGCGCGACGGCGGCGAAGGATGTCAGACCAGTGATCGGCCAGCACCAGCAGTCCATGACGGCGATTGTCGTCAGGTTCGCTGACGGCCTCGGCGATCAACCGGGACATCTCGGCGCGGACTTCAGAAGGCGGTTTCAGCGGGGTCATGCGAGGGGAAGCCCCCGCCCCTGAGTCGGGTTTCAGCGGGACCGCAAAGAAAAGCCGTGCCTTGTCAGTGTGCAACATCCGGGGACCCCGCGCCGGGGCCGGATTTCAGCAGCTGATCGACATGGGCCGTCAGGGTTTCGGGCGAGAAGGGTTTGAGCAGTGTGGCCTCGGCCCCGAAGGCGCTGGCGGTCTGCAACAGATAGCTGCCGTCCAGCACCCCGCCCGCCGAGATCGCGAGGATGGGGAAGGCCCGCCCGCGCTCGCGCAGCTTCAGGATGGTCTCCAGCCCGTCGCGGTTGGGCATGAGGATGTCGAGGATCATCAGATCGACCGGCTGTTCCTCCACCAGCGCCGCCGCCGCCAGACCGTCACGCGCGGTCAGGGTCCGGTGCCCCGCCCCGCCCAGCACCGCCGAGATGAAGTCCAGCACATCGGGATCGTCATCCACCACCGCGATCCGCGCCATCCGCCGTCTCCCTCCGAAGCCCTTCCCGGGGCCACGGTTCAGCCTTGGGAACGGAATGTCAACTTTGACGTGTGCGACGCGGGGTCGCTGAAAGGGATGGTGCGGGGCGCAAGGCTCCCGCTAGAACAGCGGCATGAGTATCGAAGACGACGCCCTGCCGACGGTGACGACGCCGGAAGCGGCGGAGTAGGATTGGATGGCCGGCCCGCACGACGCCCTGATCGCCGCCGCCGCCAAGGCCGCGCTGGGGCCGTCGGGGTTCCGACGGAAGGGGCGGTCGCGGGTCTGGATCGCCGATCACGGCTGGTGGCTGAATGTCGTGGAGTTCCAGCCCAGCGGCTGGCAGCGCGGCAGCTATCTGAATGTCGCCGCCCACTGGCTGTGGTCCGACAGCGGCTATCTGAGCTTTGACCACGGCGGGCGGATCGACGGCTTCATTGCCTATGAGGGGGACGCGCAGTTCGCCGAGGCCGCCGCCGCTCTGGCCGACAAGGCGGCTGTGGGCGCGCGTGCGCTGGCGGCGGCGATCACCTCGCCTGAGGCGCTGGCCGGGATTCTGAGAGCCTCCGACGCCGTCGCGCGACCGGCGCTGAAAGCCAGTTGGCCCGGCTATCATCTGGCCGTGGCGGAAGCACTGTCGGGACAGGCCGCCGAGGCGCGCCTGCTGCTGGAGGCGATCACGGATGACCGTGTGAAGCCCGCCGCATCGCGCATGGCGGGGCTGGTGACCGACCCTGTCCGCGTGAGGCAAGGCGTGTCCGATCTGATCGACCGCCAAAGGGAAGCCTTGAAGCTTCCCGGGCTGTCGCGGTCGACGTTCGCCTGACGCCTACTCCCGCCAGTAGGACGAACTGCGCCAGACACGGGTCCAATAGCCTACGAAGCCCAGGATCGTCCCGCCGACGACATAGCCGATCAGGCTGAGCAGCACCGGCTCCTTGGCGAAGAAAAATCCCGCGCAGAGGCCCATCAGGCCGCCGAGGGCGGCGTGAAGTCCGCCGAACGCCTCGCGCGACAGGTTCTGGACGAACATCAGGCAGACACCCAGCATCGACAGGCAGAAGATCACGCCGCACCCGAACAGGAGCCGCAGGCCGTCGCCCTGCATCAGTCCTCCGGCCGCCGCCGAGGCGACGGCGACGATCACGAAGATCGTGCTGGCCGGGATCAGAAAGGCGGGCGGTTCCTTCGACATGAGAGGATCATCGACGGGCGGACCTGACGGCGCAAGGCGTCAGCGCCGATAGTCCGGCGTCGCCAGCGGCATCGGCGTCGGGTTCAGGGCGACCCAGCGGACGGCGAGGTCGCAGAGTTCAGCGCCCGCCCCGTCGCGGGTGCGGGCCTCCCGGATCAGGACGGCGGCGCGGGCGCGGTCGGGGTCCGGCAAGGGCGCGCCTGTGGCGGTGTGGTCGAGGAAGGCCTGACCCATCTTGCGGTAGTCGGCGTCCCAGTTGACGCCGCCGTTGCGCTCGACCTCGTCGGTGATCCGGCCGGCGATGCGGATGACCTCGCCCTGCACGGTCTTCGCCGCGCCGCTGGAGGGGACCAGCGCCTGCCACAGGGCGTCGTGCTGGTCGGCCGGTTTGCCGGGCGGGACGAGGATCGGCGCCTTGCCGTCGTGCATCCTCCGGCGGGCGACCGGCGTGACGTCGAAGGTGGCGTAGAGCCGGTCGAGCGCGTCGCTGAACTCGTCAACCGAGTCCGGGTTGAAGCCCGCGCGGTGGAACTCGAAATTCTCGCCGATCCGGGTGACGGCGGCCTGCATGTCCGGGGTGACCGGGCTGCCGGACGCGCCGCCTGAGAATGCGCCTTTCAGCCGGTCGAGCAGGCCCGGTTTGGCGGCGGGCGTCGCGGCCAGCAGCAGGGGCGCGATGTCGGCCATCGAAACGATCTGGATATTGCTGCACTGGCGCAGACCCAGCTCCAGCGGAGTCAGGCCCGCGCCGTTGCGGGCGTCGGCGCGGGCGCCCCGGGCCAGCAGAAGCCGCACAGCCTCCGCCTTCCCCGACGCCGTGGCGCGATGCAGGGGGGTATCGCCGGAGCGGTCCGTCGCATGGATGTCGGCGCCCAGTTCAAGCAGCAGGGCGACCTTGCCGTTCCAGGCGCCAGCGTGGTGATACAGGGGCGTGCGCCCGTAGCTGTCCAACGCCTCCAGGTCCGCGCCCTGCTCGACCAGCCAGCGGATAAGGGGTTCCGGCGCGTCATTGAAGGCCAGCGCCGTCTGTTTGCCGTAGCCGCCCCGCGCCTCCAGCTCGCAGGTGTCGAAGACCGCCTTCAGCGCCTCGAGATCGCCCGCCGTCAGCAGATCGCCGAAGGCCTTGGGCAGGGTCTTCTTCTTCGCCTTGGACATTGGAGGCCTTCCGGAGGTCAACGCAACAGCGGGGATCAAACACGGTCGCCGGAAGCCGGTCCATCGTCGGGTCGTGAATACGGCGGCGCGGGAAACCGGTTGTCAGGCTTTACCCGTCAGGGTGGCGGTCTCCCTCGCAGCAGACGGACACCTGATGCGCCCCTCCCCGGCGGTTCTGGCCCTCGGCCTCGCGCTCGTCGTCGCTCCGGCGGCGGCGGAGGCGTGCGCCGTGCCGCGTCCGTTCGATCCGCACTGGGTGAAGGACGCCGACGCCGTGGTGGCCGGTCGGGTGACAGAGCACAGCCGCGAGCGGGTGAAGGTTCGCGACCTTGATATTGAATGGATTTCCTCCGGGACCGGCTCTGTTCGGGTGGAACGGGAGCGCTGGTTTGACCGCGAAACCGTCACCGTCGACGTCGCGGTGGATCAGGTCCTGATGGGCGAGGCGCCGAAGCAGCTGCGGCTGGACTGGCCCCGACAGTTCGTTCCGGGAGAGACCGACTTCGCGCCCGGACACTATGTGATCGCGTTGAAGCGCGGGCCGTCGGGGCGGCCGGACGATGAGCGCCTCGTGATCTATTCCAGCCTGTGCCGGGGCGGGGATCTGTACGCCCCCAGCGGCTCCGCGCGCGGCATGGCCTTCATCCGGGTGCTGATGGGGCGAGACCCCGAAGCGCCGCCCCCGCCGAAGCGGCCCGACCCCATCGCGGAGCCGCGCGGGGTCCACGCGGCGGCCCCCGCCCCCGCGCCGATCTGGAACGACCTGCGGCGCCAGGAGCCCGAATGGTGGAGACGCATCCCGGTCCTGCCCGTGGTGCTGGCCGGCGGCGCGCTGGGCGGGGCGATCCTGGGCGGCATCTTCAGTCTGCGGCGGCGGAAGCGGAAGTCGTCGCCGATCAACGTGGCAGGGCGTTGATCCAGGCCTCGACGGCGGCGGTGTCGGACATGCCGCCGTCGAAGCGGTGGGTCGGGGTGACCGGCTGGTTATGGCCGCGCGGGCGGCCGATGTAATACTTCATCGGCAGGGACATTGAGCCCAGACCGCTGGGCATGCGGACGCCACGAACCTCCATCTAGATGGTGTCGGCGCCGGTCTCGCGTCCGACGGGAACCGCGCCGAAGCGGGTCCACAGGTCGACGGCGTCGAGGCAGGCTGACATGCAGGTCTCGTCGGTCAGGACGAAGACCCGGCCCTGACAGACACCCAGAACCCCATGACTCACTCCCCGGCGATGTTTGGATGAGGGACGTTATGGCGCCGGGCCGTTCGCACCAACCGTCGGATGCGAGCCGCCCCGGTTGATGCGGCAGGCGCCCGTCAGACCTCCGGGGCGGCCACCACGATCTTTCCCCGGGCGCGACCGGAATCCAGCCGGGCGAAGGCGGCGTTGAGATCCTCGAACGGCAGGACCTGATCGATCACCGGACGCAGGGTTCCCGCCTCGAACAGGGCGGTCAGCTTTTCGAGCTGCGCTCCGTTCGCGCGCATGAAGAGGAAGGCGTAGTCGACGCCCCGCGCGGCGGCAGCATGGCGGACCCGGCGGCTCATGAGCCCCAGCAGTCCGCGCATGAGCCAGTTCATTCCCGCCGCCTTGCCGAAGGCCGGATCGGGCGGGCCGGACAGGGAGATCAGCTTGCCGCCCGGTTTGAGCACCTGAAGCGACCGTTCGAGGGTGGCCGGATCGAGGCTGTGCAGGACCAGATCGTAGCCGGACAGCTCGGTCGCGAAATCCTGGCTGTGGTAGTCGATGACGACATCGGCGCCGAGGCCGCGCACCAGATCGGCGTTGGCGGCGCTGGTGGTGGTCGCCACGGTTGCGCCGAGATGCTTGGCCAACTGGATCGCCAAGGTCCCGACACCGCCGGACCCGGCCTGGATGAACACCTTCTGGCCCGGCTTCAACTGCCCCACCTCGACCAGAGCCTGCCAGACGGTCAGGCCGACCAGCGGGATCGAGGCGGCCTCGGCGACGGACAGGTTGGCGGGGGCGCGGGCGACATCCGCCTGATGCACCGCGATCCGCTGGGCGAAGCCGCCGATGCGGCCGTCGCGCGGGCGGGCGTAGACGACGTCGCCGACCTTGAAGCGCTGAACAGCCGGGCCGACCGCCGAGACCCTGCCCGCCACATCGTGCCCGAGCACGACCGGCGGACGGTAGGGCAGGATCGGCTTGAAGGCGCCGTCCCGGATTTTGGAATCGAGCTGATTGAGCCCGGCGGCGCCGATCTCGATCACGACATCCGCATCGCCCGGCACGGGCTCGGGCCAGTCGCCGAAACGGAAGGCGCCGCCCTTTTCGTAGCGGTCCAGACTCCAGGCTTTCATGGCGACCTCAGCTCTTCTTGCGATAGCGGTCGGCCGGGACGGTGTTGCCGAAGCTGGGCAACATCGCCTGACGGGCGCCCTGGAAGGCGTCCCACAGGGCGCCGTGGTGCAGGGGCGGAATGGTGATCGCCTCCCGACTGTCGAAACCGGCGAGAGCGGCGTCCACCAGATCACCGACCTCCATCAGGGGCGGCAGCTTGTCCGGATCGGCGCCGGAGCGGTCCCAGATCTCGGTGCGGGTGCCCGCCGGAAGCACGGCCTGCACATAGACGCCCCGGGGCCCCAGTTCCTGGGCCAGCCCCTGTGACAGGTACAGGACGAAGGCCTTGGTCGCGCCATAGACCGACAGGCCCATCTCCGGCGCCAGACCGACGACCGAGCCGATGTTGATGATGGCCCCCGCCCCTGCTTCGGCGAAGCGGGGCGCGACCGCGCTGGCCAGACCGGCGACGGCGGAGGCGTTCAGGCTGACCAGTTTGAGGACGTCATCCGTAGCCTGACGGGTGAAGCCGCCGCCCAGACTGGCCCCGGCATTGTTCACCAGCACGCTGATCCGCTCATCATCCCGCAGGCGGGCCGCGACGGCCTGAAGATCGTCCGGCCGGGTCAGATCCGCCTGAAGCACGTCGATGGCCACTCCGGTTTCGGCGCGCAGGCGATCGGCGAGCGCCTCCATCCGCGCCTTGTCGCGGGCGACCAGCACCAGATCATGGCCCCGGCGGGCGAACCGGTCGGCGTAGGTCGCGCCGATGCCGCTGGAGGCGCCGGTGATCAGGACGGCGGGACGGTCAGACATGGGGTCAGCTCCTGTTTTCCAATCATGACAATCATCATGATTGTTGCCAAATATGACCACCATCATGTATCCGTCAATCCCGAAGATGGAGATGAGGCGATGAAGGTCAGCCGGGAGCAGATGCAGGCCAACCGGAAGCGTATTCTGGACGCCGCCGGTGAGAAGTTCCGCGAGAAGGGCTTTGACGCCGTCAGCGTGGCGGAAGTGATGAAGGCCGCCGGGCTGACCCACGGCGGCTTCTACGGCCATTTCGCCTCGAAGGACGACCTGATCGCGCAGACGGTCTCGCATCTGACGACGGAGACCCTGACCCGTCGCGGGGACGGTCTGGAGGCGTATATCGACGCCTATCTGTCGCCGGGACATCGGGATGATCGGGCCGGAGGCTGTCCGACGGCCGCCCTCGCCGCCGATGCGCCCCGTCAGTCGCCGGACGGACGGGCGGCGATGTCACAGGGCGTGCGGGCCCAGATAGACCGCTTCAGCCGGGCGATCTCCGCGACGCCCGACGAGGCGGACCGGCAGGCGGCGATCGGCGCCTGGGCCGCGATGGTCGGCGCGGTGATCCTGTCGCGTGCGGTCGATGACGAAGCCCTGTCGGACGAAATCCTGACCGCGACCCGGGCCAGTCTCAGGGCGAAGACAGCCGGCTGAACGATCTCACCCGTCGGGGATCAGCCCCTTGCGGACCATGCTGTCCCCGGCGGCGATAATCGCCTCGCGCGGGGGACGCGGGGTCCAGCCGAGGAGACGCCGGGCCTTGTCGTTGGTGGTTTTTTTAACATAGCCGAGGTCGGCCACATAGGGCCGCACCTGCCGGTTGAAGATCGCGCTCAGACGCAGGACCAGATCGGGGATGGTGCGGGTCGGCACGCGTTCGGCGGACGCGCCCAGAGCCTCACGAAGGGTGTCGGCGATCTGCTTCATCGACAACGGAACCCCGTTGGAGATCAGGAAGCGCTGACCGGCGGCCTGCGGCGCCGTCATCGCGGAGACATGTGCCGCCGCAACGTCGCGAACGTCCACGATGGGGATGTACAGGTTCGGCAGGCCCGGCACGGCGCCCGTCAAAAGGCGCTGGATGATGTGGTTCGAGCCGGAGATGTCCCGGCCCATCACCGGTCCCATGACGGCGACGGGCAGCAGGCTGGTCAGTTCCAGCGTCCCGCCTTCGGAGGCGATGAAACCCCACGCGGCGCGTTCGGCCAGTGTCTTGCTCTTGCCGTAGGCGTCGACACCGGGGCCGTCGAGGATGGTCCAGTCATCGTCGTTGAAGACCCGGCCGTCGCGCCGGTAGCCCCAGCTGACGGCGTGGAAGGCCGATGTCAGCACTACACGGCCGACGCCCGCGTCCCGCGCGGTCCGCAAGACCCGGAGCGTGCCGTCCACGGCGGGCGCGATCAGCTGGTTCTCATCCTCGAAATGGCCCGGCTGAACCGGCGAGGCGACGTGCAGGACGACGTCGATGCCGCTCATGGCCCCAGCCCAGCCGTCGTCCCGCATCAGATCGGCGGCGACGAACCCCAGAGCCGTGTCATCCTGAAGTCCGGCGTCATGCAGGACAGCGCGCACGTCGCCTTCGCGATCAAGCGAGCGTAGCGTCGCCCGGACCCGATGTCCCTGTTCGATCAATTGCAGGATGCAGTGTCCGGCGATGAAGCCGGAGCCGCCAGTGACGAGGACGTGTTTGCGGGTCATGGCTGACGCTCTCCGGTGACGGCGGGGGCGGTGCGTTGTTCGCGCCACCGCGAGGGGCTGGTCTGTTCCCAGCCGCGAAAGGCGCGAGCGAAGGAGTTCGCCTCCTCGAAGCCGAGCAACATGGAGATGGCGGTCGTATCGAGATCGGTATCCGCCAGCAGACGGCCGGCCGTCGTGCGCCGGACCCCGCCGAGCTGGATCTGGAAAGAGGTTCGGTCCCGGGTCAGCCGACGCTGAAGCGTCCGAATGCTGGTCCCGAGACGACCGGATACCGCCTGCACGGTCGCCGGGCGCCCCTCGCTGAGCTGGCGGGCGATCGCCACGCGCACCAGACCGATGAAGGCGGAAAAGCCCTCCCCTCGCCCCAGCCGGGCCTCGAGCTGTTCAAGGACGTGGCCGAAGGCGCCGCTGTCAGCGGTGACGAAGGGAACTGTGAGGGCGTCACGGTCAAAGACCATCGCATCCCATGTCGCGCCGAACACGACAGGGCAGCCGAAGTGGCGCTCGAGCAGGGCGCGGTCCGCCGGACGGCGTGACAGCTCCACCCGGACCGGCGCGACACGCCCGCCGCTTCCACGCCCGGCGAGCGCCGCCAGCGAAGCGAGGACGGTGTCCACGAGCAGACGCGGCGGGGCGCCGGTCGCCTGAAGCCAGCGGTAGCGGACCACCACCTCTGTTCCGAAGCTTTCTATCTCGACCAGTTCCGGGCAGGTCAGGCTCTTGTATCGGGACAGGCTGGACAGGGCGGCGCCGAAGTCCGGCGCATGCAGCGCGACGATGGCGGCCACGCCATAACCCCCGTCGATCCCGCCGGCGCCGAACCGCAGCCCCGCCGCACGATCCTCGATCTCCTGCCCGGCGGCGGTCCAGAGGGCGAAGAAGTCGCTGGTGTCCCAGGCGTTCGACGCCGGTACGCCCGCGCGCTCGCACAGGCGGTTCAGATCAAACGCCTCAAGGGCGCGTGGCGACAGGGTGAAGGTCCCGGGGGTCCGCATGGATCGAAAATACCGGCGGCCAAGGGTCGTCGACAAATCCGATCACGCCAAATCGCAGGCCTCAGCCCGGCGCCGTCCCTTCCGTCACATCCCCGAACACCCGGCGGAAGCTGGTCTTCAGGGCGTCGTCGGCCTCGTCCATGGTGGCCGGGACGCCGAGGTCGACGAGGCTGGTGACGCCGTGGTCCTGGATGCCGCAGGGGACGATGCCGCCGAAGTGGGTCAGGTCGGGTTCGACGTTCAGGCTGATACCGTGGAAGCTGACCCATTTACGGACCTTGACGCCGATGGCGGCGATCTTGTCCTCGCGGGACCAGCCGGGGCCCTTGCGCTCGACCCACACGCCGACGCGGCCCTCGCGCACGTCAGCGGGGACGTTGAATTCATCAAGGGCGCCGATGATCCACTGTTCGAGGCCGCGGACGAAGGCGCGGATGTCCTTGCCGCGCTGGTTCAGGTCCAGCATCACATAGGCCACGCGCTGGCCGGGGCCGTGATAGGTGAACTGGCCGCCCCGTCCGCTGCGGTGGACCGGGAAGCGCCCGACGTCGAGCAGGTCCTCATCCTTTGACGAGACGCCGGCCGTGTAGAGAGGCGGATGCTCCAGCAGCCAGATCAGTTCGGGCGCCTCACCGGCGGCGATGGCGGCGGCGCGGGCCTCCATGGCCTCGACGGCGGCGGGATAATCGACATAGCCGGTCGAGACCGCCCATTCGACGGGGCGACCGTCGGCGCGCGCCAGCTTTGATACGGTTTCGCTTAAGGACTGGGAAAGCATGATGCCCCCAATGTGGGGATCAGGAGCCCCATGCAAGACCACTCCGCCGTATCACCTTCAGTATCAGAGTCCCCCGTGAGCCAGATCGAATCCGTCGATGTCGAGATCTCGGTTGTCCTGGGGCGCTCCGTGCTGCCCATGAGCCAGCTGCTGAAAATGGGCCGGGGCGCGGTGATTCCGCTGGATGCGTCGGAGCATGACGAGGTCTGGATCCTGGCCAACAATCACCCGGTGGCGCGTGGCGAGATCGAGATCCGCGACGACCGGATCGCGATCACCGTGACGCGCGCGGCGGACGTGTATGACTTCATGGCCGGGGCGGCTTGAGGGCAGCACTCAGAAATTAGGGCGTAGGAATTAGGGCGTAGGGAGTTTTTGGCGGAGTTTCGGGTGTCCGGAGTTCGTAGCTACAAAGACCTGCTGGTTTGGCAAAAAGCGATGGATGTCGCAGCGGCCACCTATGAACTAACCCGCGCCTATCCACGCGAAGAACTGTTCGGCCTGACCTCCCAGAGCCGCCGTATCGATCGCCGCCAATATCGCCGAGGGCTACGGTCGTGACAGCCGCCCGAGCTTCATCCAGTTCCTCCGTGTGTCACAAGGCTCGCTGAAGGAACTTGAAACCCATCTGCTGCTTGCTGCTCGCGTGACCGTGACAGAGTCCCGGACGATCGAACCGATTCTGCGTGATCTGGATGAACTTGGTAAAATGCTGCGAGGCCTGATCAAAGCGCTGAACAGTCGACGCAGCGCTGACCCTACGCCCTAATTCCTACGCGCTAATTTTCTCTACCCAGCCGCCTTCACCAGCACCGCGTCCACCGGCTGGATGACGCCGTTGGAGGCGGCGCTTTCGGTGCCGGTGAGGGTGGCGGCGGCGCCGTCGGGGGCGGTGACGCGCAGGGTCTGGCCCTCGCGGGTGAAGGTAAGGACGCCGTCATCCATGGTGCGCATCTCGACCCGGCCGTTGGTGGCGCGATCAAGGGCGGCGTTGATATCGGTGCGGGTGACGGCGCCGGGCACGATGTGGGCCTGAAGCAGCTTGGCGCCCTGGGCCGGCTGATCCTCGCCCGGCGCGCCGCCGGCGGCGGTGAAGGCCGAGTCGGTGGGGGCGAAGATGGTGTAGGGGCCGACGCCTTCCAGAGCGGTTCGCAGGCCAGAAGCCTGCACCACGCCGTCCAGCATGCCGAGATCACCGCTGTCCTTCAGGCTGGCCGCGAGGGTGCTGGTCGAGGGCCGCGGCGCGCCGGCGGCCTCGGGCGTCTCCGGCGTCTGCCCGCAGGCGGCCAGACCGAGGTTGAGCGTGAGGGCGACCGCGGCCGCCCCGATCAGAATCTTGCGCATCGGTCGGGCTCCGTCAGGCCAGCAACTGGATCACGGCCTGGACCAGCCGGGTGGTCGGATCGACCTGGTACACATAGCCGTCGTTGTAGCGATACCAGCGGTCCGGCGTGTCGGCGTACCGGGCGCGGTAGTCGTAGGGGACGTTGTAGATGTCGTAGCCCGAGGGCATGGGCTGGCCGACGGTCCATTGCTGGCCGGTCAGCAGGGCCGCGATCTGGCTGATGCCGTTGTTCTGGCGGTCCACGCCGTAGATGACGCCGTCGGCGTAGCGGTAATCGTACCGGTCCGGCAGGCGGTAATAGTCGGTGAAATAGGTCGGGGCGGGCTGGTAGCTGTATTGCGTCGGCCAGATCGAGCCGGTCGACAGGGCCCCGCCGAGCACTGGCAGCCAGCCCAGCAGGCCGCCCGAGGTGTTCACCCGGTACAGATAGCCGTCGTCATAGCGGTAGCGCTCGCCATTCCGCGCCCAGCGATCCCAGACATAGTCATAGCGGGCGCGGCGCTCGGCTTCGATGCGCCGGGCCTGCCCGGGCGGCAGGCAACCGTTGTCCTTGCGCGCCAGTCCGGGAGGGCAGCCGTTGATGACGACCCGCTCGCGCCGGGGCTCGAAGCGAACGAGGTCACGGACGATTCGGTCGCGGTCGCGATCCCGGTCGCGTTCCAGAACCGGGATGGGCGCGGGGACAGGCGCGACACGGTCAGGCCGGTCGGGACGCCCCGAATTCGGGCGGTCCTCGCGACCCTCACGGTCGGGGCCGCGATCCGCGCGCTGTTCGGGCCGGGCCTGGGGACCACGCTCGCCGCCCCGGGCCTGTTCAGGTCCACGCGGCTGCGCCCGGTCCGGTCCCCTGTCCTGTGCGGGGCCGCCACGCGGAGCGCCCTTTTCAGGGCCGTGGCCGCGACCGTGATCCTGCGCCATCGCCGCCGGCGCTGCGGTCATGGCCAGCGCGAGCGCCAGCGGAATAAGTCTGGACATGTTCGATCCTCAACAGCGCCCCGCGGGTGTCAAAAACGTCTTCTTTGAACACCAGTTCCGGCGCCCCCTTCCCTTTCCCCGCGACCTCCGCTATCAGCCGCCCTCCGATGCGAGCGGTCGTGGCGGAATTGGTAGACGCGCAGCGTTGAGGTCGCTGTGGGGCAACCCGTGGAAGTTCGAGTCTTCTCGACCGCACCATCCTGCTTCGCCCCTTGCGGGGCTTCGCAGGACTGGACATTGGAGTGAGGCGAAGCAGGATGCCCTGCGAAGCCTTGGCGTAGCAGGGCTGCCCTTACCGAGGTCGCCGTGCACTACGTCTATCTGCTCGAAAGTCACGCCGATCCGGCCAGACGCTATGTCGGCGTGACTTCCGATCTGAAAGCTCGCCTGCTGGAGCATAACAGCGGGAAATCCATACATACCGCGAAGTACGCTCCTTGGCGGATCGTCACCTACATTGCCTTCTCGAGTCGCCGTCAGGCAGAGGCGTTCGAACTGTATCTGAAGTCGGGCTCGGGGCACGCTTTCGCGCGTAAACGGCTTTGGTCATCTTGACCGTGGCGGGCCCATGGTGGACAGAAACCAGACACCCCGGGCGCGCATGGCCGCGCCTGACTTATTCAAGGCGAATCATCGGCTAAGGCTGGTTTGAAACACTGAGGGAGGCCGCAGCGTGAGCACCACCGCACCCGCCCCTCATTCGCCCGAAGACGTAGACATCGAACACATCGCGCTGGACGAGGACTACGTCCTGACGCCCGGCTTCGTGGAGAAGGTGGTCGACGCCGCCGATGACGGCGACGGGCTGAAGCTGCGGTCGCTGCTGGAAGACCTGCACCCCGCCGACGTGGCCGACCTGATGGGCTTCCTGACGGAGCAGCATCGCGGCGTGGTGGTGCTGTGGCTGCCGCCGGAGCTGCTGGCCGAGACCCTGCCCGAGCTGGACGACAGCATCCGCGAGGAGGTGCTGGAGCGCGTGCCGCACGGGACGCTGGCCGAGGCGCTGCAGGAACTGGATTCGGACGACGCCGCGGCGGTCGTGGAGGATCTGGAGGACGATCAGCGCGAGAAGGTGCTGGCCGCCATGCCCGAGGTCGATCGCGCGGCGATCGAAAGCTCGCTGGGCTATGCGGAGGACTCCGCCGGACGTCTGATGCAGCGCGAGGTGATGGCCGCGCCGCAGTTCTGGAACGTCGGCGACACCATCGACCACATCCGCAAGCAGGGCGAGGAACTGCCCGAGCTGTTCTTCGACATCTATGTGGTCGACCCGGTGAACCGCCCCATCGGCGGGGTGGCGGTCAGCCAGCTCCTGCGCAGCCCCCGCGCGACGACCCTGCTGGACATCATGGAGCCGGTGAACGAGATCGCCGTCGACCAGGACCAGGAAGAGGTCGCCTACATCTTCGAGAAATATCACCTGATCTCGGCTCCGGTCATCGACGCGGCGGGGCGTCTGGTCGGGCAGATCACCGTCGATGACATCGTCAACATCATTCAGGAAGAGAACCGCGAGGACATCCTGCGTCTGGCCGGCGTGTCCGACGAGGACCGGGGCTCGTCCGTGTCGGAGATCGTCCGCGGTCGCGTGCCCTGGCTGGCGATCAATCTGGCGACGGCGGCCCTGGGGGCCAGCGTCATCGGTCTGTTCGAGGGCACCATCCAGCAGATCGTCGCGCTGGCCGTTCTCATGCCCATCGTGTCGGCCATCGGCGGCAATGCGGGGACGCAGGCCCTGACCGTGACCGTGCGCGCGCTGGCGACACGGGAACTGAACTCGGCCAACGCCATGCGGACCTTCCTGCGCGAACTGGCGGTCGGCGTCGCCAACGGTCTGGTGCTGGCCCCGCTGATCGGGGTCGCGGCGGGATTCTGGTTCCGGGACGAGGACTGGCGCATCGGTCTGGTGATCGCGGCGGCCATGGTGCTCAACCTGCTGGTGGCGGCGACCATCGGGGTGCTGACGCCGCTGACGCTGTCGAAGTTCAAGTTCGACCCGGCGGTGTCCTCGGCGGTGTTCGTCACGGCCACGACGGATTTCTTTGGTTTCCTGATCTTCCTCGGCCTCGCGACCCTCGTCCTGCTCTGACGAAACCGTGAGCGGCGTGGGTCTTGCGGGGTCTCTCCGTAAGCGAAAGCGTCCGTCCCGATCTGGAACACATCCCTGTGGTTGATACGAACAGGCCCCGTCTGAAGGTCTCCCGTGCGGGGATCGTGCTCATCAAGAGCTTCGAGAGCTTCCGGCCGCGCGCCGTGCGGCGCGAGGACGGACGCTGGGTGATCGGTTATGGCCACACCGCCTCGGCCCGCGAGGGGCTGACGGTAGGCGAGGCGGATGCGGAACTGCTGCTGCAATACGACCTGATCCCGGTGGCCAGGGCCCTGAACGAACAGGTCCAAGCCCCGCTGAACCAGCACCAGTTCGACGCCCTGGCCAGTTTCGCCGTGTCGGTGGGCGTGGACCGCTTCCTGGGCTCGGACGTGCTGAAGCGCGTCAATGCGGGACAGACGGGCGAGGCCGCCGACGCCCTGATCGGCTGGCCGGAGACGGTGACGGCGGATGCGGCCCTGCGTCGCCGGGCGGCGGAGCGGGCGCTGTTCGTGGCCGATCCGGCCGCGCCGGTGCTGCTGTCCGACCTGCTGGCCGCGCCCCTGCCCCCGCCGCCGGTGATGGTTACGCCGGAGGCCGTCGAGACTGTCGAACCGGAGCCGGTCGGTGGACCTGTCGCCGAAACGGCGAACGACCCCGCGCCGCTGAGCCGCGCCGCCGCCGTGGCCTCGCTGCTGGGCGAGCCGCATGCGCCGGAGGCGGAGCCTGAAGCGCCCGTCGAAAGTCCCGCGCCGGAACCGGAAGTCGAAGTTACGCCCGAGCCTGTGGAGCCCGAGCCGGGCCCCGAAGCCGTCGCCACGCCCAGGCCGCTGCCGCTGCCGTCCGTCTGGGCGCCGCAAAAGCGGGCCGATGTGAGCGAGGCGCCGAACGCCGCCTTCTTCCAGCGGTATTCGCCTTATTCGACCCTGGCGGTCGGGCCTCTGCCGGGGTTCCCGACGCTGGGGCCGGTCGCCGAACCGGAGGTCGAGCCCGAGCCGGTCGCGGAGCCTGAGCCGGTCGCCGAAGCGGAAGCGCCCGTCATCGCCGAGGCGCCGGGCGAGGCCGCCCAGCCTGAGCCGGCGCCGGAGCCGGTGGCCGAAGCCGTCGAGGCCCCGGCGGCCGCGCCGGTCGAGCCGCTGATCGTCGCCGCTGCACGAGCAGAAGCGCCCGTCGAACTGCCGGTCTTCGGACAGGCCCCGACGGCCTCGCCCTTTCCCCCGCTGGAGCTGACCCCGGCGGTCGAGGCGGACTTCGTCGAGGTCGACCGTCCCGTCTGGGGCGCCGAACAGCGCGAACCGGCGACCGGGACCGAAGAAACGGTGCTGTTCGAGGACGAACCGCCGCTGGCGGTGCTGCGTCACGAGGTGGAGCCCGCCGCACCGCGCCGCTTCGACTGGATCGAGACCGGCCCCTACATGATCATGGGCGGGCTGGGTCTGTTCTCGTGCGCCGCCTCGGCGGCGGCCTTCCGCAAGGCCATGTCCGACCGCTCGCCGCTGGACGACTTCTCGGTGATCGCCTGGGTTCTGGCCCTGATCGGCGTGATCTGCGTGGGCGTCTCGGCCTGGAACCTGTACCGCAAGGCCGGGAAGCGGGCCGACGACGAGGGCTGAGACGGAGTTCAACTCACCTCGTAAGGTGAGCTTGACCGATGGCGTTCATCGTTATCGGGGCAAGCTCACCCCAAGCTATTTTTTGGCGACTGCCGCTGGAACAAGGAACGGCGTTAGACCTTAGAGGGTCATGACCCGTGACGAACA
The DNA here is from genome assembly GCF_057808845.1 of Brevundimonas sp. FG8. Classification (NCBI taxonomy): domain Bacteria; kingdom Pseudomonadati; phylum Pseudomonadota; class Alphaproteobacteria; order Caulobacterales; family Caulobacteraceae; genus Brevundimonas; species Brevundimonas sp. FG8. The sequence goes on along the minus strand of NZ_JBMDIU010000014.1, from coordinate 12,314 downwards.
AATCATCGAACTCGCCGCCCGTGCCAAAGCCGCTTTCAAGGAGCTTGGCGACGCCATTGCAGCCGCTGCCCCTGATGCCGACAAAGAAGTGATCGCTGATAAGTGCAACGCGATCTCTGACCAGATCGCAGAGTTGGGCGCCTGGGACCTCCCTTAGAACCAAGGCGCCTACGCCTGCATCGTCATAGCGTCCCCTTCCCGTCGCTTTCGCTCCGGAAAGGAATGGGCTACCTCGCCGTGCATGAGCATTCCCTTCGCGCCCCAATCCATGGAATTCGGCCTCGGCGAAAACGCTGACGCCATCCGCGACACCACCGCCCGCTGGGCCGCCGACCGGCTGGCGCCGCGCGCCGCCGAGATCGACGAGAAGAACGAATTCGCCCGCGACCTGTGGCCCGAGATGGGCGAGCTGGGCTTGCACGGGATCACCGTCGAGGAAGAGTACGGCGGCTTGGGCATGGGCTACCTCGAACACGTCGTGGCGATGGAGGAGGTGTCGCGCGCCTCGGCCTCGATCGGCCTGAGCTACGGCGCCCACTCCAACCTGTGCGTCAATCAGATCCGTCGCTGGGGCACCGCCGAGCAGAAGGCGAAGTATCTGCCCAAGCTGATCTCGGGCGAGCATCTGGGGTCGCTGGCCATGTCGGAGGCCGGATCGGGCTCGGACGTGATGTCGATGCGCACCCGCGCCGAAAAGAAGGGCGACCGCTACGTCCTGAACGGCACGAAATTCTGGATCACCAACTCGCCCACCGCCGACACCCTGGTGGTCTATGCCCGCACGGGCGAGGGGAACGGCGGCGTCACCGCCTTCCTGATCGAGAAGGGAATGAAGGGTTTCAGCGTCTCCAAGAAGCTGGACAAGATGGGCATGCGCGGGTCGGACACCGCCGAGCTGGTGTTCGAGGACTGCGAAGTTCCGGAAGAGAACGTCATGGGCGGCGAAGGGCGCGGCGCGGCGGTGCTGATGAGCGGCCTGGACTATGAGCGCGCCGTGCTGTCGGGCGGTCCGCTGGGCATCATGCAGGCCGCGCTGGACGTGGTCCTGCCCTACGTCCGCGACCGCAAGCAGTTCGGCAAGGCCATCGGCAGCTTCCAGCTGATGCAGGCCAAGGTCGCCGATATGTATGTGGCCCTGAACAGCGCCCGCGCCTACGTCTATGCCGTCGCCCGCGCCTGCGATCAGGGCAAGACCACCCGTTACGACGCGGCGGGCGCGATCCTGCTGGCGTCTGAAAACGCGGTGAAGGTGTCGCTGGAGGCCGTGCAGGCCCTGGGCGGCGCCGGCTACACCAAGGAGTGGCCGGTCGAAAGGCTGGTCCGCGACGCCAAGCTGTACGACATCGGCGCCGGGACGAACGAGATCCGGCGGTTCCTGATCGGGCGTGAGCTGCTGGGGTAAGGCCTTTCAAAACTGCCGTTCAGTGCTACCTTAAGACCATGAGCAAGTCCGCCGGACATTATTCGGGGTGGGTGAAGCGTAGCGCCGCGACGGGCCGCTTTACCGCGCCGATCGGGCAGACGACGACCGGCAGGGGCTTCAAGGTCGTCAAGTTCGCTACGCCTCGCAGAATTGACGATGAGAAGCTGAGCGCCGCCTTGGCCTCTGGCCGGTTTGCAAAGGGCGGTCGTGAGCCGGGCGCCTAACGGCTACCGAAAATCCGTCTTTGTGAACGCGCCGTTCTCCGACGATCGTCGCGACGTCTTCGATGCAATCATCTTCGCGACACTGGCCTGCGGCTTCACACCCCGGTGTGCGCGCGAGTTCGACAATGCGGGGCAGGCTCGCCTAGACAAGATCATCGCGCTGATCCGCGACTGCCATCTGGGCATCCACGACATCTCCTTCATGGAGCTGGATGAGGGCTTGCCGAGGTTCAACATGCCGTTTGAACTGGGCATCTTCCTCGGGGCGGATCGCTTCGGGCTGAAATGGATAGGTCAGAAGGCCTGCACGATTTTCGACCGGGAGCCTTTCCGGTACCAGCGCGCGCTGTCGGACATCGCGGGACAGGATATCCGTGCTCACAATTGCGAGCCGGAACGGGCAAGCCGCGAAACCCGAAGCTGGCTCGCCCACCACTCCCGTCAGGGCGACCAACTCCCCGGTGCGCAGACGATATGGACCATGCACACCCAGTTCGAAGCAGAACTGCCTGACCTCGCCGCAGCCTCCCTGCGGGAAGCCGGTGAACTGACGTTTGTGGAGCGTCGGCACATCGCCACGGAGTGGTTGCGGGTTCGTTTGGCCTGATTCTGGAAAGGCCCGCCCCGGCGCTGGCCGGAGCGGGCCTTTCCTTTTGCATAAGGCGCCGATCAGGTGGCCGGACAGTCGCCGAGGCGTTCGCCGGTCATGGTGACGGTGGTTTCGGCCATGTTGGGGGCCGGGGCCGGGTCCATCTTCGTGTTCACCGTCATGACGTAGCGGCTGTTGAAGTCGCCGGTCACGCGGATGGTGCTGTCAGCCTTCATGCCCTGCATGGTGCAGGTGGAGCTGGAGACCATGGCGTCACCGTCACGGGTGAAGGGCTGGGTGGTGCAATTTGCGCCGGGGGTCTGGTTTCCACCGGGCGCCTCGAAGGTGGCGCTCTGGATGCAGGTCTCGACCGGCGCCATGGCCGGGGCGCCGCCCGGCATGCCGGACATTTCGGTGGTCACTCTCCAGAGCCCGGGCCTGGGACCGTTCATCATCTCCGCCGCCGAAGGAGCCGCGCTGTCCGCAGTCGCTTCCGTCTTGGCCTCGCCGCCTTGGCCGCAGGCCGCCAGGCCGAGCGCGAGCGCGCCCGAGATCATGGTCCGCATGTCGTCGTTCCCTCCACCGGTCTTGTCGCCGGCACAGGTCCAATGACGAAAGTCACGGTGCGTTCCCGCAACAGGCGAGGAACCAGCCGCCTTCCCACAGCTTTGGCCTTTTTGACGGAGGTGTCCGATGCCCGCCAAGTCCTCCGCACAGCAGAAGGCCGCCGGCGCCGCCCTGAGCGCCAAACGCGGCGACATCCCGAAATCGAAGCTGAAAGGCGCGTCGAAATCCATGGTCGAATCGATGACCGAAAAGGAGCTGGAGGACCTGGCTCACACCCCGCGCAAGGGGAAGAAGGAGCATGCTCCGCAGGGCCGTTCCTGAACCTGCGGTGTCGCATGGACGTTTCTTAAGTGGCGTAACGGCATAGCCGCGCCTAGATCAGTTCTTCCAGCCGCTTTCGCCCCCGGAAACGCCCGTCAGCCGATGCCCGACTACGATTATCAGGCCGACACACGCCCGTTCTCACAGGTGATCGAGGACATCGGGGCGAAGAACGATCCCAAGCTCTACATCGGCGAACTGATCAATGCGTTCGGGGAGCGCGGATTCGGCGCGACCCTGCTGTTCTTCGGCCTGCTGAACATGGTGTTCGGCGCGGTGCCGGGGACGACGACGGTGCTGGGCGCGCCGATGCTGCTGATCGGCGTTCAGCTGGTGACCCGCCGGGACCAGCTGTGGATGCCGAGATGGCTGTTGGCCCGGTCCATTGAGCGGGCCACCTACCGCGAGGCCGTCGCCAAGGTGCTGAGCCCGCTGCGCAAGGTCGAGCGGCTGGCCCGGCCGCGGCTGGAGGTGATGACCAACGAGCTGTCGGAAATCCTGATCGGCGTGGCCATCGTGCTGATCGCCGCGGTGCTGATGCTGCCGATTCCGGGCGGAAATTTCGTGCCGTCCTTCATCATGTCGATGTTCGGTTTCGGCCTGTTGCAGCGCGACGGGCTGGCGGTGCTGGTCGGCTGGGCGGCGGTGGCGCTGGTCGCGATGGGCGGCGTGGTGGTCTGGCTGGCCTGGGAATGGGTGGCCCCCTACCTGCTGCCGGTCTGGCACTGGCTGCTGAGCTGGCCGGCGGAGCTCTGGCACGCGGTCACCGGCCTGTTCTCCTGACATCGGATCCCGGGTTGAAACGCGAGACGCCGGAGAGGTGAACCTCTCCGGCGCCTGCGAGAACCTGTGTGATTACTGGAACAGCGACAGGACCAGCTGCGGCGTCTGGTTGGCGATGGACAGGGCCTGCACCCCCAGCTGCTGCTTCGTCTGCAGGGCCTGGAGCTTGGCGCTTTCCTTCGCCAGATCGGCGTCGACCAGATTACCGACCCCCGATTCCAGCGCGTCCGACAGCTTGCCGACGAACGTCAGGTGGGTGGTCAGCGCCTTCGACTTGGTGCCCAGACGCGCCAGGGCGCCCGAGACGTTGTCGATGGAGGCGTTCACGGCCGTGAGGGCCGCTTGCGACTTGGTCAGCGTTTCGATCGATTGCGTCGCCGCGACCGTAACCGTGGTGCTACCCAGAGCCATGACTTCAGCCGGGACCGTCAGGGTCGCGGTGCCCTCGGCGTTGGCCAGAGCCGTGAAACCGTCCGCAGCGGTCTTCAGCAGGTTGACCCCGTTGAAGGTGGCGTTGTTGGTCACAGAGGCGATCTGGTCACGAAGGGCCTTGAAGTCCTCGTTCAGGGCGGCGCGGGCCGCGGTCTTGAGCGACTTGTCAGTCGCCGCGAGAGCTTTCTCCTTCATCTGCAGCAAGAGGTCGGAGACCGTCTCGCCCGCCGCCATGGCCACATCGGTCGCGGCGACGCCGCGGTCGAGTGACTGTTTCACCGCGTTCAGCGCCCCGATATCGGCACGTTGGCCCTGGGCGATAGCCCAGATGGCCCCGTTGTCCTTCGCCGACGAAATCTTCAGGCCGGTGTTGATGCGGCTCTGCGTCGTCGCCAGCTGGGCGTTGGTCGCGTTCAGGTTCTGGAGCGCCACTTGAGCGCCCACGTTGGTGTTGACCGACATAACCATCGGGTAGTTCCTTCCATTCTGGTCGGTTGTGAAGGGCCTTCTGGCCCTAGAACCGGTTCTGGTTCGCGCACGCCCTCGCAAGTATCGCGCCGCGCTAAACCGTTGATTTGAATGGAAGGACGGGGGCGCAGGGGCTGCCGGTGGGCAGAATTGGCCGGGCGTCAGAAGGACTTTATGCGGACCTTCTCCCTCCCCGTCCCGGGGAAGGGATGTCGGCACGAAGCGACGACAGGGTGGGGGCGGCCCGGCGAAGAGAGCGCGGCTGCCTTGCCTTAGCCCTCCCCACCCGGCTTCGCCACCCTCCCCGGGACGGGGAGGGAGAATTGCGGGTTACGCCGCCTGCTGGCCGGGGCCGGCGAGGCCTTGCATGATGGATTTGTTGATCTCGATCAGGGTCTCGAAATCGTTGTCCCCGCGCATGATCTCGGACGAGTGACGGCCGACGAACAGGCTGATCGAGATGATCTGCGCCCGCAGCGGCATGGCCATGGCGTTGTTGGGGTCCGAGCAGTCGGTGGCGAGCGCCGACCACAGGCGGCGGTTCCAGTCGAGCGCCTCGATCCGGGTCTTGATATCCGACGGGTCAGCGGTCGAGGCCTGCATCAGCGCCCGGGTCACCTGCCCGAACAGCCGATACTCCGCCTCGCGCGGGGTCTCAGCCCGCGTCGCCGCGGTTTTGTACGCCTGAAGCGACATTCGCCAGACCTTCCTCGTAATCCACCAGTTTGCGGGCCGACATCAGGGCTTTGTAGTATTCGCGGGCCATCACGTGACGCGAGGCCGCGACGCACTCGGACAGGACGTCCGGGTTGCGCGAGGCGCCCATGAACTCGGTCAGGCGCAGCGCGAATTCGTCATAGACCTTGGGGGCCGAAGCCTCGTCCAGGTACATCATCATGACGGGGAAATAGATGCGCTTGGCGGGGGTGTCGGCCTCCGCCTGCTGCATGATGTCCTTCTCGCGCAGGACGCTGGCCTTGTTCTGAAGGATCAGCACGCCGCGACGGTCGCCGTTCTGGACGACAGCCCCGTTCAGAACAAATTTCTCGCCCGGTTTGAGCGACAGCTTCAACGGCATATTGGGCGTCTTTCCCCTCGGGCCCGGCATACGGTTCTAGAAAGCCGGGAACCAACGCAGGCTAAACAGACGTGGTTAACCATCTCTTGTGAGGCGAGGGCGTCATATCCCCTAAATCGCACCGCGTTCCCTGAATCGCAGTCCATCGCCCGAGTCCGCCCATGTCCGCCGCCCAGATGATCGACGACACCGCCGCCCACGCCCCGGCTCCGGGCGCGCAGGGACTGGCCGGGGACGCCGCCTCCCCCGACGCGATCCGCAAGCTGTCGCGGTCGCTGGCCGGAGCCAAGTCGATCAAGGCCCAGCGCAAGGCGGTCGAATTGCTGAAGCTGTCAGTGGCGGCGATTCGCATGGGCGACTTCGACAAGGCCACCCAGAAGGCGCTGGCGGCGCTGGAGCAGGACGAGACCCTGGGCGTCGGCTGGCATGTGCTGGCCATCTGTCAGGAGAAGCTGAACCAGTTCGGCCCGGCGATCCACGCCTATGAGGCGGCGCTGAAGCTGCTGCCCGACGAGATCGACATCGCCCACGATCTGGGCCGACTGGCGCAGCGTCTGGGCTATCTGGACATCTCCGAAAAGCTGCTGGTGAAATTCCTGACGGCCAATCCGGGGCATGTCGAGGCGATCAACAACCTGGCCTGCGTGCTGCGCGACCAGAACCGGTATTCCGATGCGGTCGAACTGCTGCGGCCCATGCTGCAGATCGAGAGCGACAACGCGGTGCTGTGGAACACGCTGGGCACCGTGCTGAACGACGAGGGGCGGCTGGACGAGGCCCTGACCTTCTTCGAGGAGGCCCTGCGGCTGGACCCGGCCTTCGCCAAGGCGCGGTACAACCGGGCCAACGTCCGCCGCCCGCTGGGCGATGTGAAGGGCGCCATCGAGGATATGGAAGCCGCCATGCCGGGCGCCGAGGCCGGCTATGAGGTCGCCATGATGAACATGGCCCGCGCCCTGATGATGATGGGCGAGGCCCGCATCCCCGAGGCGTTCGAGGCCTATGAGGTGCGTCTGGACCCGAACCTGCCCGATGCGATGCAGGTGGCCGTGGACGCCCCGCGCTGGGAGCCGAAGACGCAGGACCCGAAGGGCAAGCGCATCCTGATCGTCGGCGAGCAGGGCATCGCGGACGAACTGGTCTTCTCCAACTGCGTGCAGGACCTGATCGACGCGGTCGGGCCGGACGGTCAGGTCTATCTGGCGGTCGAGCAGCGGATGGTCGGCCTGTTCCAGCGCGCCTTCCCGCAAGCGGTGGTGGGCGGGCACAAGGCGGTGCGGCTGGAAGGCCGCCTGACCCGCTATGTCCCCTTCGCCGAGGAGATCGCCGAGGCCGAGGGCAAGCTGGATTACTGGGTTCCGATCGCCAGCCTGATGGCCGTGTATCGCCGGACGCTGGACAGCTTCCCCGGACCGCGCCCCTACATCGTCCCCTCCCCCGGGAAGGTCGAATACTGGAAGGGCGAACTGGCCAAGCTGCCCGAGGGGCTGAAGGTCGGGCTGCACTGGAAGAGTCTGGTGATGACCGGGGCGCGGGCCGCCTTCTTCGCCGCCGGTTTCCAGCTGTGGGAGCCGATCCTGCGGGCGCCGGGCTGTGTGATGGTCAATCTGCAGTGCGGCGACGTGTCCGCCGACCTCGAAGCCGCCGAGGCGGCGGGGGTCTATATCTGGACGCCGCCGATCAATCTGAAGGACGATCTGGAGGATGTAGCGGCCCTGTCGCTGGCCTGCGACGTGGTGCTGGGGCCGGGCATCGCGGGGACCAATATCGCCGCCGCCACGGGCGCGCGGACATGGATGGTGGCCGCGCCGGACGACTGGCACCTGATGACCACCGACCACTACGTCTTCTATCCCGAGACGAAAATCTTCGTGCGCAAGGCCGTCAACGGCTGGCCGGAGGTGATCGACCGGATGCGGGCGGCGCTGGATCGGGTCGTCGCGGACGGGTGGAACGCCGCCTGAACGGGGCCGTTGTCTCCCTGAGAAACAGGGAGGCGAACATGCCCGAACTCGACGACTACAGGGACGACCAGGAACAGTCAGAAGTCTTTGACGAGACCCATCTGGATGACGACGGCGACGGCGACTTCCTGCTGGACGAGGCGGACCCGGTGCTGGACGTCACGCAGGCGGACGGCGACTCCGACGACGCGCCGTTCGACGAGGACGATCTGGATGAGGTCGAGGACAGCCTCGGCGCTTCCGGCATCGAGGCCGAGGCCGACGCCCTGCTGGGCGTGGACGGCGAGCGGCTGACCGAGATCGACGGAGAGAGTGGCGGCCAGAGCGGCGCCGACGAGGTGGAGCTGGTCTATTCCGGCCTGATGCGGAACGCGCGAGGCGCGCAGGCCAGCGCCGCCCACTGGGAGGCCAAGCGCCTGTCAGACGATGACATCACCGAGCTGGGCTATGGCCCGGACGGCGAAGACGATCACCCCAAAGACTGAGGAGAGAGAGACGATGACGGCTCAATCCGGACATCCGACCCCGACGCAGGAAGACTGCGATACCGACACCCCGCACGCCAAGCGCGCCAAACCTCTGCACGGCAAACCGGATCAACTGGCGGACAAGCAGCACGACGCCGAGGGCCGGCAGGAGGCGCTGGTGGATGAGGGGATCGAGGAGACCTTCCCCGCCAGCGACCCGGTGAGCGTGAAGCGGATTACGTAGAACAGCGTCCTTCCCCCTCCCCGCCCCGGGGAGGGATGTCGACGCACAGCGACGACAGGGTGGGGGCGGCTCTGCGAAACGAGCGCTGTATTGCCTTAGCCCGCCCCACCCGGCTTCGCCTGCGGCTCAGCCACCCTCCCCGGGACGGGGAGGGTGAAAGGTGCTCAGCCCTTCACCCGCCAGGTCGCGCCGGTGGGCCCGTCCATGACCACCACGTTCAGCGCGTTGAGGCGGTCGCGGATGCGGTCGGCCTCGGGCCAGTCCTTGGCGGCGCGGGCGGCGGCGCGTTGTTCCAGCAGGGCCTCGACCTCGGTGCGCAGGTCGTCGGAGACGTCGCCTTCCAGCCAACCCGCCGGATCGTTCTGAAGGACGCCCAGAACGGCGGCGCAGGCCAGAAGCTGGCCCTTGGCGGTCGCGACGGCTGCGTGGTCCCCGGCGGTCATGCCGCGCTCGATCTCGCTGGACAGGGCGAACAGGGCGGCGAAGGCGCCCGGCGTGTTCAGGTCGTCCTCGATCGCCTTGAGGAAGTCCGCGGGCAGGTCATCCCGCCCGGCCTCGACGGCCGCGGCGCGGTGCAGGGCGCCGTATAGGCGGTCCAGCGACTTGCGGCTCTGTTCCAGCAAGCCCTCGTTCCAGTCCAGCGGCTGGCGGTAGTGGGCCGAGAGCAGGGCCCAGCGGATGACCTCGCCCGGCAGGCGCTCCAGCAGGGCGTGCGGCAGCAGGATGTTGCCCAGCGACTTGGACATCTTCTCGCCGTCCAGCGTCAGGAAGCCGTTGTGCATCCAGTAGCGGCTGTATTCGGCGTGCGAGTCCGCGCCGTGGGCGTGGCCGTGGGCGCAGACGCCCTGGGCGATCTCGTTCTCATGGTGCGGGAAGACCAGATCGATGCCGCCGCCGTGGATATCGATAGGCAGGCCCAGGTTGGCCTCGATCATGGCAGAGCACTCGATGTGCCAGCCGGGACGGCCGTCGCCCCACGGGGACGGCCAGGACGGCTCGTTCTCTTTTGAGGGCTTCCACAGGACGAAGTCGTGCGGGTTCTTCTTGTAGGGGGCCACCTCGACGCGGGCGCCGGCGATCATGTCGTCCAGATTGCGACCCGACAGCTTGCCGTAGGTCTCATACGAAGAGACGTCGAACAGGACGTGACCTTCGGCGGCGTAGGCGCAGCCGTGGTCGATGATCGCCTGAATCTGGGCGACGATGGCGTCCATGTGGTCGGTGACGTGCGGGGCGATATCCGGCGGCGAGACGTTCAGACGCCCCATGTCCTCCAGATAGGCCGCCTCGTAGCGGGCGGTGATCCCGCTGATCGGCACGCCTTCCGCGAAGGCCTTGGCGTTGATCTTGTCGTCCACATCCGTGACGTTGCGGGCGTAGATCACCTTGTCCGCGCCATAGGTGCGGCGCAGCAGGCGGACCAGCACGTCGAACACCACGGGCGGGCGCGCATTGCCGATGTGGGCGAAGTCATAGACCGTCGGGCCACAGACGTAGAGCGTCACCCGGTTCTCGTCTCGCGGCGTGAACACGCGCTTTTCGCGGTGCAGGGTGTCGTGGATTGTCAGCGGCATAGTGAGGCGATGGCCTTGAGTTTTCTTGCGGGACGGACCGTCCGCCCCATATAGCCGTGCTGCCGCGCGTGCGAACAGCATGTCCGGTCTATAAAGGGAGAGCGGCGCGCGTCCATCCGGGACCTTCGTTCCGGCGCTACTTCGTCGCCTGAGTTGAGAAGAATGACCGTCACCCCCGTCCTGAGCAGCGACAACGATGAAGTTCAGCGCCCGTCGCGCGAAGAGGCCCTGAAGGCCGTCCGGACCCTGCTGGCGTGGGCCGGCGACAACCCGGATCGTCCCGGGCTGATCGATACGCCCAAGCGCGTGGTGGACGCCTATGGCGAGTGGTTCGACGGCTATGACGCCGATCCGGCCAAGGAGCTGGGCCGCGTCTTCGAGGACGTGCAGGGCTATGAGGACATGGTCCTGCTGCGCGACATCGAGGTGGAAAGCCACTGTGAGCACCACATGGCCCCGTTCCTGGGCAAGGCCTATGTCGCCTACATCCCGAACGAGAAGGTGGTCGGCATCTCGAAGCTGGCCCGTGTCGTCGAAATCTATTCGCGCCGCCTGCAGACGCAGGAAGTGCTGACCAACCAGATCGCCGACGCCATCGAATCAAGCCTGGCCCCGCAGGGCGTGGCGATTCTGATCGACGCCGAACATCAGTGCATGACGACCCGCGGCGTCCACCATCGCCACGTTTCGACCATCACGACGCGTTTCACTGGCGCCTTCAAGACCGATGCGGCGCTGAAGGACCGGTTCCTCAAGCTCGCAAAGGGCTGAATCGGTTCGCCTGACAGGCGTATTCGGGGCGTGATGCGACGCTTCGGAACCTCCGTGACGTCGAAGCCGCTTTACAAGCCGGTTCCGGGACGCCAAGAGACGAACCGAAGCTTTCAGTGACGCTCGCCGCACGACGCGCCGGGCCTGATGGAGACACCCACTCATGGGCGCCAAACTTTCCGGTCCGGGCAGCAAGGCCGGCACGATCGATCAGAACTCCGAGATCAACGTCACGCCGTTCGTCGACATCATGCTGGTGCTGCTGATCATCTTCATGGTCGCGGCCCCGATGGCCACCGTTTCGATCCGCCTCGACCTGCCGCCGGCGGTTCCGCCGCCCCCGGGCACCCCGCCGAAGGACCCGGTCTATATCTCGATCCAGGAAGGCGGCGACCTGTACATCGCGGAACGCCCGACCACGATCGAGACCCTGACCAACGACGTCTGCGCCGCCCTGGCCGCTCCGAACTGCCGCGAAGAGCGCGTGTTCGTCCGCGCCCAGGCCGAAGTGACCTACAACCAGTTCATGGAAGTCATGAACACCCTGCAGGCCAACGGTTTCTTCAAGGTCGGCCTGCTGAACGAAGACATCGAATAGGCTTTTCGCACATTCAGACGGATCAGGGTCGTCTCCTTCGGGAGGCGGCCCTTTTTCATGCCCCCTTCCCGCCCTGAAACCGCCGCCTGACCCTCGCCAGCTTCGCCTTACCGGCGCAATGCCGCGCCGGCTGACAGGGAGGATTGGCCATGGGTGCGAGAGTTTCAGGTCCCGGCGAACCGGGGGGAGCCGCGGTCGAGCAGAACGCGGACATCAACGTCACGCCGTTCGTCGACATCATGCTGGTGCTGCTGATCATCTTCATGGTCGCCGCGCCCGTAGCGACGGTGTCGCTGAAGCTGGACCTGCCGCCGGCGGAAGCGCCGCCGGTGGGCGTGAAGCCGAAGGAGCCCGTCTACGTCAGTGTGCAGGAGGACGGGCGACTGTTCCTGGCCGACCGCGAGACCAGCATGGACCGGCTGTCCGCCGACGTCTGCGCCGCTACCGGACAGGGCGAGGCCTGCCATGCGGAACGCGTCTTCATCCGCGCCCAGCCGGAGGTCCGCTACGACCGCTTCATGGCGGTGATGAACGGGCTGAAGGCCAGCGGCTTCGACAAGGTCGGCCTGCTGAATGAGGACATCGAATAGGAGTCAGAAGGGCCGCTCCCCGCGAAAGGAGCGGCCCTCTTGTCGTCTCTTCGACGGGTCGGCCTACTGCACCGACTGGCGGGGCTGGTTCGGGGCCGCGGCGGCGGGCTGATAGGGGCGTTCGCCGGTCGGTTCGGGGGGCGAGGCCGCCGGACGGGCAGCCGGGCGCGGCGCGGGACGACGGGCGGGCGTCCGCTGGGCGGCCGGGCGCGGCGCAGGCG
>NZ_JBMDIU010000013.1:0-68472 GCF_057808845.1 Brevundimonas sp. FG8 | reverse complement strand
TATACGAGCGTGACGAAGCTGACCGATCCGGCCAATGGCACGGTGTCGATCAGCGGCACGACGGCGACCTATACGCCGAACGCCGGGTTCTACGGCACCAACACCTTCACCTATCGGGCCGTTGGCCCCGGCGGCAACTCGCCCGCCGCGACGGTGACGGTGACGGTCAGCCTGCCTCCAGCCCCGACCGCCGGGAATGTGTCGGCGACGACGGCCTATGAAACTGCCGCATCGATCACCCTGGCCCCTGCCGGAGTTTATACGAGCGTGACGAAGCTGACCGATCCGGCCAATGGCACGGTGTCGATCAGCGGCACGACGGCGACCTATACGCCGAACGCTGGCTTCTATGGTTCCAATTCGTTCACCTATCGGGCGACTGGCCCCGGTGGCAATTCGGCCGCCGCGACGGTGACGGTGACTGTAAACGTGCCTCCCGCGCCGACCGCGGCGAACACGTCGCTTTCCACAGCCTTCCAGACGGCGGGCTCTGTCGCCTTGCCGGTCTCGGGCGTTCTGACTTCGGTCAATGTCGTCGCCCAGCCCGCCAACGGCTCGGTCTCGATCACGGGCACCACCCTGACCTACACGCCAGCGGCTGGCTTCTATGGTTCGGACACGCTGACGTATCGTGCGACCGGCCCTGGCGGCGCGTCCCAGACGCGCACGGTGTCGATCACCGTGGCCACGCCCGCCGCGCCGACGATCACGGGCGGCTCGATCAGCACGGCCTATGAAACTGCTGGATCCCGAACGATGACCACGACGGGCTATTCGCCGGTTCTGGCGATTGCCAGCGCACCGTCGAATGGGGCGGCGTCGGTGTCCGGGGCGAATGTGACGTACACGCCCAATGCCGGTTTCTTCGGCGCTGACTCCTTCACCGTGACTGCTGCGAACGCGGGGGGAACTTCGGCCCCGGCGACGGTGAATGTCACCGTCGGCCTGCCGCCGGCTCCCACTGCCGGGAATGTGTCGGCGACGACTGCCTATGAAACTGCAACGTCGATCACCCTGGCCCCCGCCGGGGTCTATACGAGCGTGACGAAGCTGACTGATCCGGCCAATGGCACGGTGTCGATCAGCGGTACGACGGCGACCTACACTCCTAACGCCGGTTTCTATGGCTCCAATTCATTCACCTATCGGGCCGTTGGCCCCGGCGGCAATTCATCTGCCGCGACGGTGACGGTGACGGTGAATGTGCCGCCCGCTCCGACCGCAGCGAACGCCGCGCTCTCGACAGCCTTCCAGACGGCCGGTTCTCTCGCCCTGCCGGTTTCTGGCGTTCTGACTTCGGTCAATGTCGTCACCCAGCCCGCCAACGGCTCGGTCTCGATCACGGGTACGACCCTGACCTATACGCCTGCGGCTGGCTTCTATGGCTCCGACACGCTGACGTATCGTGCGACCGGTCCTGGCGGCGCGTCTCAGACGCGCACGGTGTCGATCACCGTGGCCACGCCCGCCGCTCCGACGGTTTCGGGCGGGTCGATCACCGCACCTTACGAAACGGACGCCGGTGTCACGCTGGTCGTGAACGGCTACGCGCCCGTGCTGGCGGTTTCCACCAACCCCGCCAACGGCACAGTGTCGATCAACGGCGCTACCGTCACCTACACCCCGGCGGCTGGCTACTATGGGGCCGATGCGTTCGCGGTCACGGCGACTAACGCAGGCGGCACGTCGGCCCCCGCGACCGTCACCGTGACGGTTGGGCTTCCGCCTGCGCCCACGCTGGCGTCTGCGTCGATTACGACTGGCTATGACATGGCGGGCTCAACCTCGCTCGCGCCCTCGGGCGTTTATAGCCAGTTGAGGGTCGCGTCGGACCCGACGCATGGTTCAGCGTCGATCACTGGCACCGTTCTGACCTACACGCCTGCGCCCGGCTATTACGGGGCGGATGCGATGACTGTCGAAGCTGTCGGCCCCGGCGGTGTCTCCAGTGCTGCGAACGTGTCGATTTCGGTCGGCCTTCCTGGCGCTCCGTCAGTTTCGGCCGCATCGATCAACACGGCCTATGAGCAGGCCGGTTCGGCCGATCTGGCCGTGAGCGGCGTGTTCTCGACGGTGGAAATCGTCGGCCAGGCCTCGCGCGGCGCGGCTGTCCTGAACGGCGAGCGCGTCACCTACACGCCTGAGGCTGGATTCTTCGGTGCCGACAGCTTCACCGTCCGGGCAGTAGGCCCCGGCGGTGCATCTGACATCGCGACCGTCACCGTGACCGTCGGCCTGCCGCCCGCCCCGGTGGCGGCGTCCTCGCTCACGCTCTCGACGCCCTATGAAACGCCGGGAGAGGTGAGGGTGGGGGCTTCGGGCGTTGTCACCAGCTATGCCCTGACCGCGCAGCCGTCGCACGGTGTTGCGACGCTGAACGGCGACCGTGTGACCTACACGCCAGCGGCCGGCTACTATGGCGCCGACACCTTCGCGTATCGGGCTGTTGGCCCCGGCGGCAACTCGGCCTCCGCTACGGTGAGCGTCATCGTTGGTCTTCCGCCCGCACCGGTCGCCCTGGAGGGGTTGCTCTCGACGCCCTTTGAAACCGTCGGAACGCTGAACCTGCAAGGTACGGGCGTCTATTCGACCTATCAGCTCGTCGCGCAGGCCTCTAACGGCGTTGTTGCGATCAGCAACGGCGTCGCCAGCTACACCCCGGCAGCAGGCTACTACGGCGCTGACGCCTTTACCTTCACCGTCACCGGTCCCGGTGGCGTTTCGGCTCCGGCAACCATCACCGTCGCTGTGGGCCTGCCGGGCAAGCCGGTGGCGTCGCCGGACTCCATCGAGACAGCTTATGAGGCCGCCGGATCGGTCACGCTGCGAGCGACCGGGATCTATGACGCCTTCTCGATCACGGCTCAGCCGTCGCACGGCTCGGTGTCGATCACCGGCAATGTGGCGACGTACACGCCTGCGGCGGGGTACTTCGGCCCCGACGCTTTCGAGTTCACGGCGGAAGGGCCGGGCGGCGTCTCCAATCCGGCGACCGTCGCGGTCACGGTCGGCCTCCCGGCTGCACCTGTCGCGCCTGATCTAACGGCTGAGACGGCCTATCAAACAGCCACCTCAATCCCGCTTTCGCCCACTGGCGTTTTCACGGGCGTTCAGGTTGTCTCGCAACCGGCGCACGGCTCCGTTTCGATCAGCGGCAATGTCGCGACCTACACGCCAGCGGCGGGCTACTTCGGTGCCGACGCGTTCACCTATCGGGCTGTTGGTCCAGGGGGCAACTCCGCGCCTGGCTCGGTTGCCGTGGCGGTTGGCCTTCCGGCAGCTCCGGTCGCGCAAGCCGGCTCGTTGACTACCCCGTTTGAGACCGTGGGAACGGTGAACCTTCAAGCCTCCGGGGTCCGTACCTCCTATTCGATCATCGGCCAGCCTGCTCATGGCTCGGTGTCGATCAATGGGAGCGTGGCGACCTATACGCCGGAGGAAGGTCATTACGGCGCCGATGCCTTCACCTTCGTCGTAACTGGTCCGGGCGGTACGTCCGCTCCGGCTACGATCAATGTCTCGGTGGGTCTGCCGGGTAAGCCGGTCGCTTCGCCGGACTCCATCGTCACCGCCTATGAGACTGCTGGAACGGTCACGCTTCGGGCCACCGGGATCTACAGCGGCTTCACGATCACCGCGGCTCCGGTCCACGGTGATGTCACAGTCGCTGGAGCGGTCGTGACCTACACCCCGCGCGCCGGTTTCTACGGCGCCGATGCTTTCGAGTTCACGGCGGAGGGGCCGGGCGGAGTTTCCAACCCTGCAACGGTTGCTGTGACCGTCGCGCTGCCGCCCGCTCCGACCGCGTCGAACGTCACGGCCTCGACGGCCTATGAGACTTCGGCGAGCGTCAACCTGGCCCCGACGGGCGTCTATTCGTCGGTCGAGGTCGTGGCTGCTCCGGCGAATGGCCAAGTCGTTCTGAACGGCCTGGCTGCGACGTACACGCCGAAGACGGGACACTACGGCGTGGACACCTTCACCTATCGGGCCGTTGGCCCCGGAGGTGTTTCGGCCGCTGCGACCGTCACGGTGAACGTCGGACTTCCGGCGGCCCCGACGGCCGAGTATCAACGAGTCGATGTGACCTATGGCCAGCCCCGCACCATCACCCTCGGGGCGACGGGCGTTATCTCGTCGCTGGTGCTGGTTGACCAACCCCGACAGGGCGTGGTCTCGCTGAATGGTCGCGAAGCGACCTACACCCCTAATGCTGGGTATTTCGGCGCGGATGTGTTCACCTTCCGGGCCGTCGGCCCGGGCGGCAACTCTGCGCGCGCTACTGTCGATCTGGTCGTTGGCCTGCCGCCCGCTCCTACGGGCGAAGACGCTGAGCTGTCGGTGGACTATGAGACCGGAGGCTCGCTGGAGCTGCCCGCCGAAGGCGTCATCCAGCGCGTCTTCATCACCCAAGGCCAGCACGGCACGGTTGCGGTCAACGGCAGGACCGTCACCTATACGCCGCGCCTGGGCTTCTATGGTTCGGACACCTTTACTTATCGGGTATCTGGACCGGGCGGTGACTCGGCGTGGTTCACGGTGCGGGTGACGGTTGGCCTGCCGCCTGCCCCGACCGTGACCGATACGACCCTCACGACCGCTTTCCAGACGGCGAGAGCGGTTATCCTCCCGGCCCAAGGTGTTCTGACGACGGTCAATGTCGTGCAGGCCCCGGCGCACGGCACGACTTCGATCAGCGGAACGACTCTGACGTACACCCCGGCAGCGGGCTATCACGGTCCCGATGAACTGACGTTCTCGGCGACTGGCCCTGGCGGTGTGTCAAACATCGGCAAGCTGACGATCACCGTTGGTCTGCCGAACACGCCGGTCATCAACGCCCTGACGCTTTCGACGCGGTATGAACAGGCCGTAACCGGCTCGTTCGTCGTGACCGGGTTCAGCCCGGTCCTCGCCGTCGCAAGCGATCCGGCAAACGGATCGGCGGTCGTGGCTGGCCGGAATGTGACCTACACGCCTGCGGCCGGGTTCTACGGCCGCGACACCTTCACGGTGACGGCGGAAAACGCGGGCGGTGTCTCCGCTCCGGTCACGGTGACGGTCAACGTCGCCGTTCCGCCTGCTCCGGGTCTGCCGACTGCGTCTCTGACGACGCCGTTTGAGCAAGCCGGTTCGGTCGAACTCTCCCCCACTGGCGTTTTCACGGCGCTGGAAATCGTGAGCCAACCGGCTCGCGGCGTCGCCACGGTTTCGGGCCGTGTCATCACCTTCACCCCCAATGCCGGTGTCTTCGGAGCCGACACCATGCGCGTCCGCGCCGTCGGTCCCGGCGGAGCCTCGCCGACGGTCACGGTGCCGATCAATGTTGGCCT
Source organism: Brevundimonas sp. FG8 (assembly GCF_057808845.1). Lineage (NCBI taxonomy): Bacteria > Pseudomonadati > Pseudomonadota > Alphaproteobacteria > Caulobacterales > Caulobacteraceae > Brevundimonas > Brevundimonas sp. FG8. Next base: position 63,139 of record NZ_JBMDIU010000013.1, on the reverse strand, counting down.
GCCGGGTGCGCCGTCTGTCGCTGCGGCGACGCTCGCGACCGACTTCGACTCCTTCGGTTCGGTAGAGCTGGTGGGATCGGGCGTTTTCGACCGCTTCCAGATCGTCGCCTCGCCGACGAATGGCGATGTCGTTTTGAACGGCGCCACCCTGCGATACACGCCGCGCAAGGGCTATTACGGCGCGGACACGCTGACTGTCGCGGCAGTCGGCCCCGGCGGGACTTCCGCCCCGGCGACCGTCAGTGTGACCGTCGGTCTGCCGTCGGCTCCGACGGCGGCCTCGGTCCCGCTGTCCACGGCCTATGAGACCGTCGGGCAGGCCGCTCTTTCGGGAGCGGGCGTCTTCGACGGCTTTGCCCTGGTGTCGCCGCCGGCCCACGGTACGGCCGTCATCGTCGGCAGTCAGGTTCGCTACACGCCTGACGCTGGGTTCTTCGGAGCCGATAGCTTCACCTACCGCGCCACAGGCCCCGGCGGCTCGTCGGCTCCGGCGACGGTGTCCGTGACCGTCGGCCTGCCCGGATCGCCTGTCGCACTGGCGGGCGAGCTGGAGACGCCGTTTGAAACCGTCGGCACGGTCGTTCTGACCGCGACCGGTGTTCACGACGGCTATGAGCTGGTCTCCGATCCGACGAACGGCGTCGTGGTGCTGGCGGGCAACGAGGCCCGCTACACCCCCAATGCCGGGTTCTTCGGCGACGACGTGTTCACCTTCGCGGTGCGCGGTCCGGGCGGGGTCTCTGCCCCGGCGACGATCAGCGTCAAGGTCGGCTTGCCGGGCAAGCCCGTGGCCTCGCCGGGCTCGATCCAAGTTCCGTTCGACCAAGCGGGGGAGGTGAGGCTTCGCGCCACTGGAGTCTTCGACGGCTTCGCTGTCTCGACGGCGCCGACGCACGGCCAGGTCGTCGTTGACGGCGAGAAGGCGATCTACACGCCGCGCGCCGGGTACTTCGGTTCGGACGCCTTCGCCTACGTGGCGCAAGGCCCCGGCGGCACGTCCAACCCTGCTGTGATCGCGGTCACGGTCGGCCTTCCGGCTGCTCCGGTTGTCAGCGATGCGGCCTTGGCGGTCGGTTACGAAACGCCGGGTGAGGTGGGCCTGACGGTTTCGGGCGTCTATTCGTCGGTCGAGCTGGCCGGTGATCCGACGAATGGCGTGGCCTCGCTGACCGGAGAGACCCTGCGCTATGTCCCGGCGGCCCGCTTCTACGGCACGGACATGGTCGCTGTTCGTGCGATCGGACCTGGCGGCACCTCGACGGTCGCGACGGTGACGGTCACGGTGGCCCGTCCGGCCGCTCCGGGTGTGGATGCCGGCGACGTTGCGCTGACGACGGCTTTCGAGACGCCGGTTTCGGCGACGCTGGAAGCCACGGGCCTTGTCGATGGTTTCGCGCTGGCGAGCCAACCGGCTAACGGATCGGCCTCGCTGGACGGCGACCGGGTCACTTACACCCCGGCCGCGGGCTTCTTCGGCGTGGATCGCTTTGCGTTCGTCGCCGAAGGCCCTGGCGGGCAGTCGGTCGCGCGCAACATCGTCGTCACCGTCGGCGTTCCCGCGCCGGTCGGCCAGGATCTCGCCGTCACGACCCCTATGGATGTCGCGGTGACGATGGAGCTGGCCGATGGCGTGGCTCATGCGGTGACGGCCTCGGTCGAGACCTTGCCTGCTCATGGCACGGTCTCCATCGAGGGGACTTCGGCCACCTACACGCCTTCGGCTTCCTTCTTCGGCGTGGACTCCTTTGCGTTCACGCTGGAAGGCCCCGGCGGCGTCTCAACGCCGCTGACGGCGACGGTGACGGTTGAGGGCGGTCCTCCGCCTTCGGCGAACGACCATGAGAAGACCGGACTGAGCGGCGAGCCGATCATTTTCGATGTGACCGACGGGATGGAGGGCGGCCCCTTCATGGCCGTTCGCCTCGCCGGAGAGAACGCGAGCGAAGGCGAACACGGCGGAACGCTGCGGGTCGAAGGTCTGCGCGTGATCTTCCAGCCTCAAGAGGGCTGGACGGGCCGCGCATCGTTCCGCTTCGCGGTTCAAAACCGCTTCGGATGGTCGGACCCGGCGACGTTGACCGCAATCGTGCAACCGAAACCGGCGACGGGCGCGGTTATCGAGGCCGAGACCTGGGCCGGGCGACCGGTGGACGTGTCGCTTCTGCAGAACGCCAGCGGTGGGCCCTTCCGGGCCGCCCAGATCGTCAGCATCAGCGCGCCCGATGCCGTCGATGTCGCGGTGACACAAGTCGGCGACGACTACGTGTTGCGGGCGACCCCGCGCGGCGCCTTCGCTGGCCGCGTGGATATTCGGTTCACGCTGCGGAACGCGTTTGCAACGTCGGAGCCGGGTGTGGTTCGACTGACGGTGAAGGAGCGGCCCGATCCCAGCCGCGACCCGGAGGTGACGGGGCTGGTCAACGCCCAGACCCAAGCCTCCTATCGCTTCTCGTCGGCCCAAACGTCGAATGTTCTTCGGCGTCTGGAACAACTGCATGGTCAAGGTCCGCGCCGGAACCATGTCGGGCTGACGCTGGTCCCTATGGATCAGATCGAAGCGATCCCAGGTGAAAACGAAGCGATGCGGAATATGCGGAACTACATGATCCGCGCCGGCATGGTTGAGTACGGTCCTGAGGGTCAGGCCCGCCCCTCGCAGGCGGAAAGCGCCCCGCGCGCAGCCGGCGGAGGAAGTGAAGACGGTCGGATGGCCTGGTGGATGGAGGGGGCCGTTGATCTTGGCTTCCACCGCCGCAATGGTGTTCGAGAAGGCTTCGACTTCACCACGGATGGCGTGACCATCGGCGCTGATGCCCGGATCAACGATAAGCTGACCGTCGGTATCGGGGCTGGCTACGGCCGCGACGCCTCGGACATTGGCGTCAACGGAACGACCTCTAAGGCGGAGGCCTACAGCGGGTTTGCCTATGCGTCTTGGCAACCCAACGAGCGCGTCTTTGTCGATGGGGTCGTGGGCGTGACGGATATGCAGTTCGACGCAGTTCGTTACGTCACGGAGACTGGCGGTCAGTTGGCCAGCCAAAGAGACGGCCATCAGGTCTTCGGCGCGATTTCTGCGGGTCTGGAGTATCGTGGCCGTCGCCACCATTGGTCGCCGTACGGCCGGGTTGAGTTTGCGGATGTCACCCTTGGGAGCTTCCGCGAAACCGGCGACGATCTGTGGGCGCTGGAGTTCGCCAAGCAGAACAGTTCGCAAGTGCGCGCCGCTCTTGGTGTCCACGGCGACTATCTGTTCAGCTACCGCACTGGCGACCTCAAGCCGTCCTGGCGTGTCGAGTACCAGCACGACCTCAAGAATGGAGGCGAGGCCGGTGTTCGATATGCCGACTGGCAGGATAGCCCAGACTACATGATCGAGATTGCGCCCTATGACGACCGAAACCTACGTCTGGGGGCAGGTCTAGCATGGGAGGGGACCGACGGTACTCGCGTAGCCGTCGAGTACGAAGCCACTGTTCTGAACAGTTCGGCGCAATCCGGCCGCTGGCGCGTGGAGTTCGTTAAGAAGTTCTAGAACGCCAGAATAAGAAGCTAAACGAAAACTAAAGAGAGCGTCAGCTTTGCGGCTGGCGCTCTCAAAATATGGAGGATACTACATTTTTTCGCTTGGCTCGGATGGTGGCGCATGGCAGTCTGATCCGTGGTCGCTGGGTGGGCGACCGACAGCGAACAGGTGATCCCGTGTTAGAAGAAAGCGCGGCCAATTCCGCCTTTGCAGGCGCCCCATCGGACGGACCTGGGGCCGTTCTGGATCTGGGCGAGCAACGCCGCCTCCGGCGTGACCGAAAGCAACTCGAAACTGCGCTCGGGCCGACCATCGTTGAGTGGCTTTCGGATCCGCTCGTGATCGAGGTGATGCTGAACCCGGATGGTTCGCTCTGGGTCGAACGGCTGGGCGAGCCGATGGTCAAGGGCGGCTATATGGTCCCGTCTCAGGCGACCGAAATCCTGAACATCATCGCGGGTATTCTGAATACGACCGTCACGGTCGCAAATCCCGTTCTCGAGTGTGAGCTGCCGTTGGACGGTAGCCGGTTTGAGGGGTTGATCCCTCCCGTTGTCACAGCGCCGTCCTTCACGATCCGCCGGAAGGCGTCGCGTGTGTTCACGATTGACGAGTATGTCGAGAGCGGGACCATGGAGCCCGGCCAGGCCGCGGCGATCAAGCAGGCGATCCGCGAGCACAAGAACATTCTCGTCGTGGGCGGTACGGGGTCGGGCAAGACGACACTGGTCAACGCGCTGATCCTCGAAACGACTGAGGCCTTCCCCGAAAAGCGCTTCGTCATCATCGAAGATACGGCCGAGCTACAATGTTCGGCGCAAAACGTGGTGGCGCTCCGCGCTAACGTGAACTTCTCGATGCAGAGCTGCCTTAAGGCGACCCTGCGCCTTCGGCCGGACAAGATCACGGTTGGCGAGGTGCGGGGCGCGGAAGCTCTTGCGCTTCTCAAGGCCTGGAACACGGGACACCCCGGCGGCTGCGCGACCGTTCACGCGAACGACGCCCGCGCGGGTTTGACCCGTATCGAAAATCTGGTGGCGGAGGGCACCTCGGCCGCCGCCCAGACCCAAATCGCGGAGGCGATCAACTTCGTCGTCGTGATCGCGAAGACGGCTGAGGGCCGTCGCATCCGCGAGCTGCTGCACGTCCACGGTTGGGACGGTCAGAACTACCTCACCACCTCAATCTGATCCGAAAGGGATTACTCGATATGACTGCAATCGCTGTGGCCGCCGACAAGCGCGGCGGAAAGCTGCGCCGACCGGCGCCTGCGCTGGTCCTTCTGGCCGCGCTCGCCTTCGGGTTGGCCCTTCCTGGCATCGTTGAAGCCTCGTCCTCGGGCGGCGGCCTCCCGTGGGAAGGCCCGCTGCAACGGGTCGTGGACTCGATCACCGGCCCGGTCGCCTTCGGCGTGTCCGTCCTGGCTGTCGTCGGCTGCGGTATCGGCCTGGCGATGGGCGGCGACATGAACGAGTTTCTGCGCCGCTTCATGATCCTGACCATCGTCATCGCCGTCATCGTCTTCGCGGTGAACATCATGTCGAGCGTCTTCGGCGTCGGCGCCGTGATCGACATGCCGATCGTTCAGGCCGGGGCGGCGTCGCTGTCGTGACGGAGTTGCAGCGAACCCCGCTGCATCGAGCCCTGCACCGCCCAGCTCTGATGCTGGGCGGTGAGCGGTCTTTGGTGCTCTCGGCGGGATCGGTCTGCGGCGGGATCATCATTTCCGCCATGAACCTCCCCGCTGCCATCGTCGGCGTGTCCCTGTGGGTCGGATTGCTTTTCCTGTTTCGCCAAATGGCGAAGGCCGATCCTCGCATGAGCGCCATCTACATCCGCGCCATCAAGTACGCCGGATACTACCCGGCCACTCCGCTGCACTGGCGCAGCGAGAAGAAGTAGGGAAGCCATGCTGAGCCTCACACACCATCGGTCCAAGGCCAAAGGCGTCTCGGACCTTCTGAACCCCCTCGCGCTGGTCGGAAACGGCGTCATTCAGCTCAAGGACGGTGCGCTTCTCGCCGGCTACTTTTTCTCGGGCGAGGACACCGCCAGCGCCACGAATGCGCGGCTGAACCTCATTTCCCGGCGCGTGAACCGCGCCCTGGCGCGGCTCGGAAACGAGTATGCGACCACGTTCGACTCTGTCCGCCTGCCGGTCTCCAGCTACTCGGCCCGCGAGGACTCGCACTTCCCCGACCCGATTTCCCAGCTTGTCGATGAAGCCCGCCGTGAGCGGGCGACGCGCGTTGGCCAGCACTACGTCACGCAACAGGTCCTGACGGTCAAATACATGCCGCCGTCCAAGAGCCGCAACTGGCTGGCCAGCCAGTTCCACGACGGCGGCGTGAAGGAGGTGGGCCGCGACCTTGACCGGCACCTGGAGACGTTCAGCAAGTCGCTCAATCAGCTTGAGGACGATCTTCTCGACGTTCTGCAGATGCAGCGCATGGAGACCTATACGGACGAAATCGACGGACACGAGGTCCAGCGCGACGAGCTGCTGAACTACATCAACTACTGCGTGAACGGCAATTCGCCGGCCATCAATGTGCCGTTGACCGGGATGTACCTGGACACGGCGCTGAGCGCGAATGCGTTGTGGAACGGCCATAATCCGAAGCTGGGCGAGAAGTTTATCGCCGTGGTCGGCATCGAAGGATATCCGGCGGAAGTCTGGCCGAGTGTGCTTGATGTGCTGAACCACATGGCGATCCCGTATCGGGCGTCCTACCGGTTCATCCATCTGGAACAGCAAACCGCGCTGAATCTGCTGAAAAGGAACCGCCTGCGCTGGGAGCAGCAGATCAGGCCGTTCATGGACCAGTTGACGAAGCAGAACAGCGGTCAGATCAACGAAGACGCGGCCATGATGGCCAACGAAGTTCGGGCGGCAGAGACCGACGCGCAAAGCGCGCTCGTGTCGTTCGGCTACGCCACGCCTGTAATCGTCTTGATGGATGAAGACCTCGGCAGGTTGCAGGAGAACGCCCGGATCGTCGCGGCCGAAATCGCGAAGCTCGGTTTCAACACCCGCGTCGAGACGGAAAATGCCCTGCAAGCCTGGCTCGGAAGTCTGCCGGGCCATACCCATGAGAACATCCGCCGCCCGCTGCTGCACACGCTGGCATGGGCTAACATGGCTCCACTCTCGACCGTCTGGCCGGGGAGCCGAACGAACCCGTCCAAGCTGTTCCCGCCGGACTCGCCGCCGCTGTTCCTGGCGTCCACTACGGGCGCCACGCCCTTCTGGCTGAACTTCCACGTCGATGATCTGGGACACACGCTCGTCCTTGGTCCGACGGGGTCGGGTAAGTCGGTGTTGCTGGCGTACTCGGCTCTCTCATGGAGGCGTTACGAGGGCGCTACGATCTGCGTGTTCGACAAGGGCGCGTCGATGGAAGCGACGGTGAAGGCCTGCGGCGGCAACCACTTCGATATGTCGCCCGACGGCCACGACACGCCGAAGCTCTGTCCGCTGAAGTATCTCGATACTGCCGCGGACCGGCTCAAGTCCCAAGAGCTGATCGAGGTCATGTACCAACTGTCGGCGAACAAGCCGGTCACGCCGGATCAGCGCGGCTTGATCCGCGATGCTTTGAACACCCTGTCCACGCGACCGGAGGGACGCTCGCTCGGGCACTTCATCAACATCGTCCAGGAGCGGGATATCCGCGAGGCGATGCGGTTCTACACGGAGAAGGGTCTGGGCGAAATGCTCGGGGCCGATGTTCACGAAGAGCCCAACATGGTCGGGCGCAACGTGTTCAGCGTCTTCGAAATGGAAGAACTGCTGAACATGGGTCCGAAGGCGGCAAGCCCGGCCCTGCTCGTCATTTTCGACCGGATTGAGCGCTCCATGAAGGGGCAACCGACCCTCGTCATCATTGACGAAGGCTGGGTGGTTCTGGCCAACGAACTCGTCCGTGCGAAGATCATCGAATACCTGCGGGTATTCCGAAAGGCGAACGGGGTTGTCCTGTTCGCGACCCAGAGCCTCGCGGACATCGCCGACAGCGGAATTGTCGGGATCATCAACGAGAGCTGCCCGACTAAAATCTTCCTCGCTAACGGCGAGGCCGAACGGTCGGCCGAGCTTTACGGCCTGCTCGGCTGCAATGAGCGCGAGGTCGAAATCATCGGCCAGGCCCATCGTAAGCGCGACTACTACATCGGCCAGCCCACAGGGCGGCGTCTGATCCAACTCGATCTGGACCCCCTGACGCTCGCCTTCGCCGGCACGTCCTCGAAAGAGGATCGCGCCCGCGTCGCCCAGCTCGAAAGAGAGCACGGCGCAGCCTGGCCCTACCGCTGGCTGGACGAACGCCGCGTTGAGTACCGCCACCTGATCCCCCAACAATCCGAGGTCCAAAATGCTGCGTAAATCTCTCCTCGCCGCCACCGCCGCCGTCATGCTGGTGGTCGCGGGCGTGACCGTCAGTCCGACCCCTGCGGCGGCGCAACAGGCCGTCATCTGCGGCAACTGCTCCAATATCTTCACGCAGTTGATGGAGCAGGCCACCCAGCTCGAACAGCTCGCCACGGCTGGACAGCAACTCCAAACCCAGATCCGTAGCTATGAGCAGATGATGCGCGACGGCGCCGCCCTGCCGGATCATCTGTTCAGCGACTTGACCCGCGACATCGCCGCGGTCAACTCCATCTACGAACGCGCCCAAGGCCTGTCCTATACCGCGTCGGACCTCGACCGCCTGTTCGCCGAGCGGTACGGCTCCTTCGACAGCTACAATCAGGCGGGCGTGGGCGCCGCCCAACTGCAAGACAAGTATCGTCAGTGGAACGCGGAATCGACCGACTCCGTCAGAACCACGCTGCGGGCGCTGGGCGTTCAGTCGCAGGGCATGGCCGGCGAGCAAGAGCTGCTGCGCCGTCTCCAGGGCCAAGCCCGGAACGCACAAGGCCATCAACAGACCCTCGCCGTCGGCAACGAGCTGGCGGCTGAGAACGTCGCCCAGATTCAGCGTCTTCGCCAACTGGTGATGATGCAGGTCAATCTGCAAGCGCAGGCGCTCCAGATCGAGGCCGACCGCGACGCCGTCAGCGCTGCCCGGAACCGGGAGTTCTTCGGCCAAGCGCCGCGCGAGCCGATCTACAACGGCGAAACCTACTGATGCGCCGCCTGTGCCGCTTGGCGCTCGCCGCGCCCGCCCTCGTCCTGGCGTTGGCTATCGCCGCTTGCGGCGAACAGGCCGCTTCGCCCTCCCAGCCCATCGAGGCAACGCCCGCGTCGTCTGAACGCGAGGCGCTGCCAGCCCCGAAACAGGATCGCCAAGGCGGTCCTGTTTACGACGGCCAAACCTACTGAGAACTGTGATGCGCCATTCGGATAACTCCAAGTTTCTGATCGCCGGGGCGACGGTCCTTGCCGTGACGCTGGCCGCCGAACCGGCACTGGCGCAGAACGCCCTAGATCAAATCACCAACCTCTATCGCGACAACACCGCCGCGATGGGCGCCTCGCTTCGCAACTATGCAATCGGTCTGTTCGCCCTCTTGGCGACGTTGGAATTTGCATGGTCGTTCACGCGCCTTGCCCTTCGCGGCGGTGATTTCGGAGACTTCATGGGCGAGTTCGTAACTCGCCTGATGACCATTCTGTTTTTCTACTGGCTGATGACCTCGTCGGGCGAAATCGCCACGGCCATTGTCAACAGCTTCCGCGAAGCCGGGAACACGGCGGCGCAAGCCGGTGGGGGCTCGGGCGGTATGCGGCCCTCAGACATCTGGAACGCCGGGGCGACCATGGCTGACCAGATTATGAGCACAGAGCTGGGCTTGCAGGACATCCCGAAGGGGATCGCCCTGATGCTGGCCGGCATCGTCATGGTCGTGGTGTTCGCGATCTTGGCGGCGCTCATGATTATCGCGCTGGTCGAAAGCTATCTCGTGATGGCGGCGGCTGTTCTCCTGATGGGCTTCGGCGGATCGAGCTGGACGAAGGACATCGCGATCAAGACGCTGACCTACTGCGTTTCGGTCGGCGCCAAGCTGTTCACAGTTCAGATCATCGTGGGCCTGGCCGAAGCGATGATCCGCAACTGGCTGGATGGCCTGAACGGCGGCGTCTTTGCCGAAGACATGCGGATGGTCTGCGAGATCTTGGGGGCGTCGGTCGTCATGCTCGCCCTCGCCTTCACCGTGCCGTCAATCGTTCAGTCGATGATTAATGGCTCGTCGATGGCCTCCGCCAACCCTGTCGGCGCTGCCGCCGCCGCTATCGCTGGCGGTGTTGCAGGCGGCCTCGCCGTCGCCGCTGGCGGCGGCATGGCCATGAGCGGTGCGGCGAAGCTGGCCAGCGAACAGCTCAAGACCGCTGACGCCGCCGGTACTGGCCCGACGACGGGCCTCGGCCGTGCTGGCGCATTGGTCGGCGGCACGATGGCCAACCTGGCGAAGGGAACCATGAACGATGCCGGGCAACGGCTGTCGGGCCGTGTGAGGGCAGGCAACGCCCCGGCCAGCATCGGGGCCTCGCTCCACGATCAGGCCGGGTTGATGCAGAAGGAACGCATGAAACCGGCGGCCCCTGAACCCGTGGCTGCTGCTGCGGCGGCGGCTGCGCCCGAAGCGGGCGGGACGATTTCGCCGGACGGTCCTGGTGGACCGGGCGGCCCGGCTGGCGGCGGACCCGGCGAAGGGTCCGAACCTATCCGTGGAGCAGCGCCGTCGTCGGACGCAAAACCCAGCTCGTCGGCCGCTGATGCGGCAGCGACGGCGGCCACCGGCGCTGCTGCGACGGGTGCTGCTGCTGGCGGCGGATCAGCCGCATCGAACGGCACCTCGGCGGGCGGCGCTGGCAAGGGCGCTAGCGCAGGGGCCCAAGCCCCCGGCGCGCAGCCTTCTCAGTCCGCGTCTGCGGGTCTGGCCGCGGCCGAAGCATCGGAACGGTCATCGCCCTCGGCCACGGTCAGCGGTGCTGGAGCTGGCGGATCCGGTCCGAACTTGACGGACACCGCCGCTACGGCGGCCTTGGACGCGGCGACGGGAACGCCGGGGCAGGGAGAGGCAATCGCATCTGTTGCCGCGGCGCTTGGCGAAGCCGCCCGAGCGGATCAGACCGGGCAGAGCCAGACCGTCCAAGGTGCTTCCAGTTCGGCTCCGGGCGGGGTCTCCGAAGGTGGCTCGATCAGCGCGGCGCCCGACTCGTCTGCCGCATCTGCGGTGATGGGTGACGATGCCGCGTCGATGCCTTCGACCGGCTCCACGATTTCGGGAGCGGCGGCCTCTGATGCCGGCGGCGGACCGGCCAGCCGTTCGCAAGCCGCCCCGGCCGCTTCTTCGGCGAACGCTTCACCGCCGCTGTCGAGCGATGCGCCGCCTGCGACGCCGTCGGGAACGGTCCAAGGCGCGCCGCCGACGGCGAAGATGGTCACAGCCGAACCGGCGAAATCGCCGCCGCCGAAACCGGCCCGTAGGGCCGTCACCCTTAGCGAACGGGCCAGCGGTATCCGGCCCGGCCCGAAAACCCCCAAGGGCCAGTAGGCCCCGGTCATAGTCCAAGAGGAACGTAACAATGTTCAGCAAGCCTAAAGGCGCGAAGCCGGTCGGATCGGAAAGCCTGTATCTGCTCGCTCGCAAGGAGTATCTGGAGCGCTACGGCGACTACATTAAAAGCGCGCAGACCTGGCGCTGGTTCGGCCTGATTTCGGGTGGCACGGCGATGGTCCTGGCGTTCGGCATGGTTGCCGTGGCTCACCAGCAAAAGGTCGTGCCGTATGTGGTCCAGGTGGACCAACTCAGCACCGTCCTTCCGGTCGGACCGGCCACGCAGGCCGCGCGACCGGATGCGGCCGTTATCAGGGCGGCGATGGGCGAGTGGATCGTGAACGTCCGAAGCGTTCACTTCGATACGACGGCGACCCGCGAGAAAATCCTCAAGGCCTATTCGTACCTTGAGCAGAGCGGCGCGGGCTTCCAGACCGTCACCGAACACATGAAGAACAACGACCCGTTCAAACGCGCCCAGAACGAGAGCGTGGCTGTGGACGTGCAATCGGTTCTGCCGGTCGGCGACAATAGCTGGCGGGTGGAGTGGGTCGAGGTCCGTCGCGGTCGCGACGGCACTGAGCTGGGTCGCCAGCAATGGTCGGGCGTGATCGAGACGAAGATCGTCCCGTCCACCGACGAAGCCAAAATCCTCACGAACCCGCTGGGGATCTACGTCAACGCCGTGAGCTGGTCGCAGCGGCTTCAAGGAGCCTCGTAAATGAAAAAGATTCTGTTCGTCTCGGCGGCTCTGACCGCCTTCGCCGCCGCCTCGGCCGCGACAGCCCAGCAGGTTCCGGCGCTGGACACGTCGGCCCCTGCGACGGCTGCGGTCGCTCCGGCCGCCGCGCCTTCCGGTCCGGCCCAGCCGGAGTATCCTCGATACGCGCCTCCGATGATCCCGACGGTCATGGGAGCCAACCCGCGCCTGACGGAGCGTGAGCGAGCGGGTGTCTCCATCGCAAACGCCTATGAAGGCGGCACGTCGCGGCCCGCCACGGGCACGGAAGGGGCCGCAATCTTCGGCTTCGGCGAAAACCTGCCGTCCATCGTCTGCGCGCCACTGTATGTCTGCGATCTGATGCTCCAGCCGGGCGAGGTCGTGAACGACATCAACCTCGGCGACAGCGTTCGGTGGCGCGTGTCGCCGGCACAGAGCGGCCGGGGCGCGGAGGCGGTGACGCACGTCCTGATTAAGCCGACGGACGCGGGTTTGGACACGAACCTTGTCGTCACGACGGACCGCCGTACCTACGTGCTCAAGCTGGTCAGCCACCGTACGGAATGGATGCCGCGCGTCGCCTTCTCCTATCCTGACGAGCAACGCCGGGAATGGGAAAACTACCTCGCGAACCAGCGGGCGGCCCAAGCCGTCGAGGCGGCGCGAGCCCTGGACGTTCAGCGGGCGACGGTGCTTCCGCAGACCGAAGGGATGACGGTCGCAAGTCTGGACTTCGGTTTCAGGATCGCGGGCGATAGTCCGTCCTGGCGTCCCCTGCGCGTCTATTCGGACGGCCAGAAAACCTACATTCAGTTCCCGCCCAGCATGACGAATGGCGCTGCTCCTGCGCTCGTCGGTATCGGCGCGGGCAACAGCACCGAAATCATCAACTATCGTGTCGATGGTGACAGGTATGTGGTGGATCAGGTTCTCGACCGTGGCGCGCTGATTAGCGGCGTCGGCCGCCGTCAGGTGAAGGTCGAAATCATCCGCGCGGGGGAGGGCTGATATGTCCATTGCAGCTCTCGCGCTTGCAAGCGGGCTCTGCGCGCTGGGTCTCGGCGGCGGCCAGGTGGGATCGACCTCGATCCCCCTGAAAGCCGACGAGGCCAACAGCATCGCGGCAGCGACGACGGCCTTCCTGTCGGACCGTCTGCCGCCCGCAGCAACTACCCTGTACGTCGTTCCGCATGATCGGTGCGGCCGCGATCCCCTTTCGACCGCGCTCGATGGCGAGTTGCGCCGCGCGGGATTTGCGCTGGCCACGCATCGGGATGTTAGCCGGGAGGCCCATGAGGTGAAGTATCACCTGACCGGCGGCTGGCAGGACAGCATCATTCTCAGGCTCGTGATCGATGGCCGGGAATCCACGCAACTGTATGTCCGCGACGGCCATGGCGAGTATCGCCCTGCCGGTCCGCTGACGGTTAAGGAGTAACGCCGATGGGATTGCAGGACCGCGAATGGTTCAAGCCCAAGCCGGATAAGCAGGAGGCTCCGGCTTCGCCCGATATTCTCGGCGCCCCTCCGAAGCGCGCCGAAGGCGTGAAGATCGTCAACAAGAAGCCGATCATCATTGCCGGCGTCGCCATCGGCCTAATCTCGATGGTGATGGTCTATACCGTGAATGAGCGGGCTGAGAAGAAGAACCGCGGCGCCAATGCTCCGGCGGAGGCCGTCGCCGAGAAGGCCGGGCGGGAACGCACCGGCCAGACGGCGCCGGACTTTCTGACCAACGCGCCGCAAGGTGGGATCGCGCAACCTGAAACCGGATACGGCGCCTTGCCCGCGCTGTCCGAAGGCCAAGAAGCGCAGCTGATCCATGCTGGCGGACCGCCGCCGCCCCAGCTCGTGCAGCAGAACCCCGTCGGCCCTCCGATGAACCCCTATGCGACCGCGTGGGAACGCTACCACCAACAGCGCGAACAAGCCGTCCAGACCCGCAGGGAACAGGCGTTCAACGCCGTTGGTGCCGAGTCGGCGGTAGAGGTCCGTGACCGGCGGGGAGCCGCGACGCAGAACCGTCCGGCGATGCCGTCCGGTGGAGCTGGTGCGATGCCTCCGATGGGCGGTGCGCCAGCGATGCCGGCGATGCCGCGAGGGTCGGGCGGCGGTGAGGCTATGCCCGATCTGAACCGCCAGGAGGACAAGCGCTCCTTCATGGAGAACAGTGGCGGTCGCAACCCCTACGCTTCGGGCCGTGTTCAGAGCGCGGTTTCGCCGAACGAAATCAAGGCGGGATCGGTCATTCCGGCCGTTCTGACCGGCGGCGTGAACAGCGACCTTCCGGGCCAAGTCACCGCCCAGGTGACGCGCAATGTGTACGACACGGCCACGGGCCGTCGTCTGCTCATTCCGCAAGGCGCGCGGCTGGTCGGGATGTACGACAGCACCGTCACGACCGGCCAAAGCCGCGTGTTGGTCGCCTGGAACCGGATCATCTACCCGGACGGTTCGTCCATCGACATCGGATCGATGCCGGGTGCTGACGCGGGGGGCTACGCCGGGATGCGCGATCGGGTGAACAACCACTATGGTCAGACGTTCGGCAGCGCGATCTTCCTCTCGATCTTCGCGGCCGGCGCCCAGCTCTCACAGCCGCAGGCGACGAACGGCGAGAACCAGACCGCCGGTCAAACGGCGGCGGCCCAGCTCGGCCAGCAAATCGGCCAACTCGGCCAAGAGACTGCAAGAAGGCGGATGCAGGTTCAGCCGACGCTCACGCTGCGCCCCGGCCTCCTGCTTAACGTGCAGGTGACGCAAGACCTCATTCTGAGGGAGTGGCGGGCACGGTAAAATTGGGATGGGCGGGCGGTTTCACCGGCCGTCCGCTCTGCCAGCAGGCGGGGCGACCACCCATCGCAGAGCCAGGCTGGAGGGGACCGGAAAGCGCGCCGGTCCCCTTTGCCGTTGCAGGCCTTGCGAAGCTCTGCCGGCGACGCGATTTGTGATCCATCGGGCGAGCGCGGCGCCCCACCAAACCCCGACCGCGCGAGGAGAAAAACCGAATGTATTACCTCTTCCAGCTCGTCGTCTCACGCAACGACGCGCCGCCCTATTTGAGCGACGGCCTCTATCTCGCCCGAGCCGACAATGCGACGGTCCTCGACGGTGTCGCCAAGGCCCGTGTCGCGGCCCATCTGATCGCGGCCGACTACATCCATAAAGCTCTGCCGGACGACTTCACGCCGCCGGCAGCGATCAAGCTGGCCAATCCCGACAGCATCGCTCTGGGGGTCGATATCACCTACACCTCGGATCTCGGGAAGGTGGATTGGGGATCGTGGACCCCGCCCGCGCCGCCGACGCCAGAGGACGACGCGGAAGCGTAGGAACGCCAGGACAGAAGAGACTAGGTCGAGGGGGTCGCCGAAGGCGGCCCCTTTTTCGTTTTAGCTGCTAGCGCGGCATGAAGGGCCACGCTTGCAGGCGGCAAGCGACTGGCGCATCCGGTAGGGATGGGCGGCGGCATGAGGCAACGAAACGACTGGAGGAACCTGCCGTCAGTGGCGGACGCCTGCCGCTGTCTGGATGGGGGCGGCGCGGTTCGCTGGCGCTGCCACGGATGCGGACAATGGCGCCCGTGGGATGCCGGAGAGTACCTGGGCCGTGTCGGCCGCCGCTACGTGATCTGGAACGAGATTGACGGCTGCGAGGCCTGTGGCGGTCCCCGTTCGCTTTACTGGACGACTGGAGCCGGAACCCCGATGCGACCGATGAAGGACGAATGGCTCTGGCTGATGCGGGAGCTGGGCTACGGGCGCGACCCTGAGGCGTGGTTTGAGGTCGTCTGGTTTTCAGACCCGACCTGAACCCTACTGGAGCGGCCCATAGCTTTTGAGACGGGCCGCTTGCAGGTCGTCTTCGGACGCAACCAAGGCATCGTTGATCGAGCGGTGGAGTTCTGACCGGTCCATTCCTGCGACTACCCCAAAGAACCCGGCCGCCGAGCAGGCGCCCAAAGCGGCGGCTTCGGCCAGAAGCGCCCCGTCAAAGCCTTTGGCCTTCGCCTCTGTGAGAACGACCAAAGCTTTTTGCCGGAAGGCGTCAGCCAGGCCATCGCTGATTTTCTTGATTTCAGCCAGGTCCTCGGCGTCCTGAACAGCGGAGGATTGCGAGGGCGGAGGCGGCGGCGCGGCGGTTATCAGCGCGTCGATCTCCGCCGCGGCTTCCTCCATCATCGTCAGAAGACAGCCGGGCTCGCGTTCCAAGTCGGCCCACGGGATAAACCGCTTTCCCTTGTCCTGGATGGCGTCGAACTGAGGCGTCGTCATCGCCTTCGCGGTCGCGAAGATGCTCACACCGTCTGGCGCGTCGGGATGGGCCGCCCAGAACCGAACTCTGACGCGATGGGTCGTGGACTCGCGGAGGCGGGCGGTCAAATGAACCGCCGCGGTGAACGCCGCGCCGACGGTCGATGGGCCTTTGAGGCCTGACGCTGGAATAACGCTCATGGTGTTGATTCCTGATGGACGGTTGCAGGCTGCAACTCATAGCGGCATGAGGTCGAGACCTAGCCCCGTAAGCTGAGAGTAGCTGTGTCGAATCGTGATCTTTTCTACAGCACTGAGATTGGAGGTCGGGCCTTTCGCGGCCTGGCTGGAAGCGCGGAGCCTTACATAGAGGATGCCCCTGACGGGCTCCGGCATCGAGGACACGTCGCGCTAGGTGCGAAGACCAAGATTAGCTGGATTGATGCGGACCCGGCCGGGAGCGAAGGCAGAGGATACTACGTCTGCAAGTATGGCCCGAACGAGCCAAGGATCTCGCTCGTCGGCCTGACCGTCAGTGAGGTTATCCGGTTGGCCGAGGAGTTCGGAATTGGCTTTAGCCGGGAAACTGCATCGCCGCTCTGGAGCAATCAGACCCCCGATTTTTGGGCGTCCCCAGCCGGCCGAGGGTTGCTTTCATGGTCAGCTAGACATCCCCGCCGGGCACGAGGGTTTGCGGGCTCCGCAACCTACCTGAAAGACTGGCCTCAGATGATCGAGGCCTCAGGGCTTGCGGCAGAATGAGCGTCATGGCCTAAAATCGGGCCGCGTAGATTCAGGGGTGTCTAGTGCGGCAAGGCTACAGCAATATCCTCGGCGAGCTGGTCCCGGCGGAGCTGTTGGAATACGGCGACTGCGAGAGTTATCAGGTCGTTTGTCCGAACTGCCGCGAACCCCTTTTCAAGAGGGTGCGGGAGGAGACAACGCACTATTTCGCCCACTATCAGGCGTCATCGGCGTTCACGACGGAATGTGAGTTGCGGGTCAAGAACTACGTCGCAGCCGATATCGAAGCTCGCGCCACCTATGCCCGCGATCAAAGGTTAAGATACTTCCTCGACCACATCGGTTTGATGCTGGACGCGATGCCGGGTGAAGAGGCGAGCATCGGTGCAAAGCGTAGAACGCAGTTCAAAATGCTACGTCGGGAGCCAATCGCAAAAGAGTTGATGCGGGTGCTGCTGGAGTCCATTTCCGGCCGAGACTTTAGCGAGGTGGTAGAGGGCCGTGCGGTCGAACTGTACGACCTATGGGATAGCGAGAAATATAATCTGAAGACGGGCTTCAGCCGAACTCAGCAAATCCGCGCCGCGACGGATTTTGGCGCTACCCTGTTCACGCCGCTCGCCCGCCCGGCGTTTGAGAAGGTCTTTAACGCCGCGTGGCACAAGCTGCTCCTGGACTGTGTTGCGCTGGAGAGACACGGAGATTCCCCCGAATTCGTCAAGATCGTGGGCGGGTTGTTGGCCGGTGTTCCGGCCAGAGATCCGGGCGTCGAGGCGCATTTCGTGAGAATGCAACGCACCCCTGTCGGCAAACCCTATGCGGACACACCCGGAGCGGTCTGGATTGACCGCTTCGCATGGTCTCTCTGGGAAGCATTCGTGGATACGCTTCTTTGCATCGACTATCTGGGCGCCCTCCAGAAGCGGCATCCGAAAACCGCGCATTGAGCCCTCAACCGTCGCCGCCGGCATCTGGATATAGGTCTTCGTAGAAGCGATTGATTTCGGCCTGCTCCTCTAGCGTCAATCCGACAACTATAGCCGTGCAATAGCAAACGTCTTCGATCTGGAGCCCAACATCCAGCGCATCGATTTCAGGCGGGACTACCACTAGGTAAATCAGGTTGATGTCTGGACCGGATTGGACCCCGGCAACCTGAGTCTCAATCGGTCCGCGAAGCAGTACCTCGCTTCGTGCTTCGCTCGCCCAGGCCTGCAAAGCGGCGACGGCGGCTTGATCGTCGCAAGCGACGATGATTGAGCGCGGAACTATCGCATGGTCTGAGGCTGGTCTCTCAGGCTGTCCGCCAACAAATGGAAACAGCGTCCACGGCAGGCGGAGTAGCCGCCACTTACCGTCGATAACAGTCGCTGCGCCTGAATCGCCCCATTGCTCAATAGCCCGGTTGGCCAAGGCCCGCGCCTGGGGGGGAAGATCATCACCATGAGAAAACCAAGCGGCGGCTTGTAAGAGGTCGTTCCTGGCGTCCTCAGCCGTTCGGGCCATCCTGAGGATCAGGTTCAGATCAGACCGCCAGAGAGTGATCGAGCCCGATCCACTTTCGTACTGCGAGGGTTCGCATTGTTCCGAAAGGGACCGAAGGTAGGCTGGGATCAAGAGCGGGTCATCGAGGTCATCCGTGGTCCCGATTTGAAAGGTCAGGCTATCGCGAACATCGGTCATCCCAGCGACGATGTCGCCCACGCGCTGCCGAAGCTCTGATAGGATAGAGTCAGCGCGCGGATCGCGACGGTGAGCGTTGATGGCGGCTGCAACGCGCTGCACCGTCCTGAGACTTATTCCTGTCGCCTCCGAGACGGGCCTTGACCATTCGGGGCCGTATAGCCGCTCAGCAGCCTGGCGGAGGCGGAATTCGGGGCTGTGACGCCATTCTGGGACAGGCGATGCAGACATGACGGTTCCTTGGCGCGAAGCGCGCCTGAAAGATTGAAAGGGGACAGAGCGTAGATCGGCCTGTGCCGATGAACCTTGCGGCTCCTGCCGCGCGTTACGTGAGGAGGATGGGCCTGCTTTGCTGTCAAAAGCAAGCGGGGCGGGCGCGACCGCTGTTCAGGCCCCGCCTATCGGGGATAGGCCGTTCGCGGTTGCGTAGGCCCAGCCAGCGTCGGTGAGACCATGACGCCCATCCAGCAGACCCCTCCGCTGGAGGCCTGCGACCGTTCCGGTCAGCCCCCCGGAAGTCGAACGCCCCGCCGCGAACCCGGCGTCGAGATACCGTCCGTGCGCCAGGTTCTTGATGATCTGGGTCATGGCAGGGGTTAGGGACTTCATTGCTGCCCCCCGACAGGGATGGTGACAATACAGGTGTTGATGTTCGTCCCGACGCTGGAGAATGAGCGAGCGGGCAAATCGCGGATACGTCCACCGGCCGCCGCGATCAGCTCGCGCAGTTCGACGTGATCGGCGTCCTCCTTGAAGGCAATCCCGGCGGACATAATCGCGACAAGCCTTCCGCCCGGAGCGACGAAGCGCAGAGCGTGGCGAACGTGGTCCACGTCGCGGCCGTCGCAAAACGGCGGGTTCATAATGACACGGTCGAACCGCCCAAGAACGACAGGATCTTGAGCGATGAAGTCTCCTTGGATCACGCGCTCGATGCCGGCGAGGCCCTGGAGCTTTTCGATGTGCTGGTGATCCAGCTCGACAGCGGTCACACGCGCGCCACTGGCAAGCGCGCGACGCGCCAGGCTGCCACACCCGGCGCTCGGCTCCAGAACCGACATAGTCGGTCGGATCATGGCCGCGTCCATCACCTCGGCCGCCGGGGCGTCTGGTGTCGGGAAATAGCTGAAATGGCGAGCAGGGGCGCGCTGCTCAGGAGCCCCGGCCTTCTTCTGGCGTCGGTCGCCCAGCGTGGCGCCGTAATATTCGGCGAGGAGCTGGTTGACCTTCTGCAGAAGGTCATCCCGCTTGAACCAGACGTGCAGATTGCCGTTCTTGAACGCCCGAACCCGAAAATACTCGTCTTCGATGGTGAAACTGTTGGGAGCGAAGTTCCTCGGCCGGGCGGCGTCGATCACGCCCAAGATGCCGTCTTGGCGATCCGGCTGTTGCTTCTTGTCCAGCACACAGAAGGTCCGCTCCACGTCCCTGAACGTAGCCTCGGCGCGGCTATGGTAGTTCCACGATCCATGCTCGCTAAACGCGCAGGTTAGGACGATCCGCGATCCGACCTTGAAGCCGTCGTGGGACTTAAAGCGGCGGTCGAGCGACGAGAACGCCTCGGCGATACCCCGCATGAAGATGGTCGGCGCATCCAAGAACAGACCGGCCATGGTCGCCCGACAGGTGTCAGCCGACACTTCCGGCGGGTCCGTCTTGAGCTGTTCGTCAAACTGCTTTTTGGCGGTCTGGTCCATCAGCCGCTCCATGCCGCTTACCGATAGGAGGTGACGCCATGTCGCCCGGTCCACATCCTGACGGGCGGCCTCAATGAACCGCGCCCTGCCCGTGGGGCCGCGCTCCGAAAGGCGCTCAACGAGGTTGCGGACGTAGGGGGACGGCTGGGACGGAGCGGCCTTGGCCATGTGGCCAAGAGCCTGCTCGATCATATCGAAGGCCTCGCCGAACACGCGCAAGCTCTCGTTGCGGTGTGCCTCGATCAATTCGAGGGGCGCGGCGAGGATCAGGTCTGAACCGGGTGTCATGCAGCTACTCGCTTACTCGGACGGCGGGGAATGATACTGCGAAGAGTCTCGTACTCTGGTAGGCGTCGGGCGGAGTTGTGATGCCGCGTCGCGGTCGGGCCGTAGTTTCCACCCCAAGCTAGGGCCCAACTCGTCTGCTCGCCGTCATGGCAGGCGGACGCGATGAATCGCCCGGCACGTCCTGGCCGTAGGTCAATCTGCACCTCGGCGCGGCTCCAGGCGGGGTCGCCGGCCAGCGAGACGCGAGCCTTAAGGCCAGCGCGTATCAGGGAACGGACGACATTTGGCACTGACCCCGGATCGTTTGCGATCTGTGCGGGAAGGGGGACGCGCCGACGCCGCACGACCGGATCAGGGTCAAAGTCCTGTGGCCTCGGCCGGGCAATGAGCGATGGGGAAGCAACGTCCGCGGACCATAGGTCGGACAGAGCGGGCGGTGCGTTGTTCGCGAGGCTCCATCGGCCCTCCATCAGAACCCAACGGCGCTTTGCAATGCTCAACTGGATCTGGTCGGCCGTGTCGCCGAACTGGCGCTCCAGCTCGGCGCGGCGCAAGGCGGCTTTCTCTTCCGCGACCGCGCGAGCGAGGCGCTGTAGGCGGTACTCGAAATCCATCGCCGTGCGCGGCTCCGCGCCGGGGAAACGCTCGCCCCTGAGACGGTCGAACCGTTCGGCCCGAATGTCCGTCCAGCGCCGGATGACCGACACAGACGCCACCTCGGCCGCGTTGAACGGGCCAGTTGATCGGTCGAGCAGGGCGCCGGGATCTCGGACGATCACGAACGCCATTCCGGCCACGCCCATGAAGCTGCCTTCTACGGTTTCGCCGTCCTGCAGAACGACCCGAATCTGGTCTTGGTCAGAAACGCCAGAGAAAGGGGAGGGGGTCATGCCGCCTCCCGTTGCAGGTCGAATAGATCGCGCTGGGTCGGCGTCATGCCGTCGAGGTCGCCCCATTGCTGGGCCATCGCGTCGGCGATCCCTGGGAAGGTTTGCGATCGCGCGGCCCAACGGGCGGCTCCAGCCTTGCCCCAGCCGCTATGCCGGTGAACCCCAGACCATTGCTTGTGTTCGTCGGTGCCTGGAGCGGGCGGCGTCAGTTTGTTGGTGGGCGTGAGAGGCGGGAGGTTGCGGAGATACAGGCCCGTTCCCTTGAACGCCTTGTCCCCGAACCACCACGGCTGCACCGTCTGGGCGGGCGGCCGGAAGTCGCGGATGCGTTCTCGAGCATGGCGGTGCATTATCGGGTTCTCGAGAGCGATCCGCTCGATAGGTGCTTCCCAGAGGTCCGAGAACAAGGCCGCGCCCTCGTCCAGGAGGCGCCACATGATTTGACGCTTGCACTCGACAGGCATGGTCGGCCAGGCCATCCGTTCGGCCGCCGTTGCATCGCTCGGAGCGTTGACCGGCGGCTCGCTGAGCCAGCGGACGCCAGAGTTACAAAGGCGGGTACACGGCGGATGGAACACCGCGAGCAAGTCCCAATCCATGTGCAGGTAATCGCGCACGTCCCCGACAAAGTGACGGTTGGAGCCGTCATTGGCGGGGAGCAGGTCACACGACCACGCATCATGCCCCAGCGCGGCGAAAGCGCGCCGCACAACACCGGAGAACTCGCAACCGATCAGGACACGCATCAGTTGGCCCCCACGATCCAAGAGCGGAGACCGGCGCGCATATAGCCAATCTGGTCGTTGATGACCGTCAGCTTGGCGTCGCGCTCGATGTAGGTGGCCTCGATCAGACCAGCGACGAAAGCGGAACCGACGGTGACGTAATGCTTGCCCCCGACCACGGCCACGTCGCGGAAGGGACGGCCCAGCTCTCGCACCATCCGCAGGCCCACGAGGCAGGCGGTATCCCGCTTTCCGACGGCGGCCAGCGCACGAGCCCGCCCAGCATCGGTCTTCTGGTCCAGCTTCACGCGAGGATACAGCTCGCCAATGCCGTCAGCGGCCATCTGGCGGGCGCTCTCGGCGGTCAGAACGGAGTTGTAATCGGGCAGGGGCGACCGGGCGTCACCCAGCCCGTACTTTGCCGACAGGTAGGCCACAAACACCCGCGAACCGTCAGGATCGACAGCGCGGAGGGTCTGCCACAGCGGACCATCGTAGCGATCACGCGCGGCCAGCCCCTCGCCCTCGGCCTTAGTGGCGGAACAAGCCAGGAGCAGCAGACGCGGCGGGATCGGCGACGGCACGAAAGCCGCCTCGGGCGCGAAGTCGAGATCGTACTGCCGGAGGCTTTCGCCGATGCTTTTCATGTCGGTACTTCCGAGTGTCCGCGCGGCAAAGGCCGCTTGGTGAATATGTAATATATCCCATAATCAGCGCTCGACATCAAGCGAATTGGATTGCACAATCCAACAAATGACAGCTTTCCGGCACCGCCAATGACGCCCGCCCCGAACCTTCCAGACCCCCTTTCTGGCGTTGAATCAGGACCGCCCACGGCGGTCGTCTATACGGAGCTGCAAAAGGCGTTCGACCACTTCAACGAACACCTCTTCGACAGCCAGTTGCCGCCGTGCCTGCTCACGCTCCAGCGCGAGAAGAAGACCTACGGGTACTTCTCGCACCGCCGCTTCATCAACAGCTCAACAGGCCAGACCTTCACGGATGAAATCGCGGTGAACCCGGCATATTTCGCGACGGGCGGTCTGCTGGAGACGCTGCAAACCATCGTGCATGAGATGGTGCATCTGTGGCAGGCGCACTTCGGCAATCCGGGCAGGAAGCGCTACCACAACAGGGAGTTTGCCGCGAAGATGAAGGCGGTCGGCCTCATGCCGTCATCGACTGGAAAGCCTGGCGGAGCCCAGACAGGCGAGAAGATGGCGGACTATCCGATAGAGGGCGGACCCTTCATGGCCGCCGTCGAGAAGCTGGTCACTGAGAAGTTCCGCATCTCGTGGCATGATCGGTATTGCGAGGGCCTGGCTGGCGCCGCACCTGAAGCACTCGCCGAGCTGATCGCGGCGGGCGTGATCGTGGAGGGACAGGAGCCCCGCCCATCGAAGGCTACGCGAGTCAAATATCACTGCCGCGAAGCGAAGGTGAACGTCTGGGGAAAGCCGGGACTGACGTTGTTCTGTTCCCTCGACGGCGGGACAACCCTGTTGCCTTTCGCGCCGGTCAAGGACGTTGGAGCGCTGTTCGTTCCTGGCCAGCAGGCGGGCGCGGCGGCGGATGATGTCTAGGCTTGCCGCAATACCGAGCAGGGTATATTCTTAGGCAAACCATGAGGCCCGCTGATGTCCGCAAACCACTACCTTGAAGTCAGGAAACTCCTGCTCCCGCGCGTCGCCGAAGTCGTGCGCGGCTGGAAGATCAATCAGCAGACTGCGGCTCTCCAGCTCGGCACGACACAGTCTCGCATCAGCCACCTGTTGAAGGAAAAGGTTGAAATGTTCCCGCTCACGCATCTGCTCCTGCTGGCGCAGAAGGTCGGGCTGGAAGTCACCCTGACGGTCGATGGCAAGTCGGCCAGGTTCGAGCTGGGCGAGGAAGTGGCCCAACCGGAGGCGGACAAGGCCGCCCCTCCGCCGGCTAAGAGCGAGGAACCTGTTGAACCCTACGCGCCGCGTCGAGCGGGCAGGGCGAGCGCCCGCGCCCAGGCGAAGACCCGCCGTCGCTCAAGTGCTGTGAGCGGGGAGGCATGACGGTGGAAAGCCAAAGACCGGATCCTTCGCAGATCTCGGTGGACGAAGCCGTGCGGCTCGCGCTGGAAGACTACCGGACATGGGCGAATGCCAACGCCCCTGATCTGAGCCTCCATCCACGGGTGTATGTCAGCTCGGATGAGTTTGAGGCCATGCGCCGGCCGTTCAGAAAACACGGCCGCTGGCACATTCGCGCCAAGGGCTATGATGCCCCGCTCGCGTCACCGCGCGAGGATGGCAGCGGCGGTATCGTATTCGACCTGGGGGATTGATTGATGCTGGGCACCTCTCAATCGCCAGCTCGGCCCGAAGCCGACACGCGCGCGGGGAAATTCATTCGGGAGAACCAAGGCTCGCCCGTGGTGTATATGGCCGCGCGAGCCGACGGGCGGCTCTCCTATCGGCTGGAGAACGGCTTGCGCTTCCTGCTCGATGACGCCGGCGTTGAAACTCTGAACCGCTTTAACTGGAAGCCGCGCCTCTCTGCGGCGCTACAGGCGAAGCAGGGAGGGAGGCGTAGGCCTTAAACTAGGCCCATTCCCTCTCGTGGTCGTCCGCCTCGATGGCGGATAGCACGCCCTGGGCGCCAGCAAGATCGAGGCGGGCGCAGCCGACATCGACCCCGTAGGGATTTGTTGACCAGATGCGGTCCTCGCCCGCACTGATCGACCAACCCTCCACTTTCACGACCAAGCCAGCGCTGACAAGTTTCAGCAGCTCCTCGGCGGTGAGTGCAGGAGGGCTCGGGTCCGGGCTACTGCAGTCAACCATTCTCAGCATCCCCATCGATCTTCACAGCGGGCAGCAGCTCGCGAAGCACCGCAATGACAAGCCGCTGCTGCTTTAGCGGCAACCTCGCAAGCGCCGCCGGCAGGCTGTCCGAATTTGCAGATGGAGCGCTTGCCTCGTTCCAGTTTCCCTCGGCGTCCAGCGCCAGGGCCGGGAACAGCGTGTCCGGCCGAACGGCCAGCGCATCGGCGATTTCCCAAACCATCGAAGCGCTAATCCGGTTAGCGCCTGTCTCGTACTTCTGGAGCTGCTGGAAGCTCACACCGATCCGTTTCGCAACCTCGGCCTGGCTCAAGCCGCGGGCCTTGCGGATCATCTGCACTCGACCGCCAACGTGTTTATCGATCGGATCGATGTCGTCCGGTACGGGGCCAGTAGCGCGCGACGAAATTCGGGGCATGGGACTGTCCAGAGAGAGGAGGCAGGCTAGTGGGCTATGATCCGCCACGTATAGAGGTTTTCCCAGACCTGACATTCGCACAGCCCGGCGAGCTGCGCCGCATTGAGCCTCAGACGAGCTTCTAGGTGCGTGATGTTCAGCGTCTCGGCGACATCGGCCGTACTCCGCCAGCCGCCCTCAGGATCGCGGTAGTGATGGGCTAGGTGATTGGCCACCTCGGCGATCATGCTCTGCGTGACGCCTGCTATGGAGGCCACAGCCGCCAGAGGCTCGGGCCTCAAAGGAGGTCTCGCAGTTCGTCATCCGCCCGTGCGTCCAGGATCCGGGCCAACGCATCACCGGACTTGACGTAGGCTTCCTTCGGGAAGTCGGACCGCCAGTCGGCGTAAGCCTGACGCCAAGCGCGGTTTCGGGCCAGAGGGCCATCCTCGGGAAGATCGTCGGTGCGGAGAGCGCGAGCGAAAAGACGGGCCTCGTACGCAGCCTGGACCGCATCGAGCTTCTGGATGTCCAAGATGACCGCCTTCACCTCGGCGGGCGTCGTCGGATCTTGGATCGCCGACTTGAGAACAGGGTGGATCGGGTCAGAGCCGTCAAGATTGGCTACGCGGCGGCTGTCAGACTGAACGGCACGATCAAACATGAAACACCCAAGAACTAAGCACAGGCCGGACCCATCCAATGTGGCCCGACGGGAAGGCATTGAAAACGCTCAGGAAAATCGCGCACATAATCCGTTATGCGAAATTCTCTATTGTTTTCAATGCGTTAGGAAGATTCAAAGGCCGTCATCTACGGCGGACTGCAAACCACCACCAGACAACGAGCGCACACTGGCTGGCGCCCGCGCAGGCCATGAGCGCAAGGCCGACAATCGGCCATCCGACCAGCAGCAGCAGACCCGCGGCGAGGTATGCACCGCAGACACCAGCGACCAGGCGCTTCAAAAGCCCAAGCTCTGGTCGAAGATCGTCAGATGCCGGACGCTTCGTGATGGACACACCGTTCTCCACTTAATAGCGGGTCGAATATGGCCTATATTATATATTGGCTGTTGTGGTCAGACCAATAAAAAAGGCCGGGATTGCTCCCGACCTTTCCGAAAGTCTCGCATCGGCTATCCGCTTCGCCGCCACATTCTGCGTCACGCCCCAGCTCCGAATCTCGTTGGCGAGCTGGGTAATCAGAAGCCGCTTTAGTTCATCGACCTGAGGTGTCGGCGACATGAAGCTATCCAGAAAAGAAAACGGGCCTTGGATCTAGAACCAAGGCCCGCCAGACGAAACGAACAGGGAAGACCCGATCAGGAACCCGACCAGCCCGTGAGGGCCATGACGTTCTGCAACGGGCCGATACCGTTGGCCCAAAGCACCATATGCGCGACGTAGAAGACGGGAAACACAACCAACGCTATGCGAGCGGCGGTGTGCTTCGCGAAGAAGGGAATGGCCCTGGAAAGCCAGCCTAGAAACTCCGCCAGCACCCACGGCGCCGCAAACAGGAGAGCATCGCCCACCCTACCCGCGCCACCGGCCGCGGCGGAACCCCAAAATCCGATACCAAAGATCACACTGGCGACCATCAAGGACGTGGCGGTCTTCATCGGGTTAAAAACCAGACGCTCCCGCAACAGTGAAGGCGAAGCCACCAGCGGGATATCAAAAGGACTACGACGCATAGGAGTATCCGAAGTGAGAGTTCGTCAGATCGATGCTTCGATCAGGAAGCGCGCCGGCCGCCCTTGGCGACCCACGTATTGAGACGTTGCTGGACGGCGTAGGAGCAGCCCTGGAGCAGGGCCGCCACGCACATGAAGGCCAGCGAAATCAGGCCAAACTTAATGCTGTTAGGATGCTGGGTCAGCAGCCAATAGATCCCCATGACGAGACAGCCCAGCAGGCCGAGGCCGAACGACAGGCCGACCACGAACCTGAACAGACCGAACCCCACCCCAACAAAGGCGTTGCCGACCTCCAAGAGGCTCTGAACGATAAGGCCCCTCGACCTCCCCTGCCCGGCTTCCTGCTGGCGTTGATCCAGAGGGACAACCTGTTCGTCCCGCACGGTGTAAACCGTCCTGATCGGCTCGGCGTCGATCACCGGAGCCAAGGCGCCCATCGACCAATCCTCTTGCCTCACGTCCATAACAGCCTCCCGACAAAATGCCGATCTAGAGCCCTAGAATATACCTAGCCCGGTATAACCGCAAGCGGAAAAATCACTATCGCCACCCCCGCAAAACTCTTCCCCCCGGCGTAGTAACGCCGCACGAAATGGCGCGTCAGCGACCGTGCAAACCCCGTCCTTGGACGGTGGCCAAGATCTGATCCGCCGCGTAGCGGCCTGACGAGTATCGCGGCCAATCGGTCGCCCATCCAGCGCGAACCATCCGTGCGGACAAATTACGCCCTTGGGCGTCAAAGCACCGGGCCACCACGCGCCGATAGGAGCGCTGGCCAGTGTCTTCACACGAGACTTCCCCCTGCCCTATCAGCTCGATCAAAGCGGCCCGAGAACGGGGACCGTCGGCGGTATCCATTTCAGGCGCCTGGATGCCGTGAAGACGAACGCGAGTTCGGCCGAACCGGATCGTATCGCCGTCGGTGACGTGAGACGGCCGACCGCTGAGCGTGGGATCGCTATGCGATCGGATAGGAACGCCAGAGGCGAGAGCGAGGCGGTCTCCGAGTGCGGCATAGCCGGTCGCGAGGATGCCAAGGGCGATCATCGGCAGGCCTAAGCGAAGACGGCGGCTGGAGAAGCGAAAGAGCATGGAAGGCTCCGAAAAAAGGGCCGCCGCCCTGTGGA
Source organism: Brevundimonas sp. FG8 (assembly GCF_057808845.1). NCBI lineage: Bacteria > Pseudomonadati > Pseudomonadota > Alphaproteobacteria > Caulobacterales > Caulobacteraceae > Brevundimonas > Brevundimonas sp. FG8. The sequence goes on along the minus strand of NZ_JBMDIU010000013.1, from coordinate 35,064 downwards.
GGACGACGGCCAGAGGTTAGATCGAGGAAGCGAGGATCAGCGGCCCATTGCAAGGGCCGGTGCGCGCTCCGGTTCACGGTCGCCGCGCTCGACCTCACGACCGCCGCGATCTAGACCACGGGTCAGGTCGCGGTCATCATCGCGACCCCGCTCCTTCTCCTGGTCCCGCTCAAGCTGTCGAGCGTCGCGGTCCTTACGGTGTTTCTCGCCCTCGCCGGATCGGGTCAGCTCGTCGGCCTGGTGGCGACGGATCGCCGCCCTCATACCCTCGCGAAGCTGGTCGAGCTGCGCTTCCTTGCCGTGCAGTTTGCGAAGGTCGTTCCAGTCGGAGCCCTTGTCGTCTGGCTGGAACTCAGGCAGTAGCGTCTGGCCACCGACGGCCTCCGCCGCGGCTATAGCCTTCGTCTTGCCGACATTGATTTTCGGCTGGCCAGTGCTGGCATTGATTTCCTGTTCCTTACGGTGATCGTTGTCGCCGGCAGCGATCAGAAGGCGGTCGGGGTAGCGGTCACGATAGAGCTGCATGACGCGCGGCAGGTTGCCAGAGTCGAAACAGACGGCGACCGGATAGGTGGTCCCCTCGTGAAGATCCCGGCCAGTGGCGTATCCCTCGGCAAAGAGGATCGGCCGCTGATTGTCCACGTCGCCGATCAGGTGGTGCATGTCCGATTTCGGACAACCACGCGGGAAGGACTTTTTGCCGTGCGGGCTGATGGCCTGGGCGCTCCAGACCTTGCCGTCCATGTCGTGAATCGGGATCAACAGGTGATCCTTTCCGCCTAGCTGCTGAGCCTTGGGCTCTGCGGCGGTCGGAGTGAAGTTCGGCGGCCATTCAACGACGCTGTCCATCATCACCAGACCTTGCGGCGCGATGTCCTTGCGCGAGAGGTAGGCGTGATCGGCCGGCACTGGCTGGCCTTGATCGATAAGCTGCGTGACCAAGTCGGCCAGCGCCGAACGATCAGCGAGCGCCTGCGCCTCCCGCGCCGCGTTCTTCTCGGCCTTCTCCCGCTCCTGTCTGGCCTTCACCTCTGGACTAACCGATTGCACGATCTGCGAGTATTTCCAGGTAATGACCTGGCCGGTCTGGTGGTTCTGGATTGTGCCCGCCGGAAGGCCGTTTTCGTTGCGATCATCGAACGCGCGGTATGCCCCGCTTTGGTCGATATAGTTGCCTTGGCCATTCTTCTTGTCGTCCGTCGTCGGGACACGATGCCACTTTCCGTCGAGCTTGGGCTGACTGTTCACGATAAGCCCCATCGCGACCATCGCGTCAGCGAGTTCTTCGTGCGGCGGCTTCACAAAGGCCTGACTTTGCTCGGCTGGCGCGAGCCAGTTATCGAGCTTGGCGAGGTCTGCGCCGGCTGGCGCGTACCAGAGCTTATCGACCTTGTCCCACTTCGCCCCGGCGGCCTTGGCGGCGTTCTTATCGGCGAACGGGACGTGAAGGTTGACGCGCTCGTCGGCGAACCGCGCCTCGGTCTGTTCGCGCATCGGAAACTCCCGGTCGAGGATGGATTGCGCCTGGTCTTCATCAATGGTCGCGTCATCGCGCAGCTCGGCGGCGCGTTCGGCGTAGGCGTGTTGAGCGCCGATTGCGGCGTCCACCTCTCGCATTTCGGCTTCCGCCAGATCGAGGCGGATGTCGTTCATGCGATCTTCGACCAAGGCCGCCGCCAGCGCCCACTTCGGGCGAAGCAATGCGGCTTTCTCGGGATCGCGCGCCATCGCCATGCTCAGGACGTGCGAGGCGGCCATCATCTGAGCCTCCCCGCGCTGGGCGAAGGCCATCATGTCCTCGAATGGCGTGGTCAGCTCGGGCGCCCCCGGCAGATCATGGGGGATGCCGACGGTGAGGGCGTTGGCGATGTCCCTGCCGAACAACAGCAAGGATTGCTGGTCTTGCTCGGACAGGCCCAAGGCGGCGGTCTCTGCCCGGAAATCCGATAGCGAAAGATCGGCGGGAAGCCACAGGGCGTTCGCGTTGTCCTGGGTCAGCTCGCGCTCACGCTCGCGGGTCAAGACATACTCCATCGCCTTCTCTGCGGCGCTGGCGGCGCGGAAGATTTCGCGCGGGTCTTCCTCCAGCGCCTTGATCCAGCTCGCGACGTAGGAGTGATGGTTGCCGGGATCGAATTCGCATCCGACCCGCTGGGCCATCATGTAGCTATACAGCTCGGCTACGAGTTCTTCTTTCGCGTAGCCCTCCGAACCGAAGGGATGCGCGAGGTCGCGATCCAGGCGCGAGGCGTGGCCGGTGGAGTGACCCAGCTCATGCAGGGCCGTCGCATAGTAGTTCTCCGCGCTGGGGAACTGGCTGCGCTCGGGCAGGACGATGTGATCTTTCGTCAGCGAATAGTATGCGCGGTCACCTTCGACGTGCCGGATCGGAGACTCGGACCCGGCCAGGATCGCCTCAAGGCGCTGGTGCCGTTCCCATTCGTTACCGGGCTCGCGCGGCGGAAGCGCCGGCAGGCCGTCGAGCTGTTCGGCGTTGAAGACCCGCGCATAAAACCGCCGGGGCGACTCCAGCTCGACGCGCTGGGTGATCTGGCGACCGTCTGCATCGATCACGGGGCGTCCGCCGTCGTCCTTGACCGCTCTTTCGTCGTGGAACTTCCAGTATTCGACGCTGGTCCCGGTTTCGCCCTTGCGGACTTGGGCGCCAATGGCCTCGGCCTGCTTGTAGGTCAGCCAGCGCGGGTCGCCGTAGCCTTGCAGGCCTAGCCAGTGCTGGTTGATGCCCTTGTAGGCATTTCCCGTCGTCGGGTTGAAGGCCGCCGTCAGCTCTCCAGCCTGCCAAGGGCGCTGCCAGGGCGCGGTTCCTTCGGACATGGCGACGACGAACTTGCGGGCGACCTCGGACGCGAAGTCTTCGCGTTCGGTCTTCGGCGTCCGTTGCTTCTTGGGAGCCTTAGCCATTGGCGGCGCCCTCCCCGTCCACCTGAGAATCCCATGCTTCATCTTCGGATAGGGCGTCTTCATGGAACGCCCCCATTCGCTCGGCGTCTTCCGGCGAGACGACGGACATCACGCCGAAGGTGTCAGAATCCTCAATCCGGGCCGACAAGATCGGCTGGCGCACCGACGGGTTGCTGGGGTTGCTGGACATTCTCGGCTCTCTCTCGTGAATAGACTGAAAGTTCGGAAGTGTATGGGTTCGGCACGTCTTGCGCCGGGGCCTCCGAACCTACCGGAGAGGCAGGAACAACACCCGCTGGCGCAGGAGTATATGTAGCATACTCTATATTGAAGTACCTAGCGACATATCCGTTATTGAAGCCGCGCGTAAAGCTTCCGGTGTTATAAGCCGACAAAGCGGCGAGTAACGCGTTCTGTCCGTCACCATGTTGACGCCGCGCCCGAGAATAGTTGTCCGTCAAAATCTCTGCGCCTGCGCGTACATTGGTGCAGGGGACGAACATTTGCTCAATCGTGTAGCCCAGACGGGGCAAGTTGCGGCTGTTTACCTGCATCAAGCCAATATCGACGTTGTAGCCTTGGCTTATCGCGTCGCGCACCACGCTGGCGCCGTGTGCGGCGGACTGGATGCGGGGCACCCGGTAGCGAGCCCGCCCGCGGATGACGTTGACGTTGACCGCAAGCGGGTTTCCGCTGCTCTCAACCCGGATGATGTGGGCGAGCGTAGCTGGGCTGACATGAGGGGCGCAGGCTGCGAGCGCCGGATCTAGCGCCCTGGACCGGGCGCTTGCCTCCGGTGGCGCGGCATAAGAGGAAAGCCCGAGAGTAGCTGCGACGGCGAGACGCACGGCGAGGCGCGGCGCCATTACTGCTCCTCCGGCTGGATCAGAACCGGTCGCGCCCGGCCATCCACCAGATCAGCCGAGAGCGGGCCGAAGTAACGGCTGTCGAAGCTGGCGGGATTGTAGGAGCTGACAAGCCAGACCTGGCCCGGCTGCACCGTGTACGAGATATTCGGAAGACGCGGCAGTCGCCGCCCGCTTCCATCAACACGCACCGGAGCGCTATTCGGGACCAGCTCGCCATTCACCCGGACGCCCTCGGCATTGACCGAGACATGGTCGCCCTCGACCGCAACGACCGGCTTGAGCAGAGGCGACAACCCGCTTCCGCAGAACCCGGCAGGTATGTAGCCGAAACGATGTGCTTCGTTCATCGGGCCAGAGCTGGGCGGGCAGACCCATACAACATCGCCGCGGCTGAACGCCTTGCTGCTGGCGACCTTCCAGATGCCGAGCGGCATGGATGGCGTCAGGTTCACGCGGTAGCCTTGGGCGTAGGCGGTCGCCGTCAGCGCACAGGCCGCAACGGCCAGGGTGCTGCTGCCGATCAGCGCCACGCGCAGCATCGAGAGAGAAGCGCGGTCTGCGAACCGGACTAAGGCGTCGGGGATCCTCATGGGACGAACCTTTCGGAAATGTCGGAAGTACGCGGGCGGGAAGTGAAGGGGTCGGTGCCGTGCTGGGCGACCGTACCGCCGGACGGCGCCGGGGCCGCCTCGTTGACTTCGGCCTGGGCTTCGGAGACGACATCGGCCCGAAGCTCGAAAGGCACGTCCGACATGGGCGGCGTGTACGGGATGCGATCGCTGATTTCCGGCGGCGCGATTTTCACCCTTTGGGAGAAGACCGCATTCTGGAAATAGAGGCTCTGGATCGCCTTCGTCGGCGGGAAGCCCGCCGCCTGAACAATCACCTCGCCGGGCGAAACGATCTGCCCCGTCCCGTCCTTCTCAGGGGACTTGAGACGCAGGGCTTCATCCGGCGTGATTAGAGGTCGCTGGGTCGATTGGAAGGAACGCGAGGTGTTGCCAAGGAAGCCGCCAAACCGCGAACCGGACGAGGTGATGTTCTCGGTTACGACCGTCGTTACACCGCATGAGTTGGAGAGCCACTGTGCGGTCTCCAGCCTGTTCGGCGCGAACGCGATCCGAATGTGGCAGTTCGACAGGATCGACTCATGCTGCGTGTAGGCCTGATGCAGTTGCGACAGGTCTTGCATGATAAGCATGGCCTTGATGCCGTAACCGGCGATGAAGGCCAGCGACTCCTGAAACACATCAAGGCGGCCAAGCGACGGGAATTCATCGACCATCAACAGCAGTCGATGCTTGTGGGGGTCTACCTGACGGCCATCGACGTATTGCAGCTCGGGGCGCAGCAGGACGCGAACGAGCTGGTTCAGGAGCAAGCGGATCAACGGCTTGAGCCGGTCCTTATCTTCCGGCCGGACGACGATATAGAGCGACACCGGCTTTTCAGCGTTCATCAGGTCATTGATGCGGAAGTCGCTGTGGCTGACGTTCTTGGCGACAAGCTCGTCCCGGTACAGGGAGAGGTAGGACATCGCGGTCGAAAGGACCGAGCTGCGCTCGGCGTCGGCCCGGTTCAGCATATCGCGCGCGGCGGCCGAGACGACGGGGTGGGCGCTCCGTACCGGGCGACCGGAATTGGCGTCGATCACAGGCTTGCCGGCGGCGTCTCGCGCTACCAGGTGCGAGTTGTGCAGCATTTCGAGATAGAGCTGCGTCACGTCTCGCGTAGGGTCGGACAGGGCGAAGGCTAGGCCTGGCAAAGTGGCGGGCTTCCCGGCGGCCTGCCCTTTGTAGGCCAGATGCAGCACGAGGCCGGTGAGCAATGCGTGGGCGGTCTTCGCCCAGTGGTCGGCCAGACCCTTGCCGTCCGGGTCAACGATCATCGTCACAAGGTTCTGGACATCACCGACCTCGTAGGCGGTGCCTACCCGTACTTCGTCCAGAGGATTGAAGGCCACGCTGCCCGTGAGGGCGGCTGGATCGAACTTCATCACGAGATTACCAGCCTCGCGCTGACGCCATCCGGCGGTCATGGCCCAAAGCTCGCCCTTCTGGTCGTGGATGACCACGCTGGCAGGCCAGCTCAACAGCGTGGGGACAACGACCGAGACACCTTTGCCGGATCGCGTGGGGGCGATGACCGCGATGTGTTCGGGGCCATTGTGGCGGAGGTAGTAGCGCTTCCTGTCCTTGGCCTCGAATGCCGCGCAATATACCCCCGCCGATGGCGGGCGTCGGCGCCGTAGGAAGCCAAGCTTGCGGGGGATGAAACCCGCGCGCTCAACATCGTCCATAGCGCCCCAATGGGCCGACCCGTGCAAGTCGCTGGCGGTCTTGCTGGAGCGGACGCCGAAGCCCAGAGACAAGGCATAGACGAAGAAGCCAAGAGCGACGGAGGCCGTGAAGCCTAGACCACCCATGCCGAAGATTGTCTGCTGGGAGCGATAGTATTTCGCGACCCACGTAAACCAATCGAACGGTCCATAGAGGCCCAGCGAGCCCCGCTCGCCGAGCTGTGGCACATAGCCGAACTTATGGGCCAGCCATTGCGTTGTCGCCCAGCTCGACAGGACTAGCCAGGCTGCGAGCACGAGTAGCCCCCACAATGCGAGCTTCGTCGTATGTGGGCGGACAGTGCGGGGCTTCGTCGTCTTCACAGTTGACATCGGCAATCCCAATAGACGGTCAGAAATATGGTACATACTACATATTCTGCCGGTTGGAAGCGCCGTTGCCCCCTCCCCTCGTTTAGGAGCGCTCCTGAGGCCCCTTCCCAGCCGAACGAGTGGGGTTGACGAAGCGTCCGGTAGGATCGGTCACAACGAGCGCACCGGGCGTCCAGCGGCTTGCCTTGGCCGCCTGTCGCCACGTCACTGGCATAACGGTAATCCCGCGTTGGTCGCGCAGCAGGACCGCCTCAGACCCGTCGGCGAACCGGCGTCGTCCGGCGTACTCGGTGGGCCCAGCATCAGCGGGGGTCCAGATGCGGTGCGGCGGAATATCAGCGATGCGCGCCCGCGACGCGTTCCGTTGATCGACATATGCCGCAGCGAGCGTCTGGTCGGGGACACGGTCCTTCGGATCTTCGGGCCGCAACCTGGCGATTTCCGCCACCCTCGCAGCCTCCATCGCCGGATCGGCGAACCGCACGTTCATACCAGGAACGGTCGCGGCCTCGATGACGGCGGCCTTGAAGGCGTCGGTGCCGGCGATCACGAGAGGCTGGCCAGCGAAGCGATCCGATGCCAGCGACAAAGCGAGGAATGCCGAACTGAGCGTTGCTGTGTCTGCCCGGACCTCCCGCGCTCGATCTGTGACCTGACCCCCATCCTTGGTCCGATAGACCATGTCGCCATTCTTACGCGCCTCTGGCGAGAGCTGCTGATAGACGACGTTCCGCGCCGACATTACGTCAGCCGCGGTAAGAATGTCGGCCGCCATCGAATCCTTCGCGATGGTCCTGGAGCGCAGGACCGAAAGCGCCGCTTCATCGCCTCGGGCCGCCTCAGCCTCAAGGAACCTCTGCCATGTTGGTAGGCCGTAGGCCTGCCTAATAGCTTTGCGATCAGCGGCGGCTCGCGCCCTCCGGTCAACGGCCGACTTCGCGCGCATCGTCTCGATCTGCGCCCGCTGCGCCTTCTTGAGTGCAGGGTTAATGCCACGCTGCAGTTTCAGCGCTTTCAACTGGCCCTGGTAGTGCGAACGTAGCTGTACCGCGTAGTCGCCGTACTTCTGCTCGATGTCGGCGAGCGCCTGTGTCCGGGCTGACAGGGCGACCTCTTTCTGAGCTTCGTATCGAGCAAACAGCGCCTTCGCCAAAGCCTTGTCGTGCCGGGGCGCGCCTCGATAGCCGCCGCCGGGCGGAACCGCCGAGCGCTCCGCCCTTGCCTCGGCCTTCGGCCGTTCTTGAGCCCCCGCCCTATCTTCGCCGTCCTGTTCGGCGCCCTGTCTGCGATCTTCGCGGCTGGCCGCTTGGAACTCGCCGAAGCGTTGGGCCAGTTTGTGAGCGGAAAGCGCGCGGTCGATGGAGCTGGCTTTCACCCAAGCCTTTGTCCCTTCAACTCCGACGACCAGGCCTCGTGTCCGCGCCGCCACCGTCAACCCGTGCTTTGCAAAGGCCTCATGCACGTCCTGCCAGCTTTCCGCCTTCTCGATGTCGCCGACGATCTGTTCTCGAGCATTTTCCTCGATCCAACGGCCTAGCGACTCTCGCCCGGCGTGGGCCTCCATCTTGTCGGCCCCGTCCTGGGCCTTGCCGCGATCCTTCTGGCGCGCCTCAACCCGGTCGTCTGCGAGGCCGTGATTGTCGAGCCTGAGACCGTGCTTTTTCTCCAGCTCGCGACAAGCTTCCATCAGCTTCGGGTGATCCCGGTACGGCTCGACGTTCCGATACGTCTCGGGATGAACCTTGTTGATGGCGACATGGATATGCAGGTTGTCCGTGTCGTCATGGACCGCTGAAATGCGCTGGTGGTCCGACAGCCCGATAGCCGCGACTAGATGATCTTCGATGTCGCGGAGCTGGTCATGCGTGGGGCGCTCGCCCTCGGGGAAGCTGATGACAAGGTGGTAGGACTTCTCAGACTTGGACCGGGTGTTCAACGCCTGGACACGCTCGATCTGATCCAGCGCCATTTCCAGATCGTGGGTTTCACAGTTCGTCACCCGCGCCGCGACAACCCGCTCCCCCCCGCCCTCTCTGTCCGTGACATAGGAGGCGAGGCGATCAAAGGCACGGGGATCTTGCGGATGGTCAAGGTCGAGAACGTACAGCCCGAGACGGGTGTACGAGTCCTTGCCCGACTTACGGGTGATGCGGTGGGCGATCATAGCTGACGCACCTTGTCGCGGACTTCCTCGCCGATGGCCTCGATGTCGTTCAGAAGTCGGCGAACATCACCGACATCGGCGCCCTCCCCGGCGCGGTCGGTGAGCCACAGTTTCAACAGGCCGCCCATCCGGCCGAGGTCGCCCCTCAAACGATGAAGGTCCATGACCTTTTCGTGGTCGAGGGCTGTCTTGGGCTCGAAGCCCTGACCCACGCGCCGCAAGAAGTCGGAGACCGTTAGGCCGGTGAGTTCAGCGCCGCGGACAATGGCCGCCCGCTCGTCCGCCGTGACGTAAACCTTGAGCGGTCGATCCCGCTCACGGATAGGGCGGGCGGTCATGCCCTGCCCCTCGCGCCAGCGATTACCGGCGGTAGCCGGCGTGTGCCTCGCAGAGCAGGGAAGCCGATGAGCCGAAGGCGAATAAGGCTGTATTGGGGGGCGGAGCCGCGAAGCGGTGTAGGCCCACAATACCTATCCTGCCTCCTAACGCCAGGCAAATGTGTGCAAATCCATGCAAGCGGGTCAATGGAGGGGGCCGTCACGTCTCGGTATTGCATACTATTGCACTCAATTGCGCTCAATTGCGCTCCGCCAGCTCTTAGAATATGGTCTATCGTACATATTCGGGCCGCTGCAAGGCTCGGGTAAAACCCGTAGGCCTGGAGGTGGAGAATATGAGCGACGAACGCCCGAAAAAGGGGCCGCCCGTCGGACGAATGGCGTTCAATCTGGTGGCCGATGACATCAAGGCCGCCCTCGACAGGGGCGAGTGGATGTCATCGATTTATGAGCGGTACAAAGACCGACTTCCGTTCAGCTACCCTCAGTTCACGAGACACGTCCGTCGGGCATTCCGCCCCAAGGCGAATGTCGCGGAGGCAGCCGTGGCGACGATCCAGCCGACTGCTCCGCCTCCGCCTGAGCCGGTAGTGCCGAAGTCGCCTCCGACTGACGGCCAACCGCTGCAAGCCCAACATGAGGACCGCCCTAAGCGGTTCAGAAACCTGAGCCGCCCCGAAGGCGAGCTATTCTAGGAGCCCTCCCCCATGCGTCGCGTACACTTCAATCTTCAAGGCAAGGGCGGCGTCGGCAAGACGATGATCGCCGCCTTCCTGGCCCAATATCAGGGCCGCAACGGCGAGCCCGCCAAGTGCTTCGACACCGACCCCGTGAACGACAGCCTCTCGGGCTGGAAGGGACTCGATGTCGTGCGCCTAAATCTGCTCGATGACAGCGACCGGATCGTTGAGCGAAACTTCGATCAGATGATGGAAGTCATCTTGAGCGAAGACCGCGACTTCGTCGTGGACTGCGGCGCCGGGGCCTTTTTGGCCCTGACCTCGTATCTGATCGAGAACGATGTGCCTGACATGATCCACTCGGCCGGAAAGGAGCTGTTCGTTCATCCGGTCGTCGTCGGAGGCGAAGCCATGCGCCACACCTCGGAGGGTTTCGTGAACCTCGTTCAGCAGATGCCGTCCGAGACCCAAATCGTGCTCTGGGCCAACGCGTTCTTCGGCCCGATCCAACACGGTGAAAAGGAGCTGGAAGACCTCGCGTTCTATCTGGAGAACAAGGCCCGTCTGCGGGGCGTGATCCGCCTCGACCGTGAGGGAACCGACACCTACCGGGAAGACCTGGCCCAGCTTATCACCCGGCGGATGACCTTCGCCGAAGCGCAGGAATCGGACGTGTTCGGGATCATGCCGAAGCAACGGCTGAGACAGCTCGGCCGGCGGTACATGGATCGCATGGCGACGGTGCTGTGACCGACGCGATGGAAACGCCAGAGAGGAAGGCGGAGGCGCCAGCCGCCGGGGCCGAACTGGACCTCGGCGGCGAGCTGGGGCCGCGCTTTGTCCCGTCGGACATCAAAGACATCATCGCCCTGGTCGCCAAGCGCCATCACCTCCTGTTGCGCGCGGACGATCCGGCCCTCGTCTTGCTGACCATTTTCGAGGCGGTCAGCGAGCGACACATGAGGGCGATGTCAACGGAGCTGAACCGCGGCCTCGATGCGCTCAGCCACTCGGCCGAAGAACAGATGATAGCCTCGCGGGCCGTCGCTGGACGGATCGTGAATGAGGGCGGTGACTTCATCGCCCAGAAGATCCAGGCGGCGGGCGAGACAGTGGGGCCGAAGATCGCGGAAGGGGTGCTGGATGCGCTGCGGCCGACGCTGGCGGCTATGGTCGCCGAGACCACGGCCGCAAAGTCGGCGAAAGCCGTCGCCGTCACCGCCTCGGTGCTTGCCGGCGTCGCGAGCGTGATCGCAGTCGGTGCGGTATTCCTCGGCGGCTGAGCCAGGCTGGAGTGAAACGACAAGGCCCGCCGCCCCTCGTATGGGGCGGCGGGCCTTTTGCCATCTTAGCCAGCCTCAACGCAGCGAGGCCAAGATACCATCAATCACGGCACCGCTGCGCGCGATGGTCGTCCGCGTGATCGCATCCCAAACCAGCTCCCCAGAGCGGAGCTGCTGAATGAGCGCTCGCCCCTCCACGGCTCGGCGGGTGACGACCAAGGCAAACCATTCGCCCTCAGGATCGTACTGCAGCAGGGCGTCGGAAGGCGGTGAAACCGGCGACGCCTTAATGGCCGTCTGCCAGAGCCCTTCTCGATTCCGTGTCACGGACGCGTCGGCGCTGACGAACTGGCCAACGCGGGGCCGCCGCATACCGTCAGCGGCGCGCACCCGTCCGCCATCCACTGTGGCGCGACTATCCACGATGGAGCGACCCTATCAGCCCCAAGGCCCGCCTCCCCGCGCGATTCTGGCCTGTGCAGCCTTGCGCTCCCTTTCGGCGCGCTGCTGCCGTTCACTGTCGGCGAACCGCTCATAGACCTTCAAGCTGGGTTCCAGAAGGGCGGCGCGCGCGCCGCCTGGCCTGAGCGGGATACGGGAGAACAACCACCACCTCACCCCTTCACGGAGCCCGCACAGTTGGACCGCTTCGCGCAAGGCAGGCTTGCTCACCGAGCCTTCCAAAGGGCGATGATCGTCTGGATGTCCTCGCCGAACCCAAGCTCGTTGAAATAGATCGGGCCGGGGTGGTTGGCGAGGAACGCCAGCACCTCGACCATGTCCAGCCCGATTGCGCGATCCACATTGCTCAACTCGACCGGATCGAAGCCACCCAGCTCCTCCGCGTTCCAGCAGGCCATCAGGAACGCGGCGACGCGGCGGGACTGACCGGTGTCGCTCTTGGCCAGGTCGAACAGACGGGCCAAGGCCAGAAGGGCGCGCTGGCTCGTCCCCGCCACCATCGCCATCGGCTCGGGCTCTCGATCCGCCACCGTCCACTTCGCGAGGCGGTCAGCCTCGGCGCGGTCCGCGTCGGCGCGGATCGGCGCGTCTGGATGGATGCGCCCCTGGCCGAAGGGCTTGTTGAAGGACGAATAGTAGAGGCTCCTGCCGTTCACGACGAACCTCGCGGCGACATCCTGACCCTCAAGGTCAGTGCGGGCCAGCAACTCGCGGAAGGCGACGAATGCAGCCGCCAGCGACGGTGTCGCCGTGCGATCGGTCAAGTCGCGGCCACCGTCGCGCCGCAGGTCAACCCGGTATTCGCCGATCTGGATCATCTGCTTCCCCTGCGCCTCCGGCGCGTCTTGTTGCTCGGCCGGGAGCAAGGTGCGCCCGGCGTCTGTGAGGGCGAAAGCGTACTCGCGATCACCCACCTTCGTCTTGACGGTCAGACCAAGAGACCGAAGCCGTCCGACGACGCTCGGGGGCGCACCCTGGATTCGCCATGAGCCAATTCCGGTGTTCACCTCCGACACTTTCCCGTCGCGGATAGCGGCAAGGGTGGTGAGCTGCAAGGCGGTTGGATTGTGCAAATCCACTCATAGGCCGGTCTCCAGAAGTTCGGCGGCCTTCGCGGCGGCCAGTGCGGTTTTGAACTGACGGCGCGACGGCTTGCGGCCATCGCATCGACGGGCGGTGCGGACAAACCGGCCATAGTCAGTGACGATGTTCCAGCGTTGGCCGAAGCCGGACACTCGATAGGGGATGCCCTCAGAGGCGTATTCGTTCGGATCGCCCAACTGGCAACCGATATAGACGCCAGCGCGGTTGTCATCGCGACCACACACAAGCCAGCGAGCGGGCAGGCCGTCAGGGCGGGCGGTGTCCAGCCACTCGGGAGGCTGGGCGGCCACCCGACGATTGTTCATCCACGGGAAGGGGCGGGCCTCAGTCACGTCCTGGCCCTCCCTTAGAAGGCCAAGGCGAACTGGCCGCCCTTGGACTCGACCACAACTGCGTCGTGCGGCGTACCGTGCCGCTCGGTCCCCAGCTCGGTCCACTGCATATGGCCGCTGCGGTCATGCTTGAGCCAGCCGCGCTCCAGACCGACGACATAAGCCGCCAGCAGGTCCAGCGAGGGGATGCAGCCGTGGTTCACAGGCCAGCGGGTGCTTTTATCTTCGTCCTCAAGGGAGGTAGGTTTCGAGAACCCGCACAGGCTCTCAAGCCCGTTGTCGGGGAAGGCGAGACCGATGTGTCCAAGGATTTCGCGCGCCAGCTTGGTCCCGATACCGCTCGTTCCGCTGCGGACGGCGCCAGCCAGAGAGGCGACCATCGCCGCATCCGTCGTCAGGTGACGGGTCGCGATCAGATCGCGCCAGTGCTTCGCCGTCATCAGGTCATAACCATGCCAGCCGCCACCCCGACCGTCGCGCAACAGGACCGGGTCAAACTCAAGCTCGATGCCCAAGGCCTGCTCGACGTGCTGGACGAACGGGTGTTCCTTCACGCCGGGGTGCATCAGGGACATACGGCGCTGCGTGATCCCGTCGTAGCTGGTGACAGCGATGGGCCACGCGAACAGCCCAGAGGGAAGGGCCCAGAGACCCGTCAGCTCAAAGTCATAGGGGACGCTGAGAAAGCCGTTCAGCTCCAGCAGACAATCGTTCGTCCTGATGCCCGCCGCAATCAGCTTTTCCAGCACTTCATCGGGAGCGCGCGGGGCAATCTCAACCGGGGCGGTGTGCTTCTTGGCGCGGGCCATGCCTGTCTCCATCATCGGATCCCGGCAACCCCGCCGGGGAGGTGGCGCTAAGCGCCTATGTGGTTATACCGGGCGCGGTATATGGATGCAACATAAACCGACTGCGACGCCTGAAAAATCGGCAGGGTTAAGGAACGCCGGGAAGGGAAAAGGGCGAACCCCCTCCCCTCATTGCAGGATCTTTTCGACCTGGCGTTCCAGGGCGCGAACCGCGCCAGCCTCGGTCTTGTAGCCAGCGCGCCGGAAGTTGAACCCCGATACGCCGCACATGGCCTCCACGGTCCACTCCCCAAACCGCTCGTAGGCGTACCCCCTGAACCCCGCCTCGCCCCCGGTGTGAAGGCGCCAGTTGCCATCGCCATCTAGATAGAGGCCCACCACCTCAGAGGGTTGGGAGTAGGGATAGAGTCTCACCCCGTTTCTAAGAATGTGAGATTGAGACACGATCAAGCCTCCGTGGTGATCGTAACGGCGTAGCCGTCGGCGAGAGACACCAGACCCGCGACGACAGGCAGAGCGCGGAGCTGAGCGTTCGTCTCGGGCTCCACCTCACCGTCGAACCAATCGGCGATCTGGTCGCGGACAGCCTCGGTCACGAGGACGTTGGCCCACCCATTCCAGCGGGTGCCAAGGTCGAAGCCGTCGAAGTCGGGGCCGTCGTCAAAGCTGAACTTGCAGGGGGTCATGGCGGTTATGCCGCCATGCCAAAGAGGTCGCCCTGAGCCGTCCGCTGGGAGTTGGCCCATTCACGGATGCGAGCGACTTCCCCCGCCGACGCCAGATGCGCCCAGCTCCGGGCCACATCGATCAGCTCGGCGACCGCCGCGTCCAGCGCCTCGACCCGGCTGGGGAAGCGAGCCATAGGACGCCCATCGCTCCATTCGCTGACGCCTTGGGCTCGGCCAATGACGCTGCAATGAGCGCTGACAGCCATACTCCAGCGACCGTCAGGCCACTGGCCAAGTTCGATGCTCGCCGGTTCACAACCGCGCCAGCCGGGGCGCGAGTCGGCGCAGCGCAGGGTTTCGATATGGGCGGGGCGGAAGATTTGCGGGCCGGGCATATCAGGCCTCGATCCAACGGGCGGCACGGGTCAGGGCTTGCAGGGCCAGGTCTTCGCTCTTGTAGGAGATATTAGGCTGACGATAGGCGTCCGGCTTCCCGCTGGCGCACCACGCGGACATCACGAAAGCATCACCCTCGCGCATCACATAGCCACGGAAGCCATTGACCTGATCGCCAGTGTGCAGCGCCCAATTGTCGTTCTGGTCCAGATACAGGCCCACCAGACCGGAGGCCTTGGCATAGAGGGCCAGCGTCCGCCCCCCGCGCTCGATGACACCGGAAGCCGCCTGAACCGGCTCAGGGTTGAACTGAATAACGTCGCCCATCTTCTTCTCCATCGTCGGACCCGGCAACCCTGCCGGAGAGGTCTTCAATCAGTTGGCCGCTTCGGCCTTCGCGGCTTCGGCCAGTTGTTGCAGGGCCACCGTGATCGAGTTGCTGAGCGGGGCCGGGATGGAACCTTGGGCCAGAGCGTTCATCGGGCTTGCGAACTGATACATTTGCTTGTCCTCAAAGCGATTGGTTACAAGATCACTCTAAGGATATTTGCCGTGTATTCAAGCACAAAGATAGTAAATACCCCTCTTTTTGCTATCTCCCTTCTGGCGTTAACAAGACGGCGCAAGCCGTCAAACAGCATTGGCCTCAAGAACTACTGTCAGAACAAGAATAGCCACCGACCCGACACCTCAACATCGCGGAGTGTCGATCCTGGGCGGCCTGGCCGGGCCGCGCGGCCCCTCCCCGCCGGCACCGCGCCAGCCGCGACCCAAACAAAAGGGGCGGCGGAAACCCGCCGCCCCTGCACTCCGGTCTGAGGCCCTGTCAGGCCGCGATGCCGGTGATTTCGGGCAAGGTCCGCCCGTTCATGGTGAGGGTGAAGTTCAGCCGACGCTCGGCGGCGGCGTAGGTGCGATAAACCTCGGGCGCCAACCGCGCCGCCGTCTTCAAATCCTGCTCACTGGCCATGATGCAGAAGACGCAGCTCTTGCGGGTCATGCCCGCCGCATAGACCCAATGGGGTTGCTGGCCAGCGGCCCGGATCGTGGCGAATACCTCTGCTTCGGTGAAGTCATGGATCGGAAGCCAGTCGAACCATTCACGCCCGGCCTTGCTGTTCGCGTCAGACCGCTTGAACGGGGCCAGCTTGGATCGCTTGGCGCTCTCCCCTGCCCTCATTCCCATGCAGTTGACGACCTGACCGCTGAACCGCGGATTTGCCTTGAGGAACCGCCGGATTTCGCGCTGGATCGGCCCGCGCTTGAGGTCAGACGTACACTGGCGCTGCATGGGCGACGGGAACTTGCCGCGCGCCTCGACCATATCCCAGAAGGTCTTGACGGCCCGCGTCACGATCAGCGGAAGCCCGCCGATAGTGTCGCGGATATGCTCTTGCGTCCCCTCCCACTCCACGCCGGGAAGCTCGGCGTGGATGACTAGGAGCTGGTCAGCCGGAACGACTTTTTGAAGCTCGATCAACATGGCCTGGCCGTCCTTGCCGCCGCTGTGGTTGGCGACGAACAGAGCCCCCCGGTCAATCATGGTTTGCACCTCGGCCGGGATCGGATCTCGGCCAAAAAGGCGGAGCTGGACGACGCTGCACCGGCTCACGGTCGGACCATCTTCGCCAGCATGGCGCTTCCGCCGTCGATCTTGCAGAGGCTCCGCCGGGCCTTGCGGGCTGCGGCTTGGCCGACATCGTGAACGGTGTCCCACGTCGCGTTCACATAGCCGCTCCATGACGAGGGCGCCCCGCCCTTCGTCCGGTATTCGACGGTGACGTGAAAGCGCTCCACGGCGTCAACCGCCTCGGGCTCAGGAGCCTTCGGCTCGGGGATGATGCGATCGGTATAAAGAGGAAACATTTGGCCCGCCCTCAATCGACGTAAGAGCGGTGTTCGGTCGGGTGGTAGCCAGCCTCAGCGGCCACCTCGGCGAAGGCGTCGTGCGCCTTCTCCTGCACCGTCATGTGCTGGGTCTGGACGCCAGCAGGAAGCGACTTGATGACGTAGACCCGCCCGCCGCTCTTGAAGGCGATCTTTGAGCCGTTCTCGTCGCGCCGCTCCAGCAGCGCCCGCGCAAACTTGGTGTTGGCGCGATAGCCAAGCATCACACCGCCACAGGTGCCGATGTCCTCGGAGCCGTCCGCGAGGAACTGGCTACGGGCCGCGTTGTCGAAGTAGGCGCAGGCCAGGTCGATCACCCGATCCTCAATCGAGCGTTCGCACTCCAGCAGTTTGTGAATGTCGAGCCAGAACCCGACCGGCATTTGAGGGTGTCGGGCAGGCGAAGCCAGCAGCTCGCCCCGCAAGTCCTCGGGAGACCCCGCCACACTCAAAAGGGAGTCGGCGTAAGAGTTCAGGGACAGCAGCATGGGACGCTCCAACTTCGGAACCCGGCAACCCCGCCGGAGAGGTGTGAACGCGTTGCGTCCACCCCCGAAGTATACCGGGGCCGGTATGGCAACACAAGCAATTTAAGCACCCGCCCTCGCTTTTTCGGACCTTCCTTCTGGCGTTAATCTGGCCGCCCTGGCGGCCCTTTGGATCAGTGGTCGTAGCTCCAGAACTCGCCATCCGGCTCCCATTTGGCGATCCTGACAGACAGCGCCTCGCGCTCGTCGGCGTCATATCTGGAGATGATGGAATCTGCGGCCACTGAGTAGTTGACGAATAGTCCGCACTCCCGGTCGCCACCCTCGCGACCGGCTTCCTCCATGATCGCCCACGCGCGACCGTGCTTGAGGTGGAACGCCCGCGCACGGGCAAGTTTGGTGTCAGGGCTCGTACCGGCCATGAAGGTCTCCAGTGTCGGAAGGTGCGGCTATGCCAGGGTGAGAGGCAGGGCGGCCAAGCCGCCCCGCCGGTCGATCAGCGGGGCGCTTCGTGCGGGATTGCGGAGGCTTCGCAAGGCTTGATCCGATAGTCCCGCGCGCTGAACTCGACGCCGCCCGTCGCCATGTCGGCGAAGTGCTGGCGAAGTGCCGCCTTCGCATCCCTGCGGCTGTGGAAGCGAACCCGCCGCCCGTCCTCGGACCACAGGTCGGCCCACTCCAAGCCGATCCGGGTAAACACAGCGAAACGCCCGGCCTGATCGTCGTCAGCGCATTTGAACTCGGCGACGGTGCCCTCCTTGCCGCAATCGCAGCGGATCGGCGAGGTGTCGTCCCATTCGTGGTCGCCATCAGCATCGGTCCCGCTGGCGTAGAGGCGCGCGGTCGTGCTGATAGTCACCGTCAGCCGCGCATCGTCACCACAGGCCGGGCAGGCGATATTCCAGGCCGTGCGGACGGTCTCTGCATTGTCCATCGTCGTCTCCATCATTGAAGCCCGGCAACCCCGCCGGGGAGGTGATGGGGAGGCCATGCCTCCCCTGCCGGATCAGGCGGCAACACCCAGATTGTCGCCCAGCTCGACGGCGGCGCCATGCCAAGCCACCGGGTTCATCCACTTGTCCGCGCCGCAAGCCTTGAACTCGGCTGCGGTCTTCTCGGCCCCGGCCTCGATCAGTTCACGGCAACGGCTCTGGATGTCGGCGACGATGTTCGGTTGAGCCTTAAGCATCCGGGTCACGAGCTGTTCGTTAAACTCGCCCTTGCGATGTTCAACGGCGTGGCCAGCCTTCATCAGTGCGTCGATGATGAAGATTTGCGACATAGCCCCGAACCGCGAGAACTTCATCGTGTTCAGAACGATCTTCGCTTTGGGGGTCAACTGCTTGGCCATCGTCGTCTCCATCATCGGAACCCGGCAACCCCGCCGGGGAGGTGCAAACGCGATGCGTCCACCCCTGATTTATACCCTCGACGGTATAGACAAGCAACCGGTTTCCGTCCGTAGTCGATCTTTTCCGATCACCCTTCTGGCGTTAATCCGGCCGCCTTGGCGGCCCTGCCGGCGCTAGATCAAGCTCGGCTGACTGGCGTGGTTCTCGATCCACGTCCGCGCGAACGCATCCGCCCCGTCCTGATCGGCGCACGGGAAAAGCTCGTGAGGCGTCAAGAGCTGGGCGGACCCGTCCAGCTCCATCGCCACAAGCCAGGCCGCGCCGCGATCCGTCTCGATGTAGGCGAGCGCGAGCCCGCGCGATCCGCCGTACCGTCGCGGCTCTATCGGATCTTGCGGGAAACCCGCGAAAGTCCAGAACCTCCAGCCAAGGCCCGGATTGGCGTCAATCTCGACATCGACGGTCTGGCCGTCGATGGAGACGGCACATAGGCGCCGGGTCATGCCGTTGCGCCCTCCAGCTCGGTCACTTCGTTCAAGTCGGCTTCCCCTTCGGGAGACACGTCGAACGCCAGAGGGGAGCCGTCAATCTCTCGGGAGACACTGAGGCTCGCACCGGCCAATAGCACCGCCAACGCCTTGCGCGCGGCGGGTTCGTCCTGGGCCTCGACGGTGACGGCCGAGAACAGGCGAACATCGAACTCATAGCGCCTCATTGCAGCGTCCCCTTCTCCATCAGGGCCAGCCAGTCCGCGACCGGAGCCTTGTCGATCTGCGCCCGGTCCTCGATGTGGATGCTGGTCGGGTGCAGGTTGGCGGCGAATAGATCGCCGTCCACGGTGAACAGGCAAAGCGCGCCCTCGGGTGTCTTGACGACAATCCCCTCGCGCTGGGGAAAGCAGTCAGCGACAATCCGATCCATGCGGCAGGCGTAGGCATGGGGCCGCGTCCCGGCCATCCGGTTAGCGAGGGCGACAGGAGAGATACGAACGCGAAGATGGGGAATCTCGGTCGGGAACATGGCCAGCCCCTTCAAGCGATCTGAAAGGGGGTCGTGTCGCCCCGCTCGGCGCGCTTGGCGGCCGCGCGCCACTGGCGGGACTCGTCAAGCTGCCGCAGGGCCCAGACAGACCCGCCATGATGGCCTGCGCCACGCTCCAGAAGGTCGGCCCGCTCGTGGCGGTCGCGCGCGATCTTCGCGCCAAGAGAAAGCGGTTGCTTCGGCATAGTCGTCTCCATCATCGGATCCCGGCAACCCCGCCGGGGAGGGTGTTGGCCGTTAGGCCGGGCCAGAGCCGAGACTAGAAGTCGAGCCAGGCCGTAGCTTCGTCAGCGCCCGCTTCATCGGAGCGGCCCAGCTCCACGATGTAGAGCCAGCCGCGGACGGTCAGGCGCTCCCCGGTTTCCAGACAGGTCGCATCAAATTCGCCGTCGATGTCCGCGTTCGGCGCGAAGGCCAGGTGCAAGTCCTGTTCGCCGCCGGAGAAGTGACCGGTCTGATAGTGACCGCGATCAGTTGCGATCTGCAGCGCGTCGGCCATCGTAGTTCTCCAAGGATCGGACCCGGCAACCCCGCCGGGGAGGCGGTGCCGCGCCGTCGCGGCAACAAATGAGTTATACCGGAGACGGTATAATGACGCAACCCCTATTTCGGGGGATAGCGAGAAAGCGAGCGCGTCAGACCCGCAATCGCGGCGTCACAGTCGGCGACGATATCAGCCTCCTTGGCCCAGAAAATCCGCGCGTCCCGCTCTGAGGCGATGGCCTTCTTGATCGCCCCTCGCTTTGTCACTCCGAACGAGTGCTTTCCGTCAACGACCTGGCTGGCCCTGACGTGAGTGCGGAAGCCGCGCCAGATGGGGTCCAGCCAACCGAAGTCGCCGCGCTTCCCGCTGCGCTTGCCCCATGTCGAGCTGTTGCGCTGGATCAAATAGGCGCCGTTCTTGTTGAGGGTCCGACAGACATACTCGTCCACCTCGACCTTCTTGGCTTCCTGATCGTACCACGCCCAGAAATAGGTCTCCCCTGCTCGGAACACGATAGCGGCCATCGCTCCCCCCTCAGCCTTCCCGGCCCGCGTCGCGAACGATGTCCCAACGCTGCACAAAGAGGTCCAGCCACTCGCGTTGCGGCTGGGTCAAGGCGGGGTCGAGAGCCAATTCCTCGGCGCAGACTTTGTCCACCTTCTCGGCCTCCAGCCAAGCCTCATACTCGGCCGTCAGGGTGACGATGGTCGTCGTCCGATCAGTGAAGTATTCCGCCTTGGCGATGTCCCACGCCGCGTTCCAGACGGCGAGGTCGCCATCGTCCACGTCGAGCAAGTCACTCTCGCGACCGGCGATCATGCAGAACGCCTCGTCCATGATGTCATTCGCGTCTCGGAAATCGTGCGAATGACACACACCGGGAGCGGCCGTAGCGTTCCTGATCTGCATTTCGAAGAACTCGACAGGCTGTAATTCCCGACGCATCAGCAGGACGAACGCGCCAACGACACGCTCAACGCTCGGGAGAGTCTTGGTCTGGCCCATATCAGTCCTCCGCGACAAGCTGACCGAGGACATGGCCGACGATCCAAAGAGCGGCCAACGCAGACCCGACCATACCCAAAGCGGGGAAGCCCACTTCCAACGCGGGCAAGAACAACTCCATATCGACGCGGATCACGCCCAACGCGTTCGCACAGCCAACAAAGACCATGCTGAGCATGAACAGGGCCACACCCACGACAATCCAGCTCGTGACGCAGGCGGGAACCACCCTGAGAAGCCAAGCCACGTAGGCTAAGGGTGTCTTTTGCTTGGCCATGCGGGCCTCCATCGTTGGACCCGGCAACCCTGCCGGGGAGGCGGAACCGCAAACACGCGGCCCAAAATCAATATACCGGCTCCGGTATAGGAACGCAAGCCGCCTCGCGCTCGCGCTATGCGGCCCAACGGCCCCGCTCCAGCCGTCGATAATCGCCTCGCTGGAGCGTCTGCCGCACCTTCGCGCGCCAGTGTTGACGGCTTCGCGCCTTCGGGTGTCGCGACAGGCTCCGGTAGAGGTCGGACACACTCGCCGTCCCGCCTTGGCGTTCCATCGTCTCGCGCACGAGTTGGTCCCACGTCAGGTCCAGGGCGATCACCGCGACCGATCTGGGAAGGCGAAGCGGCACGAACGCGCCGGCAAGGTTGCTCGCTGCGAGGATTTCCGCGTCGGCCTGGCCGTAGGCCACAAGAACGCTCGGCGCGCCCGCGTTGGCGCTGGAGCGGCCACAGTTACGGCAGGCCATGACCTTGCTGTCCTCGGCATATGCGACGAACTCGTGGTCGCGAGTCTCGCATCGCGCCGGGTCTTCGCCATCGGGTCGATGGAAGAACAGCCGCCCTTCAAGGAACAGCAGGCCGGTGGCGCGCTCCCAGACGCAACGGAAAAAGTCGTCGGTCTCGGTGCGCGCGAAGATCAGGGCCGTACCCCAGCCATGCTCGGCCATCTTCCGCATGAACTGGCTGTAGAGTGGGCGGCTATAGGGCGGGTTCATCCAGACGCGCCCCTCCCACGGCTGGACAAGGCCGTTGTCGGCCTCGGTATAACGCCGGGAAGCGGTGGGCCACGGCTGCACCTCGGGCGCGCACGGGTCGAGGTCGAAGGGTTCCAGCGGATCGAGGATCGCACGAGGGGTCAGCCAGACATCAGACGTATCGCGGCCGGTGTGGTGGGGCTGGCGCTTCTTGACCGCGCGAGAAGGCCGGGTCGAGGCGACAGGCGGGAGGTCGAACAGGGTCATCTTCATGGTCAGGTCAACTTGATCGGAGACAGGTCGCCTCGGCGGGCGCGCTGCGCGGCCTCGCGCCACTGGCGGGCTTCGTCAGCGAGGCGGACACCCTCAAGCGAGTGCGGAAGCCTCGCGGCACGACGGGCCAGGCCCTCGGCGGTTTGCTCGCGGCTCTCGGCCATAGCCAGCGCGTGAGGGCAAGGCGGACGGGTAATCAGGCGGCGAAGGGCGGAAAGCATGGCCAGCTCCAGCAGCAGGGGTCAGCGGCCTAAGCCGCCTTCCCCTGAAACCGCATCCGCTCGGCCTCCAGAGCCTCGGTCACGACGGCGGCGATCTTGGCCGGGCCGTCATGCTCCGCGCCGTTCTCGCCCCAGCGGAAGGTGTCGAGGATCGCAGGCACGATTTCCCAATCGTAGGGAACGGCGTCTCGTGCATCGAGCGGGATCAGGTCGTAGGTTTCGCAGACGACGTGAGCCAGACGCAGGGCCTCTTGGCGCATGAACAGGGTGCCGGTGTCATCCCAGACGCGGACCATATCAGAGGTCTTCTCCAGACCCTCTTCCTCGCGCTTCTCATTGGTGAACTTGGCCTCCAGCATCGCTTCCCACAGGCACAGGGCGGCTTCGGCTTCCAGTTCGGAGTAAATCTTGCGGGCCATCTGGGCCTCCATCGTCGGACCCGGCAACCCCGCCGGGGAGGTGGCGCCTTGCGAACGCCGGTCGCTTGTCCTACCTTGGGAGCGCGGGGACGTTCCGCTGCAAACAGAACGCCCCCTATCTCTGTGGCTAGAGAAGTTTGAGGACGAGACGCATTAGCCAGCTCGTCCTCTTACTCTGCCAAGAGACTTCTAACTGCGCTCTAAGCATCAGTTAGGCTCCTTTGGTAGGCCGACAGCCGGTCGGCCATCGGGTGAACGCGGGAAGCGCCCACCCCTGATATATACCGGACCCGGTATAGAAACGCAACGGAAAACCGGGGCTATTGCGGAATATTCCGACCCCCTTCCTGGCGTTCAAACCGGCGCGAAGCGCCCTGCCCTACTTGCCGGTTCTCTGCTCGACGGCGTCGTTGTAAGCGCCGGTACAAGATCCTGCGCGAGCTGTGGCGTAGCCCAGCACCATCGCACAGGTGTTGGAACAGAAGAACTTGTCCATGTAGGTCTCGCCGTCCCACAGCGCGACCTTTTCGACGTAGCTGCGATCACGGCTCATTCGGTGATGAACGATCGACAGATTGAACAACCGCTGCGCCTCCGCGCGGCTGGCCGGTCGCGCCGTGCTGGTTGCCGTCCACGGGCTGTCCTCACGGTCGCGTTGCTGGCCAAACCACATGGTTGTTGTCCGCTTGCGGATCGGCTTACCGCAAGCCCGGCAAAGAGGCCCGCTCACGCCTTGTCCTCGCTGCCCTCGGCCAGTGCGGCGGCGACCCGCGCCAAGGTCTCGTCGTCCAGGGCGTCGGGAGCATTGTGGCCCCGCCGATGGGCGGCGCCCACAATAATGCTCCAGTGCGACCGCCGGGCGGCGTGGCGCTGGAAGGCCTCGGCCGAAGGCCAGACAGTCTCGTCGCTGTCGTGCGCGCCGCCGTCCAGTTCGCCGGTCTCAGGGTCGAAGCGCCGGCCACTCTTCAGAGTGATCCAGCGCCGACCGATCTTGTCGATGGCGTCAGGCGTGATCCGGGGTTCGCGATCACGGCCCCAAGTCGACTCATAGACGACGACGACGGCCTGGCCTACGACGTAGTCGGTCTGCAAGGTCAGCCCCAAGGCCCCCTCCCCTTACTCGCGACCCCGCCAGCCTGCCTCCGCAATTCTGGCCCGCGCCTCTCCAGCTCCGCGCAAATCTCAGCGTATCCGGCAGGAGGCTTAGGCCTCCATTTCGAGAACAGGAGCCAGAGCCCTGCGGAAATAGTCGTGAAGCCCGAAGCGAACTCCAGCGACCAATCCAGCCAATCAGCAGTTAGCAAGACGAAGGATAGCGTCAGGAGCCCGACTACCGTCAGAACGCCGTAGATGATGGCCGTCCGCATGATGATGGATACCCACCGATCATATTTCAGCATCGCATCGATCTGCGCGTGTTGTGCGGGCGTGAGTTCGGGATGGTTGGTGTTCGGATCGGTCATCAGCCCCGCCCTCCTCCGCCTTGTTTAATGGCCTTGAGCCAAGGCCAAGGCCGCCACGCCAGCAGCAAAACGACGGGGCTGGCTATCATTCCAGCTACTGTCGCCCAGAACTGCCAGAGAGGGGGATATCCGATCCGCAGAAATGGGCTCACCCCCCCTTCTTCGCGTCCAGCGCATCGAGCGCCGCTTCCAGCGTTTGCCACTGGCTATCGAAGCCGTGGGTCTTCTGGGCGGCCTTGAACCGGAGGATCAGAGCAACCGGAGCGACAAGGTTGAGCTGCGACTTCTGGCCGGTGATGACGGGCTTCCCGATCACCTCCGACATTCGGACCTTAGCCCCCTTCGGAGCGGCGCCAGCCCCCCTACCCGGTTTCGCCCTGGCGGGCGGCTGTCGGCTGGAGAAACCCGCCTGCTCGCCCGCCTCGCGGCTGGCCTCGGCCGCTGCGCGGTCAACAGGCTTCGGCTTCGCATCAGAGAACCCGGTGAGGTCCAAGCCCGTATCCAAAGCGCCCTTGAACGGGTCGTACGTCGGTTTGGTATCCGTGGTCATGCCGCTTCCTTTCCGGCTCGCAGGGTTTGAATTACCTCGGCGGCGAACGCCCGCGCATTCTCGCGCGCGACCGGCAGGCCGCCGGCGTCGTCAGCGGTCAGCTCGTTTAGCAACTTCCCGGCTTTGAAGATGCCGCGGAAGGCCGGTCGGTCGGCCAATGACACGCCCAGAAGCGGAACGCCGGCATTGCCGATGGACGCACGGATCTCGTTCTCGTCACGAGTGCGGACCGCGCCGCTGCTTGTACGGGTCAGAACCGCCCGATACGGAATCGACCGGTTCGACGTGCGCGACTTGTGAGCGATGTACCGGATCGTCTCGATGACCATGTTCACGTCGAGCGTGGTCGGCGCGAACGGCACAATGACAAGGTCGGCCTGGGACACGACATCATCGAGCCAGATGTTCCGAGAGCCTTCGGGATCGGCGAGAACGAACTGGGCCCACCCTGTAGCCGCCTCGATCCAATCTAGCAGGGACGCGCCCTCCTCGCTGTCGGCAGCGATCACGAGCAGGCGGTGTTCGCCCGCGACCTGCGCGATAATCTCTGCAGCGTCTCGAGCGTTGGCGATGGAGTGCTTTTTGGTGTCGATCACCGGGAAGCCGCGCTGGCCCGCCCAACGGGCCTGAGAGCGGTTCACGTCGCCCTCCAG
Source organism: Brevundimonas sp. FG8 (assembly GCF_057808845.1). Lineage (NCBI taxonomy): Bacteria > Pseudomonadati > Pseudomonadota > Alphaproteobacteria > Caulobacterales > Caulobacteraceae > Brevundimonas > Brevundimonas sp. FG8. Next base: position 9,559 of record NZ_JBMDIU010000013.1, on the reverse strand, counting down.
GATGCACACGCGGGCACCGGCTTCGTACAGCTCAGACGCCAGAACCGTGACGACAGTGGTCTTGCCACTCCCACCCTTCACGTTGGCAACAACAATGTTGGGCATAGCCCCCTCCGTGTAGGCGGAACGGTCACGCCGGACACCCCGGCGAGACCGGACACACCGGCCAAAACGGCGACACCGGCCCGACCGTACCAACCGGAGAGACCGGCGCGCACGGACCGAACGGCCCCGACGGAGACAACGGTTACACCGGCTAAGACGGCGCGTCTAGCGAAAACGGTAGCGACGGAGCAGGCGGACCCGCCGGGGCGACCGGCCCGCCTAGACTGGCTAGGCCGTCTAGGCCGCCTAGACCGCCTAGACCCGCTAGGCCGTCTAGAGGGCCTAAAACTACTAGACCCCCTAGACCATCTAGCCAAACCGGAGGAGCTAGTACGTCTAGGGGGTCTAGGAGAGGCCGAGTCTCGGGACTTGGCTAGATTAGGCGCAGGCCCTCAACGGAGGGCGATCAGAGGCCGTCAAGAGGGCAGGGGAGGGGGCCTCGTCGCCGTTGGCCGCGCGAGCCGCCCGCACGCCTGCCGCGAGAACGCGCGCGCTCGGCCCGGTCAATTGCTCATGAACGGTCGCGACCTCGCCAAGATCCGATCCGAACGCGGCGGCCGTCGCCCCAGCTCCGCCAAGGCTAGCGGCCAGGTAGGCAAGCCATTGTTCGGGCGTAAGCGACACAGCGCGACCGTTTTCGGTCACGATGATGGGATCGTAGGGATCGCGGTCAGGGCAGAGCAGGGGGTCGGAGCCTTCGGCCAGCAGGGCGGCGACATCGCCGCAAACATCGCCCAGGATCGGGCCGAAGCTGGAAGCACAGGCCGGGAAGCCCGAAGCGCGGCTATCGAGAAACTCTAGCCACCGGTACGCCGACAGGGCCACAGCGGCCCCGTTCTCTACTACAATCATGTTACGCCCCTAGAACTTGCGCGACCCTTGCCGTCAATTCGTTTCCAGATTGTGACGAACTAGCGCGCGCACTCCGCCAAGTCCACGACTTGGCCGCGTCATGTTGAATCACTGCAACGCTTTTCACCAGTCAGAAAAATGTGAAAAACGCTTCATCGTTGTACGCTGCACAATAGCGTAAGTCCGCATTCTTAGGGGTTTCTACTGATATGACCCCAAACCGACACTACAACCTGCACGGAAATGGCCGAGCCGGGACCAGAGCCGTACTCTGACGATTCCATAGCCGCCGAGATTCCCGCTAAGCGGGTACTGTGACTCAGGCTTAGTATCCGGCCCAGCCTGCCAGAGCGTGAAGGGTCGAGAAGGATAGCGAGACTGACCGCGCCTGGCCGTCGTCAGCGGGCTCCAGCCGCTCCAGTACGCCGTAGAGAACCCCGTCTTCGCTCATTTCGGCCTCTCGCCCCCAATTGTGGCCCCGCGCCCACGCAAGGACGCGATCACGGTTCTGGACGGACATTTCGGCGAATGGCATAGCTTGCCTCCGAAGGTGGCCGATGCGGCGGGGGGGCCGCATCGGCCGACCGCCGGTCCGGCTTTGCCGGGGGCGGTCTGGGGGATCGCCGCTTTCGCGACGCCTGACGCCCCATGCTTTGACCGGCAGGGCGTCAGGTTCGGAGAGGTCTCACCGGAGGGGGGGGAGAGGGGAGACCTCAGTTGGGAGGGTACTACACAGTCAGAAGGCCGAAGCAGAACGGCCAAGAGGCGGACTGCCCGTCTCTCAATATGTAGTATAGGCCATTTTTTGAGGTCAGCAACCCGATTTTCCAAGAAAAGCACCCACCTCCCCGGCGTTAAAATGGGGCGTTGCGGGGTGTCCCCGCTTCCTGGGGGTAGCATGAAACCCGTAGGGGTTCAGGCTCAGGGGCGGGGACTGCCCCCCCTTTCCCAAACAGCTAAGCTATCGGGACACATCGCCAAGCAAAATCTAACCTCTCGGTTTACGCGTAACTTCGCGAACCTTAATCGCCTGATCGACAAGCTTGTTATAAGCTCCCGCAACGCCGAAGCGCTGCACAAGAGCAGTCGTCACCATATCGAGACCCTTCTCCGTAGGATCAACGATACGTTCCGGCAGAGGCTTCAACTGCTCTTTCGGAAACGGAGTAATCGTGCCGCCTTTGTCTTTAGTGTCAGCCAACGAAGTCGCCCCGAAAAATGCTATGCTTACTGAAAAGGGTACTAGTCAGAGATTGAAGAAGCACCACAAAGCCCGCCCGGCTTGCGCCAGGCGGGCGATGCTGACTTAGGCGGCGGTGCGTTCAGCCTTACGACGCAGGCGTTCCGCCTCGTACTCGTCGTAAGCCTCCATGCTGGCGAAGATGCCGTGGCCGGGATACTTGCCGGTGACGGTGAGCTGGAGTTCCTTGCGAACCACGCCGGTACCCTTTTCGGTCCACTCGCGAATGCCGGCGCTGGCGACGACGACGACCTTGGCACCCTTCTTGAGCCCGCGAAGGGCCTCGATGGCCTTCGGCTTGAAGACGGCGACCGAAATGGCGTCGGCTTCCGGGCTGGTCCAGCCGCCCTGGCCGTCAGGACGGCCCGGTGCGTTCGTCAGGAAGAAGATGTTGGCCACATCAGCATCGGAATGGGTCTTGTTGAAGCTCGGATCAACGCCCAGGTGGCCTTCAAAAATGCAACGGTTCATCGGTTCGGTCCTTCTACTTAGAGCCGGCCGGGCTTCGGCCGGGTCGCGGGCAATCCGCGATCACGAGACCTGAAACGGCGGGTTCAAGGGTTCTGAGAAATCCGGGCTGGGTGGAAACCGGCCTGCACGACGCGCAGCTAGGAAGGCCGGAGGGTCCGCCCAGACCGCCCCGTAGGGGTCGATTTCGATAAGATCCCGGCCCGACGTAGGGCTTCGTGAGTAGATCGCGTCTGCCCTGCGTCCTGCTGGAGACCACAGACCGGCTCAAAGGACCGCTCCGGCCCTCGTACCGCTGTCTTGCCATCCGATCGCTGATCCTGTGACACAACATGGCGCTATGCTGCTGCCTGAGTTTGCTTGCGCTTCCGATAGAACGTCGCCCTGGACATCCCCAGCGCCGCGGCGGCTTGGTCAACCGTAGCTGATCCGTCCTCAACGCTGGCTATGGCGGCAGCCAGAGCCTTTGCGGAGACAATCTTGGTGCGTCCATCGCGCCCGCCCAGCGCCTCGTCTTCGCGATCACGTCGAACAGCGACGGCGAAGGCCTGCAAGGCGCGGATCGTCTGGAAAACGCTGGACGGCGACCGCGTGTCAAAGTCCTCCGCAATGGAGCGTAGGTGCGCGTTGCGCGCCTGCACGGCCAGAATGATCGTCCTCAGCTCGTCCTCGCGCCAGGCCAACCGGGCGAGGCTCACAACGGCGAGACAATCTCCCGCCGAGAGGGCGCCAATGGCGGCGTCGAGGCCCGAGCGAAAAGTGGCGGAGCCCTTGGCTTCGTCGCCGTATAGCGCTGAGCAGCCTTCAAACTGCAGCGTCTCCCGCTGAGCATCCAGCCCGTCATCGTCTTCCCAAGACCGGGTGTAGCCGATCAGACGGCCGTCGCACGTCTCAGCCGCCTTGAAGGGCGCGAGATGTGAGACAGCGGGCGGAAGTGCGGCAGATGGGGACGACATATGGTGCATATTACATATTTCGCCTCCCAAAGGGCAAGAAGCGATCCGCGCACAAGATAAAACCGCGCCTTGAGCAGGACTGATCGGCGTCTGTTCAGCATAGCGGTGAGGAACGCCGGGAAGGGGAGGGCACGGCTGAGTCCTCGACTAGGTTTCGGAGAGCCTGTTGGGTTCAGGCGCGGTGCTAGACGCAGCAGCGACTTACCGACCAAATTTTTTAAACCAGAAACCCTAGTTATAAGGTTATAGAAAGAGTTACAGAGTTAAAGGGACTAGAAGTGTTGGAAAACGCTTAGCTTTTCGCCACCTTCGGTTCCCGGCGGGACGTGCGCCGGTTCCTGGCCGGACGCACGTTCAGTTCCCGGCGGGACGCGGCCAAGTTCCTGACGGGACGAACCGTTCGGTTCCCGGCGGGACGCACCGAACAGCCGACCGTCAACGCTCAATCTTCCAGCCCTTGCAGAAGCCGATGAAGGTCTTTTCGATGGTCGCGCTGTTCAGTTTGATCCCCTGGCTGGCGCACCAGACGCGGAAGCGCGCGGCGACGGTGTCGGTATCTGCCGCCGGCCTTGGGAGGTGGTCCAGAGCGACCTCTTTCCAAGGGCTGTAACGGATCGTTCCGCTTTCGGGGAAGGCGCCTTTGCCTGACGCTTTCTGAGGCGCTGGCGGGGCCAGCCGGACGACATTGGATGCGGCCGCAACGTCGGTCTGGTCGGCCTGAACGCCCTTACGGCGGCGGAAGATGACTTTGACCTGGTCGAAGTTCGTCCGCGGCTTCCGCTTTCCAGGGAGCCCGCCGGAGGTCTGGTCTATGACCTCGATGCTGTAGTCAGGCAGATTGTCGGCCGTGGCGATCCGGGCCACCTCCAGTTTGAAGCGCTTGACCTCGGCCTTGGAACCGACACGGGCTTGCAGCTTGCGAAGGCTGATCGGCCAATGGTCCTGACTGCCGCAGAACTTCCTCGCGAGGTCGTAAAGCCGCCGTTCCAGGCCGCCCGTCATGTTGAAATATTCGGGGGAGAAGGAGAGGACGCGCGAGTCTTCAACAACCGCCGAAAACAGCCACTCGGGGATCACGACGCGAACTGCTTTCAGGCGAGTAATGCCGCCTTCGCCATCATCGTCACCTAGAAGCTCGTAGTCGTGTATCCACGCGAAGCCCGTAATGCTTCGCTTCCCGCCGGAGAGGATATTGGTCTCGATCTGGGTTCCAGCCAGCCGACGTAGGGACGCCAGCAGTCCCTTATAGCCGGTCTGGCCGGTTCCTCGGCGGGCGAACTGGAGGAACTGGCGCGCTACGAAGACGACTTCGCGCGTCGGTTTCTCTCCTGCCTCGCGCTGGCGGTTCAGCTCCGAGATACAGTACCGCAGTACGTCGGTGTCCCAGACGTTGGCCTGGCCGTAGCTGCTTGGCGAGATGATGATTTCCACGTCTCCAATGTTGAGCGTCTGGCGCTCTGTCGGAGGATTGGTCCTCTCCAGCGAAAAGAACGGGTTTTCCATGAGCACCCGATCCATCCGCAGAAGGGAAGGGGCCTGCCGGATCTTCAAGACCCGCTCCTCGACCACTGTCGGCGCCCTCAATGGTGCGTCGTCAGCGACAGCGGTCGGAAGGCTAAACGGATCCGGCTCGTCAGCAGCCATAACCTCGATCAGGGGCAGGGGTTCGCTATCCGCAGCGGAAGCCTTTTTCGATGGGGTCTTTTTGGCCGGGACGGTCATGCAGGCACTCCAGTTCGGGAGCCGTTCGGTTCCCAGAAAGACGAAGTGACAGACGGATGTCTGCCTAAGCGAACAGGTCTCGGCTTTCGGTTCCTGGCTGGACGCACCCGCTAGGCGAGGCCGCCGACCAAGTCCTTACGGGGGCTGGACTTCACTTGCGTTCGGTTCCCGCTGAGACGCACCAGAAACGGCGCACCAAAAGGCCCCTTCGGTTCCCAGCGGGACGAATCCTCGGGCGGGAAACGAGGCTGGGTTCCCGGCGAGACGAAGTCACAGCCACGGCACCAGCCCTCCCACGCCCTCATTCGGCCCTGGCTTTCGGTGCGGGGCCGCTTCGGTTCCCGAAGGGACGAAGCGATGCCCGCACATAGGCCTATTTCGGTTCCCGAAAAGACGTGCCGACGGTAGGACGATTCGGCCAAACCGCCATTCAGTTCCCTAAGGGACGAATGGACGAGCAGGGGAGCCCATTTCGGTTCCCCAAAGGACGTATCGTCTGGTTCCCGAAAAGACGAACGCCACCTCGCGGCGCTGGCATTCCGTGGCGGCCTTGGGCCGCGAACGCTAAGTGTCTGTAATCCCCCTAGAAAGCCGGTCTTCGGTTCCCGCTCGGACGCGCCGTTCGGTTCCCGAAAAGACGAATCCTTCTTGCCCTTTGCCCGACTGATCCGCAAGCGAATATGTTGTAAGCTACATATTTTTCCGCCAACAATAGGTTAACGCCGATTACCCCTTCGGCGAGTACGCCTATCGGTTGCGGAATCTTGTCGGCGGTGGCAGGTATGCCAAACTGTGGAGCGCAGCCAATACCTTTGACCGGGAGGGGTTACGCGACCAGGTGGCGGGGATCACGGCGCTGTGGGAAGCCGCAGCGTCGGTTGGAGTATGACGTTTGCCAAAACGGGTCGAAATCGACGTTGAGAAGTGGCCAGAGATCGCGGACTTCGCGGCGAAGTATAAGGCAGCGCGAAAAAAGGCGAAGGTGACACAGCTCGAAATCGAGCAAAAAACGGGTCTGACGCAATCGTATGTCTCGGCGGTCGAGACGCATAACGCCAACCCGTCGCTCCAGACCGTAATTACGATGTGCCGCGCCGCCGGGGTCAGCCTGGCCGAAGTAATGCCGACGATCGCATACGGGATCGATGGCGAGCTACCGCCCAGCCCGCCGCCCGAAGAATAAAAAAAGCCCCGCCGAAGCGGGGCCAGTTGGTCAACGATCCGGGCCTAGTAGATGGTCCGGCCGTTGAAGTTCAGCAGACGCCCGTTCTCGTCCGGGTAGCTCTCACGCCCTTCCCACTGATAGCCGGCGCGGGTCAGGTCTTCGACCGGCACGACGGCGCGACGCAGCGAGTCGTAAGCGAGCGTCCGTTGGCGCCCATTGTCCACCACATTGATTAGCAGAACGGCGTGGCCTTCGCCGGTCGGCAGCGTGGCCGTGGCCAGCAGCAGGGACTCACGGTCGAACCCGTACTCTGCCACCAGAATGTTGCGGAAAGCCACCGACAGGGTTTTGCAGTCGCCGACGCCCAGCTCTCGCGCGTCAGGAATGGACTGCAGGGTGGTGTAGGGCAGGGGAACACGCGAGATCCGAACAGAAGCGTGCAGCTCGCGCGCAACCCGGTTGAAGGTCGCACGGTCGCCGTCTTCCAGATGCGTATGAACAGTCGCGATACGGATGGGCTCACCGTTGATGGTGGACCACTGGTCAGCGGACGCCGGAACCGCCGAAGCCAGAGCAACGATAGCCGCCGAAACTGCAAGAACAGACTTGAACATTGTGTAACTCCCTCCGGCCTCATGCCGATAATCATTTATATCGAGCCCGGTATAGCGTGTCACCATAAATCGACATCTACAGCCAAAAAATGAGCTTCACTCCGACATCGGAGCCCCCCGCACTCTTCATCAATATGGCCCATACCACATATTCAGGCTTGTCCGACCGACAGAATATGTAGCATATCCCATAAAACCGGCCGGGCCTCGTCCTGGGCTCTGAGGATATCGCTATGAAGATCGCTTCGCCCGCTCCAACCCTGCATCGCTTCCTTCTGGCGTTCCTCCTGCTCGTGGCAACGCTGATCTTCGCGGCGTCGTGGGCGGCGCCCGCGCAAGCGCAGACGGAGACCAACCGGACGACCTGTACCATACCCTCAAGCCCATTCGGCGGCATCTGCGGCGATCACGTCACCTATACTGCGTACGCGGGTCAGACGATCACCGGCACGTTGACGGTGCGAGGCGTGAGGCCGGTACTAGTGTGGGGGGGCGAGCAAACACTTTCGGGCTTCACCTTTGAAGGCGGGATGTTCTCGGACCCCACAAAACAGTTGAACTACACCTGGAACATTCCGGCCAATGCGACGCCGGGCAATGTCTATTACGCCGTCATCAATCTGGACTACGATGCGAGTTCCGGTTGCGGCGTCACGGGCACCTGTCCGCCATCCACGCCAGCTCGGGTTTCGGTGATGATCCCCTCGACGCCTCCCGCGCCGGGGGCGTCGGACGTTTCTGCCTCTACGCCTTACGAAACCGCTGCGTCGGTCTCGCTCAACCCCTCCGGCAATTACACGAGCCTGGCTGTGGTCGCCCAGCCCGCGAACGGCACGGTGTCGATCAGCGGCACGACAGCGACCTATACGCCGAAGCCGGCCTTCTACGGCACCGACACCTTCACCTACCGCGCCACCGGCCCCGGCGGGGATTCGCCGACGCGAACCGTGACCATGACGGTCGGCCTGCCTCCCGCGCCGGGCGCTAGCGATGTGACAGCCAGCACGGCCTATCAGACCGCGACGGAAGTTGCGTTGACGCCGTCCGGCATTTGGACGGGGCTGGAGGAAGTCAGCCCGCCAGCAAACGGCGATATGTATATTCAGGGTTCGACGGCGTACTATACGCCGAACGCTGGCTTCTACGGCACGGACACCTTCACCTATCGGGCCTTTGGCCCCGGCGGCAATTCGGCGACCCGAACCGTGACGATGACGGTCGGCCTGCCGCCAGCTCCGACCGCGTCGAACGTCACCGCTTCGACGGCTTATCAAACTGCAGCGTCAATCACCCTGGCCCCGGCCGGGGTGTATTCGAGCGTGGCGAAGCTGACCGATCCGGCGAACGGGACGGTGACGATCAGCGGCACGACGGCGACCTATACGCCGAACGCAGGGTTCTACGGCACCAACACCTTCACCTATCGGGCCGTTGGCCCCGGCGGCAACTCGGCCGCCGCGACGGTGACGGTGACTGTAAACGTGCCGCCAGCTCCAACTGTCGCCAATGTTCACGCCAACACCGCCTACGGAACGGCGACCACGTTCGCTTTGAGCCCGTCGGGCGTGTTCTCCTCTCTCGCTGTCGTGGCTGCGCCCAGCAACGGCACGGCCTCGGTCAGTGGCACATCGGCGACCTATACGCCGAATGCGTCCTTCTACGGCACGGACACCTTCACTTATCGAGCGACCGGCCCTGGCGGTAACTCGACGGTCGCGACGGTGACGGTTGTCACCGCTGTTCCGCCCGCCCCGACCGTGGGTAATGTCAGCGCAAACACGCCTTACAACCAGACTGCGGCTGTCACCCTCGCCCCCTCGGGGCGCTGGGATTACATGCAATTGGTCGCCCAGCCCGCGACTGGCGGGAGCGTGGCGACGGGCGGGGGAACCTCCGGTTCGTTCAATTTCACCCCGACGGCTGGCTTCTACGGAACGACCTCTTTTACCTATCGGGCCGTTGGTCCTGGGGGCGTGTCGAACACCGCCACGGCGACGGTTACGGTCGCGACCCCGCCAGCCCCGACGGCTGGGAATGTGTCGGCGACGACGGCCTATGAGACCGCCGCGTCGATCACTCTGGCCCCCGCCGGGGTCTATACGAGCGTGACGAAGCTGACCGATCCGGCCAATGGCACGGTGTCGATCAGCGGCACGACGGCGACCTATACGCCGAACGCCGGGTTCTACGGCACCAACACCTTCACCTATCGGGCCGTTGGCCCCGGCGGCAACTCGCCCGCCGCGACGGTGACGGTGACGGTCAGCCTGCCTCCAGCCCCGACCGCCGGGAATGTGTCGGCGACGACGGCCTATGAAACTGCCGCATCGATCACCCTGGCCCCTGCCGGAGTTTATACGAGCGTGACGAAGCTGACCGATCCGGCCAATGGCACGGTGTCGATCAGCGGCACGACGGCGACCTATACGCCGAACGC
>NZ_JBMDIU010000012.1:0-75131 GCF_057808845.1 Brevundimonas sp. FG8 | reverse complement strand
GCGCGGGCGCCGGAGCCGGAGCGGCGACGACCGGAGCGGCGGCGGGCTTGGGAGCGGCGGCGGCTTTCGGCGCGGCAGCCGGCTTCTTCGCGGCGACGGGCTTGGCGGCGGTCTTCGGAGCCGTCTTCGGCGCGGCCTTCACAGCCTTCGCAGCCGCGGCGGCTTTCGGCGCGGCGGCAGGCTTGGCGGCGGCCTTGGGCGCAGCAGCCTTCGGCGCGGCCTTGGCGGCGGGCTTCGCAGCCGGCTTGGCGGCGGTCTTCGGGGCGGCGGCCTTGGCGGGAGCGACGGTCTTCACGGCCGGTTTGGCGGCGGGCTTCTTCGCGGGAGCGGCGGCCTTGGGCGCGGCGACTTTCGCGGCGGCCGGCTTCGCGGCGCTCGACTTTGCAGCCGGTTTGGGCTTGGAAGCGGCGGTCGCCGCCTTCGGCTTGGCGGCGGTACTCGGTTTAGACGGTGCTTTGGCCATGAATTCCCCGACCCCTCGGATAGTGTTGCGTTTGCTGGCGATGGAGAGCACGCCAGCGCGTCCCTCGATTCGCAATCATAGCGGTGTTTGAGAAATGTCCGAGTCCGCTGTTCAGATTATCGCGCGCGGCCCCCGCGCTGTTGCAGAAACCGCAGCCTCGGCGCTGGACGAGAACGTCCTGCTGGAAGGCGCGACCTATTCGATCCTCGAGGAAGACGAGGACAAGGGCGTGTGGCGCATCGACGCCTTCCCGACCACTGATGAGGAGGCCGAAGGCATCGAGGCGACCCTGTCGGCCCATGAGGGACTGACGGTCATCGTCGAGAAGCTGGCCGACGCCGACTGGCTGGCCATGTCGCTGTCGGGCCTGCCGCCGGTCGAGGCCGGGCGGTTCTTCGTCTATGGCGCCCACGATCAGGGGCGGGTCCCGCCGAACCGGGTGAACCTGAAGATCGACGCGGGCGCCGCCTTCGGCACCGGCCACCACGGCACGACGGTCGGCTGCCTGATCGCGTTCGATGAACTGCTGAAGCGCGAAAGCTTCGAGCGGGTGCTGGACGTCGGCTGCGGCACGGGCGTGCTGGCCATCGCGGCGGCCAAGACCGGTTCGCGCGTCGCCGTCGGCACCGACATCGACGCGCCCTCGGTGCGGATCGCCAACGAGAACGCCCATCTGAATCAGGCCGGCGCGCGCTTCGTGCACGCCAGCGGGCTGAACGACCGCAAGGTGCGCAGCCAGGGGCCGTATGATCTGGTCTTCGCCAACATCCTGGCGCCGCCGCTGGTGAGCCTGTCGCAGGACATCAAGGAGGCGCTGAAACTGGGCGGCGTGGCCATCCTGTCGGGTCTGCTACGGACTCAGGAACGCCGGGTGACGGCGGCCTATCTGTCGCGCGGCTTCGTGCTGGAGCGCCGCATTCATCGTGATGCCTGGAGCGCGCTGGTGCTGCGGCGGGTGGGATGATCTGGGAAGGCGCTGACCTTCTCAGGGCTCGTCTGGAACGCTGGCGATCCGGCGGCTGGGTCGAGCACGAGGGGGGCGGCCTGGAGGTGGGCCACGTCCCGGCGGAGGGGACGCAGGCTTATCTGCACACCCTCTATCCGGGCCTGTCGGAAGATCGGCTTGCTGCCACGGAGGCGGCGTATGATCGGGCTTTGCCCGGCGAGTACCGCCGATTCCTGGCCTGGTCGAACGGCGCCTGGCTGTTCCGGCATCTGGGCCTGAATGGAAGCCACATCCACGGCACCGAGCGAGAGTTGATCGACCGCAGTGGCGTCGGCGTGGGGCAGCCCGTCAGTCTGGACTATGGCAACCAGTTCGGCTGGCCGCGTCATGCGCCCTACACGGCATGGGTTCTGGGGACTGTCTCCGGCTGGTCCGGGCAGGGCTATCTGCTGCTGCGGCAGGACGGGGCGGTCACCCTGTGCGGACTGACCGACGCCGATGATGTGGCGGCGTCCTGGGGGTCTTTCAGCCATATGCTGTTCAGCGAGTTCGACCGGATGGCCGCGCTTGTTGGTGACGACGGAGCCACGTTGGGGCGATGCGTCGACTTTCTCCCCGAGGCTGCGAGGCGATGGGAGAACAAGCCTGAGCCCAAATCGGACCCAAAGCCAGGCTTGCTCGGGCGACTGTTCCGCCCCCGGTGATCTGACAGGCGCGTGGGTTAACGGCGGAACAGCCGTCGCGTGTGCGTGTTTTCGGTGAAATAACCGGAGGACGCCGTGATGACCCAGTATGATCCGAACCTCGATCCCGTGAGGCCGGGCGGGGCTGTCGTGCATGAGACGGTCGAAACCGTCGTTGTGAAGGAGTCCAACACCGGCTGGTGGGTGGCGGGCATCCTCGGCGGGCTGGTGCTGATCGCCGTGCTTTGGATCCTTTTCGCGCGCGGATCGGCTCCGGTGACGGAGGACGCCCTGTTGGACGCCCAGGCGGAAACCGCCGCCGCGCAGGCGAGGGCGGATCAGGCCGTGATCGCCGGACAGGTGGCCGGGGCGCAGGCCAGTGTCGATATCGCCCGCGCCGATGCGGCTCGCGCCGAGGCGGAGGCCCGGGCGGCTGAAGCCCGCGCGGCTGAACCGGTGGTGATCGAGGCTCCTGCGCCGGCCACGACCGCGCCCGCTGTCGTCAGTCCGACGGCGCCTCAGAACTAGAACCGGTCGGCAAGGCGGTGCTATGGCTCCGCCCATGCGCCAGACCTACGACGAAACCACCGATCCGTCCTTCGGGGCGAAGCACCTTCCGCGCGTGCGGGCCAGGATGGCCGAGCAGGGCCTGGACGGGATGCTGGTCCCGCACGAGGACGAGCACCAGAACGAATACCTGCCCGCCGCCAATGACCGGCTGGCCTGGGTCAGCGGCTTCACCGGTTCGGCCGGCGCCGGCGTTGTTCTGACGGACCGGGCGGCGGTCTTCGCCGACGGACGCTACACCGTGCAGGTGCGGGCGCAGGTGGATGCGCAGCAGTTCGAAATTCTGGACCTCGTGGAAGGCGGCGTGCCCGCCTATCTGGAGCGCGCGCCCAAGGGGGCGGTGATCGGCTATGACCCGCGTCTGCACAGCCCGGACGCGCTGGCGGTGCTGAAGAAGGCGGCGGCGAAGGCGGGAGCCACGTTGAAGCCGGTCGAGGTCAATCCGGTGGATCAGGCCTGGGGCGACGAGCGCCCGGCCCAGCCGATGGCGCCGGTCGTGCCGCACGACGACAAATACGCCGGTGAGAGCAGCGCCTCGAAGCGCGCGCGCATCGGCGAGGCGGTGGCGAAGGCCGGGGCGGACGCCACGGTGCTGACCGCGCCGGCCTCGATCGCCTGGCTGTTCAACATTCGCGGCGGGGACGTGATCCGCACGCCGCTGCCGCTGTCGCAGGCCATTGTGAAGACCGACGGCACGGCGCGGCTGTTCATGGACCCGCGCAAGGTGACCAACGAACTGCCCGGCTGGCTGGGCGACGCGGTGACGCTGGAGGCGCCCGAGGCGCTGGACGGCGCGCTGGACGCTCTGGCGGGGCAGAAGGTGCTGGTCGATCCGGGGCAATCGTCCGCCTGGTATTTCGACCGGCTGGAGGCGACCGGGGCGAAGGTGGTGCGCGGGATGGATCCCTGCACCCTGCCGCGCGCGCAGAAGAATGCGGTCGAGATCGAGGGCTCGCGGCAGGCTCATATCCGCGACGGCGCGGCCCTGAGCCGGTTCCTGCACTGGGTCGACACGACCGCGCAGCAAACCTTGCCCGATGAGCGCGAGGTGGCCGAGACGCTGGAGCGTTTCCGCGAGGAGACCGGCGCGCTGAAGGATTTGAGCTTCGACACGATCGCGGGCGCGGGGCCGAACGGCGCCCTGCCGCACTACAAGCCGGTGACGCGCACGATCCGCAAGATCGAGAACGGCTCGCTGCTGCTGGTGGACGGCGGCGGCCAGTATCTGGACGGCACGACGGACGTGACCCGGACCATGGCCATCGGCACGCCGACAGCCGACCAGCGCCGCATGTTCACCCTCGTCCTGAAGGGCCACATCGCCATGGCGGTGGTGCGCTTCCCGGCGGGGACGACGGGGCACCAGATCGACGCCCTGGCGCGTCTGCCGATGTGGATGCAGGGCTTTGACTACGACCATGGAACGGGTCACGGCGTCGGCAGCTATCTGGGCGTGCACGAGGGGCCGCAGCGGATCGCCAAGGCGGTGAACAGCCAGCCGCTGCTGACCGGCATGATCCTGTCGAACGAACCGGGCTATTACCGCGAGGGCCACTGGGGCATCCGCATCGAGACCCTGCAGGTGGTGACGGCGCCGGAGCCGATCCCGGGCGGCGAGCGGCCCATGCATGGCTTCGAGCAACTGACGCTGGCTCCGCTGGATCGCAAGCTGATCGACGTCGATCTGCTGACCGCCGACGAGCGCGCCTATGTGGACGCCTACCACGCCGAGGTCTGGGCCAAGGTCGGGCCGCTGATGGACGGCGAGGCGAAGGCCTGGCTTGAGGCGGCCTGCGCGTCGCTTTAGCGATATCGGGGTTTGTGGTAGAAGCCTTTCCACCATGCTGAACATCAAGAACCCCGAGACCCATAGACTGGCGCGGGAGCTGGCTGCGCGACGGGGGGAAACCCTGACCACGGCGGTCACCGTCGCCCTGCGCGAACAGTTGGCGCGTGAACCGGCCGAGCCGCCCAAGGCGGCCGCCGAAGAGGTCATGGCGCTGATCCGGGAGATGCAGGCGCACCTGAAGCCGCTTGAGCCCGGTGAAGATCCGACGGGCTTCCTGTATGACCCGGAGACGGGACGTCCGGCGTGATCGTCGACAGTTCGGCCCTGATCGCCATTATATTTGGCGAGCCGGAAGGCACGGCGCTGCTCGAGCGGCTGATGTTCGGATCACCACGTATGTCTGCGGCGACCTATTTCGAGAGCGGCATGGTCATTGATCGCAAGGCGAAAGATGACTTTGCAGCCAAGGCTTTCGACCGATTGCTGGAGTTGACGAGGGTGGAAGTCGTGGCTGTTACCCGCGAGCACGCCGAAATTGCGCGCAGTGCCTATCGCGAGTTCGGCAAGGGCAACCATCCGGCGTCGCTGAATTTCGGCGACTGTTTCGCCTATGCCCTCGCTAAACAGGCCGGCGAGCCGCTGTTGTTCAAAGGCGATGACTTCGCGCGGACAGACATCACTTCGGCCTTGAAATAAGGCCTTCCGGCGCCCATCTCCGACGGACCGGCGGATGGTCCCGCCGGCTTCCTCACATTGTCGGAGACGCGCAGATGAAGACGCGCAAGCTGGGTCGTTCGGGGCCCGAGGTTTCGGCCATCGGCCTGGGCTGTATGGGCATGGCGTCCTTCTACGGGACGCCCTCGGATGAGGCGCAGGCGACGGCGGTGATCCACCGCGCGCTCGATCGGGGTCTGACCTTCTTCGACACCGCCGAGATGTACGGGCCGCACACCAATGAGGTGCAGGTCGGGACGGCGCTGAAGGATCGACGCGACAAGGCCTTTGTCGCCACCAAGTTCGGCATCGGCTGGAACGCGGACCGCACCGCGCTGGCGGTGGACGGCAGCCCGGCCAATGTGCGTCGCGCCATTGAGGGCAGCCTGCAACGGCTGGGGATGGACCACGTCGATCTGTATTATCTGCACCGCGTCGATCCGAACACGCCGATCGAGGAGACTGTCGGCGCGATGGGCGAGCTGGTGAAGGAGGGCAAGGTGCGCTTCCTGGGCCTGTCCGAAGCCGCGCCGGAGACCCTGCGTCGCGGCCACGCCGAACACCCGATCACCGCCCTGCAGACGGAATATTCGCTGTGGAGCCGGGAGCCGGAGGACGCCCTGTTCGCCACCTGCGAGGACCTGGGCATCGGCTTCGTGCCCTACAGCCCGTTGGGGCGGGGCTTCCTGTCCGGGGACATCAAGTCCATCGACGATCTGGAGCCGGGCGACTTCCGCCGCACCAATCCGCGCTTCATGGGCGAGAATTTCCAGAAGAACCTCGACCTCGTGGAGGCCGTGAAGGGCATCGCCGCCGACAAGGGCGTGACCGCCGCCCAGCTGGCGCTGGCCTGGGTGCTGGCGCAGGGGGAGCATCTGGTTCCGATCCCCGGCACCCGACGCATTCCCACTCTGGAAGACAATATCGCGGCGGCGGAGATCGTGCTGACGCAGGAAGACCTGTCGCGGATCGAGGCGGTCTTCCCCAAGGGCGCCGCGCAGGGGCACCGCTACGCCGAGGCGGCGCGGTCGTCGCTGAACCGCTAGGACCATCAGGGCCGGGCCGGAGCGATCCGGCCCGGTCTTTTCGTTCTACTGGATACGCGTCCAGGTCTGGGTGCGGCAGAGCGGAGCGACGACGCAGCCGCGCAGACGCAGGGTGTTGTCGCCCTGCAGGGTGATGGTCCCGCGATAGGTGCGGCCGTCGGCGGGGTTGTAGACGCTGCCGCCGGTCCACTCGGTCGGGCCGCCGACGAAGCCGCGCAGCATGGGCAGGTTGCGCAGGGGACGGCTGCGCTGGGCGCGGTCCGCGTTGTGCTCATCCAGGGTGTTCGGATTGGCGCGGATGGTGTCCGAGGTCACCAGCGTCCCGCACAGGGCCTGACCGCAGCGGACGATGCGGACCTGACCGCCGTTGGTCGAGGTCTGCCACAGACCTGTGGGGTCGCCGGCGAAGGCGGGGGCGGCGAGGGCGGCGGCGGCCGTCAGGACGGCGGCGAAGAGGGCGGGACGCATGGGGGGACTCCGGAAAGAACTCAGCCTCCGATGAGCGCCAACCACTCGTCTTCCGTCAAGACGGAGACGCCATGCTTTTGCGCATCCGCCAGTTTGGACCCCGCGCCGGGACCGGCGACGAGGTAGTCGGTCTTCTTCGACACCGAGCCTGACACCTTGGCTCCGAGGCTTTCGGCGCGGGCCTTGGCCTCGTCGCGGGTGAAGCGTTCGAGGGCGCCGGTGAAGACCACGGTCTTGCCTGCCACGGCGGTGTCGGTCTGGGGCCGTTCGGCGTCCTCGACGGTGTCCAGTTGCTCGATCAGGGCGTCAACGACCGTGCGGTTGTGGGGCTCATGGAAAAACTGGGCCAGGGCGCGCGCGGCGACCGGGCCGACGCCGCTGATACCCGCGATCTCGCCGAGCGTCATCGACGGGCCTTCCTCGCGCGCGATCCGCGCCAGACGGACGATGGCGGGCCAGTCGGGGGCGAGCAGGGCGAGGGCGCGACGGGCCGGTGCGGCGACGCCGGGGAAGGCGAGGGACAGCTTCTGATCCAGCGGCGCCTCCGGCCAGGGATCATCAGCGGGCGGCGTGGCGGCGGAGAGGACGGACAGGGTGCGCTCGGAGACGCCGTGCCCCTCGGCAAGTTGGGTCCATTCGGCCGACGGGATGCCTTGCGAGGCCTCGATGCAGGCGGCGTGGAAGGCGGTCCATGATCCGAAATGGCGGGCCAGCAGGATCGAGGTCTGCTCGCCGATGTCACGGATACCGAGGGCGAAGATCAGCCGGTCCAGCGTGATGACGCGGCGCGCGTTGATGCCCGAGATCAGATTGCGGACGCTGGTGTCGCCATAGCCGTCCTCGTTCCGCAGTTCATCCAGCCGGGCCTCATCGCGGGCGAGGCGGAAGATGTCGGCGGGCTGGTGCAGCCAGCCCCGCTCGTGGAAGGCAGTCAGCTGCTTCTCGCCGAGGCCCTCGATGTCGAAGGCGCGACGGCCGACGAAATGCTTGAGCCGTTCGACCAGCTGGGCGTCGCAGATCAGCCCGCCGGTGCAGCGACGGCGCACCTCGCCTTCGGGGCGCTCGGCTTCGGAGCCGCAGACGGGACAGTGGGTGGGGAAGATGTAGGGCGCGGCCTCCGCCGGGCGCTTGTCCAGCACGACGCTGACGATCTGGGGGATGACGTCGCCCGCGCGTTGCAGGACGACGGTGTCGCCGATGCGGACGTCCTTGCGGGCGATTTCGTCCTCGTTGTGCAGGGTGGCGTTGCGGACCACAACGCCGCCGACAGTGACGGGGTGCAGGCGGGCGACGGGGGTCAGGGAGCCGGTGCGGCCGACCTGGATGTCGATTCCTTCGAGAACAGTCTGGGCCTGCTGTGCCGGGAATTTGTGCGCGATGGCCCAGCGGGGCGTGCGGGCGATGAAGCCGAGCCGCTCCTGCCAATCCAGCCGGTCGACCTTGTAGACCACGCCGTCGATGTCATAGCCGAGCGTCGCGCGGTCGGTCTGGAGGCTGTCGTACAGGGCGATCAGACCGGCGGCGTCCTCGACGCGGGCCGAGCGCGGATTGACCTTGAAGCCCCACGAGCGAAGCGCGTCGAGCGCGTCAGACTGGGTGTCGGCGAAGTCGGCGGACTTTTCACCCCAGGCATAGGCGAAGAAGCGCAGGGGGCGTTGGGCGGTGATCGCCGGGTCTTTCTGACGCAGGGAGCCGGCGGCGAAGTTGCGGGGGTTGGCATAGGTGCGCTGACCGGCGGCCTCGGCGGCGGCGTTGAAGGCGTCGAATTCAGCGTTGGGCGCATAGACCTCGCCGCGCACCTCGATGACGTCGGGCCAGCCGGAGCCGCTGAGCGTTTGAGGAATGTCGGCGATGGTGCGCAGGTTGGCGGTGACATCCTCGCCGGTCTTGCCGTCACCGCGCGTGGCGCCGCGCACCAGTTTGCCGTGCTCGTACCGCAGGCTGGCGCTGAGGCCGTCGATCTTGGGCTCGGCGACAAAGGCGATGTGCTCGTCGGCGGGGAGTTTCAGGAAGCGGCGGATGCGCGCCTCGAAGTCTGTGACTTCCTCGGGGGAAAAAGCATTGTCCAGCGACAGCATCGGCACGCCGTGGCGGACCTCGGTGAACTGGCCGGAGACCGGACCGCCGACGACCTGTGACGGCGATGAGGCGGTGGTCAGGTCGGGGAATGCGTCCTCGATCTCGAGCGCCCGGCGTTTGAGGGCGTCATACTCGCCATCGGAAATCTCGGGGGCGTCGCCGCCGTGATAGAGGGCGTCATGGCGCGCCAGCTCGGCGGTCAGACGCGCCAGTTCGGCCTCGGCCCCGGCGAGGTCCAGCTGATCTACGGGAATGTCGGTCATCGGGATTCGCTCGGCCATGGCCACGGTCTGCCCAAGTCCAGCGCCGCCCGCAACGGCCGGTTCCGCGGCTGCTGTCAGTTCGTGGGCAGGGTCGAGCGGTCGTAGCCCTGACCCAGGTTCAGGATGAAGACCGGTCCCAGCTCGATCGTCTGGACGGCGCCGGCCAGTTGCACGGTGGCGCCCAGGGCGCCCGCGGCCCAGTCGCGGTCGAGGACGGCGTTCGCGAAATAAAGCTTCCATTCGCCGGTTGGGCGGACATTGGCGCTGATGATTTCAGGGTAGGGCGCGGCATTGCCCTGAAGGCGGATGACGGCCGTTCCCGTATCGGCGTCCGCAGGGGCCCGTTCGGTGCGGATCCAGACCGCCAGCAGCAGGACGTCGCCTGACCGGACCGGCCGTGTGGACACGGAGCCCGCGCCGACATCCCAGCTGTTGCCGCCCGCCGCGGTGACATCGACCCGCAGGGCGCGTCCGCCCTGAACGGTGGAGGTGACGATCTCGTGGGTCTGGCCGGCGCCGTAGACATTCCACCCGTCGACGTGGACGCGGTTCACGGCCTTGTCCAGCATCGAGCCGCCCTGTTGCGCCGGGGCCGGGGCGTCCTGGGCAAGGGCGGGGGCGGCGCCGGTGAGGGCGGAGACAGCGGCAAGGGCGGCGAGTATGCGTGCGATCATGGTGGTCCTCCCGGCGGCCTTGAGGTCGCTTCTGGAGGCGACTGTCATCCGGGGCCGGGGATGGTTCAAGCCTGCATTAAGAGGCTGTAATCTGACGTGACCGCGCGAGCCTGCTAAGCGTTTCGGTGAAAGAGGAGATTCCATGCGTCCGATCCGCCTTATGGCCCTGAGCTCCGTCGCCGCGAGCCTGCTGCTCGCCGCCTGCGTCACTCCCTCCGAGCCCGCGGCGCCGGTCGCACCGGCGGTTCCGGCCTTCCAGGCGCAGCTGCTGGAGGATGTGCGCATCCTGGCCTCGGACGAGATGGCCGGGCGTGATACTGGCTCGGCCGGGGGCGAGATGGCCCGCAACTACATCGTCGGCCGGTTCGAGGCGCTGGGCGTCCCTGCGCCGATCATGGGACGTCTGCAGCCGTGGGAAGCCACCGGCCGCACCCGCGCCGGGCCGAAGACCTATAACGGCGTGAACATCATCGGCGTGGTGCGCGGAACCCGCGTGCCGGACAAATACATCGTCGTGACCGCCCACTACGACCACGTCGGCACCAACGACGGCCAGATCTTCAACGGCGCGGACGACAACGCCTCGGGCGTGGCGACCATGCTGGCGCTGGCCGCCGAGCTGAAGCGTCAGGCGCCGGAGCACAGCGTGATCTTCGTGGCGCTGGACGGTGAGGAGCGGGGCCTGCTGGGCGCCAAGCATTTCGTCGAGGCGCCGCCGGTGCCGCTGGCCTCGATCACGATGAACCTGAATTTCGACATGACCGCGCGCGCCGAGACGGACGGCAAGCTGTGGGTCACGGGCACCTATCAGAACCCCAACCTGCGTCCGATCCTGGAAGGCATTCCTGCGGACGGCGCGGTGGCGCTGGCCTTCGGCAAGGACACGCCGCAGGACACCGGTGAGGACAACTGGGTCGAGGCGTCGGACCACGCCGCCTTCTATCGCGCGCAGATCCCGTTCCTGTATCTGGGCGTGAACTACCACCCCGACTATCACCGTCCGTCGGATGACTTCGAGCGGATCACCCCGTCGGTGTTCACCAGCGCGACCTCGCTGTCGATCGCCTCGTTCCACGCGCTGGATCGCGCGCTGGACCGATAGTTTCGCGACCGCGTTTCGGTCGCAAAGATAGGCCTTGAATTCGCCGTTGCGCGGTCGTTTCGTCGCGCAACGGAGAAATTCGATGACGACTGCCGCCCCGACCACGCTCGACCTCGGCGCTGTTCAGAAAATCCGCAAGGTCGCGGTTCTGCTCGCCCTTCTGGCCCTGATCGGGGCTTCTCTCGTCACACAATCGATCGGCGGGGTGGACGGGCGCTGGCACGAGACTGTCGAAGCCGTAGGGCTGGCGGCGATCGTGTTCTCCATCGTCGGCCGCGCCTGGTGCACCCTCTACATCGGCGGGCGAAAGAAGGCCGACGTGGTGGATACCGGTCCCTATTCGCTCACGCGCAATCCCCTCTATGTGTTCAGCTTCTTCGGCGCCTTCGGCGTGGGAGCCCAGAGCGGCAGCGCGGCCATCGCGATCGGTTTCGTTCTGGCGGCGTTGCTGATCTTCCGTCTGACCGTGGCGCGGGAGGAAGCCTTCCTGGGGCGGGAGTTCGGTGAGCGCTACGCCGCCTACATGGCCCGGACGCCCCGGTTCCTGCCCGATTTCAGGCTGTGGCGCGACAGCGAGGAACTGACGATCCGGCCGTCGCTGTTCCTGCTGACCCTGCGCGACGGCATGGTGTTCCTGCTGGCCATTCCCTTCTTCGAACTGATCGACATGGGTCAGGCTGATCACTGGCTTAAGGTGGTCGCGCATCTGCCCTGACGGTGGCATACCGGCAGGACTTCCAGTCCTCCGGATGGTTTCCATGCGCCGCATCGTCAGCCTCGCCCTCGTCGCGACCGGAGCGATGCTCATGTCGTGTGACAACGGCGGCGACTCGCGGATGCGTCCGCCCGCCGCGCCGGCCTTCACCCACACCCTCTCCGGCGATGTCTCGGGCTATTATCTGCCGATGGACTATCTGCCGATGGACCCGGCGCGGACGGGCAGGTGGTCCTTCAGCCATGTGTTCGTCGGCCAGACCGGGGAGTTCGAGAGCTGGGAGGCCGGACAGCGCAGCGCGACCTTCGCCCCGGTCATGCTGCAGTTCGATGATGTGACGAGTCCGATGACGCAGACGGAGCTGGGTGAGGCGCGCAGCGTCACCGCCCGGGTCCTGCCCACCCGCTATACGGTCAATGACGGCGAGGTTCAGTTCGAGGGACGCTCGCCGGAACTGGGGCGGGTGATGTTCAGTGGCCGTCTGGATCAGGGCGCGTTGGCCACGGCGCGGCGCAACCTCGGCGACGAAGGGGCGGTGCTGACCGGATCGCTGAAGGTCGGCGACGCCCCCGCGCAGGCGGTGCGGCTGCGTTGGTGGATGGGTGACTGAGGCGGGTTCAGTCCCGCCCCTCGATCTGCAGCTTCAGGCCCATGACCTCGGCCAGCGCCTTGCCCCGGCGACGGGTCTGTTCGCCCAACAGGACGTCGGCATAGCCCTCTGATGCGGTGAGCAGCAGGGCGCCGTCCTGAACCGTGGCGCGGGCGTTGACCAGCAGTTGGGGCGAACGGCCGGACATGTCGCAGGCGAGGCGTATGGCCAGGCCGACGGCGCGGGCGCTCTGACGCTGTTCCTCGGTCAGGAGGCGGGCGACGGTGACGGGCTCCGGCGTCGCGGACGGACCGCCGTAGCGGGCGTTGACCGCACAGGCCAGCCAGGCGCGCTCGGCATGGGTCTGGCCCGGGACGGGCGCGCGCAGGACCTGATCGAAGGCCAGTTCGACCCGGTGGTCCGGATGCAGGCGCGCGCCGAGATCGGCCAGACCGCAGGCGGCGTCGGCGAGCACGGCGTCCCGCTCGGGGCTGAAGGCGGGTTTCACCGATTCCAGCAGGGGCGCGATCCAGCCGCGCAGGGCGCCGGGCAGGGTGGGGGAGATGCCCTGACGGGCGCCGAGGGCCGTGGAGCCGGCCAGCAACGGATCATCCGTGGCGATCTGGGCGTCCAGCGCCTCGTACAACAGGCCCTCGCGCACGCCCCAGGCCGACAGGACGATGGACTTCAGGCCCAGCCGGTCGATCAGTCCCTCCAGCACGAGGGCGGCGTGGGGCAGGGTCTCTGCCCGCTTCTTCGACAGGCCCGGCCACTTCTCCAGCGAGGCCTTCGACTGGCGGGCGATCAGGCGGGCGGTCTCGCGGGCCTCGTCGGCGGTGAGGCGGTACTGGTGGACGACATGCAGCGGGTAGCCGCTGACGTCCATGTGCACCTGCGCCAGCGTCCGCCATGCCCCGCCGACGGCGTAGAGGGTGTCGGCGCTGAAGTCGGCGGCGGGTTTGAGCCGCTTCGCGATGGCGGCGCGGTGACGGTCCGGATCGAAGCCGCGCGGATCGGTCAGGGCGAAGGGGCCCAGCGGCAGGGTGATCCCGCGCTCCACCCGCCCCGCGCCCAGGCGGATCAGTTCGAGGCTGGAGCCGCCGAGATCGGCGGCCACGCCGTCCGCGTCGGGAATGCCGGCCAGAACGCCGAGGGCGGCGTAGCGGGCCTCTTCCTCGCCGGAGAGGATGCGGATCCTGAGCCCGGTCTCGGCCGCGACGGTGTCGCAGAAGGCCTGACCGTCCGAGGCCTCGCGCACGGCGGCGGTGGCGGCGACGAAGGTGTGGGCGGGCTTTACACCGTCGATGACGGCGGCGAAGCGTTTGAGGGCGATCAGGGCCTGCGCCGCGCCCTCGACTGACAGCTTGCCGGTGGCGGACAGGTCGCGACCGAGACCGGCCAGCACCTTTTCGTTGAACACCGTCCAGATCGCCCGGCCTTCGAGCCGGTAGAGGACCAGACGCACCGAGTTGGAGCCGATGTCGATGGCGGCGACGTCACGGGGTTCGCCGATGGCCGAAAACAGGGCCTCGGGCATCAACGCTTCTTCCGCTCGGGGCGGTCGTAGCTGAGGTGCGCGGGCAGGGTCTTCACCTTGCGGCCACGGCCCGAGAGGCTGGGGTTGGTCATGAAATACTTGTGCGCCGAGAAGGGCCGTTCGGGATCGACCGGCGTCACGCGCACATATGTGCCGTCCGGCGTGAGGGTCCAGCTCTGGGCGTCATCTTTCAGGTTGGCGACCATGATCTGGTCCAGCACCTGATCATGGACGGTGGCGTTGCGGACCGGGGTCATCAGCTCGACCCGGCGATCCAGATTGCGCGGCATCCAGTCGGCGGAGGAGATGAACAGCTTCGCCTTGTCATTGGGCAGATCGCGGCCGTTGGCGAAGGCCACGATGCGGCTGTGCTCCAGGAAGCGCCCGACGATGGACTTGACCCGGATGTTCTCGCTGAGACCCTCGACGCCGGGGCGCAGGCAGCAGATGCCGCGGATGACCAGCTCGATGCGCACGCCCCACTGGCTGGCGCGGTACAGGGCGTCGATGATCTCAGGATCGACGAGGGCGTTCATCTTGGCCCAGATGGCCGCCGGCTTGCCCATGGCGGCCGCCGACATCTCCTTCGAGATCAGGTCGATCAGCGTCTTCTTCATGTTGAGCGGCGAGACGACAAGCGCCTCCAGCTCGTCCGGCTGGGCGTAGCCGGTGATGTAGTTGAAGACCCGCGAGGCGTCGCGCGCCATGACGGGGTCGCTGCTGAAAAGGCTGAGGTCGGTGTAAACCTTGGCGGTCACCGGGTGATAGTTGCCGGTGCCGAAGTGGCAGTAGGTCTTCAGGCCGTCGCCTTCGCGCCTGACGACGACGCTGAGCTTTGCGTGGGTCTTCCACTCCACGAAGCCGAAGACGACGTGGACTCCGGCGCGCTCCATGGTGCGGGCCCATTTCAGGTTCGCCTCTTCATCGAAGCGCGCCTTGATCTCGACCAGGGCGGTGACGTTCTTGCCGTTTTCGGCCGCCTCGATCAGGGCGGCGACGATGGGGCTGTCCTTGGACGTCCGGTACAGGGTCTGCTTGATCGCCAGCACGTTCGGGTCGCGGGCGGCCTGACGCAGGAACTGGACCACCACGTCGAAGCTCTCGAACGGGTGGTGGATCAGCATGTCCTTCTCGCGGACGGCGGCGAAGATGTCGCCGCCGTTGTCGCGGACCCGCTCGGGGTAGCGGGGCTCATAACCCTTGAACTTCAGCTCCGGATGGCCGCCGGGGATCAGTTCGGACACCTGGGCCAGACCCAGCATGCCGTCGATCAGAACCGTGTCCTGCGGCGCGGCGTTCAGTTCGTCCGTGATGAAGGTGCGCAGGTCGTCCGGCATGGACGCCTCGATCTTGATGCGCACGACCGAGCCGAGACGACGCTGTTTAAGCGCTTCCTCGAACTCCATGACCAGATCCTCGGCCTCTTCCTCGATTTCGATGTCGCTGTCGCGGATCAGGCGGAAGACGCCGCGCTCCAGCACGTCGCAGCCGGGGAACAGATGGTCGATAAAGAGCATCAGCAGGCTCTCCAGCGTCACAAAACGCTGGCGGCCGGGCGTGGAGCGGCCGTCGGTGGCCAGGGGCCAGAAGCGCTTCACCTGGGTCGGGACCGGCACCAGGGCATAGAGGGTGCGGCGGTCCGAGCGGCGCTTCAGCTTCAGCGCGAGCGAGAAGCCCAGGTTGGGCAGGAAGGGGAAGGGGTGCGCCGGATCGATCGCCATCGGCGTGAGCACGGCGAACAACTGGTTCAGGAACTCCGGCTCCAGCCGCTCCCGCTCGGTCTTGGTGATCTTCGCGGCGTCGACGACCTCGATCCCGGCGGCGGCGAGTTCCTTGCGCAGTTCGCGCCAGCGGCTCTGTTGCTCCGTCATCAGGACGCCGGCGGCGATATTGACCTGCTCCAGCGCCTCGGCGGGCGTCAGACCGTCCGGCGAGACGACGCGGACGCGTTCGCGCACCTGTCCTTTCAGGCCCGCCACGCGGGTCATGAAGAACTCATCCAGATTGTTGGCCGAGATGGACAGGAAGCGCAGGCGTTCCAGCAGCGGGTGGCCCGGATTGGCGGCTTCCTCAAGCACGCGGCCGTTAAAGGCCAGCCACGAGGTCTCGCGATTGAAGAACCGCGAGGGCGACGCCATCAGCTCTTCCGAAAGACGAAGCTGCGGTGCGCGCGAGGACGGAACCTCCTCGCCGGTGGTGGTGTCGCTGATCGCCGTGTCGCTCATGCACCGGTTCTGACGCGGCGCGGGGTTCGCTGCAACCGTCGGCGCGTGACAGTTTGGGCTGGGGGAGTGATTGGTGGTTGGTGATTGGCCGGCGGTATGGGATGGCGCGGTCCGCACCACCCTTCCGCGGTCAGTGAAGCGGTGGCCACAATCACCAATCACCGTCCACGCGCGAACGCCGGCGGCCCTGGAGCCGCCGGCGCCGCTATGCCCGGACGCTTACCAGCGCCAGGCGTCGTAGATGACGTCGATGATGTACCCGTCGTACTCGTCAATCAGGTAGATGTGGTTGTCGACCAGCACCCAGCGCGTGCCTTCGGGCGGATAGCCCAGGCCGTAGGTGCGCCAGTCGTTCAACTGATAGCGCCAGAAGATTGAAGGCAGGTAGTCGCCGACATACCAGCGCTGGTTCCAGTACGAGCGGGGCACGCTGTAGTAGCCGTGGCCCGGCGCGAAATAGAAGCCGATCCGGACGCCGCGATAGTCGCGCCAGCGACGGTCGCTCCGCCACCAGTCCCGCCCGTGGTTGCGGTTCCAGTCACGGCGCCACTGGTCGCCGTTGAATCGGCGGCGGAAGTCGTCACGGGTGCGATCCCGGTCACGACCCCGATCCCAGCCGCCATTCGGGCGGTCACGATCCCGGTCACGATCCCGGTCACGGCCACCGCCGTTGTTGGGACGATCCCGATCCCGGTCGCGGTCCCATCCGCCATTCTGGCCGCCGTTGGGACGATCCCGATCCCATCCGCCGTTGGGGCGGTCAGGACGGTTCGGTTGGCCGGGCCGGTCACGGTCCGGCCGGTCGGGGCGATCCGGGCGGTTCGGCGTATCAGGACGTCCCGGCTGTTGCGGGCGGTCTGGACGGCCGGGACGATCCGGTTGTTGGGGGCGATCCGGACGCGGTTGTTGCGGCCGGTCGGGGCGGTCCGGCCGATCCGGACGGGGCTGTTGCGGACGATCAGGCCGATCCGGACGGTCAGGCCGCGGTTGTTGCGGCCGGTCAGGTTGCTGCGGTCGATCCGGACGCGGTTGCCGGGGGCGGTCGGGACGTTCCGGGCGGTCTTCGCGCGGTTGCGGAGCCGGGCGTTCGCGGCGCGGCTCGGGCGCGGAGTCGGTCTGGGGCGCGGTCCGTTGCTGGTCGCCGGATTGGCGATCACCACCACGACGGAACGGGGTGTCCTGGGCCGCGGCGGCGACCGGGGCGACCAAAGGCGCCATCAGGGCCGAGATGGTCACGGCGACCATAAGTGAGCGTTTCATTCTCGTTCGTTTCTCCGCACGCCCCTGTCAGGCGGCTTGATCCCACGGTCGCGCCCTCATGCTGAACGGTGACTGAACGAACGACGTCGTCACATTAAGCTTCGGTCCTGGAAAGCGCCCACGAAAAACGCCCCGCGGACGAATCCACGGGGCGTCGTTCAGGCGATGTGCGTTCCGGGTCTAGAAGACGTCGTACAGCACGCTGGCGATCAGGCCGGAGGCGATGGCGATCAGCACGATGTCATTGCCGGCATGGACGTAGCGATAGCCGCGCGGGGCCGGACGCAGATTGTACACATACGGGTCACGCACATAGTAGCCGCGATAGGCCGACGGCAGGTAGCCGCCGCGCTGCCAGCGATAGCCGTAGTAGCGCGGCTCGACGCGGTAGTAGCCGTAGTTGGGCGCGTACCAATAGCCGTTGCGGGCGCCACGATAGTCGCGGAAATCGCTGCGGCCACGCCACCAGTTGCGGCTGCCGCGCTCCCAACGCCGGTCACTGCGGTAGTCGCGACGATCATCCCGGCGCTCGGCGCGATAATCGCGCCGGTCGTCCCGGCGGTCCTGACGATAATCCTGCCGGTTGTCGTAATCGCCCTGACGCCAGTCGCGGCGATCATCGCGTCGTTCGCGGCGATAGTCCTGACGGTCGTCCCGACGATCCTGGCGATAGTCGCGACGATCGTCACGGCGTTCCTGGCGGTCGCCGCGGTTCTGGGCCTGGGCGGCGAGCGGAGCGGCGGTGGTCGCCAGCGCCAGCCCGACAATCGCGGCCTTTGTGAAACGGTTCATCTTCGGTCTCCATGCGGGACCCGCGTTGAGCCGGTCCGTTGGAGGGAAGGTCGTTCCTCCCGCATGAACTGCTTCTGAACATTCCTGTCAGGTTCAACGTTGCGCGCGCGAGGCCGGGCGCCCACCTCGACCGTAACCGACACAGGAGCCGTCATGACCGTCCGCCCGATCGAACTCTGGTACTGGCCCACGCCGAATGGCTGGAAGGTGTCCATCGCGCTGGAGGAGATGGGGCTGCCCTATGAATTGAAGCCGGTGAACATCGGCGCGGGCGAACAGTTCGAGCCGGCTTTCCAGCGGATCAGTCCGAACGGACGGATGCCGGCCATTGTCGATCCTGACGGGCCGGATGGCCTGCCGCTGTCGATCTTCGAGTCCGGAGCGATCCTGCAATACCTCGGCGCGAAGTCGGGCAAATTCTATCCGCATGATCTGCGCGGCAAGGCCGAGGTGGACCAATGGCTGTTCTGGCAGGTGGGCGGCCTTGGGCCGATGGCGGGGCAGACCCATCACTTCCGACAGTATGCGCCGGCCCTGATCCGCGACCAACGCCAGATCGCCTACGGTGTTCGCCGTTATACCGACGAGACACACCGTCTGTATGGCGTGCTGGACCGACGGCTGGCGGACCGGGACTATCTGGCCGGAGAATACTCCATCGCTGACATGGCCGCCTGGCCTTGGATCCTGCCGGAACTGCAGGGGCAGAACATCGACGAGTTTCCGAACCTGAAGGCCTGGCTGGCTCGGGTGGGCGAACGACCGGCGGTGCAGCGGGGCAGGGCGCTGGGCGATGAGCTGCGCAAGAACCTCGCGGCGTCCGGCAAGGATGCGGAGGCGGCCCGCAAGCTCCTGTTCGGCCAGCGCGCGCGGTAACCCTGTGTAAGGGTTCCGGTGACGACTCGTTAGGGCCTCTGAATCAGGGATTATCGAGAGATTTCAGAGGTCTTTACGCGGCGCAGAAAGTAGGTCCGATTTCGCTTAAAAGCCCTTCGGACCCCCTTGCTGTTAACTCTGTGTTCAAACCGCGGGTATTTCACTCGGGTCACAGGACGGGGCCAGAACGGCCTCAGAACCGGAGACACGGTGATGATCGCGCAAGAAACGGCGCCGGAAATGATGGTCGAGGATGCGGCGCTGCCGCTGCCGACCGCGGACATGAGCGGGGACGACCTGTTCCGTCTGGGCATGATGTACTCCACGGGCCAGAACGGTTGCCCGATGGACCGCGTGTCGGCCCACATGATCTTCAACCTCGCCGCCATGAAGGGCAGCATCGAAGCGCGCGTCTATCGCCGCGAGATGAGCCAGGAGATGGAGCGGGAGGAAATCTCGGAAGCCCAGAAGGCGGCCCGCCGGTATATCGACGCTGGCGTGGTGCGGCTGGCGGCTTGATCTGTGCTCGCTACGACTGATCACCGGGATCACCAGTGGTTAGTGCATAGTGATTAGTGGATGGCTGGATCAGCCGTCGGCGCGCTTCTTCAGTGATGTAGAGAGCGCGACCAGCATACGGTTGATGTCCGATGACGCCAATAAAAGCGCTCGGGCGTCGGCTCTGGAGAGGTAGGACAGCCTCTCCGCCAGCAGCAGTTGGGTTTCGGCCTCGGCCAGAGAGCCCTTGGCGATGCCCAGAAACTGAATGAATTCTCCAGTGCTCCGTCTGGCTGAACCTTCAGCGATATTCGAGGCAATCGAGACGGCGGCGCGCCGGACCTGACTGATCAGCCCGAAGCGTTCGTCGCGAGGCCAATGAGCCGTCGCTTCGTAGATCGCCTCCGCCCAGTCGAGCGACTGCCGCCAGACAGACAGATCACGATAGCTGGCGATGCCTTGAGCCATGAGTGCGAACCGTTGCGGCTGCGATCCACTCGCCACTAACCAATAATCACTTCGGCGCACAACTTTTGGGGTTCTGGCGACGCCGTCTGTCGAGCCCTAGAAGCTCTGATACTGCCCGCCCAGCGCATACGTGAACCCGACCGGGAGAGCGTTGCGGAACTGGGTGACGAAGTTGGCGACCTCACCCAAGGTTGAGCGCGGGACGAAGAGAATGTCGCCGCGACGCAAGGCGATCACTTCCCCCCGACGCGGGCGCAGATCGGCGGCGCGCATCATGCGCACGCCGCCGCGACCCCGACGGATCAGGGCGACCTCGCCCTGTTTGGCCGTCGGCAGGAAGTCGCCCGCCTGGATAATGGCCTGATAGGCGTCCAGATCGCCGGTCATCTCGATCATGCCGGGGGTGCGGACCTCGCCCCCGACCCAGACGCGGATCGGTCCGGCGGTCTTCAGTGTCACCTCGACCATCGGACGACGCAGCTGGCTGGCGTAGGCTGCGGAGGCGTCGGCCTCAAGTTCGGCGATGGTGCGGTCCGCCGCCATGAGCTGGCCGACCAGAGGCAGGGAGACCCGCCCGTCCGGTCCGATCCGCTGGGTGCGGGTCAGCTCGGTGGCGGTCGGGGTGGCGATCTCGATCTCGTCGCCGGGGTACAGGACATATTCCGGTTCGTCGTCCGACCAGTCGGCGAAGCCGATCTCCGGGAACGAGCGGCGGCCGACTGACTGCACCCGGTTCGGAGCGCGGGACTGGCCGGGCAGGGGAGCCGCGCCGGAGGCTCCGCCGCAAGCCGCGAGCGCGCCGGCGCCGCCGATAAGGCCGAGCAGCAACAGGCGACGGTCGATGGACATGGCGGAATCGCTCCCGAAAGCGGCGTTGACGGCAAGGTGAGGGCTTATGGGTAACCCATGGTTAACGCGGGTGGGCGAAGGCTGAGGCTCAACAGTCCCGTTTGATGGAATCACTCCGTTCGCATGCGCACGACGGCCTATACGACAGTCCGGCCGCGCTACGGCTTCGCTGACATTGTCGGCCTGCTGTTCCGCGAGCTGTTGCTGATGATCGTCATCTTCCTGGCCGTGTTCGCCATCGGCGCGGCGGCGGTTCTGACCCTCAAGAAGACCTACACCGCGACCTCCAGCGTCTACGCGGGCGCAGGGCAGGAGTATGTGTATCAGCCTCGCGTGGGCGTGACCGACCGGACGGCCCAGCCGCTGGAAGCGTCCGCGGTGGCGCAGGCTGAAGCGCAGATCCTCGGTAGTCTGGAAGTGAAGCGCCGCGCTGTGCAGGCTCTGGGCGCCGACGTCATTCTGGGGCCGGACGCCAAGGGGACGACGACGGAGAAGGAACTGGCCGCGCTGAAGGCGCTGGACGCCGGGCTGGGCGTCGGCACGACTCCGGCCAGCGCCATCATCTCCGTGTCCTATGAGGCCGGCGATCCCGAGCGCGCCGCCCGCATCCTGAACGCCGTGGTCGACCAGTACCTGATCCAGCGCCGCAACGTCTTCCGCGACCGCGCCAGCCCGGCCTTCACCGCCCAGCGCGAGGCGTTCGAGAACGAGCTGGCGACCGCCGATAACGCCTATGAGGCCTTCCTGCGGTCGAATGACATCGGCGATTTCGCGACCTCCAAGGCGACGCTTGCGGCGACCTACCAGACCACCTTCGCCGAGACCCTGTCGGTCCGGGCGCAGCTGAATCAGGCGACGCAACGCCTGCGGACCCTGGAGACCCAATTGGCGCGGCAGCCGTCCGAGGTGGTGTTGCAGCAAGACCTGAACGTTTCGGCGCAGGACCAGATCCTGACCCTGCGGACAGAGCGCGAGAACCTGCTGGCCCGCTATACCGAGGACGCCCAGCCGGTGCGCGACATCGACCAGCGCATCGCCCAGCTTCAGGCCTATGTGGCGACGGGAACGACCGTCGGCGCCAAGGAGGTCCGCACAGGCCCCAGCACCATCTTCACCGAGATCGAGACGACCCGGATCAACGCCGCCGCCGACCGGGATGCCCTGGCGGCCCGTCTGGCGGTGCTGGAGGGTCAGCTCAACACCCTGCGTCAGCGTCAGGCCCATCTGACCCAGCTGGAATCGACCAATTCGACGCTGGCGGGCAACCGCGAGGTGCTGACGGCCAAGGTTCGCGAGTTCCAGCAGCGGGAGACCGAGGCCCGAGCCGACAGCGCCCTGGTGGCCGCCGGCGCCGACAATGTCACCGTCATCGCCCGCGCGGAGGCCCCGACCCGGGGCAAGAGCCTGAAGCTCCCGCTGCTGGCGGCGGTCTTCCTGTTCGCCGGTTTCACCGCCCTGTGCGTCGGCCTGCTGCGCGTGTTCACCCAGCGTGGCTTCGTGACGCCGGCGTCGACCGGCCGCACGCTGGAGATGCCGGTTCTCGCCGTTGCCCCGATGAAGGGACGATGAGCCTGACCCGCCCCGTGTTAGCGTTCGGGTTCAGGACAGGCGCGTAACGATTCGATGGTCGATCTGACGTCCGAAATGGCGGCCCTTTGGGCGGCGCTGGGACCAGCGCCGGGCCATCGTGGTCGCGTGATCCAGATCGCCGCCGCCAACAGCGGCGAGGGCGTGTCCACCGTCGCGCGCGAGTACGCCCGGCTCGCCGCCGTCCGCGCACGCCGCCCCGTCTGGCTGGTGGACGCCGATCTGGCGCAGCAGGGGCAGGTCGAGGCCATGGCCTCCGAGCCGGATCGCTTCGGTCGCCCGGGCAAGGCGGCCATGGCGACGCCGGACGGCTCGATCTTTTTCGCCGTCACCCCGCGCATCACCGACCGCGAGGGCAAGCCGGTGCATCCGGCCCGGCTGGTCACGGCGCGGCCCTTCCTCGGCGGACGGTTGTGGGGCACGCGTTTCGCGGGCGAGCATCTGCGCTCGGGCCAGCGGGCCGAGGTCCTGGCGGACGCGCGCTATTGGGACGCCCTGCGTCGTCATGCCGATACGGTGGTGATCGACGCCCCGGCCGGGGATCGCAGCGACACGGCCATCACCCTGGCCCCCTTCGTGGACGCGACCGTGCTGGTCGTGGCGGCAGGCAGCACCTCGGCGAACGAGCCGCTGATCCTGCGCGACGAGATCGAGGCCGTCGGCGGGAAAATCGCAGGCGTTGTGGTCAACCGCTCGACCTACAGGGCGCCCGCCTTCCTGCGCCGCTTGACGGGTTGACGCAGCCGGAAAGCAGCGACCTTGACGGGTTCCGGGTTTGAGCCTCTTCTGACACTGTCATTTCAAGGGAGGCCCGCCGTGCGTCGTACTCTTTTCGCCGTGACTGCTTCCGCCGGACTGCTGGCTCTCGGGGCTTGCGGCACCTTGGGTGAGCGCTCGACCGTCGCCCAACTTCAGGAGCGCTGCGATCGCCGCGGCGGCGACCTTGTCGAGGGTGGTTCGGCGGCTGAAGGCGGGTATCGCTGTGTGGGCGTGACCGTCAACATGGCCGACCGCGACGCATCTCGTGGGCGCAGCCAGGCGCGCGGCCAGCTGAGCCAGGCTGTCGACCGTGGCCTGCGCGGCTATTGACGGTGGATCACGCCCCGCCTGACCGGTTCAGGCGAGCGACCTCGGCGGCGCCGTAGAAGCGGGGCTCGAAGCCCCGCATCCAGAACAGCTTGCCGATCCCGCGCGCGGTGCGATCATACATCCGCGCGCGCTTCGGACTGTTGATCAGGGTCAGGACGGCGGAGACGGCTCCCCAGACCACGGCCTGTCCGGCGCCGATGACCATCCAGCGGACGACGCCCGACCAGTCGCGGGCGGCGGCGGCGGTCTGACTGGGGCCCTGACCGTAGGCGAAGGCGCGGGTGAGGGCGTAGTTCAGGGTGGCGCGATGGGCGGGGGCGAACTCCTCGACCCATGCATCCGCGGCCCAGCCGAAGCGCCCGCCGCGCGCCGCCAGCGCCGAGAACAGAATGTCGTCCTCGCCTCCGGTGTGATCCGCCGAGGCGCTGAACGGCGCCGGACCGGGCAGGGCGGTCGCGCGCACCAGAAGGGAGTTCCCGCATCCCCACGGACGATCGACCAGCCCCGTTTCGGCCGGCCCCTCGCGACCGAAGAAGCGTTCAAGATACGGCTTCAGCCAGTCCTGCGCCCCGGGTGCGCGTCCGGTGATGGGGCCGAAGACGGCGTCGGCGCCCGTCTGCACCTGCGCCGCGAGCAGGGCCGCCAGCCAGCCGGGTGAAGCGGCCTCGTCATCATCCAGAAAGGCGATCAGCGAGGCATCCGTCGCGACCAGCCCGGCGTTTCGGGCGCGCGCCACGCCGGGTGTGGGCTCGGAGACATAGACCAGCGGCCAGGGGCTTTGCGCCCGAAGTTCGTCAACCGTTGATCCCGCTGAGGCCGCGGGGTCGTTGTCGACCACGATCACCGCCGAAACCCGGTTGGAGACGTTCTCCTGCGCGAAGACCGAACGAAGAGCCCGGGTCAGGCTCTCGGGCCGTCTGAGGGTCGGGATAATAACGGCGACGTCGCCCATCAGATCGCGTCCGCATACAGGGCCGCGCGATACAGGCGCAGGGAGAAGGCGCGGGCCGCGACCGGCAGCAGGCTGTTCCCCGCCGCGCCTTTCAGAGTGCGCTGGAGCAGCGGCAGGCCCGGCAGGCGCTTCAGCAGCTTCGCCGCCTTGTAGCTGGGGTAGGCGGCGACGATCTCCGGATGGCGTTCGGCCATGCGGGCGAAATTCGGGGCCGATTGCTCATATTTGCGAGCCAGGGCGTCGACGGTGTCGAGCCCCATATGGGTGGCGGCGTTGTCCAGATGCACGACGCGGAAGCGGCGTGAGACCCGCATGGCCCATTCGACATCCTCCCAGCCCCAGCCGGTGAAGCCGGGATCGAAGGTCTCGGCCTCGAACACATCGCGGCGGACCAGCAGGTTGGAGGTGTAGACGTATTTCTCGGGCTGTTTGGCGCGCTCGGCACAGGGCACGCACTCGGATTTGGCGGCCATGGCGCGATGGACGCTGAATTTCGCATCCGTCGGCGCCTGGAGCAGGGAGAAGCCGCCGAAGGCGACAGCGGGGGCGTCCCGGGCCACCAGATCGGTCCAGTCGCGCAGGAAGCGGCCGTGGTCGGGGCGCATGTCACTGTCGAGGAACAGCAGGCTGTCGCCGCGCGCCGCCGAGGCCAGCCGGTTACGACCGATGGATCGGCCCTCATTGGCGGGCAGGGTGATCAGGCGGATCGGCAGGGCCATGGCCTTCACCTGCGCCACCAGACGGGCGGTCAGATCGGCGTCGGCGGTGCCGTCATCAAGCACGATAAGCTCGACCGCGCCGTCAACGGAGACGGCTTCCTGATCCAGCGCCCGCAGCAGATCCGAGGGATCGTCGCGCAGGAACGGGATCAGGACCGAAATGGAGGGCGTCGCCGCCTTCCACGCGGTGTTGTCGTTCACCTTGGCTCTGGCGGTGGTCATGCGGCGGCCTTCCGCACTCGACGGCGCTCCAGCAGGCGCAGGGCCACGTCGCGGACGCCGGCGGCGTTGATGGTCAGGGCGACGGCGGCATAGACGATCACGCCCACGCCCGCGGCCAGGATGAGCTCCACGATCCCGCCCAGCGGCGGCACCAGCGAGACCATAGCGGCCATGATAGCTGTGGCGACGCCGCAGCGGATCAGGCTTTCCCACGGCACAGGCAGCGGCAGGACCCGGCGACCCAGCGCCATGGTGGCCAGCAGGCCCAGACCGAAGCTGGCCGCGGTCGCCCAGGCGGCGCCCATGACGCCGAACCGGGGCACGAGGATCAGGTTCAGGATGACGTTGGCGCCTGCCGGAATGGCCATGGCCGCCAGCAGGTTCTTCGTCTTGCGACCGAGGGTGAAGGCCTGACCGAAATAGTAGGCCGTCAGGCCGTAGAGGAGGGCTGAAAGGGCGATCCACGGGGTGATCGAGGCGGCCGCGACCCGCAGGTTCTCGCCGATCAGCACCTCGGCCAGCGGGCGGGCGACCAGCGCCACCCCGGCGGCGGCGGGCAGGCCGACCAGCAGGAAGGTGGACAGTTGTTCGCGCGCGGCGATGTTCAGCCGCTCCTTGCCCCCGCGCTCCAGCGCCATGACCAGCGCGGGCTGGCCGGCGGACCCCAGCCACAGGAACAGCACGTCCAGCGTCCGGTTCGCGATCGAGTATCCCGCGTGATAGGCGCCGACCGCGGCCTCATCCATGAAGGCGGCCAGCAGGAAGCGGTCGGTGGACGACAGCACGACCGTCAGGGCCAGCGACATGGCGATGGGGTAGCCGTACAGGGCGTAGCTGCGCATCCGCCCGGGCTCGAACCGGCCGTCCCGCGCCTGTTTCAGTTCGCCCGGCAGGACGAAGGGCAGGGCCAGAAGCGGCGCGAGGCCGAGCCCCAGCAGGGGCGCCGCGCCGCCCGCGCCCGCGAGGGCGAAGCCGACGCCGATCAGCAGGCCGCCGATGGACACCGCCATGTCAAAACCCGCCGCCTTTCGCACCTCGCCCGCCGCGCGGAACCGCTCCTGCCCCAGCTTCATCAGGCAGCGGGCCGGTGCGCCGGCCAGACCCACGGCGAGTGCGATCTTGAACAGCAGGTCCGTCGGCCACAGCCACAGGCCGATCCCGATGACGATCAGGAAGACGACGCTGAGCGCGAAGGCGGTGCGGTAGAGGCTGGCGAAATGGCCGTTCAGCGAGGCGCCGCTCTGGGCGGCCCAGAAACGGGCCATGGAGGCTTCGAGCCAGCTGAACACCGCGACATGGGCCAGCGTCATGACCGAGAAGGCCAGCGCATAGCGCCCGAAGTCCTCGGGGCTGAGCAGGCGGGTGAACAGGACGATGGTCAGGAAGCCGACCACGCCCTGAACGATATTGGCGGGCAGGTAGCCCCAGACGCCTTTCCAGAACATCTGGCCGATCACCGGACCGCGGCGCGGTCGCCCAGAAGGACGGGCACGGTCACGGCCATGATCCACAGATCCATCCACAGGCTCTGGCGCTCCACATAGTCGATGTCGAGCTGGACCCGGCGACGCACGTCCTGCGCGGTGTGCAGGGGACCGCGCGAGCCGTTGACGGCGGCCCAGCCGGTCATGCCGGGCTTGATGCGGTGGCGGTGGGCGTATTCGGCGACCAGACGCGCGCTCTCGACGTGGCCGGTCTTCATGCCGATGGCGTGGGGACGCGGGCCGACCAGCGACATCTCGCCGGTGATGACGTTCAGCAGTTGAGGCAGTTCGTCCAGGCTGGTCTTGCGGATGAATTTGCCGATGCGCGTGATGCGGTCGTCGTCATGGGTGACCTGACGGCTGGCGGTCGCGTCGGCCGTCTCCTGACGCATCGACCGGAACTTCCACACGATGATCTCTTCCTGATTGAAGCCGTGGCGGCGCTGACGGAAGAAGATCGGGCCCGGGCTGTCCAGACGGACGGCCAGCGCGATCAGTCCCATGACAGGGGCGAGGGCGATCAGGGCGATCAGGGCGATGATCAGATCCTGCAGGCGCTTGTTGAAGGCGCGGCGATCCGGGTCGGTCGCCCCCTGGATGTCCGCCAGCGGCGCGGCGGCCAGGCGGTCCAGCGCCGAGGCGGTCTCGCGGTCGCCGTCCGGCTCGACCAGCAGGGTGACCTCGTTCGGCAAGGCCCCGAGCCGTGAGGTCAGTTCGCGCACGCGGGCTTCCGCGCGCGGATCAATCGCCAGCACCACGCGGTCGACGTAGGGCGTCATCTTGTGGGTCAACAGGTCGTCCGCCGTGCCCAGCACCGGCACGCCTTCGATGGCGTTCGGACTGCGGGCCAGACGGTCGTCGAAGATGCCCAGCACGTTCAGGTCGCGACGCTTCAACGCCTCGCGGATAAGGGCCTCGGCGTGACGGGTGGCGCCGACCAGCACGATATTGGGCGTCAGGGCGCCCGAGGCCCGCCAGCGGGCGACCATGGCGCACCAGGTCAGGTGCAGGGCCATCAGGGCGGCGAAGGTCAGGCCGGCCCAGACCAGCCAGGCGCTCCACTGGGCGGCCTCGCCGGGGCGAAGCAGAACGCCGGTGACGATGGCCACGACCGCGCCGACCGCGCAGACGCCGGCCACGGAGGCCATGTGGGTCGCCGTGTCCTGTCCGCGTGAGAATCGGTAGCGGCCCAGCGACCTCAGCAGCGACAGGGGGGTCAGGGCGCCGAGAACGAAGGGGGCCACGCGCGAAACCTCGACGTGGATCAGCGCGTCAGAGGCCGCGGCCCAGGCGCACAGGAGGGTGAGACCGGTCACCGTCAGCACATCGAAAGCCCGGAAATAGTGGGCGGCGAGACGCGAGGCGTGACGCTGGCGCGCGTTCAGCCAGACTTCCGGACGGAAGGGACCGCGCCGGGCCGCGCCGCCGGACTTGGCGCTGACCGGCTTGGCGACACGCTTCGCCGCGTCCCGAACAGCGGCGTTGCGCGGCGGGGCGTCGTGGCTGGAAAGGCGGCTCGCGGCGTCGGTCATCAGGCCCGGATGAAGAGTTCGGGAGCATCTTGCACAACCGGACTGACCGTCCAGTTAACGCCGTGACGCCGATCACCCGTTGCGCCGCCCGAAATGCTCGGCTAAGCACGCCGCCTGCCGGAGACGTGGCCGAGTGGCTGAAGGCAACGGTTTGCTAAATCGTCGTACCCTGTAAGGGGTACCGAGGGTTCGAATCCCTCCGTCTCCGCCAGAACCTTCCCACATCGATTTCGACATACTCCCGTCCGGCGTGGCCTACGCCCCGGCGGCTCTCGTCGTCCGTCCTCCAGCGGGATCAGCGGCGTGCGGGGCGGATCGATCCGGCTTCTCTCCCGGCTTCACGCCCCAGCCATTGCCGGAAGGTCGCCATGGCCGCACTGTCCGGGCGGGAGTTCAGCCGGGTCAGCCAGTAGGCGCCGAGAGTGACCTCCGCCTCAAACGGGCGGACCAGGCGCTCCGCCGCCAGATCGCGTGTGAACATGGCGGCGGGGGCGAGGGCGATGCCGAAGCCCGAGGCCGCCGTCGCGGTCGTCAGCACAGAGTTGTCGAAAACCGGACCGCGCAGGGGCGGGCAGGGCGCGCCCGCTTCCTCGAACCATCGGATCCACTCATCGGCGCGGTAGGAGCGCAAGAGTGTCTCGCCGATCAGGGAGGCGGGACTGGTCAGGCGCGCGGCGACGGCCGGCGCGCAAAGCGGTGTCAGAGGCGCGCTCACGATCGGTTCGGCATGGGTCCCGTGCCAGGCGCCGTCGCCGTAGCGAATGGCCAGATCAAGCCCTTCGCCGGCCAGATCGACGCGGTTGTTGTTGGTCATGACCCGCAGGTCGATGTGCGGATGTTCGCGGTTGAAGGCCTCCAGTCGGGGGAGCAGCCAGCCCCCCGCGAAGGCGCCGACAACGCCGACGGTCAACACCTCCTGCAGCCGTCCTCCCGCATAGCGGTCCAGCGTGGCGCCGACCCGGTCGAAGGCGTCCGCCAGCACGGGAACCAAAGCCTGCCCCTCGTCCGTCAGGGCCAGACCGCGGGGCAGGCGACGGAACAGGGTGACGCCCAAGCGGCGTTCCAGCTGCGCCACCTGATGGCTGACCGCGCCCTGGCTGACACAGAGTTCGATGGCGGCGCGGGTGAAGTTCAGATGCCGTGCAGCGGCTTCGAAGGCGCGCAGGGCGTTGAGGGGGAGTTGGGCGCGATCCATGATCAAGGCATGAGATCAGTTCATGGCTTTGTCCAGATATGATGGTTTGTGCGGGCGCCTGTCGCCGCTCATCCTCGCCCGCAATCCCCCATCCACGGAGTGAGTGATGAGACGAGTCCCTGGCCTGTTCGGCGCGGCGCTGGTGGTTTTGACGGCGGGCTGCGCCAATGCTGAACCCGAGCATCAGGAGCCTGCGGCGCAGGTCCGCCCCGACCCCGCCCATGATCCGCTGCTGCAGCCCATCGCCCCGGAATACGCCCGGCAGTGGCTGGGCGTGGAGGCGCCGATCAAGGTCTACGGCAATACGTGGTTTGTGGGCTTCTCGGGCCTGAGCATGGCCGTGATCTCGACGTCGGAGGGGCTGGTTCTGATCGACGGGGCGCTGCCGCAGGCCGTGGGCGCGGTTGAGGACAACATTCGCCGCCTCGGCTTCCGGATCGAGGACGTGAAGTACATCCTCAGCACCGAGCCGCACTATGATCACGCCGGGGGGCTGGCCGCCCTGGCGCGGGATACGGGTGCGACCGTGGTCGCCAGCCCGGAAGCCGCCGAGGTCCTGCGTCGCGGACGCAGTGGCGCGGATGACCCCCAGGCGGCCTGGCTTGAGCCCTTCCCGGGCGTCGAGCGGGTGCGGGCGCTCCGGGACGGTGAAGTTCTGAGGCTCGGGGATGTGGAGATCACGGCGCGCGCCACGCCGGGTCATACCCCCGGCAGCATGAGCTGGAGCTGGCGATCATGCGAGGGCGAGGACTGCAAGGCGGTGGTCTTCGGCTCCAGCCTGAACCCGATCGCGGCGGACGGCTACCGGTTCTCGGATCCGGCGAACCGGGCGCTGCTGGACGGGTTCCGCGGGACCTTTGCGTCGTTGCGCGCCATGCCGTGCGACATCCTGCTAACAGCCCACCCCGGCCAGTCGGACGGAGATACGCGGATGGCGCAACTGCGTCAGGGCGTGACGCCTAACCCATTCATCGACCCGACAGCCTGCCGGGCCTATGCGGACAAATATGAGGCGCTGCTGGACCGCCGACTGGAGCGGGAGCGGTAGCGGCGCGGTCGCGACTAGAACAAACGGGAGCGGCGCGAACCAAAGTCGGTTCGTATCGTTTCTGCCCCGCCTGTATGGAGTGGCGCCATGATCCCCGATCCCGTTTCCACTTCGCCCCGGTTTCGTGTCCAGCCCTGGATGGTCGGCGCGGGGGTGGGGCTTTTGGCTGTGGGGGGGCTGACCTTCGCGGTCCTGCGTGACGCCTCGGCGGGCGGCGTCCTTGGCGGTGAGCAGATGCAGGTCGAGGTGGTGGCGCCGGTCGAGCCCG
This sequence comes from Brevundimonas sp. FG8, assembly GCF_057808845.1. Lineage (NCBI taxonomy): Bacteria > Pseudomonadati > Pseudomonadota > Alphaproteobacteria > Caulobacterales > Caulobacteraceae > Brevundimonas > Brevundimonas sp. FG8. The sequence goes on along the minus strand of NZ_JBMDIU010000012.1, from coordinate 44,432 downwards.
AGGTGCAACCGGGCGAGACCATGGACGTGGGCGCCCTCGTCGACGGCTACACCCATGTCGCCCTTCCCGCGCAGGCGACCGGGGACGAGGTCCATGTCGCTGACTATGAGACGCCTTGGGTCGAGCCTCTGCCGCCGGTGCGCGAGGCGTCCCGTGTCGCCTGGCGCGGTGATGTGATCGAGCCGGAGGCCCCTGCGCGCGTCGAGGTCACCCGATCCGACGGCGGCCGCTTCGGTTTTGATGCGCCGGGGCCCGATTATGCGGCCGAGCGTCGCGCCCGGCAGGAGCGCCTGGACCAGATGCAGGCCGATCGGGCCGCCACAGTTCACCCCGGAACCCCCGTCCCCGGCGCGGATCTGGACCGCGAGTCAGCGTTCTACTGACATTCATGCAAGCAGATGGCGGGAACTTGACCCGGCGTGATCTTGGCAGCCGCCTTCGAGCGGTCTAGGTCGGAGCCTCAACCGTCCCTTAGGGAGAGACGCAAATGGTCGATCTGGCTCAAGTCACCGAACACATCCGCGGCGCCGTTGGCGACAACTCCGGTCTGGGCAAGACCGTGAAGCTCGACCTGGGCGATGTCGGCAAGATCTTCATCGACGGCGCTTCGTCGCCGAACACCGTGACCAACGAAGACAAGCCGGCCGACGCGACCGTTTCGATCAGCTGGGATGACTTCATGGCCCTGTCGGAAGGCAAGCTGGATCCGATGATGGCCTTCATGCAGGGCAAGCTGAAGATCGCCGGCGACATGATGATCGCCCAGAAGCTGGCCCCGCTGCTGAAGCGCTGAGCTTGAAAACGACGATCTGATTTTTGCGGCGCGGTCCCGGAAGAGGGCCGCGCCGTTTTCGTACCTGAGGAGGACGACCATGGATTTCCGTCACAGCGACAAGGGACTGCACTGGCAGGAGCGCGTGCAGCGCTTCATGGATGAGAAGGTGCTTCCGCGCTCGGCGGAATACTGGGCCGAGGTGAAAGCGGATCACACCGTCCAGCCCAGGGCCATGGAAGAGATGAAGGCCCAGGCCAGGGAAGCGGGCCTCTGGAACATGTTCCTGCCGGGCGATCACGGCGCGGGCCTGACCAACCTCGAATACGCCCCGCTGGCCGAGATCATGGGCCGTCATCTGTGGACGGCCGAGGTGTTCAACTGCAACGCCCCGGACACCGGCAACATGGAAGTCCTGCACATGTACGGCAACGCCGAACAGCAGGCGCAGTGGCTGAAGCCGCTGATGAACGGCGACATCCGCTCGGCCTTCCTGATGACCGAGCCCGCGGTGGCCTCTTCGGACGCCACCAATATCGAAACCCGCATCGAGCGCGACGGCGATCACTACGTCATCAACGGCCGCAAATGGTGGTCGACCAACATGGCGCACCCCAATGTCGCCATCGCCATCGTGATGGGCAAGACGGACACGGGCGCGGCGACGCACCAACAGCAGTCGCAGATCCTGGTGCCCACCAATACGCCCGGCTTCCGCGTCGAGCGGATGCTGTCGGTGTTCGGCTATGACGAGCGCCCGATCGGCCACGCGGAGGTCGTGCTCGACAACGTCCGGGTGCCGGTCTCGAACCTGATCGCAGGTGAGGGCAGGGGCTTCGAGATCGCCCAGGGCCGTCTCGGGCCGGGCCGCATCCACCACTGCATGCGCACCATAGGCGCCGCAGAGCGCGCGCTGGACCTGATGGTCGAACGTCTGCTCAGCCGCACGGCCTTCAAGAAGAAGATCGCCGAGCACTCGGTGTGGGAGCAGCGTGTCGCCGAGGCGCGCATCAACATCGAGATGTGCCGCCTGTCGGTGCTCAAGGCCGCCTGGATGATCGATCAGGCCGGCGCCAAGAACGCCAAGTCCGAGATCGCCCAGATCAAGGTCGCCGCGCCGCGCATGGCCCTGAAGATCATCGATGACGCCATTCAGGCGTTCGGCGGCGCGGGCGTGTCGGGCGACTTCCCGCTGGCCGAGCTGTACGCGGGTGTCCGCACCCTGCGTCTGGCTGACGGCCCGGACGAGGTCCACAACCGGACCATCGCCAAGCTGGAATACGCCAAGCACGGCGGTCGCTGAGCGTTCTCTCTTCCGCCCGGCCCCTGACGGGGCCATATGGCGGGGATGGCGATGAGAGGTGAACGCGGGGCCGGGCGACGGCAGGGATCGGAAGCAAAGGCGGCGCAAGCCGGGCTGACAACCCCCACCGACGGCCCGCCGACGCTCCAGGCGCTGGCCGACCTGCTACGGCTGGTCGGCCGCTCCAATGCGCCGCAGCTGAAACTGCGTCTGGTCGCCGCCATCGGAATGACGCTGGCCGGCAAGGGGCTGGGCGTTATGGCGCCGCTGGTGCTGGGGGCGGCGGTCAACCATCTGGCGGCGGGGCAGGGGACGGAGGTCGCCGTCGGTCTCGGCTTCGCGGCCTTTGCGCTGGGGTGGGCCATCGTCCGGTTGCTGTCGGCCGTCGCGCCGAATGCTTCGGACGTGGTCTTCGCACCGGTTCGATCCGCGGCCCAGCGCACGGCGGCGACCGAGACGTTCGGCCACGCCCTCAGTCTGTCGTTGGACTTTCATCAGACCAAGCGGTCGGGTTCCCTGTCCCGGACCATGGATCGCGGCTCGAGGGCGGTGGATTTCCTGCTGCGCATTCTCGCCTTCAACCTGATCCCCACCGGTGTCGAACTGGTGCTGGCCGCGGGCGTGCTGGCGGGCAAGTACGACTGGCGCTTCGGGGCGGTGGCGGTCGCCGTGGTGGCCATCTACGCCGTGTCGACCTTCGCCCTGTCCAACTGGCGGATCGAGCACCGCCGGATCATGAACGCCGCCGACACCCAGGCGGCCGGGGTCTCGGTCGACGCCCTGCTGAACTATGAGACGGTCAAGTCCTTCGGCGCCGAAGCGCGCGCCGCGCGGAGCTACGACGCGGCCCTCGGCGACTACACGCGCGCGGCCTTGAAGGCGAACAGCTCGCTCGCCCTTCTGAACGTGATCCAGGCCGTGATCATGAATGTCGGCCTCGGTGTCATGGCGGTCATGGCGGGGTTCGAAGCCGCCGCCGGCCGCATGGGACCGGGCGATGTCACCGCCGCCGTCCTGATCATGATCAGCCTGTATGCGCCACTGAACATTCTGGGCTTCGCCTATCGCGAAATTCGCCAGTCCTTCATCGACATGGAGGAGATGTTGAAGGTCACCCGTCAGGTGCCGCAGGTCGCTGACGCCGCTGATGCGGCGCCGCTGGATCGCGCCGCCGGGGTGAACGGCGCCGCCCTGACGTTCGAGCACGTCGGCTTCCGCCACGACGCCCGCGCCAACGGGCTGGAGAACGTCAGCTTCCACGCCGCTCCGGGCACGACCACGGCGCTGGTCGGGCCGTCCGGTTCGGGCAAGTCCACGATCGTCAAGCTGGCCCTGCGCTTGATTGACCCACAGGAGGGTCGGGTGCTGGTGGACGGCGTCGATGCGCGGGCGGTGACGCAGGAAAGCCTGCGCGCGGCGGTGGCTCTGGTCCCGCAGGACGTGGCCCTGTTCAACGACACGCTGCGCGCCAACATCGGCTTCGCACGCCCCGACGCGGACGAGGCGGCCATCTGGGCGGCGGCTGAGGCGGCCGAGTTGGCGGAGTTCATCGGCCAGTTGCCGGACGGTCTGAACACCGTTGTCGGCGAGCGGGGACTTAAGCTGTCCGGCGGTGAGCGCCAGCGTGTCGGCATCGCGCGGGCCCTGCTCGCCGATCCCTGCATCCTGATCCTGGATGAGGCCACCAGCGCGCTGGACAGTCGCACCGAGACCGCCATTCAGAAGACCTTGCGCAAGGCCCGCGCCGGGCGGACCACGCTGGTGGTGGCGCACCGGCTGTCCACCATCGCTGATGCGGACCAGATATTGGTGCTGAAGGCCGGTCGGATCGTGGAACGGGGCGCGCACCACGAGTTGGTCGCCCGTCAGGGCGGCGAGTATGCCGCCCTTTGGCGCAAGCAGACCCGGGGCGCGCGGGTCAAAGCCGGGCTGGAGGCCTGATTTCCCCACACAAGTTTTTGTGTCTTGAGGTTGAGCGGGTCTCGTTCAGTGTTCTTTTGGTTGTGAACACTGGAGGATGCAATGAAGAGACGCGTTTCCGTCAAGATGGCGGCCATGTCCGCTGTCGCCCTGGCCGCCTCGGCCGTCGCCGGCCCCAGCGCCGCCATGCTGGACGTGCCGTTCTATAACTACACCTACTTCAGCGATGCGACCTACACGACGGTGGTCGGCTACGAGATCGGGACCTGCTTCAACGGCCAGGCGGCTGTGCAGCAGATGGTCGGCACGGGCAGCGCCTATGTCATTCAGGAGCGCGCCGGCGTGTGTCGGGGCGATCTGACGATCTACGAATAAGGGGCAGGGCCGGGAGCCGGTTCAGCCCGGCTGCGCCAGCTTCCGGTCCACCATCTGCTCAAGTCCCTCGCGCACCTTTTTACGGGCGTCGGCGTCTTCCGGCAGCGCGAGCAGGAGTTGCAGCGACCGGGCGTAGATCGGCACGACACGCCAATCGAACGGGCGTTCCGCCGTGGTCGCGTCGATCAGGTCGCACAGGCCAACCGCGACCGCACAGACGTCATCCATTCCGAACGGCCCTGCGGCGTCGATCACGCCGTTCGCGACGTGATAGGCCCGAACCAGCGCGGTCTGGGTCTCTGCGACGTCTGCCGTGTCGGTCGGCGCGAGAGCCGCCAGTTCGGCGATGCGATCCGCCACCTCGGCCGCGCTGCGGGGTTTCAGGGCGTCCATATTGGCCCGGGCCTGCGTCAGTGCGGCGCCGACGCTGAAGCCGCCGGCCTGATCAATGATCTTCGACAGACGGGACTTGCGGCGTGAATGGGTGATGACAGTCATGCGGCCCCCCCGGCATTGGTCTGAGCAGCCGCCTGTTCGGCGTCCAGCTTCATCCGGCGGAGCACATCGGCTCGCCGTTCCTCCAACGGCGGCTTGCCCTCGCGGAAGCGGCGGTCGGGACCGAAATAGTCGCCGACCTCCAGGAAGGGGCGGGTGTCGCGCGCGACGAAGATGATCCGCTCCAGCAGGGTTGCGGCGCTGAAGGGCTTGGTAATCACGAAATTCGCTCCGCAGTCGCGGGCTTCGGCGACACGGGATCGGCGGATGTGGCTGGCGGTCATGATGACGGGGGTGAAGGCGTTCGGATCCAGCCCGGACCGGCGCAGCCAGCGCACCAGTGCATAGCCGTCCATTTCGGGCATTTCGGTATCGACCACCAGCAGATCAACAGGGTGATCCTTGAGGATTTCCATAGCTTCAATGCCGCTATGGCAAGCGTAACGGGTCTTGATGCCGAAGCCGAGCAGGGCGCTGGCGGTGATGTCGAGCCCGAACGGCGAATCGTCCACGACCATGGTCACGGCGCCGGTGAGATTGATCACCGCGCTCTCGCGCAGCCCGTCCAGCCCCTGACTCATCGCTACTCCACACGCCCCCGACCCGACTCGCGTATCGCCGGGCGCAGAATGCTTCGCAGTCGCGGGTATTCAGAGCGTTAACGCCGTAAACCTAGCTCAGGCGGCCGATGGCGTAGAAGCGGTCGGCGCGGGCCTTGCGCAGTTGCTCGGGCGACAGGCCGGCCATGGCGTCCAGTTCCTCGACCAGCACATCGCCAACAGCGGCGATGGCTGCCGCGCGGTCGGTGTGGGCGCCGCCCAGCGGCTCGCCGATGATGCGGTCCACGATCTTCAGCTCGACCAAATCGGGGCCGGTGATCTTCATTGCCATGGCCGCGTCCCGGGCCCGGCTGCCGTCGCGCCAGAGGATGCCTGCGGCGCCTTCCGGCGAGATGACCGAATAGATCGAGTGCTCCAGCATCAGCACGCGGCTGGCGGCGGCGATGGCGATGGCGCCGCCCGAACCGCCTTCGCCCGTGATGGTGGCGATGGAGGGGACGCCCAGCGTCAGGCCGCGCTCGGTCGAGCGGGCGATGGCTTCAGCCTGACCACGCTCTTCGGCGCCGAGGCCCGGGTAGGCGCCGGCGGTGTCCACGAAAGACAGCACCGGCAGGCCGTACTGCTCGGCCAGATCCATCAGGCGCACCGCCTTGCGGTAGCCTTCGGGACGGGCCATGCCGAAATTGTGGGTCAGGCGGGTCTGGGTGTCGTGACCCTTCTCGTGACCCATGATCACCACCGCCCGACCCCGCAGCCTGGCGAGACCGCCCAGAATCGCCTGATCGTCGCCGAACTGCCGGTCGCCCTTCAACTCGACAAAGTCGGTGAACAGACCCTCGACATAGTCGACGAAGTGCGGACGCTGCGGGTGGCGCGCGACCTGCGTCTTCATCCACGGATCGAGGCCGTTGTAGATTTTCTTGCGGAGCTGATCGGCCTTCTTCTTCAGGCCGTCGATCTCGGAGTCGAACGAGCCCGCGGTCGAGGCGAGCAGCGACAGCTCCTCGATCTTCGCCTCCAATTCGGCGATCGGCTTTTCGAACTCGAGGTAGTGCGTGGCCATCAAGGCGTCCGGAACTGGCGCGCCACATGGCGCATCGGAAGGCGGCGGAACCTAGTCAGGTCAACGCCGGGGAGCAAGCGGAGTTCAGTCATCCCGCGCCAGAGGGTGCTTCTCCTGCACCATTCTGGCCAGCCGATCCGTGGCGACGTGGGTGTAGATCTGGGTGGTGGCGATGTCGGCGTGACCCAGCAGGGTCTGGACGACGCGCAGGTCGGCCCCGCCTTCAATCAGATGGGTGGCGAACGCGTGACGCAGGACGTGGGGGCTGACCCGCGCCGGGTCGATCCCGGCGTCGATGGCCGCCTGATCCAGCATCTGGGCGAAGCGGCGGGGTGTCAGGGCGGCCTTGCCCATGGGGGAAGGGAACAGCCATGGGCTGTCCGGCATCCCAGGCTTGCGGGCGGCGTCCCGGGCCTCCAGCCACGCCTTCATCGCCTCGCGGGCCGAGGCGTTCAATGGAGCCAGTCGTTCCTTGCCGCCCTTGCCGCGCACGATCAGCCAGGCGGGATCGCGGCGAACGGCTTCAACCTTCAACGCCAGCAGTTCAGACACCCGAAGACCCGAGGCGTAGGCCAACTCCACCAGCGCCACCATGCGAATCCCGGCAGCGCCGTCGCGGGCGGCGGCGGCTTCCAGCAGGGCTTCAATCTCCTCGCGGGTAAGGACGTTAGGCAGGGAGCGACCCTGTTTCGGGGCGTCGAGCCGGCGCGACGGGTCGTCCTGCCGCCAGCCTTCACCGAGAGCGAAGCGATAGAACTGACGCACGGCGGCGCGACGTCGGGACTGGGTCGCGGGGGACAGGCCGCGCACCGCCAGACCGGCGTACCAGGTCTCCACCGCCGTCTCATCGGCCTGCATCAGCCCGCCGTCCACGCCACCCTCGGCGTCGGCCAGATCGCGTGCGTAGGCGGACAGGGTGTGGGGCGAGGCGTCCCGCTCCACAGCCATCATCTCGAGGAAGGCCTCGATCTGGGGACTGCTCATCGCGGCGCCTTCGCCATGGCGTGGCCCCGCGCCTGTGTTCGTGTAGAGGTGAAGGCGATCATGACGTGCCTGCGCCCATCCTTCCCGTCTCCCGACCGCCGCCCGCTCTCGCGAGGCGCGCGATGACCGAATTCGAGCCGATTCCCGTCCATCAGCGCACCATAGCGCTGGTCGGGCTGATGGGGGTGGGGAAATCGACCGTCGGGCGCCGGCTGGCCAGGCGGCTGGGCCTGTCCTTTGCGGACGGCGACGAAGAGATCGAGTCGGCGGCGGGCATGACCGTTTCGGACATCTTCGCCAGCATGGGCGAGGGCGAGTTCCGGGCGGGAGAGGCGCGTGTGATGCGCCGCCTTCTGGAGGGACCGCGGCTGGTGCTGGCCACCGGCGGCGGGGCCATGCTGAATCTCGAAACCCGGGCGCTGATGAAGACCCATGCGGTGACGGTCTGGATGAGGGCCGATCTGGAGGTCATCGCCCAGAGGGTGCAGCGACGCGATACCCGACCGCTGTTGCGGGGCAAGGATCCGTTGGAGACCCTGCGGACACTGGCCGAGGCCCGGTATCCTGTTTACGGCGAAGCGGACCTGACGGTTGATGTGGCCGGCGGCGCCCATGCCGAGGCCGTGGAGGCCATAGTGCGGGCGCTTGAGGCCCACGGGGCGATGGAGATCAAGGCGTGACGACGACGGTGCTGGTTTCAGGGGCTGGCTTCCTGCCCTACGATGTCGTCGTGGGGGGCGGGCTCCTGCGCGAGTTGGGCCAGCACGTCGCGCCGCTGGCGAAGGGGCGAACCGTCGTCGTCACCGACGAGACAGTGGCCAACATTCATGGACCCACGGTGCTGAAGGCGCTGGAGGACGCGGGCGTGCGGGCCCGGCTGCTGGCGGTGCCGGCGGGAGAGAGCTCCAAGTCCTTCGCCGAGCTGGAGCGGGTGCTGGACCGGATGCTGGCCTTCGGGCTGGATCGGAGCGACATCGTCGTGGCGCTGGGCGGCGGCGTGGTCGGCGATCTGGCCGGACTGGCAGCGGCGCTCTACATGCGCGGCATCGACTTCGTGCAGGTTCCGACGACCCTGCTGGCGCAGGTCGACAGCTCGGTAGGCGGCAAGACGGCCATCGACACCCCGCGCGGCAAGAACCTGATCGGCGCCTTCCATCAGCCCCGGCTGGTGGTTGCGGACATCGACGTGCTGGCGACCCTGCCGGAGCGGCAGCTGCGGTCGGGCTGGGCCGAGGTGCTGAAGCACGGCCTGATCTGCGACGCGGCCTTCTTCGACTGGCTGGCTGGAGAGGGCGCGGTCGGCGTCAAGGGCGACCCGGCGGCGCTGCATCGCGCCGTGGTTCGCTCGGTCGAGATCAAGAGCCGCATCGTCGGCGAGGACGAGAAGGAGGCGGGGCGGCGCGCCCTGCTGAACCTCGGCCACACCTTCGGCCACGCCATCGAGGCGGAGCTGGACTTCGACGAAGAGAAGCTGGCCCACGGCGAGGCGGTGGCGCTGGGCTGCGCCATGGCCTTCCGCTACTCGGCCGCGACCGGGCTGTGCGCTCAGGCGGACGCGGACCGGGTCGAGACGGTGACGGCGGCGGCCGGTCTGCCGGTGCGTCTGGCCGAGGTGGGCCAGTTCGGGGCGGAGGCCCTGATCAAGCGGATGGAGGGGGACAAGAAGGCCGAGGGCGGCCGCCTGACCCTGATCCTGGCCCGGGCCATCGGCGAGGCCTTCACCGACAAGACCGTGGACCGTGCGACCCTGACCGCCTTCCTGAAGGCCGAGGGCGCGGCGTGATGCTCGATCCGGCCGCTCTGCAGGACGCGTAGAGGCGACCGACGGCCCTCTCCTAGTCGACCGCGCGGCAGGTGGTCGGGGGCAGGTTGTTCGCGGTCCAGGTCGCCTGGGTTCCCTTGCCGCGCAGTTCGTAGCCCGAGGCGCGATACCAGATGCCGTCGGCGGCACGTTCCTGGAACAGGTCAACGGCCTCGCCGTTCGAGTTGCGGACGGTGGCCATCTCCCGGGGGTTGTCGAAGTCCACCGACAGGCGCTGGCCGTCGTTGCAGATGTAGACGGCGCGGATGACCCGGTTCAGGGCGCGGTCCTGAAGCTCGGCGCCCGTGCGGCGGCGGGCGGTCTGGGCTTCCTCGGCGCGCTCACGGACCGAATCACCGTCGGTCGGGGCCTCGGCCGGCTGACGGCCGCAGGCGGCCAGCGAGAGGACGGCGAGCGCCGGGACCAGAAGCGTCTTCATACGTAACAAGCCTTGCCGTGACGGGAGCAGGCGGATCAACGCGCCGTATCGGGGGGCGTTCCCTTGCGACGGGCCCGGAAGAAGGACCGCAGGAGGTCGCCCCCCTCGGCGGCCAGAACCCCGCCCTCGGCGGCGGGGCGCCAGTGGCAGGTCGGCTGGTCGAAGAAGCGCGGGCCGTGGGCGACGGCGCCGCCCTTGGCGTCGTCAGCGCCCCAGACCACCCGGCCGATACGAGCGTGGCTGATGGCCCCGGCGCACATGGCGCAGGGCTCCAGCGTCACATACAGCGTCAGGCCTGTGAGCCTGTAATTGCCCAGCTTTCGGGCCGCCGCGCGCAGGGCGACGATCTCGGCGTGGGCGGTCGGATCATGGGCGCCGATGGGGCCGTTCATGCCCTCGGCGACGACCTGACCGGTCGATTCGTCGACGATCACACAGCCGACCGGAGTCTCTCCGGCGTCCGCCGCCGCTTGCGCGCAGGCCAAGGCCATGCGCATGAACCGCTCATCATGGCCTTCCATCCCCGAGACAACGACAAGAAGCCGCGCCCGCGTCAAGACGGCGACCGCGACGGCCCCCGCAAACCCTACGTCAAACGCGTCGAGAGCGCGGACGGCGAGCGCGGTCCGCCGCGCGGCGGCAAACCCTTCGCCAAGGGCCCCCGCGCTGACAAGCCGGCCGGCAAGTTCGGCGCGAAGCCGGGCTCCAAACCGGGGGGCAAGCCCGCCGCCGACGAGGCCCCCAAGCGCAGCGAGCGCATCGCCAAGGCCATGGCCCGGGCGGGCATCGCCTCGCGCCGCGAGGTCGAGCGCCTGATCGGCCTGGGCCAGGTGGCCGTCAACGGCAAGATCCTGGACACGCCCGCGACCCTGGTGACCCGCGACGACGTGATCACCGTGAACGGCAAGCCCATCGGCGCGGCGCAGGCCACGCGCGTCTGGCGCTATCACAAGCCCGCCGGGCTGGTGACGTCGCACGGCGACCCGCAGGGCCGCCCGACGGTCTTCGACGCCCTGCCCAGCGGCCTGCCGCGGGTGATCTCGGTCGGCCGCCTCGACCTGAACACCGAGGGCCTGCTGATCCTGACCAACGACGGCGAATTGAGCCGCGCGCTGGAGCTGCCGCAGACCGAGCTGGTCCGCCAGTACCGCGCCCGCGCCCGGGGCCGCGTGACACAGGCGCAGCTCGACAGCCTGAAGGACGGCGTCACCGTCGACGGCGTCCGCTACGGCCCGATCGAGGCGACCCTCGACAAGGCCAGGGAGAAGGCCGAGGGCGAGAAGTCGTCGGCCAACCTGTGGATCAGTGTCTCGATCACCGAGGGCAAGAACCGGGAAGTCCGCAAGGTGCTGGAGCATCTGGGCCTGACCGTGAACCGCCTGATCCGTCTGGCCTACGGTCCGTTCCAGCTGGGCACCCTGCCGGTGGGTTCGGTCGAGGAGGTCGGTCCGCGGGTGATCCGTGAGCTGCTGGCCGAGCACATCCGGCCCGAGAACCTGCCGACCGGCAACACGGTCAGCACCCCCGCGCCCATCCCCGGCCGCCGCACCTCGGCGCCGATCGTGAAGGGCGCCTCGGGCTCCGCCCTGTCGGACCCGTCGCGCAAGCCCAGCCGCGTCCGCGCCGCCGAGGCCGCCGCGACCGAGGGTGGCGACACCGGCCGTCGCGCCCCGAAAAAGGACGGCTGGGCCAGGGCCAAGCCGAAGTTCGAGCACACCAAGACCTTCAAGCCCCGTGAGCGCACCGCGCCCGCCCGCAAGGACGAGGACGGCGGCGACCGGCCGAAACGCGCCTTCACCCCCCGCGATGACCAGTTCATCGACGACCGCCGCAAGCCGGCGGGCGGCCCCCGCAAGACCGGCGGCAAGCCGGCCTTCGGGGACAAGCCTGCCTATGGCGCCAAGCCCTCGGGCGGCCGCACCTTCGGCAAGCCCGCCGGGGGCGGCGGGGCTCGCCCCGGCGGCTCGCGTCCGTCAGGCGGGGCCGGGCGGGGCGGGCCGCGTGGTCCGCGCTCGGGCGGCTGATCCATGCGGATCGTCGCCGGAAGCCTGAAGGGGCGGGCCATCACCGCCCCCGAGGGCCAGAACACCCGCCCGACCTCGGACCGGGCGCGTCAGGCCATCTTCAACGTGCTGGAACATGCCGGCTGGGCCGAGCCGCTGGACGGCGCGCGGGTCATCGACCTGTACGCGGGCTCGGGCGCCCTGGGCTATGAGGCCATCAGCCGGGGGGCGGCCTTCTGCCTGTTCGTCGAGATCGAGGATGAGGCGCGCGGCGCCATCCGCGAGAACGCCGACGCCTGGGGCCTGATGGGCCGCACGAGGGTGCACCGCCGCAGCGCCACCGATCTGGGCGTCCGTCCCGGCTCGGCGGGCGAGGCCTTCGACATCGCCTTCCTCGACCCGCCCTACCGCAAGGGTCTGGGGGAGCAGACGCTGGCCCGGCTGCTGGAAGGCAACTGGCTGAAGCCGGGCGCCACCGTGGTGTTCGAGCGCGGCTCGGACGAGCCGGAGATCGAGACCCCCGGCTATGAACGGCTGGACGCCCGCGACTACGGCGCGGCGCGGGTGCTGTTCCTCAGGGCCCTGCCGACCGGGGGCTGAGTGCACTCAATTATTTTTTGAGTGCACTTTAGTGGACATTTCCCGGCTCAGTCCTCGTTATGGACGTCATGCCGGGGCGCGCTGAGCAGGGCCGCGTCTTCTTCGGTGTCCTCGTCCTCGTCCTCGTACTCGTGCGGTGAGGCGTGAAAGGCGCTGATCTCCTCCGGGGTCATGTCCCTGAAGAAGGCTGCATCAAAGGCGGCGGACTCGGTCCGCAACTCTCCCCAGAGCTTGCGCCAGCGCAGGGCTTCCAGCGCCTTGCCCTGCTCCAGCGTCTGGAGAAAGCGCAGGCGGGCGGTATCGATCTGCTCCTCGACCTCCACATCGTCATAGATGGAGCGGTCCCGTTCGGAGGCGGGGTCGCCGACATTGTCCATGCGCCGCCAGCTGTATTTGCGGGCGCGGCGCCGGAAGGCGGACAGGCCCAGATCGTACATGCGGCACACGGTTTCGGCGGTCAGGCCGCCGAGATAGGCGTCGCGCGCGAGAAGCCAGGTTCGGACGGGGCGGATGCGATAAGCGTCGGTCATGCCTGCACGATAAACCGGCGGTACGTCAAATTTGGTCGTACGGATCGGACGCGCGCGATTTTTGAGGGTGTGGGGTGTGGGGTGTGGGGAGTAGGGAGTAGGGAGTAGGGAGTAGGGAGTAGGGAGTAGGGAGTAGGGAGTAGGGATGAGCGGAACGCCGTGGGGCATGCCGACACCCCACACCCCACACCCAGGCGCCGTGGCGCGCCCTCCCGAGGATGAGCGGAAGAGAGGGAAGGTGGCGAACGTGCGCGAAGCCGTGTCAGTCTGACCCCATGACCCATCCCGACCGCCGCACCCTGATCGCCGCCGGAGCCGCACTCGGCCTCGTTCCCCTGACAACCCCCTTGGCGGCTCGCGCGCGGGCCGCGCCCTCGGGCGGCTGGACCAGCCGCGCGTCCCTGCCGTGGATCGTGCAGGAGATCTATGCGGCGGTGTGGGACGGGAAGATCGTCACGGCGGGCGGTCTGGTGCAGCGGCGGGACGGGCTGCATGTCGAGGATCGCGTGGCCGCCTATGATCCGGCGGCGGATGCGTGGAGCGAGCTGCCGCGCCTGCCCGAGGCCCGGCATCACCCGATGGTGGTGGTCGCGGGCGGACAGCTGAACATCGTCGGCGGTTATGCGCGGACCGGGGCCGGGGACTGGGTCAATACGACGACGGCGTGGACGCTGACGGACGGCGGCTGGGTCGAGGCGCCGGGCCTGCCGACGCCGCAGGCCGAGGCGGTAGGGCTGGGGCTTACTTCAGGAGGGGGCGAGCGGCTGCACCTGATCACCGGGCGGACGCCCGCGGGCGCGGCCAACGCCCGCTGGAACGAGCAGGCCGACACCGACCGGCATCTGGTGCGGGTGGACGGACGCTGGGAGACGGCGCGGCCGTGCCCGATGGCCCGCAACAGCGCGGCGGCGGCGGTGCTGGACGGCGCGATCTGGGTGGCTGGAGGACGCACGGTCAGCGGCGGCGGGACGGGGCGGCTGGATCGCTATGACCTGGCGGCGGATCGCTGGGACACCCTGGCGCCGATCCCGCGCTCCCATGCGCAGAACAATCAGGTCGGCGGCGGGCTGGCTATGGCGGAAGCGGGCGGGAAGCTGGTGGCGTTCGGCGGGGAGTGGTTCGCACGCGGAGGCGGCGGCGTGTTCGCCGAGACCTGGCTCTATGACCCGGCGCGGGATGCCTGGACGGCGGGACCGGACATGAAGACGCCCCGGCACGGGCTGGCGGCGGCGTCGGTGGACGGGGCGGTCTATGCGATCGCCGGGGGCTCGGTCGTGTCCGGCGGACAGGCGACGGGGGTGGTGGAGCGGTTTGGGGCGTAGGGGATGGGGTGTCGGGTGTCGGGTAGGCAGTAGGCAGTGGGGATTGGCGGGACGCCGGGGCATGCCCACACCCGACACCCCACACCCCACACCCCACACCCCCGAAAGCGACGCTCAGAGCGCCCGAAGCTGTGCCGCCAGTCCCCGCGCCGCCGCCTCGACCTCATCCCACGTCACCTCGAACCCGGCCTCGTCGCCGAACCAGGGGTCGGTGACGGCTTGGCCCTCGCGGCCGGGGACGTGGTCCAGCAGCAGGCTGAGTTCGGCGGTGGCGTTGGCCGGTTGGAGCTTGCGCAGGTTGGACAGGTTCTCGTGGTCCAGCGCGATGATGTGGGTGAAGCGGCGGAAGTCGTCCTTCGTCACCTGCCGCGCCCGCAGGCCCGAGATGTCGACCCCATGCCTCAACGCCGTCCGCTGCGCCCGCTCATCCGGCGCCTCGCCCGCATGCCAGTTACCGGTGCCGGCGGAGTCCACGATCAGATCGAGCCTGAGCCGCACCGCCTCGGCCCGCAGGGCGCCCTCCGCCAGCGGCGAGCGACAGATGTTGCCGAGGCAGACGAAGAGGATGGAGGGCATGGGGAGGCGACCTGAGGGCGGGATGGACCCGTGCAGTCTGAACGGTTCAGGGGCCGGTGGCGAACGCTGTTGAGCGCGTCGCGAAAGTGTCGGAGAAGCGGGCCGGACGCGGGCGATGAGGCCGGCGGGGGATGCTGAAAATGAGAACTGTCGTGTCGTTGCTCGTGGCCGCGAGCGCTCTGGCCGGTTGCGCCACGACCTCCGGGCCGATGGCCCCTGTTGCGCCCGTGGTGGCGGTCGCGCCGACGCCGCCGGAAGCGCCCAGGCCGCAGGCGCGCTCCTATCTGGTCAGCGACAATGCGATGGGCGACGTCGATGCGGCGCTGGAGCGCGCGCGGGCGTCCGGCAAGCGGGTCCTGCTGGTCATGGGCGCCAACTGGTGCAGCGACAGCCGCGCCCTGGCCGGCTGGCTGGAGACCGAACGCTTCGCCGCGCTGATCGAGCGCAAATACGAGCTGGTGTTCGTCAACATCGGCATGCCCCGCACCGGCGACGGCCACAACCTCGCCATCGCCCGCCGGTTCGGCCTGCCTGAGCTGCCCGGCCTGCCCAATGTGCTGGTCCTGACCGCCGACGGGACGCTGGTGAACCCCACGACCGCCACCAGCTGGCGGAATGCCGAAAGCCGGTCGGGCGACGCGATCTATGAGGAACTGGCGATGCTGGCGGATCGGGGGGTGTGAGGGGGCTCGCCCGGATGTCGGTTCCCGGTTCGGGCGGAGTCCACGATCAGTGCGAGCCTGGGCCGGGCCGCCTCGGCCCGCAGGGCGCCCTCCGCCAGCGGCGAGCGACAGATGTCGCCGAGACAGGCGAAGAGGATGGAGGGCATTCGGCGTACATCAAAGGCGGAAGCTAACGACAGGGCAACCTGGACTGCAATGCATGCTCGATTTGGCTGGCGGCTGCCGGGTAGGTGGCGGGCTGCGCCAGCGATCCGACAATTATACCTGTGTAAGCTTCTTTGCTTATCCCAAGTGACTGAGCTAGCGGTCCCAAGAGGCGTTTGTTCGGCATTACCGCCAGATAGTCGTCCCAAGAACCGGAGCAGGCTTGGTCAACGATACTTGCTTCAGTGTCGAATGCTGCACCGGTGTCAGAAACCGCTCTTCCGATATCGACAGTGGATACAAAGGCGGCCCGGGCCGTAGCTCTGTCTGGGTTGCTTCTGGCTGAATTGGCTAGTCCTTCGAGGGCAACGTCGATGTAACGCTTCGCGCGTTCAACGATTACCGGTTCCCGCTGCACTGTTTCAGTTTTTACGTCTTTCTCGAAGATTGTCCATCGCTTTGAAAAATCTGAAACGCCAAGATGGAGCGCGACTGCCTCCGCGACTTCCTTCAAGCAAAAAAGGCCCTCGACCTCATGGACGGGAAGGACGTGAAAGCCCTCGGCTTTGCGCTTATCGAGCCAATCGGTGGGCCAAAAATCTCGTTCAATCACGCCAACCGGATTGGCAGCTGAAATGGTGTTTCCTGCTTTAAAGACGGCGGTGGATTGCCTGACGGCGTTGCAGCTTCCCACTGGGGCAACTGCGGTGCCGCCAGCGTTGAACCAAGCCTCATAGAACGGCCGGTCGATGCTTCCATCGTCAACGCCTTCACAGAAAACGAGGCGGCGAGCGGAGACTGAAAGCGTTGCGGCTCCATATATTTCTTCGAAGGTCTCCGGTGGAATGCGCTCGTTCGCCGGGACGACAGATACCGAATTTTCGTCACGCACCACTACCATACGCGCCTGTTGCCGCGAGAGCGCAAATGCGAGGTCGTGGGTGATATAAGCGAATCTGCAGTCAAGCCGTGAATGTTCGGCTAGATCCCAAAACCGTCGGGCCAGTAGCGTGTGCATGTGCACCTCAGGTTCATCAATCAGAATGATTCCTGATGGAGCCGTTACAATGCGAGCGATCAGATATAAAATGCTCCGCTCACCCTCGCTCATCTTAGACGCTGGGTAAGTGATTATTGTGCCGTTGGTTTTGGTGCGCTCTACCTCGGGGTTGTGAGTGGTGAGGTTAAATTTCCTGTCAGGGAAAACGATGCGCCAGAGATTCTCGACCTCAGAAATTTTTGTTTTAGGTCGAGGTGCAAAAGAATTTTCCGCGGTCGCTCTGTAAAAATCGACACCAATTTGCGACTCTTCGGCCTTAAGGTACATGAATAGTTGATGTACGTCTTGGGCCCTGCGTCGATTTGCTATCCCTATTCCGGGTGTGACTTGATCATTTGTCTGAGTCGAGTGCAAATTGTATTCGGCATCCTGCACGGGGATCGGCGCAAGAGCATCGGGAACGGCCGTTTCACGATCTGCAGGGATCAGCGTGACGCCATCAGTTGTCGCCACGAGTGAAGCCAAGCGGGACTTACCGGAGCCGTTAGCGCCAATGAAAACAACTGGCGCGGAACCTGGTATTATCCGCTCGCCCTCTACTGCGATGATCGGTCTGTTTTGGCCCGGGGCTTGGTCGCGATGATCGGGTATATCGAACGTCAGGTTAATGGCTGCATTGGTCTGAGTCATTCGTAGAGCTTATCTGGCAGCCAAGCTTAATGCCATCCGGTGCGGGACCGGTGTCTGGTAATGGACGTTGTACGGCGCAGCAGCCTTCCGGCGTGTTGTGCTGGGTGCGATCCTGCCTGCATGAGCTTTCTTCGTGCGTCCGCTCACCGCCGCCCGAACAGCTTCTCCAGATCGCCCAGCTTCAGCTCCACGTAAGTCGGCCGACCGTGGTTGCACTGGCCGCTGTGCGGCGTCGCTTCCATCTGGCGGAGGAGGGCGTTCATCTCGGGCGCGCTGAGGACGCGGCCCGCGCGGACGGAGCCGTGGCAGGCCATGGTGCCGCAGACGTCGGCCATGCGTTCCTTGAGCGACAGGGCGGCGCCGTGTTCGGCGAGGTCGTCGGCGATGTCGCGGATCAGGCCCTGAACGTCTGTGTCGCCCAGCAGGGCCGGGGTCTCGCGGACGAGGACGGCGCCGCCGCCGAAGGCCTCGACGATCAGGCCCAGCTCGGCCAGTTCCTCGGCGCGGGCGGCGACGCGGTCGGCCTCGGCGGGGTCCAGCTCGACCACCTCGGGCGCCAGCAGGGCCTGACGGGTGACGGCCCCCTCGGCCATCTGGGACTTCATCCGCTCATAGACGAGCCGCTCGTGCGCCGCGTGCTGGTCGACCACGACAAGGCCGTCCCGCGTCTGGGCGACGATGTAGGTGCCGTGCAGCTGGGCGCGGGCGGCGCCGAGAGGGAAGTCGAGGGGGTCTGGTGTGGGGTGTGGGGTGTAGGGCGCGCCGGGGGTGTAGGGCGTGGGGTGCAGGGTGTGGGGTGTGTCGAAGGTCTCGACGCGGGCGCTGCGGTCGTTGAGGCCGGGGAGGATCTGGGCGGTCTGGGTGGCGGGGGCGGCCCAGGCTTGCCAGCCGCTGTAGCCGGAGGCGTTTCCGCCGCCCGACCCCACACCCCATGCCCCACTCCCCACACCCGGCGCGGTCACGCCTTCGTGGGCGCGGAAGCCTGAGAGGGCGTCGGCGGCGACTGTGGTGCTGGCGCGGTGGCCGGCGGCGGCGAGGGCGTGGCGCAGGGCGCCGACGATCAGGCCGCGCACGAGGGCGGGATCGCGGAAGCGGACCTCGGCCTTGGCGGGGTGGACGTTCACATCGACATGGAGCGGGTCGATGTCGAGGAAGAGGACCGCCGCCGGGTGCCGGTCGCGGGCGAGGAAGTCGGCGTAGGCGCCGCGCAGGGCGCCTTGCAGCAGGCGGTCGCGCACGGGGCGGCCGTTGACGAACAGGAACTGGTGGGCGGCGTTGCCCCGGCTGTAGGTGGGCAGGCCCGCGTAGCCGGTCAGCCGGACGCCGTCGCGCTCCTGATCAATCAGCAGGGCATTGGCCTCGAAATCCCGGCCCAGCAGGGCGGCGAGGCGCTTCAACCGACCGTGGTCGCCGGGGTGTTCGGCGGGCAGGCGCAGGACGGTCTTGCCGTCGAGATCGAGGGTGAAGGCGACATCCTCATGCGCCATGGCCTGACGCTTGATCTCCTCCGAGATGGCCATGGCCTCCGAGCGCTCGGACTTCATGAACTTCAGCCGGGCGGGGGTGGCGTAGAAGAGGTCGCGGACCTCGACGCGGGCGCCGTGCGGGCCGGGGAAGCCGGCGGGGGCGACAGGTTTCTGGTCGCCGCCCTCGACGGTGATCTGGTGGGCGTCGCCGCCTTCACGGGGGCGCGAGGTGATGGTCAGGCGGGCGACCGAGCCGATGGAGGGCAGGGCCTCGCCCCGGAAGCCCAGGGTGTGGATGCGCAGCAGGTCCACGTCGCCCGCGTCGTCGGGTTCCAGCTTGGAGGTGGCGTGGCGCTCGACGCACAGGGCCAGCTGGTCCGGGGCCATGCCGTGACCGTCGTCGGCGATGAGGATGCGCGACAGGCCTCCGCCGTCCGCCTGGATCTCGATACGGGTGCTGCCCGCGTCCAGCGCGTTCTCGACCAGCTCCTTGATGGCGCTGGCCGGGCGTTCGACCACCTCGCCGGCGGCGATGCGATTGACGGTCTCGGGGGGGAGGCGACGGATGGGCATGGATTCGCAAGTATGGCCTGATCCGGGAAAGGGAAGAAGGGGCGCGGGCCTTGGCGACCGGGGGCGGAGGCGCCTAGAGACAGGGCATGGCGATGACGAACCCCGACCCGGCCCGGCGTGGCGCGACCCTGAGACTGGTGCTGGGCGACCAGCTGTCGGACGGGCTGGCGGGACTGGCCGATCTGGACGCCGCCCGGGACGTGGTGCTGATGGCCGAGGTGCGCGAGGAAGCCACCTATGTGCGGCACCACAAGCAAAAGATCGCCCTGACCTTCGCGGCCATGCGGGCCCATGCGGCGCGGCTGGAGGGACGGGGCGTGAGCGTGCGCTATGTGCGGATCGACGCGCCGGACAACAGCCACTCCATCGTCGGGGAGCTGGCGCGCGCGGTGGAGGGCGGGGACTTCGAGCGGGTGGTGCTGACCGAATGCGGCGAGGTGCGGCTGGCCGGGGCGCTGGAGGCGTTCGCGGCGACGGCGGGCGTGCCGGTCGAGGTCCGCGAGGACCGGCGGTTCATCTGCTCACACGACCGGTTCCGGCGCTGGGCGGCGAACAAGCGCGAACTGCGGATGGAGTATTTCTATCGCGAGATGCGGCGCGAGACCGGGCTGCTGATGCACGGCGCGGAGCCTGAGGGCGGTCGCTGGAACTATGACACGGAGAACCGCCGTAAGCCGGCCAAGGGCGTGCGACCGCCGGAGCGGCTGAAGACGCCGCCGTCCGCGATGACGCGCGAGGCCATTGCGGACGTGGAGCGGCTGTTCCCGGAGCATTTCGGGACGCTGGAAGGGTTCGGCTGGCCGGTGACGGTCGCGGACGCCGAGGCGGTGCTGGAGGACTTTCTGACGCGCATCCTGCCGGGCTTCGGCGACTGGCAGGACGCGATGGCGGAGGGGCAGCCGTGGATGTGGCACGGGCTGATCTCGACCGCGATCAACCTGGGCCTGCTGGACCCGCTGGACGTCTGCCGCCGGGCCGAGGCGGTGTATGCCGCCGGGGCCGCGCCCCTGAATGCGGTCGAGGGCTTCATCCGGCAGATCCTCGGCTGGCGGGAGTTCGTGCGCGGCGTCTACTGGCTGAAGTCGCCGGAGTACGGACGGCGCAACTTCCTGGACGCCGACCGCGCCCTGCCGTGGTTCTTCTGGTCGGGCGAGACGGACATGGCCTGTGTGGCCGACGTTGTCGCGACCAGCCGCGACAACGCCTATGCCCACCATATCCAGCGGCTGATGGTCACGGGCAATCTGGCCATGATGCTGGGGGTGCATCCGGACGCGGTGGATGACTGGTACATGACCGTCTACGCCGACGCCTATGAGTGGGTGGAGATGCCCAATACGCGGGGCATGGCGACCTTCGCCGACGGGGGGATCGTGGGGTCGAAGCCGTATGCGGCGTCAGGGGCCTACATCAACCGGATGAGCGACTACTGCGGGGCCTGCCGCTATGACGTGAAGGGCAGGTCCGGCGACGGCGCCTGTCCCTTCAACCGGCTGTACTGGGGGTTCCTTGAGCGGAACCGGGGGCGGCTGCGCGACAATATCCGGCTGGCCATGCCCTACCGGACGCTGGACGGTTTCGGCGAAGCCAAACGCGCGGCCCTGCTGGCCGAGGCGGAGGCGACGCGGCTGGCGCTGGGGGCGACGTCGCTCGCGGACAACCCGGAATAGGGACGTCAGGTCCGTGGAAAAGACGAGGGCGGGTGGTCAAACGGCTTGCGCCGCGACGGATACCCGCCCAGCCTCGCGGCTTCCGAAAACCCCCCTTCGAGGTTCCCATGCCGGTCAAGACCGTCGCCGAGTTCGTCGCCGCCTACAAGGAGAAGGACGTCAGCCCTGAAGCCTTTGAGCTGGAGAGCCAGTATCTGCTGGAGGTGAAGCTGAACGGCGCGATCTGGGCCAAGGCGGGCGCGATGGTGGCCCGCACCGGATCGGTGAAATTCACCCGTCAGGGCCTGATGGAGCAGGGCCTCGGCAATCTGCTGAAGAAGGCCGTCAGCGGTGAGGGCATGGTGCTGATGAAGGTGGAGGGGCAGGGCCGCGTCTATCTGGCCGACACCGGCAAGAAGATCACCCTGCTGCGCCTCGACAACGAGACCATCTTCGCCAACGGAAACGACGTGCTGGCGCTGGAAACCGGCGTCAGCAACCAGATCACCATGATGAAGCGGGTGGCCGGGATGATGTCCGGCGGTCTGTTCAATGTGAAGCTGAGTGGCAGCGGCATCGTGGCGATCACCAGCCACTATGACCCGCTGATCCTCAAGGTCAGCCGCGAGACCGGGCCGATCTTCACCGATCCGAACGCGACGGTGGCCTGGTCCGGCGGCCTGTCGCCGGAGATCGCCACGGACATCTCGCTGAAGACCTTCGTCGGCCGGGGCTCGGGCGAGAGCATCCAGATGAAGTTCCAGGGCGAGGGCTGGGTCGTGGTCCAGCCCTATGAGGAAACCTACATGCAGCAGGGGCAGTCGTAGGGCCGGTGACGCGTCTCCGCGCCATCGCAGATGGGGAGGAGACGCGGGCCGGTCAGTCGGCGGCGGGAACGGGCATGATCGACATTTTCAGGATGTCACCCGCCTCGTCGCCGATGGCGATTTCGGCCATTTCGCCGCGCAGGAAGGTCAGGCGCGGGGCGGCGATCCGGGTTTCGTTCCGGGCCAGATTGGCCTCGACGATCATCTGGGCGTCGGCGCCGTCGCCCTGGACGGTGAACAGATTGGCCTCGAACTCATAGGTGGTGTCGCCGAGGGTCGCCGATGCGCTGGCCGGGGCGTTCTCCATGATCTGGGTGTGGGTCGACACGACCTCGACGCCGTTGCGCACGACCGACACGTCCAGTCGGTAGTGACGCGGCGCTGGCTCCTGGGCGAGGGCCGGGGTAGCGGCGAACAGGGCGGCGGCGATCAGGATGGGGCGGATCATGGACAACTCCTTGAGGGCGTCGGAGCGTCGGGGGATTCGCGTTCGCTGAACATAACAGTCTTCTCCCCATCGAAGATGGGGAGGGAAAGGTCTAGCCGCGCTCCAGCCCGGCGATGGCTTCGGCGATGTCGTCGGCCTTCTTCTTCACGATGGCCTGCGCGTCATAGAGGGCGCGGTTGTAGAAGAAGGGGCCGATTTCGCGGGCGAGGAAGTCGACCAGCATTTCAGCCGGGAGGTCGCGCAGGTCGACGTCGAACTCGTCCCGGAAATAAGGACGCAGGTTCGCGGCGATGGCGGTGATCTCCTCGCGGCTGAACTTGATGGGTGTCATGCGGTGGCCTCGGCCAGGGCTTCCTCGGCCTCAATCCATGCGGCCTCGGCGGCGTCGAGGTCGGCCTGGGTTTTGGCGCGGGAGCGGCTGAGGCCTTCGAGCTTCTTCGGATCGTTGGCGGCGGCGTTGGCGAGGTCGTCGTCGAGGCGCGAGAGGTCGGCGGCGAGCTGGGTCATGCGCTCCTCGGCCTTTTTTACCGCGTGACGCAGGGTGGACGGCGACGGTCCGCCTTTCTTTTGGCCCCTATCGCTCGCGGCGCGGCCGCTCGCTGCTTGAGAGGCGGAGGTGCTTGCGGCCGGAGCGGCTTCGGCCACCGGCTCATGCTTGACCTGTGACGGCTTCATCCCGGCCTGTTTGGCGCGGTCCAGGACGAATTTGGCGTAGTCGTCCATGTCGCCCTCGAACGGGGTCACCGTGCCGTCGGCGGCGAGCCACAGGCGGTCGGCGACCAGCTCCATCAGCGAGCGGTCGTGGGTGATGAGAATGACGGCGCCGGTGTACTCGTTCAGGGCGTCGAGCAGGGCCCGGCGGCTGTCGATGTCGAGGTGGTTGGTCGGTTCGTCGAGGATCAGGATGTGGGGCGAGTCCATCGCCACCAGATTGAGCAGCAGGCGGGCGCGCTCGCCGCCCGACAGGTTGGCGACCGTGGTTTCCTGCTTCTGGAAGGGCAGGCCGAACTGGGCCAGCTTCGACCGGCGGCTGGATTCGGAAGCTTCCGGCATGGCCCGGCGGATGATCTCCAGCGGGGTGTCGGTCGGGTCCATGGCCTCGATCTGGTGCTGGTGGAACCAGCCCACGCGCATCTTGCCGTCGCGGTGGAACTCGCCGGTCTCGACCGTCAGTGCTTTCGCGATGAGTTTGGCGAAGGTCGACTTGCCCGCGCCGTTGACGCCCAGCAGGCCGATCCGGTCGTCCAGGTCCATGCGCAGGTTGAGGTTCTTCAGGATCGGCTTGCCGGGCTCATAGCCCACATTGGCCCGCTCCAGCCGGATCAGCGGCGGGGGCAGGGGGCGTTCGGGCGACGGCAGGACGAAGGGGGCGACGCGCTCCTCTGGCGGCAGCTCGATCCGTTCCATCTTCTCCAGCTTCTTGACGCGCGACTGGGCTTGGGTGGCCTTGGAAGCCTTGGCCTTGAAGCGGTCGATGAATTTCTGAAGGTGGGCGCGCTCGGCCTCCTGCTTGGACTGGGTCGCGGCCATCAGGCGCAGCTTCTCGGCCCGGGTCTTTTCGAAGGTGTCGTAGTTGCCGGTGTAGAGGTCCAGCTTGCGGTTCGACAGGTGCAGGATGTGGGTGCAGACCTCGTTCAGCATCTCGCGGTCGTGCGAGATGATCAGCGCCGTCGCCGGATATTTCTTCAGGCGGGCCTCAAGCCACAGGGCGCCTTCCAGATCGAGATAGTTGGTCGGTTCGTCGAGCAGCAGCATGTCCGGCTCGGCGAACAGGGCCGCAGCCAGAGCGACGCGCATCCGCCACCCGCCCGAGAAATGGGCCATGGGGCGATGGATGTCTTCCTGCGAGAAGCCGAGGCCGACGAGGATTTCGGAGGCCTTGGCCGGGGCGGCGTCGGCGTCGATCTCGATCAGACGGCCCCAGATTTCGCCCATTTCCTCGGGCTCGGCGGTTTCGAGGCGGGTCAGCAGCTCGTGGCGTTCGACGTCGGCCTCGAGAATCGTCTCCAGCACGGAAACGGGCGTGGCCGGGTGCTCCTGATCGACCGAGCCGATACGGGCGGTCTTGGGGAGGCTGACTTCATCGCCGCCCGCGACCAGTTCACCGAGGATGACCTTGAACAGGGTCGACTTGCCGATGCCGTTGCGGCCCACCAGGCCGACCTTGGCGCCGGGCGGCAGGCTGACGGAGGCGTCGTCGAGGAACGAACGGCCCCAGGCGTTGAGGGTCAGGCGATTGATCTGCAGCATAGTCCAGAACTCGGGCGCGCCCCCGACGCCGAACGACCGGGGATCGGTCAGCGATAGAGGCAAAATTGTGAGGCGGTTGGAAACCGGGGAGCGCGCGTCTATAAGCCCGCGACCTTCAATCTCCCAAACCAGAAGTCATCCCATGACCGAACGTACCTTCTCGATCATCAAGCCGGACGCCACCCGCCGCAACCTGACCGGCGCGATCAACGCCGTGATCGAAGGCGCCGGCCTGCGCATCGTCGCCCAGCGTCGCGTCAAGCTGTCGACCGATCAGGCCAAGAAATTCTACGAAGTGCACGCCGAGCGCCCGTTCTACGGCGAGCTGGTCGAGCAAATGACCGCCGAGCCGGTCGTCGTTCAGGTGCTGGAAGGCCCGAACGCCGTCGCCGCCTACCGTGAAGTCATGGGCGCCACCAACCCGGAACAGGCCGCCGAAGGCACCATCCGCAAGCAGTTCGCCCTGTCGATCGGTGAAAACTCGGTCCACGGTTCGGACTCGCAGGAGAACGCCGCCATCGAGATCGCCCAGTTCTTCACCGAAGATCAGATTGTCGGCTGATTTCATCCCGGCATCTTGAAATGCAGCGGCCGGATCGGAGACGATCCGGCCGTTTTCAATTGGGCCGCTCGGGCACGCCATGAAGCACTACGGCAAAAGGGGCGTGTTGCTGGGGGCAAGCCTTTCGGCGCTGGCGGGCTATGTCGACGCCATCGGCTTCATGACGCTGGGCGGCTTCTTCGTCTCCTTCATGAGCGGGAACTCGACCCGGCTGGGCGTGGGCCTGGCCTCCGGCGATCCGGCGCAGGCGGGCATGGCCCTGATGCTGATCGGGCTGTTCGTGGCGGGCGTGGTGCTGGGGGGCACGGTGGCGCGCCGGTTCGGCGAGGAGCGTCGATCCCTCGTGCTGGCGACCGAGACGCTGTTGCTGATCTCAGGGGCGGCCCTGTGCGGCCTCGGTCGGCCGCACGTCGGCATGGTCTTCGTGGTCATGGCGATGGGGGTGGAGAATGCGGTCTTCCAGCGCGAGGGCGATGTCGGACTGGGCCTGACCTATATGACCGGAACCCTCGTTCGCATGGGGCAGAGGATCGCCACGGCGCTGCATGGCGGCGCGCGGTGGGACTGGCTGCCCTTCCTGTTGCTCTGGCTCGGGCTGGCGACCGGCGGTGCGCTGGGCGCGCTGGCCTTTCTGAAGGCCGGGGTCATGGCGCTGTGGGGCGCGGCCGCCGTGACGGGGCTGCTGACGGTCCTGACGGCCGTGGCGGAACGCGCGGCGCGCCGGGCGGACGGGCGGTCCTAGCAGAGCGCCCGGCAGAAGGCGGTCAGTGCGCGAGGATAGAGTTTGTGTTCGGCGGCCAGCACCCGCGCGGCCAGGCTTTCGGGGGTGTCCATCGGCAGGATCGGCACGAACTCCTGATCCAGGATGGGACCTTCGTCGACGCCCTCGGTGACCAGATGGACGGTGCAGCCGGCCTCGGCGTCCCCGGCCTCGATAGCGCGGGCATGGGTATCCAGCCCCGGGTATTTGGGCAGCAGGCTGGGATGGATGTTGATCATCCGCGCCGCCCACAGACGCACGAGGAAGGGCGTCAGCAGGCGCATGTAGCCGGCCAGCGCAACCACATCGATCGCATGCTCCATCAGGACGGCGTCGATGGCGCGCTCATGCGCCTCGCGGTCCTGACCATGTAGACGGTGATTGACGACGACGGTGGGAACGCCCTGTGCCTCCGCGATGGCGAGCCCGCCCGCGGTGGGGCGGTTGGACAGGACCAGGGCGATCTCGAACGGCGCCCCGGGCTTGCGGGACGCCTCGATCAGGGCGGCCATGTTGGAGCCCGCGCCTGAAATCAGGACGGCGACGCGGGTACGGCGCGGCGGAGATTCGGTCATGGGGCCAGCCTCGGGGAGGGAGGGGAGGAATGCCGCCCCGGCCCGGCCGGGTCAACGGCGGGGCGTTCGCGATCAGGCGCTTGCGTCGCGACGTTCGCTCGGAAACAGTGGCGCCGATTGTTTCGAGGGGAGTTCACCACATGCTTGCCGCCCTGTTCGCCGCCGCCCTGTTCAGCCCGCCGATGCAGGGTGATGATCTGACGCGGGACGTGCTGGTCAACGTCTGCCTGCCGTTCGTCGGCGGCGAGAAGGACAGGGGGCCGGCCGAGTTCCTGGGCTTCACCGTGGTGAGCGAGGAAGGGCCGGTCGTGGAGATGGAGTCCGGCGACGCGGTGACCCGGAGCGGTGGCGACCGGATCGCGAAATACATGCTTCAACTGGCCGACGACGAAGGCGACGACGACGGCGAAGTCCTGCGGGCGTGCACGCTTCAGGGCCGCACCATCGACTTCGCTTCGGCGCGCGGCGCGGTGCGCCGTCCGCTTGAGCAGGCGGGCTTTGTCGCCGAGCCGACGACGGCCGCCAACCGGGCGCTGTGGACCAAGGGCGCCGTGACCGTCTCGGTGCGTCAGGCGGAAGGCCGCGCGACCGTGGTTCGCGTGACCTACACCAGCACCGAGGAGTAGCGGCCTTTAGGCCGCTTCCAGCTGGCCGCAGACGAAGGCGACCTCGCCCGCGTTGAGCAGGGCGGCCAGCACCGGCTCGGCGTTTTCGGGCGATACGATCAGGATGAAGCCGACGCCGCAGTTGAAGGTGCGGCGCAGTTCGTGATCCGAAATGCCGCCGACCTGACCCAGCCACTGGAAGACGTGCGGCATCGGCCAGGCGTCCCAGTCGAAGCGGGCCTGCAGGCCCTCGGCGATGCAGCGGGGCGGATTCTCGATCAGGCCGCCGCCGGTGATGTGGGCCGCGCCCTTGACCAGACCGGCCTTCATGATCGGCAGGACGGACTTCACATAGATGCGGGTCGGCTCCATCAGGGCCTGGGCCAGCGAGCGGTCCTTGGCGAAGGGCGCGTCGTCGGCCCACGACAGGCCCGACTTCTCGACCACCTTGCGGATCAGCGAATAGCCGTTGGAGTGCGGACCCGACGAGCCGACGCCGATGATCAGGTCGCCCGCCGACTGGCGATCCAGATAGGGCAGGGCCTGACCGCGCTCGACGGCGCCGAGCGAGAAGCCCGCGAGGTCATAGTCGCCGCCCTGATACATGCCGGGCATTTCGGCGGTCTCGCCGCCGACGAGGGCGGCGCCGGCCTGACGGCAGCCTTCGGCGATGCCCGCGACGACGCGGCGGGCGGCGTCGATCTCGAGCTTGCCGGTGGCGTAATAGTCGAGGAACAGCAGGGGCTCGGCGCCCTGGGCCAGCAGGTCGTTGACGCACATGGCGACCAGATCGACGCCGACGCCGTCGTGGCGGCCGGTTTCGATGGCGATCTTCAGCTTGGTGCCGACGCCGTCCGTGGTGGTGACGATCAGCGGGTCCTCAAACCCGGCGGCCTTGAGGTCGAACAGGGCGCCGAAACCGCCCAGCGAGGGCTCCGAACCCGGGCGCGCCGTGGACTTCGCCAGCGGCTTGATGTGCTCGACCAGCATCTCCCCGGCGTCGATGTCGACCCCCGCATCCGCATAGGTCAGGCCGTTCTTGAGGCTTTCGGGGGTGTCGCTCATCGGTCACGGGCCTGAATCAGTGGGCGGAAATATGTCGCGGCTCTTGCCACAACCGCATTGCGCGGGGCTATAGCATCCGAATGACGCCGATCACCACCACCGAGGCGCTGCGCGAGTTCTGCGCGCGTCTGGCCTCCGAGCCCTTCATCACCGTCGACACCGAATTCATGCGGGAGACGACGTACTGGCCCAAGCTGTGCCTGATTCAGGCCGCCTCGCCGACCGACGCCGCGATCATTGATCCGCTGGCCGAGGGGCTGGATCTGGAGCCCTTCCTTGAGCTGCTGCGCGACGAATCGATTCTGAAGGTCTTCCACGCCGCCCGTCAGGACGTGGAGATTTTCGCCAAGCTGGGCGCCATGCCCAAGCCGATGTTCGACACCCAGGTGGCCGCCATGGCCGCCGGCTTCGGCGATCAGGTCAGCTATGAGGCGCTGGTTCGCCAGATGCTGCGTCAGGAAGTCGACAAGGGCAGCCGCTTCACGGACTGGGCGCGCCGTCCGTTGTCTGAGGCGCAACTGGTCTATGCGCTGGGCGATGTGACCCATCTGGCGGCCCTGTATCCCAAGCTGCGCGACCGACTGCAGAAGGATGGCCGTCTGGATTGGGTGATGGCCGA
The DNA here is from genome assembly GCF_057808845.1 of Brevundimonas sp. FG8. Taxonomy (NCBI): domain Bacteria; kingdom Pseudomonadati; phylum Pseudomonadota; class Alphaproteobacteria; order Caulobacterales; family Caulobacteraceae; genus Brevundimonas; species Brevundimonas sp. FG8. The sequence continues at coordinate 15,773 of NZ_JBMDIU010000012.1, read as the reverse complement.
GATGGGCGACCTGACCGACCCGGCCCTGTACGACACCGACCCGGAGAAGGCGTGGAAGCGCCTGAAACCGAAGAAGTTCTCGGCCAAATATCTGGCGCCCTTCGTCGCCACCGCCGTCTGGCGTGAGCGGGCGGCGCAGGAGCGGGACCAGCCGCGCGGCCGCATCCTGAAGGACGAGGCCATCGACGAGATCGCGGCGCAGGCGCCGACCGACCCCGACGCCTTCAACCGCCTGCGTTCGGTGCCCAAGGGCTTCGGCGCGTCGCGGCTGGGTCTGGAGCTGATCGCCGAGCTGAAACGCGTGATGGCCGATCCGGAAGCCCATGCGCCCAAGCTGGAGCGCCCGGCGCACAACCAGCCGGCCCCGCCGTCGGTGGTGGAACTGCTGAAGGTGCTGCTGAAGGCCAAGAGCGACAATGCGGGCGTGGCCACCAAGCTGATCGCCAACGTCGCCGATCTGGAGAAGATCGCGCTGGACGACAACGCCAACGTCGAGGCCCTGAAGGGCTGGCGCCGTCAGCTGTTCGGCGAGGACGCACTGAAGCTGAAGCGCGGCGAGATCGCCCTGGTCCTGAACGGACCGCGGGTCGAGGTCGTGGAGATCGAGTAGAAGGCTAGGCTTTGGAGAACTGGAGATCGGCGACCGTTTGTGCGAGCTCACCTGCTCGTCGGGCCCAACTGTCCAGTTCCGCAACCGAGCAAGGTAGCGAGTGCAGTTTTCGGTGCCGTCCGGGTTTTAGGAGCCGGACGATGAGGCCCGTGTTCTCGATGCCGTGGTGGCCGTGGACGGCGGTGTTGCGGGCTTCGATGACAAGTTGAAATTCTGCCGCTAGCGCTCGCGCTTCTGCGTCACCAACCAACCTTACGGCCTCGGTGCGGAGCTTCTCCGCGTTCTCGGTAAGCCGCTTTTTCCCATGGAAAACATAACTGTCCAGCCGCTCGCCTTGATCAGGCATTTGAACATCGCCTGTCAGGGTATGAAGAGCGAGCACCACGCAGTGCTCAAGCCAGCCAGCTTGAAGTACCAAGCGACCCAAGGCCGCTTGGTACTCCGGAGACCATGCTTCCCAGCTAGCTGAGAGCGGAGCGGTGATCAGGCCACCGTGGCCTTGACGATCTTGCCCGGAGCGCGCGGCGGCTCGCCCTTGGGCAGGTTGTCGACGTGCTCCATGCCTTCGATGACATTGCCCCAGACGGTGTACTGGCGGTCCAGGAAGGTGGCGTCATCGAAGACGATGAAGAACTGGCTGTTGGCCGAGTTCGGGTCCGAGGTGCGGGCCATCGACACGGCGCCGCGGACGTGCGGCTCGGCCGAGAATTCCTGCTTCAGGTTCGGCTTCTTGGAGCCCGAGGTGCCGGTGCCGGTCGGATCGCCGCCCTGGGCCATGAAGCCCGGGATCACGCGGTGGAAGACGACGCCGTCATAGAAGCCTTCCGACGCCAGTTCGGTGATCTGCTTGACGTGGTTCGGCGCCAGGTCCGGGCGCAGCTTGATGACCACGTCGCCGCCCGGGGCGTCGCCGTTGTCGAGGGTGAGGGTGAGGGTTTCGGCCATGGGCGCGCTCCTTTGAAATGTCGCGGGGTCATAGCCCGCAAACGCTGTCGCGGCTATGTGGGTGTCATGAGTGAAGACGAAAAGCCCGCCGAACGCCGCAGAATGGTGAAACCGCCCACCGGCGGAACCGCTGCCGGGCGCGGCATGGGCGCCAAGATGAAGACGGCGGACACCAAGTCGATGTCCAGCCAGCAGTGGATCAAGCGCCAGCTGTCGGACAAGTGGTCCGAGAAGGCGCGGGCCGAGGGCTGGCGCTCGCGCGCGGCGTTCAAGCTGATCGAGATCGACGACCGTTTCCGCCTGATCAGGCCGGGCAGCCGGGTGATCGATCTGGGCGCGGCGCCGGGCGGCTGGGTGCAGGTGGCGCTGAAGCGCGGCGCCAGGGCGGTGGTGGGCGTGGACCTGCTGCCGATCGAGCCTGTTCCGGGTGCAGAGCTGATCCAGGCCGACTTCACCCATCCGGGCGTGGATCAACAGATGATGGACCTGCTGGGCGGGCCGCCGGATCTGGTGCTGTCGGACATGGCCCACAATACGGTCGGCCATCGCAAGACGGATCACCTGAAGATCATCGCCCTGATCGAGATCGCCGCCGACTTCGCCATCCGCACCCTGCGGCCGGGCGGGGCCTTCGTGTCAAAGAATTTCCAGGGCGGCGACGCCGGGGGCGTTCTGGCGCGCCTGCGCGAGGAGTTCGAGACGGTGAAATACGTGAAGCCGGAATCGAGCCGCAAGGATAGCGCCGAGGTGTTTCTGGTGGCGCTGAACAAGCGATGAGTGTCGCTGCCCTGGCCCTGATCGGCGCGATGCAGGCCACGGCCCTGCCGCCGGTGCGCGTTCCGGTGGCCGACTTATTGCGACGTACGCCCGCCGAGGTCGGCCTCATGACCGGCGCGCCGGGCGAGGTCGTCGAGGCCGACGCCGTGCGCATCCTTGAGGGCGGACGCCGGGTCGATATCTATCCCGCCCAACGCTTCCAGCGCGCCTGGCCCCGGGGCGGTGTGTGTGTGACGGGCTTCCCGGAGGTCCCGCTGGCGGATGAGCCGGACCCTAATCCCCGCGCCGGACTGATGCGCCGTAGCCGGGGCTGGTACGTGTTCGAGAACGGGGTGCTGACCGGGGTTTACCCCGAGACGCCGGTTCCGCGCCGCACCGGTCCGGCAAGTCCCGCGACGCGGGACTCGGTCGAAGCCCGGATTCTGGCGCCCCAGCCGCCGTCGCCGATGACGGTGGGGATGGGTCGGCTGCCGCTGTCGGATGGTCTGGGCGTGCTGGAGCGCCTCCCGCCGTCGCCCGCCGATCTGTCGGTGACCAGTCTGTGCATGCAGTTGCCGGAGCAGACGGCTCGGTCCGGCGACATCGGGACCGATATCATCTGGGCCATGGTCGGGCTGACCGTGCTGCCGTTCGTGCCGTTCCAGCGGGCGGAAGAGTCACGGGCGGACCGCGAGGGCGGCGCCCTGCTGGATTCGGTCGAGCCGGGATCGATCCTGCCGGGCGGGGTCGACGCCTTCGTGGGCAGGCGGCGCGGCGTTCGTATCCATCGTGATCCGGTCGATCCCGATTTCGCGGTGATCGCGGTCAAGCTGGGCGACGGATTGGACAATATCGCCGACGTCGGCCTGCTGGGCGTGCGCGGTGATCGGGTGGTCTGGGAGGTCCGGCGCGAGGCCGGTCATCTGGGGCTGGCGTCGCTGATGTGCCGCGATACGGAGAACCGGCCGGGCGACCATCGCCGGGGCTGCACGGCATATGGCAATCTGAGGCCCTGAGGGAGCGCTCAGGCCTGGGCCAGTTCCTCGGCCCGCTTGGCCTTGCGGGCTTCGATGGCCGTCCAGATGCGGTCGTGGATGGTGAAGAAGACCGTCTGCACCAGAGGCTCGACCAGACCGATGGTCAGGGCCAGGCCGATGTTCCGCGTCAGGGCGAAGGCGACCAGAACGGCCACCGTGAAGTGCATGGCGCCGTAGGTCATCGACTTCAGCGCGATCTGCTTCAGCGAGCGGGGCAGGGCGTGGCTGTGGCCATGGTGACCGTGGCCGTGATGACCGTGGGCGCGCGTCTGCTCGGCCGGGTCCATGAGGCCAAGGCGGGCGGTGAAGGCCTCGGACGCCTCCTCGACGCCGGACAGCATGCGGCGACGTTCGATCCGGTGCCAGACGCGGTCGTGGATCGAATAGGCGATGGTCTGGAAGAAGGGTTCGACCACCCCGACCGCCAGCGCCAGACGCCAGTCGCGCGTGATGGCGAAGGCCACCAGGATGGCGACCAGAAGGTGCATCACGCCATAGCTCGCGATCTTGAGCGCAAGGCGGCGGGCCGTGTTGAACAAGATGCGAACCATTATCGACAGATTGGGGCCAAAGCCTCGCGACGCAAGGCAATTTTTCTTATCCGTCCAATAGCCCGCCTCGGGCCTTGCGGTTCCGCCCCCGGTGCGGTTATACGCGGCCCGCAAAACGGAGACTCCTCATGGAGATACGCGAAGGCTTCACCTTCGATGATGTTTTGCTCGAACCCGGCCCGTCCGAGTTCATGCCGGCGATGGTCGATGTCTCGACCCAGCTGACCCGCGACATCAGACTGAACATCCCGCTGCTGTCGTCCGCCATGGACACGGTGACCGAAAGCCGTCTGGCCATCGCCATGGCCCAGGCCGGCGGTCTGGGCGTGCTGCACCGGAACATGACCATCGAGGAGCAGGCCGATCAGGTCCGCGCCGTGAAGCGCTATGAAAGCGGCATGGTGGTCAATCCGGTGACGGTCGGCCCCGAGACGACGCTCGGCGAGGTTCGCCAGATCGTCGAGCGCAAGAAGATCACCGGCTTCCCGGTCGTCGATCCGAAGACGGGCAGGCTGGTCGGGATGCTGACCCACCGCGACATGCGGTTCGAGAGCGACCTGAACGTCACCGCCGCCTCGCTAATGACCACCGGCGACCTGATCACGGTGCGCGAGGGCGCCAGCCGCGACGAGGCCCGCGAACTGCTGCGGACCCGCAAGATCGAGCGGGTCATCGTGGTGGACGAGGATTATCGGGCCGTCGGCCTGATCACCATGAAGGATATCGAGAAGGCGCAGGCCTTCCCGAACGCCGCCAAGGACGAGCAGGGCCGCCTGCTGGTCGGCGCCGCCTCGACGGTCGGCGATTCCGGCTTCGAGCGGGCGATGGCGCTGGCCGACGCGGGCTGCGACGTGGTGGTGATCGACACCGCCCACGGCCACTCGGCCTCGGTCGCCGCCGTGGTGGAGCGCATCAAGCGCGAGAACAACCGCCTGCAGATCATCGCCGGCAACGTGGCGACCTATGACGCCACCCGCGCTCTGATCGACGCGGGCGCCGACGCCGTGAAGGTCGGCATCGGGCCGGGCTCGATCTGCACCACCCGCATCGTCGCGGGCGTGGGCGTGCCCCAACTGACCGCCGTGATGGACTCGGCCCGCGCGGCCAGGGGCACCGGCGCCTCGGTCATCGCCGACGGCGGCATCAAGTATTCGGGCGATCTGGCCAAGGCCATCGCGGCCGGCGCCAACGTGGCCATGATGGGCTCGATGTTCGCGGGCACCGACGAAAGCCCGGGCGAGGTCTTCCTGTATCAGGGCCGGAGCTACAAGTCGTACCGCGGCATGGGTTCGGTCGGCGCCATGGGCGCGGGCTCGGCGGACCGTTACTTCCAGAAGGAAGTGTCGTCCGAGAAGCTGGTGCCGGAGGGCATCGAGGGCCAGACCCCGTACAAGGGGCCGATCAGCCCCGTCCTGCACCAGCTGGTCGGCGGCCTGCGCGCCTCGATGGGCTATGTGGGCGCCGGGACCATTCCGGACTTCCAGGAACGGGCCCGCTTTGTGCGGATCACCGGCGCCGGTCTGCGTGAGAGCCACGTCCATGACGTGATGATCACGCGGGAGGCTCCGAACTATCGTCAGGGCTGAGCAAGGGAGTGCAAGCCATGGATATGACGCCTGAATTCATTCTGTTGGCTTTCACTCTCATTCTGGCGCTCGCCCAGATTCTGGCGGCCGGCATGGCCAGCACGGCGGAACTGGGCGGGAAGTGGAACGCGGGCCCGCGTGATGGCGACGCCCAGCCTTCCGGCAAGCTGGCGGGCCGCCTGAAGCGGGCGCAGAACAACCTGCTGGAGACCCTGCCGTTGTTCATCGGCGCGGTCCTCATGGCGAGCATCGAGGGCAAGTTCGGTTTCCTGACCGCCCTCGGTACGCACCTCTATTTCTTCGGGCGGCTGATCTATGTCCCGCTCTACGCCTTCGGCGTGCCCTATGTTCGTTCGCTGGTCTGGCTGATCGCCACCGGCGGACTGCTGATGGTCATCGCCGCCCTGTTCGTCTGAAAGATCTGAATTGACCCCAGCCGCCCGTCTCGCCGCCGCCGCCTCCATCCTGGACAGCATCGCCCAGGGGCGTCAGCCCGCTGAAACCGTGCTGAAGGCCTGGGGGACGGCCAACCGATATGCCGGGTCCAAGGACCGGCGGGCCATCGCCGACCGGGTCTACAAGGTGCTGCGCGCGCGCGGCCGCCTGGTTTGGGCCATGGGCGGGCGCGAGGACGGCCGGGCGCTGGTGATCGGTAGCCTGAGCCTGATTGACGGCCTGTCGCTGGACGAGATCGAGGCCCTGCACTCGGGCGACGGCTATGGTCCCCGTCCGCTGTCCAAGCAGGAGCGCTCGCGCCTGACCGCCGCCGGCGAAGGCGAACTGCCGGGCTGGGTCGCGTCGGGCCTGCCCGAGTTCGCGGTCGAGGACTTCAAGGCGACCTACGGCGAGCGCTGGGCCGAGGAGGCGCGCGAGCTGATGGCGCCGCGCGCGCCGATCGACCTGAGGGTCAACGGCCTGCTGGCGACGACGGCGGATGTCGAGGCCGAGCTGAAGGAGGCCGGTCTGTCGCCCGAGCCCACGCCGTTCTCGACCTTCGGCCTGCGCCTGCCCAGCGAGCCGCCGCCGAACGTGCAGGCGCTGGAGGCCTTCAAACAGGGCCATGTCGAGATCCAGGACGAAGGCAGCCAGATCGTGTCTTGGCTGGCCGGCGCCAGGCCGGGCATGACGGTCGTGGACTATTGCGCGGGCGGCGGCGGCAAGACGCTGGCGCTGGCCCAGGCCATGCAGGCGCAAGGCACGCTGGTCGCCTGTGACGTGGTGCAGAAGCGTCTGGACAACATCCGGCCTCGCCTGACCCGCGCGGGCGTGGCGGCGGACCTCTGCCTGCTGGGCCAGAACGGCGGCGGGATCGAGGATCTGAACGGTCAGGCCGATGTGGTCTTCGTCGATGCGCCGTGCAGCGGCTCGGGCACCTGGCGGCGGCGTCCGGAGGACGCGTGGCGTCTGACGACCGAGGAGGTGGAGCGCTTGCATGCGTTGCAGGTCCGCATCCTGTCGCAGGCGTCCCAGCTGGTGAAGCCGGGCGGACGTCTGGTCTATGTGACCTGTTCGATGCTGAGCGGCGAGAACGAGGCGTCGGTCGCGGCCTTCGAGGCGGCGCATCCGGAGTTCAAGCCGGTGACGGTGGCCTCGGCCCTGTCGGATGCGGCGCTGAACGGCGACGGCGCGGCGACGCTGGCGGCGAAGGCGGACGGGCATCGCCTGCGCCTGTCACCGGCCTCGACCACTACCGACGGCTTCTTCGTCGCCCTGTACGAGCGCGCTTCGTGACGGCGGCCTGGCGCATGGAGCGATACGGCGACGTGTCGGTCCTCTGCGTCATGGCGGCCCCGGCGGAGTACGGTGTCCATCTGAAGGCGCGCATCCAGCCGCTGATGACCGGTATCGGTCCGGTCGAGGGCGCAATCGCCCTGACCGCCGAACTGGCGCGGCTGGAGGCGAGGGGAGACCTGCCCGATCTGGTGCTGTCGCTGGGCTCGTGCGGCTCGCCGATGCTGGAGCATGCGGCGGTCTATCAGGCGTCGTCGGTTTCTTATCGAGACATGGACGCCAGCGCGCTCGGCTTCGAGAAGGGCAAGACGCCCTTGCTGGACCTCCCCGCCGTGATGGCCTTGCCGTGCCCGATCCCGGGCGTGCCGACGGCGACCCTGTCCACCGGCGGGAATGTCGTCTCCGGGGCGGCCTATGACGCCATCGACGCCGATATGGTGGACATGGAGACCTTCGCCCTGTTGCGCGCCTGCCAGACCTTCGGCCTTCCTCTGGTCGCCTTGCGCGGGGTGTCGGATGGACGCGCCGAACTGAAGGCGCTGGAGGACTGGACCTCCACCCTGCACCACGTGGACGAGAACCTGGCGACGGCGCTGGATCGCCTGATCGCCGTGCTGGAGGCCGACGGCCTCGCCGCCCTTGCTATTGCGGTTTCAGACCGCCAAGACCCCGCCCATTCCACGCCCTCCCCGGAATCGCTCGCATGACCCAGCCGACCCACCAGAAAGTTCTCATTGTCGACTTCGGCAGTCAGGTGACCCAGCTGATCGCGCGTCGCCTGCGCGAGGCGAGCGTCTATTGCGAGATCCATCCCTACGCCAAGGCCGAGGCCGCGATGGCGGCGATGAAGCCGGCGGCGATCATCCTGTCGGGCGGGCCGGAGAGCGTGCACGAGGAAGGCAGCCCGCGCGCGCCGCAGGGCGTGTTCGAGGCGGGCGTGCCGGTGCTGGGCATCTGCTACGGCGAGATGACCATGTGCGAGCAATTGGGCGGCAAGGTCGAGGGCGGTCACACCCGCGAGTTCGGTCGCGCGGCGATCACCGTCGAGAAGGCCTCGCCCCTGCTGGCCGGTCTGGCTCCGGTGGGCGAGGAGGAGGAAGTCTGGATGAGCCATGGCGACAAGATCGTCGCCATCCCCGACGGCTTTGACGTCGTCGCCTCATCGTCGGGCTCGCCCTATGCGGTGATCGCCGACGAGACGCGCCGCTTCTACGGCGTGCAGTTCCACCCGGAGGTGATGCACACCCCGCGCGGCCACCAGATGCTGAAGAACTTCACCCACGGCATCGCCGGGCTGAAGGGCGACTGGACCATGGCCGCCTATCGCGACGAGAAGATCGCCCAGATCCGCGAACAGGTCGGCGACGCCAGGGTGATCTGCGGCCTGTCGGGCGGCGTGGATTCGTCGGTCGCCGCCGTGCTGATCCACGAAGCCATCGGCGACCAGCTGACCTGCGTGTTCGTGGACACCGGCCTGCTGCGCAAGGACGAGGCCAAGCAGGTCACGACCCTGTTCCGCGAGCACTATAACATCCCGCTGATCCACGTTGATGCGTCGAAGGAATTCCTCGGCGAGTTGGCCGGTCAGTCGGACCCGGAGACCAAGCGCAAGACCATCGGCCGGGTGTTCATCGAAATCTTTGATCGCGAGTCCGCCAGGATCGAGGGCGCCGAGTTCCTGGCGCAGGGCACCCTGTATCCGGACGTGATCGAGAGCGTCTCGTCGTCCAGCGGCAAGGCCCACGTCATCAAGAGCCACCACAATGTCGGCGGCCTGCCGGACTATATGAAGCTGAAGCTGGTCGAGCCGCTGCGGGAACTGTTCAAGGACGAGGTCCGCGCGCTGGGCCGCGAGTTGGGCCTGAGCGACGCCTTCGTGGGCCGTCACCCGTTCCCCGGACCAGGGCTGGCCATCCGCATCCCCGGCGAGATCACCCCGGACGCCGTCGCCACCCTGCAACAGGCCGACGCCATCTATCTGGAAGAAATCCGCAACGCGGGTCTTTACGACGACATCTGGCAGGCCTTCGCCGTGCTGCTGCCGGTCAAGACGGTTGGCGTGATGGGCGACGCGCGCACCTACGAGAAGGTGCTGGCCCTGCGCGCTGTCTCTTCGACCGACGGGATGACCGCCGACTTCTACCCGTTCCCCTGGGATGTGCTGGGCAAGACCGCCACGCGCATCATCAACGAGGTCCGCGGCGTGAACCGCGTCGTCTACGACGTAACCTCCAAGCCGCCGGGGACGATCGAGTGGGAATAATTCGGGGCTCTCGGCACCTTTCGAGATCGCTTCGGAAGGTGCCTATAAAGCTCTGACAACATTGTGAATTCTGTCGAGACCCTTCGAGATCGTTCGGAGGGTCTTTTTTCATTTTACCGTCCTTGCCGACGGTACCGCCGCGCATTGATCCGGTGGACTCGGGCCCATACCGTCAGATGCACACCAAGGCCGGTGACGGTACTGAAATCGACCAAGTTTCTGATTTGGCGAAGAAAAGTTCCTGAAATGGCGGCCGATTTCGACCAACTCCAGATCGAGGCGATTTTACCGTGCTTACGGACGCTGCACTCAAGAATTTGCGACCCAGATCAAAGCCTTACAAGAGTACCGACAGGGACGGCATGTATGCCTACGTCTCGCCCGGCGGCGCGATCTCGTTTCGCTACGATTATCGCTTCAACGGACGTCGGGAGACGGTGACCCTGGGCCGATATGGCCGGACCGGTCTCAGTCTGGCGCAGGCCCGTGAACGGCTGATCGAGATCAAGAAGATGATCGCCGACGGGACGTCTCCGGCCGTGGAGAAGCAGCGGGCCAAGCGACGGCTGAAGGAGGCGCGTGACTTCGCGCACGTGGCCCAGGGCTGGATGGACAAGGCGCCCATGGCGGACAGCACGCGGGCCATGCGGAGGTCGATCTTCAATCGGGAAGTCCTGCCGAAGTGGCGCAACCGACTCCTGAGCGAGATCACCCCCGACGATCTGCGGGCGCACTGCAAGACGATCGTGGATCGTGGAGCCCCCGCGACCGCCATCCACGTCCGGGACATCGTCAAACAGATCTACGGCTGGGCCATCCTGCACGGGGAGAAGATCGACAATCCCGCCGACGGGGTCGGGCCTGCTTCCATCGCCACCTTCCGGCCTCGCGACCGGTCGCTCTCGCCGGCGGAGATCCGGATCATGCTGGAGCTCCTGGGGGAAGTCGCTACGCTTCCGACGATCCGGTTGGGCCTGAAGTTCATCCTGCTCAGCATGGTGCGCAAGAGCGAACTGCAGGACGGCGTCTGGCCCGAGGTGAATTTCGAAGACGCGGTCTGGTCGATCCCGGCGGCGCGTATGAAGCGGTCGCGGGCCCACAACGTCTATCTGTCCACCCAGATGCAGGACATCCTCGTCGCGCTGAAGACCTGCGCCGGAAACTCGCGCTACCTCCTGCCGTCTCGCTATGACGCCGACGCTCCCATGTCCCGGGCGACCTTCAATCGTGTGACGACGGCGATCGTGGACAAGGCGCGGGAGCGCGGACTGCCGCTGGAGCCGTTCACCGTCCACGATCTGCGGCGGACAGCCTCGACCCTTCTGCACGAGATGGGCTTCAACTCTGACTGGATCGAGAAGGGGCTCGCGCACGAGGAGCGGTCGTCTCGGGGCGTCTACAACAAGGCGGAGTTCGAAGCGCAGCGTCGGCACATGGCGCAGGAGTGGTCCAATGCGGTCGATGCCTGGGAAGCGGGGCAGGCCTATACGCCGGTTCTGGCCGTGCCTGAGGGGCGCGCGCCCCGGTTCGATCCGCGAGTTTGATCCGGGGCCGTGCTCGCCTGTCGCCGTCCCTCACCGCCAGGGCAGGTCGTCGTCGGGCCTGCGCCGCACGGGGCGGGACCGGCGCAGATGCACGTTCGGCGCCTTTGCCGGAGGAACGGGACATCGCCTTCGTTGCTCAAGCCAGGCTTCGACCTCGGCCAGGTTCCAGACCACGCACCGCGGCGTCAGAAGGAAGCGCTTCGGGAACTCCCCGCGTTGCTCCATCTCCCAGATGGTGCTGTCGGCCAGCGGCACGATCTGCCGCAACTCGGGCTTCTTGATCGTGCGTGGCAGGGGCGCATTGGCCTGTCCCATGGCGGATCTCCTCGATACGACTCAAGGGAATCCGAAAGGCGTCGGTCGGTCGATCCGTGACCAGACCACCGTCACCTTGCGGGTTGCGTCCTCTTCAGCGTCGCCCGAAGGGTCCGGGACCGGATCGGGCCGTCCGGGGTTCAGATGCCCGAATCGTGAGGATGCGGTACGCGAAGATCGCTGGCCGGGACCGACCTCTCGATCAGCCGCGGCCCGTCGCCGACCCGCCGTTGGCCGGGCCGCACCCCTCTTCGAACGCAAGGATGCTGACCATGAAATCCTTCACGGCGATGGCGCTGACGGCGATGATGCTCTCGGGCTGCGCGGGTCTGAACCCGCCGACAACTGCGAGGGAGCTCAAGGTCGCAAGCTGGAATCTGGAACATCTGGCGGACCGGGACGGCGAGGGTTGCCGGCCTCGTACGGAAGCCGACTATGCGGCGCTGCGTCGTCACGCCGAGGCGCTCGGCGCCGACGTCGTCGCCTTCCAGGAGGTGCAGAGCCGGCAAGCGGCCGAGCGTGTCTTCGACCCGACGATCTATGATGTGGTGATGTCGTCGCGGCCCGCCAGCCGGCGGGGCGGAGAGTGCCGCGGGCGGCCCGGTCTGTTCATTCAGAACCAGGCCGTCGGCTTCGCGATCCGCAAGGGCGTGCCGTGGCGGCGCAATCCCGACCTCTCGGCCCTCGCCCTGGGCAATCCCGATCTGCGGTGGGGCGTGGATATCACCGTGACGCAGGGGGCGCCGGTGCGTCTGCTCGCCGTTCATCTGAAATCGGGCTGCAACTCGGGACGCACGCCGACGGACCCCGACTGCCCGGTCCTGTTCGATCAGCTTCCTGTTCTGGAAGGGTGGACGGAAGCCCGCGCCAGGGAGGGGCAAGCCTTCGTGGTTCTGGGCGACTGGAACCGACGCCTGGCCAGTCGGGATGACGCCTTCCTCGCCGATCTGAACGACGGGGATCCGGCGGACGCGACCCTGACCCTCGCCTCGGGCGACCGGCCAGCGGGCTGCAAGGCGCGCTATCGGGAGTTCATCGACTTCATCGCCACCGGCGCGGCGGCGACGGCCCGCGTGCAGCCGGGGTCATTCGAGGAATACCGGTATGGCGGGATCCCGGAAACCGAGCATCCGTCGGACCACTGCCCGATCTCGGTGAAGATCAGCGGCTGACGCTCAGGGCGCGGTCAGTCGCACCGGACGCCTTGGGGCGTGATCGTGCGTCGACAGGCGAGGTCATCACGCCTGTGCGCGCGCCGCGACCGACACCGGTCACGAGAGAGCGAGGGTCTGACAGGCGCCCCGGTGGGCGACCTGCGGGCGGAAGGCGTAGGTTTGCGTGAAGGGCAGGGGGCGGGCGCCGACATCGATCCGCTCCAGCATGGTGCGGAGAACCGGATGGGCGGCGTAGTCCACGAAACTGTGGCCGATGCCGCTGATCGGATGGCCCTGCATGAAGGGATAGGTCTCGCGCAGGGTCTCGCCGACAGCCGGGACATATCCGAGATTGGTGGCGTTGAAGCCCCCGGACAGGCCGGGCAGGCCACGGACCGCCTTCATCAGGGCCGGGTCGTCGGGATTGACGGTGTATTGCAGGGTGCGGATGAGCGGGAGCGGCCGCAGGATGGATTGACCCCGGACCCATTGGCTCCGGGGCTTCCAGAAGTCCGGACAGCCGATGGCCGGCGCCAGGAAGATGACATCGAAAGTGTTGCCGTTGGGGGGCAATTCGGCGCCCGTCAATTGCAGGGCGGGGAAAGCCTCCCGCTCCTGACGCGCCCGGGTTTCGTCAAAGGACGGATCGCCGAAGGCGCTGAGAACCACCGAGGCGCCGCGACTGAAGGAGATCAGGATGACCTGCTTGCCATGCAGCCGGGCCAGCAGGGGGCGGAGCGCCCTGAGACCGGCGATCTGGCTGTTGCCGGCGGACTCGAACCAGATGTTGCCGATCGCCGCGTCGCTGGACTGGAGCCCGTCCCAGTGGAAGCCGATGACCGCATCGGTCGGCTTCAGATCGATGGTCTGCATCACGGTGCGGTAGGCGTGGGCCGGGCCCGGCTGCGGATCGCGAAAGCCATGGATCAGGATGAAGACCCGGTCGTGCCTCCCGGCCATGGCGGCGACCTGGTCCAGCAGCGCCGCCTGTCCCTCGTCGAATGTCGTGGCCTGTTCCACGGTCAGTCCCCGCCGCAGCGACGCGGTCTCGACGATGCGGGCGGCGCTCTGCGGGCCGTAAAGAGACGGCCAGTCCGGCGGATAGACGCTGCCATCCCTGTCGACGAATAGAGACGCCGTGTGCGGTTCGATAGCGAATGCCGGTTCGCCCGGTCGGCTCCAGCCATGGCTGCAGGCCGAGAGGGCGACGGCGGCCAGGCCGGGCAGGAGGCGACGGATCAGGATGTGCATCGGTTCAGGATGCCACTGTTACGCGAAACCGCAACCGGCGATGCAGGCTGGCCCGCCGCCTCGCCCTGGCGCGGTGGCGGAGGAGACGGGCCCTGGCCGGGATGGTCTCGTCGCGCCTCACCGGAGCGACAGACGACGACCCGACCTCTGAAGCGCTAAGGGCTCCGCCCTCGCGCGGGCCAGGGTGCGCGGCTGCGCCGCCGGATCGGCCGGTCTCCCCGGCCTTCCGCGCCGGCGACGACGGTCAGGCTCCCGGAATGGCAGGCTTGTGCAGGCCGGGCGATCCCCCTCCGGCCGATCCGCCCTGGCCCTTGCTACCCCGGTCTCGCCGACGGGCAGGGTTTCAGGCGCGCCTTTCGCGTGCCTGCAACCCTTGCCCAAAGGAGGCAGACATGACTGCTCAATCCACCCAAGCCCGTAGCCCCGCGGCGGCTGACGCCGCCGCGACCGGAGCGGCTCAGGAGCCGGTTCAGGATGGTGTTTCGACGGCGTCCGGGCCGGTGCACGGCGCGGAGATCCTCGTGCCCCTCAACCGCTTGAAGGCGTCCCCGAAGAACGCCCGCAAGACGCCGCACAGCGCGGCGACCCTCGAGGCCCTCGCCGCCTCGATCCGGGCCAAGGGGGTGTTGCAGCCGCCCGTGGTCGAGATCGAGCGGAACGCCGAAGGCGTCGCGACCGGAAACTATCTCGTGACCATCGGGGAGGGGCGGCGTCTGGCGTTGCGGCTGCTGGCCAAGCGCAAGGCGGTCAAGCGGACCCATCCGGTCCGGGTGACGGTCGACACCGAGAACGACGCCCATGAAATCAGTCTGGACGAGAACATCACCCGCGAGGCCATGCATCCCGCTGACCAGTTCGAGGCCTTCCGTCGGCTGGCGGACGAGAAGGGCTACGGCCCCGAGGAGATCGGCGCCCGGTTTGGGGTGTCGGGGACTCTTGTGCGCCAGCGGCTCCGGCTGGGCGCGGCGGCGCCCGAACTGATGACCGCCTATCGGGAAGGCGCGCTGGCGCTCGATCAGCTGATGGCCTTCTGCGTCAGCGATGACGTCGAGCGGCAGCGGCAGGTGTTCGAGGGGATGGGGCGGCATATGCCGGTCTATGCGATCCGCCGCGCCATGACCGAGGCCAAGGTCTCGGCGGACGACCGGCGGGCGCGGTTTGTCGGCGTCGAGGCCTATCAGGCCGAGGGCGGGACCGTGCTGCGCGACCTTGAGAAGGCGTGCGCCAAGCTGCAGGTCCGGACCCGGATCGAAGCGGTGGCGAAGGCGGTGGGGTTGGGCATCGTCGATCCGTCCTGACCGGCTCGCCGGGCTGCAAGGCGTACGGGACCGGGGGCGGCGTCCGGTCATATCGCGAGGCGGGCCACGCGGACGGTCTGGTGAGTCCCACGTCCATGGAAGAGGCGCGCGGAGACCCGCGCCGGCGCGCTATACGGCGGGCGCCCGGCGTCGACGGCTCGTCTCCAGGCCGGGACGCCGGGCCGGGCGGCCTCAGGTCATCCAGTCCTGCGGGTGGACGAAGAGGTCTTCCTGGGGCGGGCAGGGGCTGTCGGGCCCCTGGGCGAGCCAGAGGAGCCCCCCGGAGGCGTCGGCGTCAAGGCCCCCCTCTTCCCATCGGCCCTCCAGAACCGGCAGGGTCTGTGCATCAAAAGCAGCTGTTTTGTCGGACCTCTCCGCCGGTAGGGACACGAAGGCGTCCGACAGTATCTCGTCGGGAAGACCGGCGCGTTGGGCCGCCATCGCCGGCAAGGCCGCGGCCTGAAGAAGTTGGGCCCGCGTCCAGACCTCGCCGTCCCCGAAGACGATCCTTTCAATCCCCGCTCCGAGGGTGTTGTCCTGATTGTCCAGCCGGATCGAACCGGCGTGGCCGGTGAAGCTGAGGGTCAGATGCGCGCCGTCCCGGGTGATCTGCAACAGGTCGGCGGTCAGGCCTGCGCCGAGTTCGAGCCGGTCCAGGGTGGTGGTGTCATAGGACGGGGCTTCGGTGATGACGTCATGGCCGTCGCCCGAATTGTAGATGTAGGTGTCGGC
>NZ_JBMDIU010000011.1:0-83563 GCF_057808845.1 Brevundimonas sp. FG8 | reverse complement strand
CAACGGTGTGGTAACCGGCGTCAATCGCACCGTACCAGCCGTTCGGCTCGGCCGCCGCGGCGCCGGCTGCGAACAGCCCCGCCATCGCGACGCCGGCGAGAAGCTTCACCTTCATCATATCCCTCATTCAGGTTGCCCGAGAACCCCACGCTTACACGGGGTGGTCCCGACGCCTAACCACAATGTCGACCGGAAGTTCCGGAATCTGGCTCTGAATGCGGCGACTGTGGCGCCGTTTCAACACATTGGGCGGGTTTCCAGCGCTGAAACGCCTGCTAGGAGAATGCCAAGCAAAGGGAGAACGTTCAGATGACGATGAGTTTTGACGGCAAGGTGGCCATCGTGACGGGCGCCGGGGGCGGTCTGGGCCGTGAACACGCCCTCGCCCTGGCCAAGCGTGGCGCCAAGGTGGTGGTGAACGACCTGGGCGGCGCCCGCGACGGGTCCGGTTCCTCGGCCACCGCCGCCGAAGCCGTCGTCGCCGAAATCGAGGCCCTGGGGGGTGAAGCCCTCGCCAACGCCGCCTCGGTCACCGACTACGCCGCCGTCGAGGCGATGGTGAAGGCCGCCATGGACAAGTGGGGCCGTATCGACATTCTGGTGAACAACGCGGGCGTCCTGCGCGACAAGACCTTCGCCAAGATGGAGCTGGAGGACTTCCGGTTCGTCATGGATGTGCACCTGATGGGCGCGGTGAACTGCACCAAGGCGGTGTGGGAGATCATGCGGACCCAGAACTACGGCCGCATCGTCATGACCACCTCGTCGTCGGGCCTGTACGGGAATTTCGGCCAGTCGAACTACGGCGCCGCCAAGATGGCGCTGGTCGGCCTGATGCAGACCCTGTCGATCGAGGGCGCCAAGAACGATATCCGCGTGAACTGTCTGGCCCCGACCGCCCACACCCGCATGACCGAGGATCTGGGCGCCGCCCTGCCGCTGGAAGCGCTGGGACCGGAGCTGGTGTCGCCGGGCCTTCTGTATCTGGTCAGCGAGAACGCCCCCAGCCGCTGCATCCTTGCGGCCGGCGCCGGCGGCTTCGAGCGCGCCTATGTGACGATCACCCAGGGCATCCACGCCGTCGGCGAGGACGCTCCGGAACAGATCGAGGCCCGCTTCGCCGAAATCTCGGACCGCACCGGCGAGATCGTCCCCGACATGGGCGCCGCCCAGGGCATGATCGAACTGACCAAGGCCCAGAAGGCGCACTCCTAGCAGGGCGCGCCCGCGGCGCGACGCCTACGTTCGGGTCGCGGCCCCTCACTGCCTGAGGCTCATGCTTGAAGAAGACGCCTATCGTTCGGCCCGCGGGGCCTCACTGCCTGAGGCGCAGGGAGGGTTCCGGGCCGGACAGGGTTGCGTTGACGCGGCGGCAGGAGCCTATGACTGAACCAACGCCCCGACGGACGCAGAAGCCGCAGGGAAAGAGAAGGAAACCCGCGCTCAAGCCGCTCGTGACCGCGTCGCGAGCGATAGCGCCCTTAAAGAGAGAACATCGCAGATGTCCCGCGAAGCCGTCATCGTCTCCACCGCCCGCACGCCCATCGGCCGCGCCTATCGCGGGGCCTTCAACGACACCCAAGCGCAACAGTTGGGCGCCCACGCGGTGAAGCACGCCGTCGCCCGCGCCGGGATCGAACTGGCCGAGGTCGAGGACGTGGTCATGGGCGCCGCCCTGCAACAGGGCTCGACCGGCACCAACGTCGCCCGTCAGGTGGCGCTGGCCGCGGGCCTGCCGTCCACGGTTCCGGGCATGTCGCTGGACCGCCAGTGCGCCTCGGGCCTGATGGGTATCGCCACGGCGGCCAAACAGGTGATCTTCGATCAGCAGAAGATGGCCGTCGGCGGCGGTCTGGAGAGCATCTCCCTGGTCCAGAACCAGTACATGAACCTGTACCGGGGCAAGGACGAGGAACTGCTGAAGATCGCGCCTCACATGTATATGTCGATGCTGGAGACCGCCGAGGTCGTGGCCCGTCGTTACAACATCAGCCGTGACCGTCAGGACGAATACGCCCTGCAGTCGCAGCAGCGCACCGCCGCCGCCCAGGCCGCCGGCAAGTTCGACGCCGAGATCGTGCCGATGACCACCACCATGCTGGTGACGGACAAGGCGACCGGCGAGACCTCGAAGAAGGAAGTCACCCTGTCGAAGGACGAGGGCAACCGCGCCGATACGACGCTGGAAGGCCTGAAGGCCCTGAAGCCGGTGTTCGGCTCGGGCGAGGAAATCCAGCAGGGCGAGTTCATCACCGCAGGCAACGCCAGCCAGCTGTCGGACGGCGCCTCGGCCTCGGTCATCATGGAAGCCGGTGAGGCCGTGAAGCGTGGCCTGCAACCGCTGGGCGCCTATCGCGGTATGGCCGTGGCCGGTTGCGAGCCGGACGAGATGGGCATCGGCCCGGTCTATGCCGTGCCCAAGCTGCTGAAGCGTCACGGCCTGACCATCGACGACATCGGCATCTGGGAGCTGAACGAGGCCTTCGCCGTGCAGGTGCTGTACTGCGCCGACACCCTGGGCATCCCGATGGACCGCCTGAACGTGAACGGCGGCGCCATCTCCATCGGCCACCCCTACGGCATGTCGGGCGCCCGGATGACCGGCCACGTCCTGATCGAAGGCAAGCGTCGCGGCGCCAAATACGGTGTGGTGACCATGTGCATCGGCGGCGGCATGGGAGCCGCCGGTCTGTTCGAGATCTACTGAGAACAGTTCCTCCCCCTCGGGGGAGGTGGCGCGGCGCGCAAGCGCCGTGACGGAGGGGTCGCTCGGCACACGCCGGCGGCCCCTTCCGTTTTCTGACCGAGGGCCGATCCGGCGCCCCTCCACCCTCCTTCGCCTACGGCTCCGGACGGTCCCCCTCCCCCGTCGGGGGAGGAACTATGCCCCCGGCGCAGCCTTCCCCGCCGCGATCCAGGCCGCCTTTTCCGCGTCCATCTTCGCCTGCCAGCGGGCGCGCAGGACGGCGGGCCGGCCGGGGTAGCGGTCCTCGAGAAACTCGGCGGAGACAACCCGGTCGGTGCGAAAGGTGCGGAAGTCGTCGCGGGTCTCGCACCAGCCCACCAGCAGCCGCGTGGTGTCGCGATATCCGATCAGGCAGGGCCAGATGATCCGCACGGTCTCGCGCCCCTGCTCGTCCGCATAGTGGAGCCGCAGCTTGCGACCCGCGTGGATCCAGCCGCGCACCTGGGCCATGTCCAGCGCGTCGGCCTTGCGCGCGTCGTCCCAGACCGGCGGCCCGGACACGGCGGGCTCCATCAGGACGGGACGCAGGCGCTCGGGCACGGTGGCCGCGATCTTGGCGATCAGGTCGCGGGCGGCGCGGGACAGGGCCGGGTCGCCCCGCGACGCCACCCACTGCGCGCCCAGCACCGCCGCCTCGATCTCGTCCGAGGTCAGCATCAGGGGCGGCATGTCGAAGCCACCCTCCAGCACATAGCCCAGCCCCGCCTCGCCCCGGATCGGCACCCGCTGGCTCATCAGGGTGGCGATGTCGCGGTAGATCGACCGCTTCGACGTCTCCAGTTCGGCCGCGATGGCGTCCGCCGTCACCGGCCTGGACGACCGACGCAGCACCTGGATGATCTGGAACAGTCGGTCGGCTCTTCGCATCTTTGGGCCCTAACGCTCACGCCGCGGGCGCTCGCTGCTTGAGGTCATTCCTTTGTGCGCTAACGCTCGCGACGCGGTCGCTCGCTGCCTGAGCGCGTTCCAGTCCTTCTGAACCTCGACTGCTGACAGCATGCTGGCAGCAGGGTGGCAGTAGATCAATCTTCACCGGCGGCGAGGGGCTGTCGGACCCAATCCGGGCTCAAGCAGCGAGGCTCCGCGAGCCGAGCGATCGCCCGACAGGAGAGAATGATGCTGACGCTGTTCCACGCCCCACAGTCGCGTTCGTCCCGCATTGTCTGGCTGATCGAGGAACTGGGGGCCGAGGTCGATATCCGGTACGTCGATATTCAGCGGGCCGATGGTTCGGGCGGCCGAGACGCCGCCAATCCGCACCCGGACAGCAAGGTTCCGGCCCTGAAGCATGGCGACGCCCTGATCACGGAATCCGCCGCCGTCGCCCTGTATCTGACCGGGCTGCACCCGCAAGCGGGGCTGGGCTTCCCGCTGGAGTCGCCGGAACGCGGGCCGCTGCTGAGCTGGATCTGCTGGAATGCCGGAGAGCTGGAGCCCTCGCTGTGGGCGAAGATGTCCGGCGAGGTCGAGACCAACCCGCACGCCCGTGCGCGGTATGACGCCGCGATCACCCGCGTGCTGGAGGCGCTGTGGGTCGGGCCCTATCTGATGGGAGACCGGTTCACCGCCGCGGACGTGATGATCGGCAGCACCCTCGGCTGGGCGCGCGCGCACCTGCCGGAGAGCCCCGTTCTGGACGCCTATCTGGAGCGACTCCAGAACCGTCCGGCCAGTCTGAGGGCGATGCAGCGGGATGCGCGACCGGCGATCGCGGCCTGACGGGAGGTCCGGTCAGGCCGCGTGGGCGGCGGCATTGTCGTCGCCGTTCGCGGGCCGGTTCACCGCCTTGAGCGCGGTCACGAAGTCGTCGCGCCAGATGCTGACGTCGGTGTCCCGCACCACCGTCATCAGGGCCTCCCAGCGACGGCGACGTTCGACCAGCGGCATATCCAGCGCCTTCTTGATGGCGTCGGACAGCTCCTCGCGGCTGAACGGATTGACCAGAAGGGCTTCCCGCATCTGCTCGGCGGCGCCGGCGAAGCGGGACAGGACCAGCACGCCCGGATCGTCCGGGTTCTGGGCCGCCACATATTCCTTGGCCACAAGGTTCATCCCGTCGCGCAAGGGGGTGACCAGCCCCACCCGCGCGGCGCGATAGATGCCCGCCAGCTGATCCCGGCGATAGGTGCGGTTCAGATAGCGGATCGGCTGCCAGTCCATGTCGGCGAACTCGCCGTTGATCCGGCCCGCCAGCGCGTCCAGCCGGGCGCGCATGTCCTGATAGGTGTCCACGTCGTCCCGGCTGATCGGGGTCACCTGCAGCAGGAAGACCTCGCCGCGCTTGTCGGGGTTGTCCTTCAGGAACTGGTCGTAACCCGACAGCCGTTCCTCCAGCCCCTTGGAGTAGTCCAGCCGGTCCACGCCGACCATCATCGAGCGGAAGGCGGCCGAGGCCGACATGCGGTCATAGGTGCGTCGTCCGAGCACGGAGTTTCGCGCGGACATGAACTCGTCCACGTCGATACCGATAGGGAAGACGCCGGTCTGGACGCTGCGGCCGAAGCCTTCGACCCGGCCGTCCGGCGTGACCGAGCCCTTTTCCTCTACCTCGACGTAGCGCTGGAACAGCTCCATCCACTCGCGGGTGTGGAAGCCGATCAGGTCGTAGTCGAACATCGACTCCACCAGTCGCCGATGGTGAGGCAGGGTGACCAGAAGCTGCCGGGCGGGCCAAGGCGTGTGCAGGAAGAAGCCGATGCGGTTGGTGATCCCGCGCCGCCGCAGGTCCCGGGCCATCGGGATCATGTGGTAGTCGTGAATCCAGATGACGTCGTCCGGCTGGATCAGGGGCGCCAGCACATCGGCGAAGCGGGCGTTCGTCCGCTCATACCCCTCGCCGTAGGACCGCTCATAGGCAGCCAGATCGGTGCGATGGTGGAACAGGGGCCAGAGGGTCTTGTTGGCGTAGCCGTTATAGTACTCGTCGACGTCCTGGGCCTCGAGATCCACCAGCCCGACGGTGACGCCCGCGCGGTCCTCGATCTTCAGCTCGCCGGTGAATTTTTCGACCGTCTCGCCCGACCAGCCGAACCACAGGCCGTCGTATTTGCGCAGGGCGGCGGACAGGGCCATGGCCAGACCGCCCGCCGAGCCCGAGGCGGGGTCCTTCGGGGCCGAGACCCGGTTGGAAACGACGATAAGGCGGCTCATGGCCGCTTAACCGCGTGGCTCGCGGTTTGGTGGCAACGCATTGTCGTGATCCCCTCTAACGCACATCCGTCCACGACCGGCTGAGCAGCACGGCGCAGTTGATGATGCCGACCAGCGAGTAGGTCTGCGGGTAGTTGCCCCACAGCTCGTCGTCGCCCAGCGAGATGTCCTCGCTGAGCAGCCCGGCGTGCGTGCGCCGGCTCAGCATCTGTTCGAAGATTTCGCGCGCTTCCTCATCGCGGCCGTTCTGATGCAGGGCCTCGATGAACCAGAAGGTGCAGAAGTTGAACGCCGTCTCCGGCTCGCCGAAATCGTCAGGCTCCACATAGCGGAACAGGTAGGGTCCCTTCTTCAGGTCCCGTTCGATGGCGTCGAAGGTGGCGACCTGGCGCGGGTCAATGGCGTCCAGGAAGCCCAGATCGGTCAGCTGCAGCAGGCTGGCGTCCAGTTCGCGATTACCGAAGCTGGCGGCGAAGCGGCCCTCGTCCGGCAGATAGGCTTCCTTCTCGATCCGGGTGCGGATTTCGTCGGCCCGCGCGCGCCAGACCTCGCCACGGTCATACAGATGCAGATGCTCCGCCGCCTTGGCCAGACGGTCGCAGGCGGCCCAGCACATGACGGACGAATAGGTGTGCACCCGGGCGATGGTGCGGAACTCCCACAGGCCGGCGTCGACCTGATCGTGCATGGCGTAAGCGCGCTCGCCGACCTTCTCCAGCGCGTGGAAGTCGTCGATCGTGCCGGGGCGCAGCAGGCGCTGATCATAGAAGGCCTGCACCAGCGGCAGGACGATCTGGCCGTACACGTCGTGCTGAAGATGCTCGCGCGCCTGATTGCCGACGCGGACCGGCTTCATGCCGCGGTAGCCGGCGACCGTTTCGGTGATCCGCTCGTCAATGTCCTCTTCCAGACCGACGCCATAGACCGGCTGGACGTGGCCGCCCGCCGACGAGTCGACCAGATTGCGCAGATAGCCGAGGTAGTTCTCGAGGATGTCGACCGCGCCCAGACGGTTCAGCGCCCGCACGACATAATAGGCGTCACGAATCCAGCAGTAGCGATAGTCCCAGTTACGCCCGCTCTCGGGGAACTCGGGCACCGAGGTGGTCAGGGCCGCGACGATGGCTCCGGTCTCCTCATAGGCGCAGAGCTTCAGCGTGATCGCCGCGCGGATCACGGCCTCCTGATAGTCCAGCGGGAGATAAAGCTTGCGCACCCAGTCCTGCCAGTAGGCCACGGTGCGATCCAGAGCCGCCGAGACACCGGGACCGACGTCCTGATCGTAGCCCTCGTCCGGCCCCAGGAAGAAGGCATGGGCCTTCTCCAGCCGGAAGGTTCGCTCGTTGAGAATGTGCGAGACGGGGCAGTCCGTGGTCAGGCGCAGCGTAACGTCCGTGCACAGATAGCGGATGTGGTTAGAGCCGCTGGTCCGCTCGGCCCGGCGCGCGCCCCAGTCGGCGGAGGGACGCAGGCGCACGCGGATGCGGGGCGACCCCTCCAGCGGACGCACGATCCGGCCGTAGGCCAGCGGGCGATAGGTGCGGCTGTGCTTCGGGTGGCGGGGGCAGAAGTCGATGATCTCCACCGCCGCGCCGTCCGCGGCGGTCAGCACGGTGCGCAAGACGGGTGTGTTGCGGACATAGGCCTGGCTGATGTGCTTCAGCCCCTCCAGCTCGATATCCCAGTAGCCGTGATCGGGGTCGTCGCCGTCCATCAGGGCCGAGAAGACGGGGTCGCCGTCCACGCGCGGGGCGCAGGCCCAGACATAGCGGCCACGCCGGTCGATCAGGGCGCTGATCGAGCAGTTGCCGATGGGGGCGAGGTCAAGATCGGGGCGGGTCATACGTCGCTCTCCAACTGTTCCAGCCAGTCGAGCACGGCGGTCACGCCGGTCAGGCTGTAGCGGGCGGCGGTCGCGCGTGGCGGACCGACCAGCACGCCGAAACCGCCCAGGTCCGTCGCGGCCCGGAAGCCGTCCTCGTCGGTCTGGTCATCGCCCAGCATGACCGGCACGCCACCCGCGAACGGCGCTTCCTGCATGAAGGCCGTCAGGGCCGTACCCTTGCTGGCGCCCGGGGTTTTCAGCTCGAGGACCATGTGACCGGGCTGAAGCATCAGCCCATGTTCATCGGCCAGACGGCGGGCCAGGCTCTCCGCGTCCTGGGCCGCATCAGGCGCGCCCCGGAAATGCAGGCCGGCGGAAACACCCTTGTCCTCGACCACCACGCCGGGATGAGCGCGGGCGAAAGCCTCGAAGGCGGCGATCACCGCGCGGAGGCTCTTTGAGGCTTCGGCGCGCAGGAAGGTTCCGTCGGCGCGTCGGCGCTCCAGCCCGTGCACGCCCGAGGCCGAGGCGATGACATTGTCGGTGATCCGGTCGATCTCGGCGACCGTCCGGCCACTGACGATCGCGACACGACCGTTCAGGCGCGTCTGTATCGCCCGCAGCGCTTCGGTGCGCCGGCTCACAGGCACGACCCCATCAGGGGTGGAGGCGAATTCCGCCAGGACCCCGTCCAGATCGAGAAAGAGGGAGATGCGCTCCGGCCGCGACGGCGGCGTCGGCAAACGCGTGAAGGTTTCGACCGCTGCATCCACAGCGTCGACAGTCAGATCAGACGGCCCCATGTGGTCGGTAACGCTTCAGGGCCGAAGGGTTTCCCTCCCGGTCGGCTTTATTTCGCAGTTGCAGCAAAGCCCAGTGACGCCGGCGCCCGTGCCTCAGGCGATTGTGAAAAGCGCGCGGATGGGTCAATTCCCCGCCATGACCGAACACGCCCCCCTGCCCGCCGACACCGAAGCCCCCGACGTGGCGAAAATGGTCGCCCGCGCTCGCGAGGTGATCGGCATGAACATCGCGGCCCTGCAACAGCTGGAAGCCGCCATCGACGACAGTCTGGCCAAGGCGGTCGAGATCATCCTGTCGCGGCCCGGCTATCTGGTCGTGACCGGCATGGGCAAGTCGGGCCATATCGGCGGCAAGATCGCCGCGACCCTGGCGTCCACCGGCACCAACGCCTTCTTCGTTCACCCGGCCGAGATGAGCCACGGCGATCTGGGCATGCTGCGCAAGGACGTGACCCTTCTGGCCATCTCCAACTCGGGCGAAAGCCGCGAGCTGCGCGATCCGCTGATCTACTGCCAGCGCGAGGGCATTCCGGTCATCGGCATCACCCAGCGCCCGGGCAGCTTCCTGGGCCGGTCGTCGGCGGTCTGCCTGACCCTGCCGAACGCGCCGGAGGCCCATCCTGACGGTCTGGCGCCGACCACCTCGACCCTGATGACGCTGGCCATGGGCGACGCGCTGGCCATGGTCCTGACCGAGCGTCGCGGCTTTACGGCGGAAGACTTCGGCCTTCACCATCCCGGCGGCAAGCTGGGCATGAGCCTGCAGAGCGTGCGCGACTGGATGGGCGACCGTCCGCCGGCGCCGGCCACCGTGCCGCTGGGCGCGACGTTCGCCGAGGTCGTCTCGGCCATTACCGAGGGCCGCAAGGGCGCCGCCGCGGTCGTCAATACGGACGGAACCCTGGCCGGGATCGTCACCGACGGCGACGTGCGTCGGGCGTTCGCGCGCGGCGACCTGTCGAGCCTTACGGCCGCCGATGTGATGAGCCCCAGACCCAAGGTCATCGACCCCGCCGCCCGTATGAGCGACGCCATCGACCTGATGACCCAGAACAAGATCGCCACCCTGCTGGTGGTCGAGGACGCCCGCCCCATCGCCATCGCCCACATCGCCGAACTGATGCAGGCGGGTTACGTGAGCTGACGCCTGGGTGAAAAGTGCTGGTGAGTAGTGAGCAGGGCGCTGGCGCCGGCATCGCGCGCGGTCTCCACTCATTACTCACCAGCACTCTTCACCAAGCGGCCTGAACCGGTCTCAATAGGCTCGCAACCCGTCGATATTGCCCGGCGGTGAGTAGCGGCAGGCCAGCACCGCCCGATCCCGGCGGCGCTCGAGGGCGCAGCCGACGTGGGTTGTGCGGCTCCAGACGATCTGGGTGTAGTGGCCCACGGCGCTCCAGTCGCCGGTACGGCTGACCGCCGGGAAGGTGGCGTGCCGATACTGCGCCTTCTCGGCGATCCACTCCCCGACCATCTGTTCGGGGGTCCAGCGACGACTGCCCCATCCGCCCCACAGGTTTTCACCGTGACCATGGGGCGTCGGATCGTGCTCAAAGGTTCGGGAATTGATGAGATGCCGGGCCCAGACCCGCGCCTCGCGCTCCAGCCCGTCGTCCCAGATCAGCGGCGGCGCGCCGACCGTGGCGCGCTCGGCGTTGTGGGCGCGCAGCAGCCGCACCTCGACGGCATCGGACGGCAGGCTGTCGCGCGGTGGCGCGACCGGACGCACCAGACGAGGATCAGGGTCGACCTGACGGACGTTGATCCCATCCGGGTCCGCATGGCCCGGCGTCGCGGCGAGACTTCCCACAATGACGAGACAGGCGAGGCGATACATCGAAACTCCGCAAGAAGGGGGCGGGATCAAAGCGTAAAGCCTCGCCTTGCGTTCCCGCTAGCGATCCAGCGGTACGCCCTGTCCGTCCATCGGCTCGTCGGTCAGGGCGCTTTGCACGTCATCCCCTTCCATGGTGCGCGTCTGCGCGGACTTGCCGCCCTGGAACTCCTCCATCGCCGTCATCTTGCGGGCGCGCATCCGGTCGGCGAGGTCATCCATATCCAGACCGGCGGCGCGGGCCTGGCTGAACATGCCCTCGACCCGCTGCTCCTCTTCCTTGACGTGGTGCTCGATCATCTCGGACAGCACCTTGACCTTGGCGTCGTAGAAGTCCTCGTCCGGACTGCCCGCCTCGATCTCGTTGATCAGTTGTTTGGCGGCGTCGTGCTCGACATAGCTTTCGTCCAGCAGATCATCCTCGATCCGTCCGCGACAGGCCGGATAGAAGATTTCCTCCTCAATGGCGGTGTGGACCTTCAATTCGAGACAGGCCTGTTCGGCCAGCTTCTGCTTGCGGTCGCGGCCGGTCGCCTTTTCAAACGCCTCGAAGATCTCCTCCACCTTGCGGTGATCGGCCTTCAGCATGGCGACGGCGTCCATCTCTTCGTAGGTCTGGGCCATAGGGTATTCCTCCTGAGCAATGGCTTCCCCGGCCCAAACGTCGGGACCGACAGGTGTTCCCACAGCACAGCTAGCTGAGAGTCGTTCGCTCGAATTCGGCCTTCCGGGGGTTGGGGAGCCGACATAACGGCCCTTTCGCGCGTTGGAGATCGAACACAGGGAGTTCTCCATCATGCTCGACCACATCGGACTGGACGTCACCGACATCGCCCGGTCGCGAGCCTTCTATGAACAGGCGCTGGCCCCGCTCGGCTATGCGGTCGTGCAAGCGATCGACGAGGGCGGAACCACCGTCGCCATGTTCGGCGTGGACGGCGAGATCGACTTCGTCATCGCCGACAAGGACCGGCCCGGCGAGGCGAACCATATCGCCTTCCGCGCGACGACCCGCGATCAGGTCGACGCCTTCCATGCCGCCGCTGTCGCCGCCGGAGGCCGGGATCACGGCCCTCCGGGCCTGCGCCCCCACTATGGCGACACCTACTACGCCGCCTTCGTCTTCGATCCGGACGGATTCAACGTCGAGGCGGTCTGCCACGCGGCGGAGTGAGCCGATACTCCCGACACCTTCCAACTCTGCCAACTCGGGGCGCCGAAGCCTGTCTGGCCGACCACACGTCCAAATCTGACGCATCGGCCTGCTAGTCTGTCCCGGTTCAGGTCTTTGACATCGCCACCGATAGAACCACGCGCCGCATCCCCCGCCTGACGGGAAAAAGTGCACCTTTGTGCACTCCATTTTTTTCCGAGTGCACATTTCCCGAAATGTATCGGGAGTGTCGGGAAGACAGGCTTTCGCGATTTTTTCCCGACAGGGTCATCCACCCCTTTCGGAGACGTGACCACGTCCATACTTGACGTTGACGTAAACGTACGCTTTCTGACGCCCGAGTTTCAATTCCGCACCCTCCTCCCCTCAAGTAGCGAGCGACCGCGTCGCGAGTGTTAGGGGACCAAAGAGAGAGATCCTCCATGGCCGACGCCTACATCTACGACGCCGTGCGCACCCCGCGCGGCAAGGGCAAGAAGGACGGCTCGCTGCACGAGATCACCGCCCTGTCGCTGGCGACCCAGGTGCTGGAAGCCCTGCGGGACCGCAACGACCTGGACACCTCCAGGGTGGACGACGTGATCCTGGGCTGCGTCTCGCCGGTGGGCGAGCAAGGCTCGGACATCGCCCGCACCGCCGTGCTGAGCGCCGGTTGGGCCCAGACGACCGCGGGCGTGCAGATCAACCGCTTCTGCGCCTCGGGTCTGGAAGCTGTGAACATGGCCGCAGCCAAGGTGAAGGCCGGTGAGGCCGACTTCGCCGTCGGCGGCGGAATCGAGGCCATGAGCCGCGTGCCCATGGGTTCGGACGGCGGCGCCTGGCCGATCGACCCGACCTCGGCCTTCCCGACCTACTTCGTGCCGCAGGGCGTCTCGGCCGACATGATCGCGTCGAAATACGGCTTCAGCCGCGACGACGTGGACGCCTATTCGGTCGAAAGCCACAAGCGCGCCGCCAAGAGCTGGGCCGAGGGCCGCTTCGCCAAGTCGGTGATCCCGGTGAAGGACCAGCTGGGCCTGATCCGTCTGGACCGTGACGAGACCATCCGTCCGAACGCCGACATGCAGACCATGGGGTCGCTGAACCCGTCCTTCGCCCAGATGGGCGAGTTCGCCTTCGACGCCGTGATCAACCAGCGCTACCCCGAGGTCGAGCGCGTGAACCACGTGCACACCCCCGGCAACTCGTCGGGCATCGTGGACGGTTCGGCCGGCGTGCTGATCGGCTCGCTGGAAGCCGGCAAGGCGCTGGGCCTGAAGCCCCGCGCCCGCATCAAGGGCGCCGCCTCGATCGGCTCGGAGCCGTCCATCATGCTGACGGGTCCGGAGTTCGTGACCCAGAAGCTGCTCGGCAAGCTGGGCATGACCACCGCCGACATCGACGTGTGGGAGCTGAACGAAGCCTTCGCCGCCGTGGTCCTGCGTTACATGCAGGCGCTGAACATCCCGCACGACAAGATCAATGTGAACGGCGGCGGCATCTCGATGGGCCACCCGCTCGGCGCCACCGGAGCCATGATCACCGGCATCGCCCTGGACGAGCTGGAGCGCTCGAACAAGGAGACCGCACTGATCACCCTGTGCATCGGCGGCGGCATGGGCACCGCCACCGTCATCGAACGCGTCTGATCCGAGGGAATAGAACCGTGGAAAACTTCAAGATCGACGTGGATGCCGACGGCATCGCCCTGATCACCTTCGACGTCCCGGGACGCTCGATGAACACCCTGACCGGCTCGGTGATGAACGAAATCCCCGAGTGGGTCGAACGCATCAAGACCGATGACGCCATCAAGGGCGCGGTCCTGACCTCGGGCAAGGCGAGCGGCTTCTGCGCCGGCGCCGACCTGGGCGACATCGCCGGCGGCATGATCGGCGGGACCAGCCTGCAGGACGCCTTCGACGCGGGCTGGAAGATGAACGGCGCCCTGCGCGCGCTGGAAACCTGCGGCAAGCCGGTGGCCGCGGCCATCAACGGCCTGGCCCTCGGCGGCGGCCTCGAGCTGACGCTGGCCTGCCACTACCGCGTGGTGGCCGATGACTCGAAGATCCAGCTGGGTCTGCCCGAGATCAAGGTCGGCCTCTTCCCCGGCGGCGGCGGCACCCAGCGCCTGACCCGCCTGATCGGCGTGCAGAACGCCCTGATGGCGATGAGCGAAGGCAAGCCGTGGCGCCCGAACGACGCCAAGGGCGCCGGCGTGGTGCACGAGGTTGTGGCCAAGGGCACGGAAGTCGACGCCGCCAAGGCGTGGATCAAGGGCGGCGGCAAGGCGGCCCAGCCGTGGGACGACAAGTCGTTCAAACTGCCCGGCGGCGGCCCCTACCACCCGGCGGGCGTGCAGACCTTCATCGTCGGCAACGCCATGCTGCGCAAGCAGTCCTACGGCAACTATCCGGCCGTGCTGAACCTGATGAAGGCCGTCTATGAGGGCGTTCAGGTTCCGATGGACGCCGCCCTGCGCATCGAGACCCGCTACTTCATCAAGACCCTGATGACGCCGCAGGCCCAGGCCATGATCCGCTCGCTGTTCCTGTCCAAGCAGGAGCTCGACAAGGGCGCCGTGCGTCCGGCGGGAGTGCCCAAGTCGGACCCGAAGAAGGTCACCGTCCTGGGCGCCGGCATGATGGGCGCGGGCATCGCCTATGTGCAGGCGCTGGCCGGCATCGAGACCATTCTGATCGACCAGACGCAGGAAGCCGCCGACAAGGGCAAGGCCCACGTCGAGGAACTGCTGAAGAAGCGCCTGTCGCGCGGCGCGATCACGCAGGAGAAGTTCGACGCCCTGCTGGGTTCGGTCACCGCGACCACCGACTATGACCTGATCAAGGGCTCCGATCTGGTCATCGAGGCCGTGTTCGAGAACCGCGAGATCAAGGCCGAGGTCACCAAGCGCGCCGAGGCGCAACTGGAGCCGGGGGCGATCTTCGGCTCCAACACCTCGACCCTGCCGATCACCGGTCTGGCCGAGGCTTCGGTCCGTCCCGAGGACTTCATCGGCATCCACTTCTTCTCGCCCGTCGACAAGATGATGCTGGTCGAGGTGATCCTGGGTGAGAAGACCGGCGAGGCGGCCATCGCCAAGTCGCTGGACTACATCCTGAAGATCAAGAAGACCCCGATCGTCGTCAACGACGGCCGCGGCTTCTACACCTCGCGCTGCTTCGCCACCTACGTCGCCGAAGGTCTGGCGATGCTGGAGGAAGGCTACGCCCCGGCCCTGATCGACAACATCGGTCGCATGACCGGCATGCCGCGCGGCCCGCTGGAAATGCACGACGACGTCGCGCTGGACCTGTCGGTCAAGGTCGCCAAGCAGACGGCTCTGGACCTCGGTGATGCCTATGTGCCGCTGCAGGGCGCCGAAATCGTCCGCAAGATGGTCGAGGATCTGGGCCGCTACGGTCGCAAGAACGGCAAGGGCTTCTACGACTACGACACCAAGCCCAAGAAGCTTTGGTCGGGTCTGTCGGAGCTGGCTCCGGTGACGATCAACGACTCGACGCCCGAACTGGTCGCCGACCAGAAGGAACGCCTGCTGTACCGTCAGGCCGTCGAGGTGGCCAAGTGCTGGGACGAAGGCGTGATCAGCGACCCGCGCGAAGCCGACGTCGGCGCCATCCTGGCCTGGGGCTTCGCGCCCTGGACCGGCGGCCCGATCACCTTCATCGACCAGACCGGCCTGAAGGCCTTCGTGGCCAAGGCGGACGCGTTCGCCGAACGTTACGGCGACCGCTTCAAGGTCCCGCAGTTCCTGCGCGACATGGCCGACAAGGGCGAGACCTTCTACGGTAACTTCGCCGGCAAGGAGAAGGCGGCGGCGTAAGCCTCCGCTTCGAGCGAGATGGGGGGACGCCGGCGACGGCGTCCCCTTTTTCGTGGCCGCAACAAAAACGGGACCGCCCTTTCGGACAGTCCCGTCTTGAGGTCCGCAGCCGTTGGCCCTAAGTCAGGGGCGGCTCCGCGGGCATGATGTAGTGGTAGCCTGAAAGCTTCCCAAGCTTTTCGTGCGGGTTCGATTCCCGCTGCCCGCTCCAAAAATCAATGACTTACGGGAGAAGTGGATCCGTTCGGATCACTTTTTTGCTTTTTGCTCCCTTTTTGCTCGCCGGGCTCGACGCTGAGCAGAGACGCCAGGCGGAAGCCGTGCTGCGTCGGCTGGTGATCACGGTTGAAGGGTCGGCGCCGAGCTGATCGCAAAAACCGTCGTCAATCGGCGGCCATTCACAATCTGTCGCACAGGCCCAGTTGTCCTGTTCCTGCATGGCGCCGAACGGCGTCTTCGGCAGCGGCTGCAACGACCGGATCGGCGGTGACCCCGTCGATCAACGGCGGAAAGGGTGTCTCTCCTTCGACGGGCTTCTCCAGCGCTCGCAACGGGGCATGAGTTCGGTCAGGCGCGGGCCGAGCCGGGCGTTCGGCGCCATCAGGCCCGCCACATGACCCAAGAGATAGGCGGCGATCTGAAGCGCGGCGGCGGCGAGCGCGCCGACCGTGTCTCCATCGCGCCGTGCGGGATCGAGCTCGGGAGCGGGCGGTGCGGCTTTCACAGGCATGGTTCGACGTCCAGTCGCTGCGGGACGATGGCCCTGCCGCCAAGGTTTCGTCCAGCCCGAGAGCATTTATCGAGCGCTCATGCGCCGCTCAGCGGCGTGAAAGGTCGCCCCATTCCTCGCGGATCGCGCGCGGGACGCGGGCGGTCGGACAGTGGACGTAGCGATCGCCGTACTCAACGCTGGTGAAGCCGCCGCGTCCGTCCAGGGCGATGGTCAGGTCCACCCCACGTATCCTGTAGCGCTCGCCGCCCAAGGCCTCGAATCCTTCGACCTGTTGTCCGCCGTCGAAGGAGATGAAGCGCCGGTCGTCGAGGTAGACCAGAAGATCGCCGCCGTCCGCGAGGGCTTGGGCGCAGGACACGCCTATCGCATAGTAGCCCTTCTCGATCGGTGGAAAGACGGCGGCCCGGGTTGGCAAGCCTGCGCTCGCGGCGGCGCGTCCTTCCGCGGTGAGCTCGCAGACATGCCCGTTCTGCGATGTGCCGCCGTCGATATACTCACGCCCGTTCCAGCGCAGGAAACGCTCGCAGCCGCTCGCCTCCATGGCCCCGTCGGGTTTCTGCTCGCCCGTCATGCCGTCAAAGATCTCTATGTCCGGCCAGGCGATGCCCGCGCGGGGGTGGAAGGCGTGGACCGCGAACCGCTCCTGAAATTCCGTGACGACAGTCCAGCCGTTCGCCGTCCGGGTCAGCAGGATGACCAGCCGCTGGTTCATGCCGAGGCACTGGTCATCGTCCGCCTTGACCACGGCCTCAGGCCGGCCGTCGCCATTGATGTCCCGTACCTCCTCGACGTCCGCCCATATGCTGTCGCAGCCGCCCCTGGCGTAGGCCCACCGGTTGTCGCCATGCGGATTGGCGAATCCCGCCGCGCGCAGGATTGCGACGCTGTCCCCGCGAGACAGGGGCGCGCTCTGCGTGCGAGCAGGGCCCGGTTGCCCGGCGGTCACGCCGTTGGAGTCCGCGGCGGATTCCGAGCCGCAGGCCGACAGGGACGCCACAGCGAGAACCAGGGCGAGATGACGGCTGGCGCGGCTTTGCTTCCGTCCGTCACCCGGCGAAGCTGTTCTGGCTTTTCCGGTGGCGGTCATTGTTCGAATTCCCGGCGGATGGAGGCGGGGATTTGCGATGTCGGACAATGTGTGTAGCGACGCGCGAACTCGCCTTGTTCGGTGAAGCTGGTGCGGCTGTCGACGAGAATGTCCATCTGGGCCGGTTCCGTCCCGACCTCGGTGTGATGACGTCCATGCATCCGGTAGCGGTTGCCGCCCAAGGCCGTGTATCGCACCACCTCAAAACGACCCGACCAACCTCGTTGCGCGTCGAAATAGGCCAGGCCTGACTGGTCGAGCGGGATCTCGAGCGCATCCCTGATTGCGTCCAAACAACTGGCGTCCTCCGCCCAATAACCTGGCTCGATCGGCGGGAAGCTTCCGCCGCCGCCTTCGTTAACGTGGCTTTGCGCACTGACGGCGCATCCCTCCCGGTCGACGAGTTGGCCGCTGTCGTTGCGCCGCTCCACGGCGTCGACGCCGTCGCCCGTCCAGCCCCATGCAACCGTGGTCACTGGCCCACAGCGGCCGTTGACGCCGATCGGCAGGTCGAGCACGTCCCGGTCTCCTCGACGCGCGATCATGGTGGGGGAAATCCAGTCCATGAAGCCGTCAAACGCCTGGTAGCCGCCGGCCACGGAGACGATAAAATCGACCGGCGGACCCTGATCGCCGTAGGCGGGACCGTCACCGACGCAACCATGTCCCGGCGTGGTGACCACGAAATCGGGACGGCCGTCCGCATTGAAATCGGCGGAGACGAAGCCGCCCTTGCCCCCTGCGAAGTGTTGCTCCACGAGATCGACGGCGTGTCCGCGCCCGGCCAGCGGCGCGAGGCGGACGGCGGCGAAGCGCTCTCCCTGGTCGCGGCACTGGCCACGCGCGAACGATTCCCATGCGGCAAGGGCGGCGGGCGGCAGGGCGTTCGGCGCCGCCGCGGCATCCGTGGCCGGGTTACCCCGCGCCTCGCCGGAGGCGGCGCTGGATTCCGATCCACAGGCCGTGACGGAAACGGCGAGGACCAGGGTGAGATGGGTCAGGAGGTTCTTCATCACGCGCGTCCCAGGGGATTGCGGACCAGGCCGAGACCGGAAGCGATCAGGATCACTCCCGCGGCCAGCAGCAGCCAGGGTCCGATGCCGATGGAGACCAGGCTGTCCATCTGCGCGGCCGCCGCCTCCCCCATCGGGTTCATGGCCGAGAGGAGGCCCAGGATTGCCGACTTCAGCAGGAAGGTCAGGCCGCCCGCGAGGATGGCCGCGGCTCCGGCCGCCAGTTCCCAGGGACGCAATGCGGCCCCCGTCCAAGTCTGCCAGATCAGCCACGCCGCCGCGATCAGGGCGGTGAAGCGCAGGATCAGGGCGGTGTTCACAGTCTTCAGGAAATCGACGGCGCCCAGTCCCTTACGGATTTCGCTTCGCTGCTCCTCCAGTGACTCCAGCCGGTTCCCGACGTTGCCGTAGCCGTACACGCCGTCGGGCGCTTCGGCGCCGCGATGGGCGGCCTCGGTTCTGAAGCGCGCGATGTCACGCTCCAGATCCGCCAGGCGTCGTCGGCCGACTTCCGCCTCGTCCAGATTGAGGCCGGTCGAGGCCACCACCTTGTCCAGTCCGAACTGTGACACGGTCTTCACCGGCGACGACAGCGCCGGCAGGAAGAAGGCGACCAGCACCACCAGGGCCACCGGCAGCGCCAGCGTGTTCCTGAACAGGCTGATGACGCGTTCACCGCCCGGCGACCGCGCCAGGGCCTCCACGGATGTCGCGCTCGCCCCGACGCCCGCGAAGCCCCCCACCGCCGGATAGACGTCACGAGCGACCCCGCCCTCGACGTCGAAGTCTACACTGGCCCCGACCGACGCGGCGCGCTCTCCGCGCCATTCGGCTGCGTCGTAGCGGTACCGTTTGCCGTCGTCGCCAGTGATGGCGCCCGCAAGTTGCTCCGTGGCCACGCCCAAAATCTTGCCCTTCATGTTTCTCCTCCCTCCCTGCAGGCGTCACGCCGTCGCGGGCGACGCGGTGAATTCGGCGAAGACCTCCTCCACCAGACGGACGTTCTTCTTCGCGCGCGCCGCGACCCACCAGCCCATCGCCATGAGGGCCAATCCCGCCGGGATTCCGATGATCGTCAGGCAGACCAGCACGCCGCAGGCAGCCAGGCCCCAGCCGTTTCTGACGGCCGACTTCGAGGATTTGAGAAGCGACGCCTTGGCTGCGGCCAAGACATCGGGGTCGGTCGATCCGACGCGCTTGAACTCGCCCACCGCAGCGGCGCGTTCGATCCTGTTCGGGAAAAGCGGGTGTTCCATCGCTCGTCGGCCTCTTCATTCCGGCGCGCCAGCCGCGCTGATGTGATCGAGGATGGCAAGGCGGCGGGCGGGGGTCCTGAAGTTGATCCAAAGAAGTTCTGAAGTCGCATCCCTGCGCTCGTCGAGCGTTGCCATGCGGCGCTTCCGCCGCCTAGTTTGGCGCCGTGCAGTGGCGTTTTCGGGCGGAGCAAGATGACAAACGGCGGTTCTGGACCGCGCCGCAGACGGCGCAGGTGGCGGTTCGCGGACGCCGTGTTCGACGAGGCGGCGTGGAACCTGTCGGTCGCCGGTCGGCCCGTGGAGCTGGAAGGCAAGCCGCTTCAGGTCCTGCACGAACTCCTGCTCAGCGCCGGCGAGGTGGTGACCAAGGCGGAGCTGTTCGATGCCGTTTGGCCGAGCGTGCATGTGGTGGAAGCCTCGCTGACGACGGCCGTCTCCAAGCTGCGCGGCGTGCTTGGCGAGGGCGGGGCCGACATTGTCCAGACCGTACCCCGCATCGGCTATCGCCTCTCCGTCCCGGTCGAGATCGAGCAGCTGTCCACCCCCCTGGCGCCCCGGTTCGCCTTCGCGCCGGGCGACCTGGTCCCGGGACGTCCACAATGGGTGCTCGAGGAGGCGTTGGGGAACAGCGGGGCCGGCGACGTCTGGCGGGCGCGTCACGGGAAGGTCGATGAAACCCGCGTCTTCAAGTTCGCCGACGCGCCGGACCGCCTGCGAAGCCTGCGCCGCGAGGTCGCCCTGTTTCGGCTGATGCGCAACGTTCTAGGCGAACGGCGCCCGTGCGTGGACCTTCTCGAGTGGAATTTCGACGCGGCGCCCTACTTCATCGAGGCGGCGGACGCGGGGCAGGACATGCGCGCCTGGGCCGGCGCTCTGGACAGCGGACTGGAGGGGTTGCCGCTGGAACGCCGCATCGCCCTCGTCGCCGAGCTGGCGCGAGCGGTGGCCGGCGCGCACGGGGCCGGCGTGCTGCACAAGGACCTGAAGCCGGCCAATGTGCTGATCGAGACGCGCCCGGATGCGCCTCCGGTTGTCCGCCTGGCCGACTTCGGCAGCGGCTGGTTGATCGACCAGGACACTCTGGACCTGCACGGTATCTCGGGCGGGCTTCCCGCGGGCGAGGACGAAGCCTCGACCCGCTCGGACACGGCTGCCTATCGCGCGCCCGAGGTGGCGTCGGGCGCCGCGCCCGGGATGGCCGCAGACATCTATGCCCTGGGACTGATCCTCTATCAGATGACCGTGGGCGATCTGGACCGGCCGCTCGCCGCCGGTTGGGAAAGGGACGTCGCCGATCCCCTCGTGCGCGAGGACATCGCCCTGGCGGCCGCCGGCGATCCGGCCCATCGTCTGGAATCGGCCGCGCTGCTGGCCGAGCGGCTCGAGACGCTGGAAGAACGGCGCAAGGCGCGTGCCGCAGCCGAGGCCGAAGCGGAGCGGCGCGAGGCGGAAGGTCGCCGCGAGGAAGCGCGCGCCGCCCGGCGCCCCTGGATCCGACTGGCGATCGGGCTCGGCGCCGTCGGCCTTGTCGCGACCTCGACGGCGGCCCTGGTCGCGGTCAACCAGAGAAACGAGGCCCGGGCCCAGACGGCGGCGGCCGAGGCCAGCTACGCCTTCCTGGTCGACGATCTGCTGGGGCAGACCAATCCTCTCTCCGGGGCGGCCGCGGACGAGACGCTGGCGGCGGCCGCCCTGCGCGCCCGTTCGACCGTCGACGCCCGCTTCGCCCGACAGCCCGAGGTGGCCGCCGGCCTGCACCTGTCGTTGGCCACCGCCTTCGTCCAGCGCGGACAGTACGACGAAGCGCGGCGTTCGTTCGGTTTGGCCGCCGCCGCTTATGAGCGGGCGGGGCTGAAGGATTCCCCCGCTGCGGCGCGCGCCCGGCTGCTGCACGCCCGGGCAGAGGCTCTGTCCGCCCAGCCCGGCGGGTTGGCCAAGGCCAAGGCCCTGACCGAAGCCGAGCGCCGTCGCCTGGGTTCGGCCGCGGACAGGGGGATGCTGGGCTTCCATCTCGCCCAGGCGGAAGCGGTGATCGGCTTCTTCGAGGATCTCGACGCCTCCAGCGCGGCCTTCGCCCGCGCCCTCGCCATCGCCGAAACCCGACCCGCGGGCCTCTCCGATCGCGACATCCTGTTGGTCCGCCAGCAGCAGGCGGTGGTGCTGATGCGCCTGGGACGTCCGGCAGAAGCACTGCCTCTTGCCCGGCGGGTGGCGGCCGACTGGGCCAGGAGCCTGGGATTCGATCACGCCAATACGCTGATCGCCCGTCAGCACTTGGCCCAGGCCCGGCTGATGACCGGCGATCTGGAAACCGCACTGGTCGAGGGCGATGCCCTACTGCCGGTGATGACCGAACGGTTCGGCCGCAACAGTCGCTACACCCTCGGTCTCCAGTCGACCCGTTACGAGGTTCTGGCCGCTCTCGGCCGATACGCCGAAGCGGCCGAGGCGGCCGAGGCGGTTTGGAAGGGCGCTGAGATCAGCCAAGGGCGGAGGGCGCACCAGACGCTCGTCGGGCTGAACGACCTGGGCGCCGTCCTGTGCCGGACCGACGAACGACGTCGGGGCCTGCGTCATCTCGACCAGGCCTATCGCGCCTCCCGCGAGGGGTTCGGCGACGACTATCCCCTGACCCATGTGATCCGCTTCTATCTCGGCGAGTGCCTCGTCCTC
Organism: Brevundimonas sp. FG8; assembly: GCF_057808845.1. Taxonomy (NCBI): domain Bacteria; kingdom Pseudomonadati; phylum Pseudomonadota; class Alphaproteobacteria; order Caulobacterales; family Caulobacteraceae; genus Brevundimonas; species Brevundimonas sp. FG8. The sequence goes on along the minus strand of NZ_JBMDIU010000011.1, from coordinate 61,446 downwards.
AACCGGCGATACAGTGAGGCCAAACAGTTGCTTACACAGGTCGATCGCGAGCGGGTCGGCGGTCTGGTCGGCGACGCGGCCTGGGGTGTGATGCTGGATCTGGCCCTGGCCGAAATCGCCGCGGCCGAACATGACCAGGTCGCCCTGCGACAGTTGCTGCCTCGTCTGAGCGATCTGACAAGACCGAACACGCCCGTCTTCGAGCGGCGCCGTCATGAACGGCTGGTCAGGTCAGGATAACGCCCGGCATTCGCAGAACGGAGGGGTCCGCAAGCGGCCTCGGCTGTTGACCGCACTGGGGCAGACGGACCTCAGGCCGAGGTCAACGGAAAGTCTGCTTTCTGGAGCCAAGCCAATGTCCGCTTCTGGCGCGGAGTCGCCGTTCATCCTGCTGATCGACGGTCTGGAGACCTCAGTGCTCTATCCGGGCTGAATGACACGGTATCCACGCAGATGGTCGAAACGGTCAAAACGCAAACCCAAGCCGATGCCGATGTGGCTGGCCGGAACAGGAGCGTTCGCCATCGCCTTTGCCGGAGCGACCTACGTCCTCACGCCCGATGCTCCCGGGAAGGCGGAGCTCCGTCGAGAGTGGAGCAAACGGGCAACGGACCAGCACTATTCCGGGTGGCTGAGCCACCTGTCGTCGCTCTCGACCGACACGACCCTACAAGCCGACATCCACACCTTCCTCGACGATGGCGCGGCCGATCCGGCGGGTTTCATCCGGAACCTGTTCGATCGCACGGGCGTCGCCTACGAACTTGCCGGCGAGCGAATTGTCCTTGCAGGTACGGCGTGAACGATCCCGGAAGGCGAGGTTAATCGGGCTGGCCGGGCGTTCCGCGGTGCACTCGGGCTTCATCCAGCTTAGTCCGAGCATCGCGTATCAGCACCGCTCGTGATGTCCACTTCTGGCGCTTCCCGGCTTGCTCCAAAGAATAGGGCGGGGCGCCTTCGTGGCTAAGCGGCGCAGTTCCGACAAGTCTGGGCGCTGGATCCACACATGCCCCGCTGACCGCCACGGCTGACCGCGAATTGTACACATGTCGCTGCCGCCTGCCTCACGGCGCGGGATCGTCACGCAAGGGCTTCTCCGCCTTTTGTGCTGCTGACCAAGTTTCGGCAAAGGCATGGAGAGGCAGAATGCGCTCAAGCAGATCCTTGCCGAGCTCAGTCAAGGCGTAGCCTCCAACGCGCAGTTCCACCAAGGCGGAGCCACGCAATTCGTCCATCCGATCCTGCAGGACACTGGGCGAAAGGCCATCCACCGCATGACGAAGCTTTCGTGACGACAGTGGACCAGTCCTTAGCTCCCAGAGCAGTCGCATGGTCCAACGACGACCGAGCAAATCAAGCAGCGCCATGATCGGTCGCTGCGGCCGATCACTTCCGCTGTCCGAGGGCGCAGGTATTGACACGCTATTATTTCCGTAGCAACAGTTCGCTATTGTTTTGATAGCGGGAGCAAGTCATGGCCACAAGGATTTTGCCGGCCGAGCACGGAGCGCTTCCGGCTACGCTTCAGACATTCCTTGCCCGCATAGGTAAAACGGGTGTGCCTCCTTTGAGTCTGTTTCTCACTCTTGGTCAAAGTGCGCGCGCTTGGGCCAAGTTCAGCGCGGGCTCGCTGTTGGACGAGGACTCGCCGCTGTCTCTACGCGAGCGTGAGCTGGTGATTAACCGGACCTGCGCCCTCACACGGTGCGAGTACGAATGGGGCGTCCACGTCTGGATGTTCGCTTCAGCTGCCGGCCTGTCGCGCGGGGACATTGCGGGCACGCTGGAGCGGCCAATTGATCCTTCGCGGTGGTCCGATGCGGAGCAAGCGTTGCTGGAGACCGTCGATGCTCTTCACGACCGCAGCACGCTCAGCGATGACCAGTTCGACCGGCTCAAAACGTACTTCGAGCCCGCGCAGGTTTTCGAAATCTTCCAGCTCTGCGGCTTCTATCACCAGGTCGCATTCATCGCGAACGGTCTGGGATTGCCGCTCGAGCCCGCCGGCGCACGCTTTGAAGAATATTGGCAAGAGGGCCCTAGGAGCCCGCACTCTCAGGACGCCGCCGTCGAAGACGAGCTGGCGAGTTGATCCGAGCGACGACTTTCGAGGTCCGCTCTCCAGCTGGGCTAAGCTGTTGAAATGCAACGCGGGTTTGCGACCCGCCTGCAATAGGCGCGGTCAGGTCGTCGGCGACTATCGGGAATCTGACGATTTTGCACAACAGCAGTGTGGCGGCGAGTGTCGATTGTGTCGGCGACGTGCCGTGGAAGGATCACGCGCTAGCCTGTAGCCTGGTTTCCGAACCGGACCGAATTTCCGATTCTGGCGCTACCAAGACTCACCGTGGCCCGAGCCTGGAAGCAAACTTTAGACGACCAGTGCTGATGAGAGGGCGCGGGTGCAATCCGATGGGCAAGGTCGACCGGAGCTAGGCTATCCGCTCGTCAAGCGCCGCCCGATAGACGCGACCTATGGGCAGGCGAATGCCGCCCTTCAGTTCGACAACCGGTCCCGACCTTCCCGATCGGTGGACGGCCGCAATCCAGGCCGGGTTGACGGCGTGGCTTCGGTGGATGCGCAGCAGATGCCCCGGCGCCAGTCGCACGAGGGCTGAGAGATTGGCCGTGGACAGCAGCTCCTTCCCGTCGGTCAGGGTGATCAGGCTGTAGTCATCGGAGGCGCGGACGTGGAGCAGGTCGCTCGCGCGGATGAGACGGCGGGACGAACCGTCCGGGATCGACAGGGTTTCGTCCGTCGCGAGCGTGGAGGGAACGGGCGCGGGGCGGGCGAGGCGGATCGCCTGCGCCGCCAGCGCACCGAACAGTGTCAGGAACAGCAGGTAGTAGCCGGTGTCGAGGAAGTCGGGGGCCCAGGACAGGGTCAGGGCGACGACGCTGGCGGCCTGCGCCGTCCGCGCGTTTCTGACGCCGGACAGGGCCCCGACGGTGGCGGCGGTCAGGGTGGCGAAGGCCCCGGCGCGGAAGGCCCACAGGACCTTGGCGTCCCACCAGGGCGGGCCGAACAGAGCGATCAGCAGGGCGAGGACGAGGGCCGCGGTCAGGCCCCAGCGGAGCCGACGATCTGGAACGAAGACCTGGGCCAAACATCCGAGGGCCAGTGCCGCAATTGCGGCGAGACCGGCGACGGCGGTGAGTCGGACCAACTGCCAAGGATAGCTGTAGGTTAGCGCCAGCTTGGAGGCTTCGACCGCGGTCTGGGCGAGGACGGCTCCGGTCAGCAGGGCGAGGGTCGCCGAGCCGGGCGGACGGCGGGCGAGCCAGAGGCCCGCGGCGCCGAGGAAGGCCAGGGCCAGCAAGCCGCTAAGCAGCAGGGTGGGCAAATAGTGGCGGAGCGTGCCGTGCAGCGGATCGCTGTAGGGACCGATCGACAGGTCATGGATTGGTCGCCGCACGGGCGCCCAGAGATGGTGGGCCGACAGCCGGACCTCGACGCGGTTGGGGCCGGGGCGAACCCGATCCTGCGGAATGGTGATGAGGGAGCTGAAGCGTCCGGGCGTCTCGTGCTCCCGGTCGGGGCCGACCTGTCCATTGGTCCCGATCAGGGCGCCGTTCCAGCGGACCTCGGCGCTGGCGGTGGCGGCGATATGCAGGGCCAGGTGGGCGGTTCTGTCGTCCGGGCCGGCGACGAAGCTCGTGGTCAGGGTGGTGATCGGGGCGTCCAGCGCCAGGCTTGAAACGTCGACGGGGCGGCAGAGGTTCGGCGCCGGGCACAGGCTCCACGCCTGGGTCGGCGTCCGGGCGGGCGCGGGCGACAGCATGGCGGCGATCTGAGGACCGCACAGAGCGATCAGGCCCGCGACGGCCAGGGCCAGGACGATCGGGCGGCTGCGTTCACCGACGCCCATGGTCGTTCACCGAAACCCGGTTGGCGCGATTGCCGGTCCGCCCGAGATCGATGGCTGTCGGGAGCGAAGGGGCGACCACATGGCCGGTTCGTGCCGCTGCGGACCGGCTTAGGCAAGTGAGGAATAGTCCATGATCGATGCATCGCTTCCCGCGCTGAACCGCCGGATGCTTCTGTGGGGCGCCGGCGCCGTGACTGCGGCGGGGCTGCTGCCGGGCGGGGCCCGAGCAGATGGGCGTGCGGAGGCCGTCGGCGCCGTATTGGACGGCATGGTCCGGGACCACGGCTTCCAGGGCGTCGCGGCCGTGGGGCTAGGGGGACGGATCAGGACAGCGCGCGCCGTCGGAATGGCGAATATCGCAAAGCGGATTCCCATACGCACGGACACGCCCCTGGGCATCGCCTCCATCTCCAAACGGCTGACGGCGGTGGCGGTGATGCGGCTGGTGGAGCAGGGCGCCCTGTCGCTTGACGCCCCGATCACGACTTGGCTGCCCGACTACAGGGCCGATGTCGGGGCACGACTGACCCTGCGTCGGTTGCTATCGAACAGCAGCGGGGCGCCCAATCCTTTCCGCGCTGTGGTGGCGGCCGAACCGGCCCTGCTGCAGCCGCCCTGGATCGATACGGCGGAGGCGGTCCGCCGCTTCGCCACCGGCGAACTGGTGTTCGAGCCGGGGGCGCAGTTCGACTATGTGCTGTCGAACTGGATCCTCGTGCTGGCGATCATCGAAGCCGTGACCGGACAGCTCTATCCGGAGGCGATGCGGGCGCTGGTGCTCGATCCGCTGCGGATGAGGCTTACGACGCCCGCCGCGCCTTCGGAGGTGATGTCATACCGGACCGTGTCGCCGCCGGTGGAGTGGACCAATCCACGCCCGCCCTTCCTGGCGGCGGCCGGGGGCTATTACAGCACAGCCGCCGACCTGCTGCGGTTTGCTCACCGGATCTACGACAGCGACTTCTTGGCTCCGACTTCGCGGACCGCGCTGACGACCGTCGAAGTCGCCTCGGACAGCTATGCGCTGGGCGGGCGAATGCGGACCGTGGCCATTGGCGGGGTGGAGGTCCCGGCCGCTTGGGAGACGGGCAACACCAACGGCTACCGCTCGGTGCTGGGCCATCGACTGGACGGGCGCGGCGCGGTGGTCATCCTGAACAACAACGCCATCTCGCAGCGAACGATGGACGAGTTCGCCGAGGCCCTGTTGAGGGCGGACGCCGGTGTGACGTGACCAATATTCCACTGGCCGCGGTCAACGGCGAAGCTATCGTTGCGAGCCTTCTATCAAGGGGAAAATGATGCGTACTGGAGTATTCGCGGCCATCCTCGCGGCTGTTCTGTTCCACGGGGCGCCGGCGTCGGCGCAGGGTAATCACCTGCGCGAGACCGTCCAAAGCGTCATGCGCGAAACCGGCGCGCGCGGCATCGCCGTCGCCGTCGTCGAGGACGGTCGGGTCGTAGACGTTCAGGCTCACGGCGACCGCAATGCCGCCGGGGACCCTCTGACGCCCGACACCGTCATGTACGCCGCCAGCCTGACCAAGGCGGCATTCGGCTATATGGTCATGCAACTGGTCGACGAGGGCGTGATCGACCTGGACCGATCCATCGCGGACTATCTGCCACGACCGCTGACCGATTACGGCAGCGACGCGATCGAGGATCGTTACGCCCGCTACAGCGATCTGGCCGGCGACGAGCGCTGGCGGATGCTGACGCCGCGCATCCTGCTGAGCCATCGCTCGGGCTTCGCCAACTTCGCTTTCCTGGAGCCGGACGGAAAGTTGAAGTTCCATTTCGATCCCGGCGCCCGGTATGGCTATTCCGGGGAGGGGATCATCCTGCTGCAGTTCGTGCTGGAGCAGGGACTCGGCCTGGATGTGGGCGCCGAGATGCAGCGCCGCGTCTTCGACCGTTTCGGCATGGCCCGCACGTCGATGATTTGGCGGCCGGAATTCGCCCAAAACCTGGCCGACGGCTGGACGCTTGAGGGCGAGGTCATTCCGCACGACGAACGCTCAAGGGTACGCGCGGCGGGTTCGATGGACACCACTATCGCCGACATGGCCCGGCTGGCGGCGGGAATCGCGCGCGGCGACGGCCTGTCGCCAGAGGCGCGGGCCGAACGTGTCAGGGCCCAGGCGCCGATCACCACCCGGTCGCAATTCCCCACGCTCCAGCCCGAACTGCCCGCCGACGAGCAGCGGCCCGGCCTGTCCTCGGGCCTTGGCGTGATTCGCTTCGACGGGCCGCAGGGACCCGGCGTCTACAAGGGCGGTCACGACGATTTCGTCGGCAACACCTGGATCTGCGTTGAGCGCGGCCGTCGTTGTGTCGTCATCCTTGCCGATGACGTTCGCGCCGAGCCTGGCTTCCCACGGATCGTCCGGGCTGTTCTGGGCGAGACAGGCGTTCCCTGGAATTGGGAATACGGTGCGATGCGGATGCTGCCCTAGAGTCTGCTTTCGGGCGACTAACCAAGGTCCGCTCCCCGCCAAGAGCGGTCATTGGCGAACAGCCCGATTCCGGACATTTAGCTCGGCCAACGATGGCCTGTGTTCATCAATCGCCAGGGAATTTCAGACGCGCAGAGACGCGCCCGGATCACATGATCGCTGATCGCCAAGGGGCGTGATCGTAGGTGTTTCGCCGGCCCTTCCGGGGGCTCGAGGCTAACGGCGAGCCGGTAAAAATCGCTCGTCGTTCTGATGTTCGACGGCCTCCGATCTCACGTCTCATCGCACCCGCCCGCGGCCTGTGGGTCGGGAGCTCATTCAGCCTTCGGATCCGACGCGCGCGCTGGTTCGGCCGACGGCGGCGCCGGATGGCTTTGCGAGCCTCGCGCCACCCCTCTCCGACCGCGCTCAACGCCGGGCGGCGGCCCCGGCGCCACGGGCCAGGGCCTCGACCTCGTCCTCACAGACATTGGCGTTGTCGCCGGGCGTGGTCATGGCCAAGGCGCCGTGGGCCGCGCCGAGTTCGATCGCCCGCTGGCCGCCCTCGCCGTTCAACAGGGCGTGGATGACGCCCGAAGCGAAGGCGTCGCCGCCGCCAACCCGATCAAGGATTTCCAGATCGGATCGCAGCGCGGAGGCGTACCGGTCGGTCCGATCATGGAAGACGCCTTGCCAGCTGTTCGCCGAGGCGCTGCGCGGATCCCGCAGCGTATAGGCGACGCCCTTGAGGTTCGGAAACATCTCGAACGCCAGGGTCGCGGCCCGGGTCGGGGGAGCCGGATCCGTCGACCAGCCGCGGCGACCGGCCCAATCCTCGGCCAGCCCCAGACAGGCGCGCAGTCCGTGCTCGTCGCCGAACAGCAGGTCGGCTTCGGCTATGATGCGGCGGTTCACCTCTCGCGCGGCGGACGGGTCGGGGTGGCTGTTCCACAGGCTGGCGCGGTGGTTCAGATCGTAGGAGACCGGCACGCCATACCGACGCGCCGCCTTCGCGGCCGTGACGGCGGTGCGCGCCGTGCTCTCCGACAGGGCCGCGAAGATGCCGCCGGTGTGCAGCCAACGCGCGCCGCCGGAGCCGAACAGGGCGTCCCAGTCGAAATCCTCGGGCGTCAGGGCCGAGGCGGCGGAGTTGGCACGGTCGGAGACGCCGAGGGGCGCCCGGACGCCGAAGCCGCGCTCGGTGAAGTTCAGCCCCAGTCGGGTGTTGCGCCCGATGCCGTCCCAGTCCCGCCACAGGACATGGCGGACATCCACTCCGGCGGAGGCGATGAGGGACTCGGTCAACACCCCCAGCTCGTTGCGCGGCAGGGCGGTGAGGACAGCGGTCGGGCGGCGGAAGGTCCGGCTGAGGCCGCGGGCGACGTTGTACTCGCCGCCGCCCTCCCAGACCTTGAAGGCGCGGGCGCTGCGTACGCGGTCCTCGCCGGGATCGAGCCGGAGCATCACCTCGCCCAGGGCGACGCAGTCCCAGGCCCGGCCTTTTGCGGCCGGGACCGCCCAGCCGGTTGTCGGATCCCTCATGCCGGGCGACAGCCGAATCGGGCCAGATCGATACTCTCGGCCATCAGGCGGTAGCCCTCGTCATTCGGATGCAGGCGGTCGTCGCGGCTGGCCCCTTCGCGAAAGCCCTCCGGTTTGTCCGGATCGCGGACCGCTGCGTCGAAGTCGATCACCCCGTCGAACACCCCGTCCTCGCGGATGAAGCGGTTCAACGCCTGCCGCGTGCCCTCTGACACGGGCTCATAGCGCTCGGAGCCCTCGAACGGCGTCAAGGTGCCGCCCATGACGCGGATATTGCGGTCGTGCAACCGGCTGACCACCTGACGGTAGCCGAGGATCATGTCCGCCGCGTTTCGTCCCGGACGGGTTGGATCGCCGTTGTGACGGATATCGTTGATACCCTCGAGCAAGATCACATAGTCGACCTGAGGCAGAGCCAAGACGTCACGGTCCAACCGCGCGAGGGCGGAATGGCTGCGGCCGTTGTCCATCAGCCGGTTGCCGCTGATGCCCTGGTTCAGCACGACGATTTGACCCGGGCAGGTCGCCTCGAAGCGCCGCGCCAGAAGGCTGGTCCACTCCCGGTGCGCGTCCAGCGTGGCCGTCGCCCCCTCGGTGATAGAATCCCCTAGGGCGACCACCACGGTCGGGGCGCTGTCCCGCTGGGCGTAGACAGCCGAGACAACATTCTGACGACGGACGACGCGGGCGCTGTCCGGCGCCTCGCCGCGCCCCTCGACGATCCGCACCGGGGTGCGACGCACGGCCGGCTGGGTCGCCTCGGGGAAGTGGATGCTCAGCGATACGTCACCGAACGCCGGGACCGTCAGCGCGACGGGATCGCTTATCCAGGCCGCCCCGACCGGGATGACAACCTCGCTTCGGCCGTCGAAGGTGACGGGAACGGCATCGCCCTGCCCGTGCGTCAGGCGCGCGGTCAGGCCATCGAGGTGCAGGGGGGCGACGCCCAACTCGTTGGTGACGCGGAACCGCAGGGCGGTCGCCGACGTCCCCAGCCGCATGTCCTGACGCACCGTCTGTGCATTGAACAGCACCGGCGCCTCGGGCGTCCCGTCTTTGCGGTCCGGGGCCGCAGAAGCGGTCCAGGCCGCGACCCAGACCGGCCCGCCCGAAACGGTCTGGGCCCGGACCGGGCCGGCCGCAAGGACCAGGGCGGCGACGCACGCCATGGCCGTCATCACACCACGCATCGTCAATACCCTTCAGCGTTCAGGATCAGGAGAAGAAGGTTCCGCCGTTCACGTCTACGTTGGCGCCGGTCATGAAGCCGGCCGCGTCGGACGCCAGGAACACCGCCGTCGCGGCGGCTTCCTCGGGACGCCCTTCACGACGCAGCGGCGTGCCGTTCGCCACGGCCTGACGCACTTCCGGCCTGGTGAAGTCGTCGTGGAAACGGGTCGAGATCATGCCGCAGCACAGGGCGTTCACGCGAATGCCCCTTGGCCCGAGTTCCTTGGCCATCGAGCGGGTGAAGGTCATCACCGCGGCCTTCGACGTCGCGTAGATCGCCGCGCCGGGACCGCCGCCGTCACGGCCGGCCAGCGAGGCGAAGTTCACGATGGCGGCGCCCGCCTCCATGTGCGGAACTACGGCCTTGGTGGTCAGGAAGACCGACTTCAGGTTCAGGTCCATGACCCTTTGGAAGAAGCCTTCGTCGATCTCGGCCAGCGGCTTGCGCGCCACCATGCCGCCGGCCGTGTTGACCAGAACGTCGATCTTCCGACCGAAAGCCGCCTGGGTCGCGGCGACCAGTCCGTCCACCGCCGCGGCGTCCGTGACGTCGGCGCGGTGCAGGATCGCTTCGCCGCCGGCCTCCCGGATCAGGCGCAGGGTCTCCTCCGCGCTGGCTTCGTCATTGGCGAAGTTGATGCAGACCTTCGCCCCCTCAGCCGCCAGCTGAAGCGAAACGGCCCGGCCGATGTCGCGGCCGCCGCCGGTGACGATGGCCACCTTGTTCTTGAACGTCATGTCTGTCGTGGTCCTGAGGGAGAAAGGGATTGGAAGCGCTGTCAGGCCTGGTCGCCCGGAGCCCGGACGCCGGAAGTCTCGCTACCCGGAGCGTCCAGCTTCCGGACCGGTCCGGTGATCCACCAGATTGCGATCAGGCTCAGCGGGATGAGCGAGGCCACCAGGATGAAAATCGGGGCATAGGAGACCTTGGTCATCGTCGGCACCAGCCAGGTGGTGATGAGGGTCCCGGCCACGGCCGCCATGCCGCCGACGCCGGCCAGCGATCCCACGGACTTGCCGTGGAACAGGTCGCCCGGAATGGTCTGGATGTTGCCGATGGCGACCTGGAAACCGAACAGAACCACCGCGATGGTCAGCACCGCCAGGGTCGGGTCGGTCGCCAGGACGGCCCCCAGCAGCGCCGGCGCCATGATGACGCAGCCCAGGGTGATGACCCATTTGCGGGCGCGGTCGGCGCTCCAGCCCGACGCGATCAGCTTGCCCGACAGCCAGCCGCCGGACAGGCTGCCGATCATGGCGCCGACGAAGGGCACCCAGGCGAAGATGCCGATCTGCTTGATGTCGAAGTTGAAGGTCTCGGCCAGATAGATCGGCAGCCACGACACGAAAAGCCACCAGATGGGGTCCAGAAAGAAGCGCGAGAGGACCAGGCCCCAGCTCTGGCGATGGGACATCATCTGCTTCAGCGTCGGGGTGTAGATCGGACCGACCGGGCCGCCGGCATCGGCCGGGGCGCCCAGGATCAGGACCCGCTCGGCCTCGCTGACCCAAGGATGCTTGTCGGGACCCGCGCGGTAGATAACCAGCCAGGGCAGCAACCAGATGAAGCCCAGGGCGCCGACGAGGATGAAGGTCCCCTTCCAGCCCAGCCAAAGGAACAGCAGGGCGATCAGCGGCGCCGAGATGATGGCCCCGATAGAGGCGCCGGCGTTGAAGATGCCTTGGGCGAAGGCGCGTTCCCTGGGCGGGAACCACTCCGCGTTCGCCTTGACCGCGCCGGGCCAGGCGCCGGCCTCGCTGATGCCCAGCACGGCGCGGACGACGCCGAAAGAGGTGATCGAGTTGGCGACGGCGTGCAGGGCGATCGAGATCGACCAAACCCCGATCGACAGGGCGAAGCCCATCCGGGTGCCGATCTTGTCGAACAACCGGCCGAAGACGAACTGGCCCGCCGCGTAGAACAGCATGAAGACGGTGACCAGAAGGGCGTAATCCTCCTTGGTCGCGCCGATGTCGTCGGCGATCTCCGGCCACATCACTGCCAGGGCGTTGCGGTCGATGTAGTTGATTACCGTGGCCACGGCGATGAGGCCGATGATCAGCCACCGCACTGCGGATCGTTTCTGCATCACTCTCGCACTCCCGTCGCGGGTCGGTCGCCTGGGCGCCGGTCTCTCTATCGATCCAGTCGGGCCCAGGGGCCGCTCCAGCGCCAGGTCTGCCCGTCGGCCGAGACCGAATGGGCCACGCCCGTCGTCACATCGTCGGCCACGCCCAAGGCCAGGGTCTTGCCCGAGGCCAGGGTCAGCACGATCACCTCGCCCCCGTCGCCGCGCACCCGTTTGACGTCCTGAACGCGACTGTCGGCGCCGGTCACCGTCTCGGCCGTGCCGTCGTAGCGACCGTGCGGCTCAAGCACTCCGAAGAAGGACACCTCGGACTGGCCGTCGACGCGCTGGATCAACAGGGGCTCGCGACGCAGGTTGAAACTGGGGTCGTTGGCGCCGCTTTCGGCGAGGATGGCGCGCGACGGCGCGCTGGCCCCGAAGCGCCACGTGTAGAAGCGGCCGTCCAGCAACCAGGTCAGGCTTCGGGTCTGCTCCGCCGCCGCCGTGGAGGCGTCGACCCACAGATGCTGATAGCCGTCGGCGCGGCCCAGCACCGGTCGCTCGGCCACTGCCCGTTGAGCCTCGAAGCCGACGTTCATGATGTGGCCGTTGTAGTGCAGCGGCAGGTCGAACCGCGCCGCCGTCGAGCTGGTGACCCGCAACAGGTCGATGACGATCGGCAGGCCCAGATCCGGATGCTCGACCAGGGCTTGGGTGCGGGTGAAGACCACGCCGTCATAGGCCCCTGTCTGGCGGGCGGAAACGATCTGCGTCCCCTCCCCCGCTTCGAAGAAGAGCACTTCAGGCGCCCGATCCTCGCCGATGCGCCAGTCGCCGCCGAACTGGTTGCGCTCGTTCACCACCAGGGTGTTGTGCGCGACGGTCGTCTTGGCCCAGCTGTTGTTCTCCGGCAGATAGATGCCGCCCGCCTTGGCCTCGATGTTCAGGAACCGCGCGGCGCCGTAGTCGGTCACCACCCGCTGGCCGTTGTCGTAGAAGAGCCAGTTCAGCTTGTCGAAATGGCCGTGGCCCATGCCCATGGCCGTGGCCTTGAACACGAGGGCCTGACCGTCTTCGCCGTTCTCGCGCAGAATGCCCAGGCCGCCGTGCGCGCCGTCGGCGCCGTCGCGCAACAGAATCGAGCGGAAGTCGAACGGACGCGCCCGGCCCTCCGCCACGCCCTGGGCCACGCGCAGGCCTTCCGGCGACAGCAGGGTGCGACCTTGCCGCTCGGCGATGGACAGCAGGCCCGGGTCTTGTGATCGCGCATAGGCGACGGCCACACCGGTGACCAGTTCCTCGGTGTCCAGTCCCTTGTCCAGGATCGCGTCGTTGATAGGGATGAAGTAGCCGCCGTAGCTGGACTGGATTACGGCGTCGACGGCCTTCAACAGCACGCCGTCACGGTGGCGGAAGATGCCGCGTTCCGGGTCGTTCTGTTCGATCGCCCGCGCGAAAATGATGAAGGGCGCCAACGCATAGCGCTGATAGTACGGCCCCTCCTCGTAGTAGCCGTCCGGCGAGAACAGTTGGTCGATCTGGGCGATGAAGCCGGCCGAGCCGTCCCTTTTGAGACCCATCAAGGCCTTCCCGGACATCTCGGCGTCGCGCAGGACGTAGCCGGTCATGCCGACGGCGGCGACGGCCCAGGTGGCGTGGTTATGAATGCGCTCGAAATTGTCCGGCGTCTCGTCCGACAGGAAACGCGCCATGCGGCGGAAGACCTGGCCGTCGATCTTCTGACGGTCCTCGGCGCTCAGCGTCTCGCGGATCGCGTCATAGCCCTGGATCGAATAGACAAGCCAGACGGAGTCGTTCAGCGTCTGCCAGAAGATGCGGCCCGGAACCTGGCCGCGTCCGGCCGGGTGGGCGCCCAGTGTCGGATACAGATCAGCGTACTTCAGCAGCAGGTCGCGCGCGAAGTCGGCGTAGGCGCGATCGCCGGTCAGGCGGTACAAGGCGCCGGCGTTGTAGATCGCCTGATAGTTCCGCTTGTGCTGTTCATGGGTATAGCCGCCGCCCGGATCGCGCGGGATCGGCACGTCGATCTCCCGCCTCATGGCGGCGCGGACCATCCGTTCGACCCGCGCCTGCTCCGAGGCGAACATGGGATATTGGCCGCCAGTCTCGGCCATGCGCCGCCAGTCGTCAGGACTGGTCAACACCGGCGTCGTCGCCGTCCGGGCCTGGACGACGCCGGACGGGACCGGGGTGGCCGCGGCAGGCATCGCGCCTGTCGCCACTCCGGCCAGCAGCAGGGCCGCCAGGGAAAGCCTGAGGATCATCACAAGGTCTCCGGCAGGACCGCGATCGGGGCGACATCGGATTCAAGCGGCGGCGTGCGCACCAGCTGGTTGTCGCGAACCACCAGAACCGGCTCACCGACGCGATGGCTGAAGCGGACGGCGCCGCTGTCGGTCAGCCGGTTGCCCGTGACCTCAGCGAACTGGACCCCGCGCATCAACAAGGCGGGTGTCGTGGCGGACCCCGCCTTGTCGAAGACGACGCCTGTCACGGACATACGAGGCCCAAAGGTGCTCTCGTCCGTGCCGCCGCGATACAGATCGACAACCGGCCCGCCGACCCGGCGGAAGGTCCCGCCTTCTATCCGGACGGTCTCGGCGTTGTAGGTCCCACGGTCGTCGGTTTCGGCGGCGGCTGAAACGACGGCGCCGCTGATGTTCTCGACCGTGACGCCCTTGAGCAGCACCCGATCCGCCATACTGCCCTTGCCCAGGGCGATGACATCGAACCCCCGGTTGACGGTCAGGTCCGAGATCCGGCTGTCCTCGACGATGATCTCGAAATTTGCGGCGTTCGAACCGGCCGCGACCCTGATCACCGCATTGCCGACCTCGTCGGGCGCATCGCGCCCGGTGACGGCCAGGCGCGATAGCTTCAGCGAGCCGCCCCGTTGGAGCTGGAACAGCGCCGGGCGGGAGAAAGCGATCTCGGCCTCGCCCTCGGCGGGACCTCGCACCGTCAGCGGGGCGTCGACCAGGATGGTGCGATCAACCGAATAGCGCCCCGCAGCCAGGGTCAGGACGGCGCCAGGCGCGGCGGCTTCGGCCGCATCGGCCAAGGCGCCCTCGCCGGGCGGCACCGCCACCTCCCCGCCGGTGTCCAGACGGGGTTGCTGGCCGTGCTTTGGATACCAGGGCACGCCGGTGGCGGCCCGGGCCACGATGCGCAGATTCCGCGAGGCGCCGACCCCATCCACCCCCTCAGGGACCATAAGGCCGCCGGGCCCGCGGGTCAGGGTGACCGCGCGGCCCTCGAAACCGCGGGCCAGGCCGGCGGACACCGCCGGGCTCTGGATGTTTCCCGCAAAGGCGATGCCGGACATATCGCCCAGGATGCGCACCGGATCGCGGCGACCGTCCGCTGCGACGATCAGGTTGTTGGCGAAGCGGCTGTTGATCGGCGCGGCCGACCGCTCCTCATCCATGCCGGCGCCCAGGAAAACGCTGCGCGCGCCGATGATGGTGTTGTTCTCGATCACCGCATTGTCCACCTGATGGTAGCGGTTGATCGGCGAGTCCGGCACGCCGTACATGATGCTGAAGGCCGAGCCGAAACCGTCGCCCGCCAAGCCTTCCATGTAGTTGTTCCGGACAGTCTGGTTGCCGTTGATGATCCGTATGCCGCCGGTGTGCGGCTTGTTTCCGCCGATGAAGACGTTGGACTCGACAAGATTTCCGGCGCCGTGACGCAGCACCAGGGCCCCGCGCGACTGGAAGAAGACATTGCCGCGGTAGGTGTTGCCGCCCGACTTGTTGGAGACGATCTCCACCTCGCCGTCGCAGCCCTCGAACCAGTTGTTCTCGACCACGGTGTTCGAGGCCGACAGGGAATCGGCGCTGGAACCGACGCGGATGGTCTCCCCGCCATTCGAGCCCAGGTTCGGGCGCGGGCCGAAATAGTTGTGGTCGATGCGGTGCCGGTTATCGAGCCCCTGCTGCTCGTCGCGGACGACGACCAGGGTGGCGCCCAGATTGGTTTTGCCCGTTAGGTGGTTGTGGTCGAAACGATTGTGCGAGCCGTACAGGGCCACCCAGTTGTCCGACGTCCCGCGATCCGGCTTGTTGAAGCCGTCGATGACCACGCCGGTGACGCGGCTTTCCACCGCGCGACGGTCCCGCGAACGGCGGAACGAGATGACCTCGCCGGTCGGCGAATGGCCGTCGCGAAAGACGAGGTTCGACACCACCAGCTGCCGACCGGCCATGCGCAGATTGGATTGCCCCGACAGAATGACCCGCCCCGGGGTCTGGGCCGTCAGGGTGATGGGGCGGCCCGGCTGCCCCTCGGCGTCGAACAGGATCTGGAAGTCGGTCCACACGCCGTCCGCCAGGACGATGGTGTCGCCCGGTTTCGCGGCGCGGACGGCCCGCTGATACGCCTGCGGATCGTTGACCACGGTCGTGGTCTGGGCTGCGGCGGCTCCCGCCCAAAGCAATACGACCGCGGCGGCCGCCCATCTGGCAAACATTCTCGCCTCCCATTCGGTCCGGCTTGACGCGGACTCGCTGACGGCTCTGCGGCCGACACGAGGAGGCTAACAGCAAGAACCGGCTGCGCCAACCACTTGGTTCAGAAAAATAGCCCCTCCATACAGACCAATTGGTCTGATTTTGGCGATTAGACCGCCCGGGTGCTTATCAGGAACCGTTCGCGGCTGGCCGCCGTCTGGCGTTCCAGTTCCTGCTGCGCCTGGGCCGCGCTGGCGTCGAGCATGGCTGACAGAAGGCGGTTGAAATGGGCGCGCATGGCGCGCCGGGCGCCGGACGGATCGCGCGCCTGCAGGGCGTGGAGGATGGCCATGTGCTCCTCGACACGGGACGAGTCGTCGATCTCGCAGACCGCCTTGTGAGCGGCCCGCACCTGCGGCTGCTCGGTCCGCATACGCCAAAGGGTTTCAATGGTGTGCAGAACCGCGACATTGTTCGCGGACGCCGCGATGACCCGATGAAACTCCCGATCAGCGGCGTCGGGGTCCAGGTCTGGATTGCTCCCATCCATAGCCTTGACAAGATATTCGAGGCGCTCGAGCGCCTCGGGCGTGATCACCGAGGCGGCCAAAGCGGCCGCTTCGGATTCGAACAGGGAGCGCGCCTCCGTCACCTCGAAGGGGCTCACAGTCGGCAAGGCGTGGGCGGCCGCGTTCCCGCAGACGAAGACGCCGGATCCGGTCTTGATGGCCAGCTTGCCCTGGGCCTGCAGCGCGACCTCGGCTTCACGCACCGTGACGCGGCTGACACCGAACTGTTCCGCCAGTTCGCGCTCGCCAGGCAGCTTCGCGCCGGGGCCGTAGCCCTCATCGGCGATCAACTGCAGGATCTGTTCGGATACGGTGTGGAAAAGGCGCTTCTGGCTCATTGTCGCAGCGTAGCCGAACCGGGGCGTCGGGCCAATCGGTCCGACACCCCTCGTCCGATCAGAACCGGCGCCGCATGGAGACGTAGTATTTGCTCCCGTAGGCGTAGTAGCCGCGGGTCGATCCCCACACCGGCATGTCCTCGATGCGCGGCTCATCGGTGATGTTGATCGCCTCGAACTGCAGGCGGGTGTCGCGGCCGAACTGGTAGCTGGCCCGCAGGTCCAGGGTTCCCGCCCCGTGGACGTAGCGCAGCTGCGAATTGCCGCCGACGAAGTCCTGATAATAGTCGGAGCGGTACTTGTAGATCGCCTGGAGATCCAGATCGCCGATCTGGTAGTAGAGCTGGGCCGACAGAACGTCCTTGGACAGGCCCGAAAGGCCGGCGGGCGGGATCATGCCCTCGGTGACCGCCCCCGTGGCGGCGTCAATGACATTGCCCAGGCGGACATCCTCATTCTCGAAGTCCAGGTCGGCGTAGCTGTAGCTGACCTTGATCCCCAGGCCGTCGAACGGCGCCGGCAGGCTGGAGAAGCGGTAGGCTCCCGTGACCTCGAAGCCCAGCAGGGTGCTTTCGTCGTCGCTGTTCTCGGTCTGGACGACCGGCACGGTGACCGACTGGCCGTCGATGACGAAGGTCTCGTCATAGGCGACCGGCCGGAAGCCCCCGGTGAACTGCTTGGCGTACACCGCCAAGGCAAACATCGAGTCGCGGTTGGCGTAATATTCCAGCGACAGGTCCGCATTCCACGACATCAGCGGCTCAAGGCGCGGGCTGCCGTTGGCGGTAATATTGCGCAAGGCATCGGCCACGTTCGAATAGTCCGCGCCGCTGTCGACGGTGATGATCCGCCCCGCGCCCAGGGCGCTCGGCGCCGGACGCGACATGGCGCGGAACAGACCGCCACGCAGCAGCAGGTCGTCCTTCAACTCGAAGGTCAGGTTCAGGCTGGGTAGCCAGCGCGTGGTGCCGTGCTCGATGACCACTTCATCGAACTCGCCGGTCGGGACCAGGCTGATCGTGCCGTCGCCGTTGTCCACAACGTTCAGATCTGCGCGCAGGCCCTTGGAGGTGACTTGCGTGTCCACGACACGAAGGCCGACGTTGCCGCGGAACGGCAGGTCGCCGGCCATGCCGGCGAAGCTGGCCATGCCGTAGCCGGCCCAGACGTCTTCCGAGACGTCGCGGTTCTCAACGGCGCGGATGTCGATCGGCAGGCCGGTGTCCGGCACACCCGAATAGGCCTCGAACAGACAGACGGCGTCGAAGGTCGCCCACCGTTTGATGGAGTTCGACGAAGAACTGTCCAGGAAGTCATTCTGCGGGAAGGCCGTACGGCACAACAGGTTGGCGGCGCGGTCCACCGCGCGATCATCCTGGGTGAACTCGACACGGTTGTCGAAGTCCGTGAATGTCATCGTCGAGTAGCGAACGCCGGCGTCAAAGGCGGTGAAGAGCCCGTCCGCCGGCTCATAGGTGGCGTCGAACCGGCCTGCGAAGATCTCGTGATCGCGTTGGCTCTGGTCGCGACGGATGCGGGCGTCGTCGCTGAACAGGTCGTGGTTGGTGATGTCGAAGCGCGGATCGATGGTGAAGGTCGGCACCGGACCGTTGCGCAGATCCATGGTGTAGGGCACCCGTTGGTTGTTCATCGGGGTGCGGACGCCGTAGATGTCCAGCGGGTCCGAGCGCAGACGAACATTGCGGTCGGTCTCGTTGCGCAAGGTGTGCGACCAGGACACATCGCCCTTCAGGGTCAGGGACTCATTCACGAAATACTCGATGTTCAGACCCGCGCCCTCGTAGGTCTCGGAACGGTTCTTGAAGGTCGAGTTGGTCTCGATAGAGCTGTTGCCGGTCACGGCCTGCAGCACGTGGTTCTCGTCAACGACCCGATTGGTCAGGCCGTAGCGGCCTTCCGAAATGCCCAGTTCGTTGCGCCGCTCGTTGTAGGAGCGATCCGAGTACTGATAGTCGAGGTTGACGTTCAGGCGATCATTGGGCCGCCACTGGACCGCGCCGAACCAAGCGTCGCGGGTGTCGTCTTCTTCGATCTGGCGGAAGATGTAGCTGTTCGGAACCAGATAGAAGGGCGTGCCCGACGCGGCCTGGGCGCGTGACACCTCGGCGCAGTTGCCGGTCTGGGTGGTGGTGGCGTTACAGGCCACCCAGGTCGAGCTGGCGTTGTAGACTTCTTCCGGATTGGTGACGTCGTTGCGCTGGAAGCCCAGCGACAGGCCGAGCTTGCCAAGACCACCCAGATCGAACTGATCCACGAAGCTGAGGGTCCCCCGATAGCCCGGGGAAGGCTGGTTCAGCAGTCGATCCTCATAGGGGTTGTAGTTGACCTTTCCCTCGATCTGGATGCGACGACGGTTGAAATCCAGCGGCCGCAGGGTGCCGAGTTCCACCAGTCCGGACACGCCACCCTCGATAAGATTCGCCTGTTGGGTCTTGTAGACCTTGATCTGGTTGATCAGCTCGGAGGGGAACTGGTTGAAGTTGACCGAACGGTCGCCGCTGCCGTTGGAGGCCTCGCGACCGTTGAAGGTGGAGGCTCCCAGGAACGGCCCCATGCCACGAATGGCGATTTCGGAGGCGCCGCCCTTCTCGCGGTGTGACGCCGCGCCGGTGATGGTCTCGATCGCTTCCCCCACCGACAAGGCCGGCAAATCACCGATTTCATCAGCCGTCAGTGCGTCCACGATGGTGGCTTCCTGGCGCTTGGTCTCTATGGAACTCTGCATCGTGCGCCGGGTGCCGGTGACGACGACCTCGTCGAGAGTGGCATCCTCGGTGACGACGGGGGCGTCTTGAGCGTCCTGGGCGAAAGCCGGTGCGGCGACCGCCCAACAGATCACCGACGCACCCGCCAGCAAGATCGACCGACCACGCGCGACTACGCGCGGCTCACGCCCGCCAAACCAAACCTGCATGCGGCCCTCCCTTGAGCCTTTTGTTTTGTTGGCCGAAGCTTCCTTGAGCAGACCACTAAGTCAAGCCAGTTGGATCAGTTCTTTCGCAATTTCGTTATACCAATTGGTATTTTTTTAAGATGTCTGTCTGCTGCAAGGCGCTCTCGCGGGGACCACCACAAGCGGAGCGTCGCAGGACAGGAGCGCGAGGGGCGCAAGGTCGATCACGGGGGACACCGGCGGCTCCTGGCCATGAACGCGGGTCATCACTCGTTCAGGCGGGGCGCGTTCATCCGCGATCACGGGGATTGATCGCACGGCATACGGCGTCGGCACTTCGCCCCTGTCCGACGGCTTGACGGCGATGCTTGAGGACGGGGGTCCGGTCATACCGGGACGGGCCGGAGCAGACCGGTCCCCCAGGTCGATAGTCGGCTGGCGTTCCGGGACAAACCCGAGGCGGGTGTCAAGCACGAGCCCCTTTGTATCAAGGGATAAGGGTTGTCTGGACCGGCCAAGGCTGACCCTACCTGAACCCGTCATGGCGGACCTTGGCGCAACCGACCAACCGGGGACGCCGGCTATCGGTCGTGCGGGGTGGTTAGCGGCTCCGCTGATCGTCGGCCTCCGCTTCGTCCCGATCGGACAGAAGCAGACATTCCGAACCACCGCTTTGAGTCAGAAACTGTCTCTAGTTGCCGGCCAGATCCGTCCATGATCCTGGGCCAGAACGCCTGGCTCGACCGGACCAACGTCCTCGAAAACCCCTCAGATCCGTTTGCCGGCAAGGAACCGAAAAGCGAGAGAAGTTGAAAGCTTCCCAAGCTTTTCGTGCGGGTTCGATTCCCGCTGCCCGCTCCAGCCTCGGGGCGTTTCGGCGCCGGAGGCTCGGGGACCGGATCAGTCTTCCGGACGCCCGGGCGGGCTTCCCGCAGCCGGCGGCTCGTACCGAACCGCCAGCGTCCTGCTCCAGGAGACATCGTCCGGGTGGGTTCTGGTCACGGCGCAACGCCAGTGCGGGATGCCGAGACTGACGGTGAGAGCCTCCCCTCGCGCGGGACCTTCAGTCGGATAGTCCTTTCGCGCATCGACCTGAAACGTCACCGAATGTCCCGGAGGCAGCCGGTGGTGTCCCTCGAGAGGGGGTTCGATGTAGCCGCCCGTCCGCCAGCCGAACTGACGGCCGCCAAGCCGGAAATCCCGGCGCGTTTCCGTCGATGAAGGAACCCGGACAACGTCTATCGGGATGCACTGTTCTTCGTCCGACAGGTTCCGGGCGCGAACGTCGAAGAGGCCTTCGACGCCGGGAGCCCTTGAGGCCTCGATTTCGAGAGCGCCTTGGCGAGCGGGGCTTGCCGCCGTGGCGCCTCCGACGAGGATGAGACCCAGAACGGCCAGCGCGGGTCGTTTGGTGTTGGACATCAGGAACCTCGTCCGGGGCTATTGGGCGATACAGACGCAAAGGGGACGCGAACAGGCAGGTCGGGCCGACCCGCTGAAACCTCCCCGGTCAGGCGGTCGCCGCCCGGCGCCGGTCCCAGAACGGTCGATCCGTCCAGCGCTGCTCCATGCCGTACCAGGCCGCGTGATGCGCCTTGTAGGCCGCCCAGACCCGGTTCACATCCGCCGTATACTCCGCGCCCGCTCCGGCATCGCCCTCCAGCATACGGTCCGCCGTCTCCGCCGCCGCAAGGCCGGTGTAGAGGGCGTTGAACAGGCCCTGCGCCGACAGGGGATCGAAGGCGAGGGCCGCGTCACCGCAGGCGAGCCACCCCTCCCCCGCCGCCTGTTCCAGACGCGCGCCGCGCGCCGTGCAGTAACCGTCAGAGGTGATGTCCGGCGTTGATCCGAACAGCTGTCCCAACATCGGCAGGCTCCGGGCGCGCGCCAGCAGCCCCCCCGAGGTTCGCACGGCCCGCGCGGCCGGAAGGTCGGCGTCCGTGTGGAACGCCAGCAGGGCCTCGCCGCCCGGCAGGGGCGCCGCGTACCACCAGCCATCGGCCTCGGCCTCGATCTGGGTGACGCCCGCCGGAAGCGCCCCGCCCGCCGTTCGAACCCAGGCGCAGACCAACCGGTCTTCCATGCGGCGGCGCGCGCCGTGGCCCGAGAGCAGGCGGGACGAGCGGCCCGAGGCGTCGATCACCAGCCGCGCCCATACCTCGGTCACACCCCCTGCATGGGCGAGACCCATGCGCCAACCCGAACCGTCACGATCCAGCGTGATCAGCCGGGCCGGTGCGGCCTGCGCCGCCCCCCGCACAATCGCCGTCGCTCGCAAACGCTGTTCGAAGCGAACCCGGTCCAGATGCCAGCCATGGCCGTCGGGATCGCCCAGACTGTGACGCTCGACCGGCTCAGGTCCGCCCCACGCCCCGCGATGGACATGACGGGGCGCATGGCCGTCGGCGACGAAGCCGTCCCACAGCCCCATGTCGATCATCAGGCGATGGGCGGCTCCCGGGAGAGACTCACCCACCCGGGGACGGGGCGCGGCCCAGCGGTCGACCAGCAGGGTGCGGCGGGTCGGCGCGAGGTTCAGGGCCGCCGTCGCCCCGGCCGGCCCCGCTCCGACGACGACCACATCAAACCGTTCCAGCCGACTACTCGAACTGGACCGGCAAGCCCTGCGGGAAGCGGCGGAACTTGTCGATCCCGGAGATGTCGATCGGCCGGGACGTGCCCGGCGCGCCGGCGTGGACCGCGCCCTCATGCGCCGTGGTCTTCAGGCTGCGCTGGCCACCGTTCTTCGGGATGACGTCCTTGATGGTCCTGCGCCGGTCCTCGACCTCGATCGTGTCAGGGAAGGCGTCGGTATCCTTCGGACCGTCCCGGACCTCGACCACGCCCAGATGGTCGAAGTGCAGGATCATGTTGTTGATCTGGTCGGTGTAGCTGCTGGTCCCCAGAGGATCGACCCAGGCGGCGCGGTTGGCGAAGGCCGCGCGGCGCTCCGACATCGGGCGCGTTTCATCCATGACGATGTCGTAGTTCTCGCGGCTGAGAACCTCATCCGGCACTCGCGCCGGCCAGAAGGCAGGCACGTAGGGATCATAGGTCGGGTCGTAGCCGGACCGGCAGCTGGCGGTGTCGGTCTGCCACGGCACAGCCATCCAGCGGGTGATGCCGCCGGGCGTCTGGGCGGCCAGCGGGCCATTCGGCATGCCCAGGGCGTCGCTGGTCAGCACCTCGCCCATCTGGGGCGGAATCCAGTCCGTCATGGCGTGGGCGAAGCGGAACGGCTGCATGTACATCAGCTTGTTGCGCACCGGCCAGGTCATCTCGCAGCCGGGATGGAAGGCGTCCGCCAGACAGAAGTCGAGCGCGGCCTTGGTCAGGACGTCGCCCTGGGCCTCCAGCGGGACCTGATCGATCCCGGACGGCGGGATGTGTTCCGGATCATAGTCGTCCCGGAAGTCGCCGGCCGCCCACTGGTCCAGCATGGCCAGCTGGCAGTCGCTGAGCGTGCAGTGCTGGCGCGGGGTCGGCGCCGGGGGGATCGTCATGGCGTCGCCATACAGCCAGGGCCAAGGCTTGGGCGACCATGAATCGACGTCGAAGCGGCGGAAGGCGTTGGCGAGTACCCGCCGGACTTCCTGCATGGCCGGTCCCCGGTCGTTGAGACGGGCGATCGCTTCGGGCGTGCTGAAGTCGAACGCGCCGCCCCAGCCGAAGCCCGCCGCGAAACCGGCGTTGACCCATTGCAGGCCCGCCAGACGCTGGAAGATCGGAAGGATGTCATGGGTGAAGGAGGGCTGACGCGGCGCCGGAAGCGTTCCGGCCTTGATCGCCACATCGCGCATGAGATCCCACATGGTCCGCACGGACTGACGTTGCGGACCATAGTTCGGCGGCGCCACCACCACCCAGGCCGGAATGACCTCCAGGTCCGTACCGCCCAGACGAACCCGGGCGTTGACCGGGCCGTCAGACACGTCGTCGTGCCAGCCTTCATTGTTGGCGAAGGTGATCGCCCAGGTCCCGTCGCAGGACGCCGAAACGCCGTGACCGCCGAGGACGATCAGGCGGCCGGCCTCATCGGTGGAGACTTCCCCGAGATAGACCGGCTTGCCCATGAACTCGCCAGTGTCAAACGCCTCGGGCCCCGCGCTCCGCCCGGAGACGGACCGCGATCCGGGCGTGATGGCCAGGCTGGAGCGGTCCGAAATCGCCGCGTTGCGGAGGGTCGTCGGCGGGGCCGAAGCGGCCTCGGGGATGTCCATCGCCAGCTGGAAGCCGTACCAGGCGGACTTGGTGTTCGCCAGTTCGACCGACCACTCGATCTCGGCGTCGTCGGCGCCGGTCAGTTCACGGATGATCCGCCCCTCGGCGTTGACCCCGTAGACACGGAACCGGGCGGCCTGACGCTTCAACCGGCCGTGCCTGTCGCGATAGGCGCCTTCGGGGAGGGGTGCGGGATGCGAGGTCTCGGGCCCCAGAAACCACTCGTCCGGGCTGTTGCCGACACGGGCGACGCCGATCGCCGGATGAATCACCGCCTTGACGATGCAATCGTCCGGCGGGGTCTGCGGCTTGAGCGGCGCGCGCGGCTGATCGGCGTCCCTCAGCGGCTGGCCGTTCGCCTCGTGCCGGGTGTCGGCGCTGGCCGCATAGACGGCGCGGCGGACAGCCGCGATGGACGACTCCGGAACCGGCGCCTGCTCGGGTGGGACCCGGAAGATATTGAACGCCAGTGACTGCCCGTACTCGGCCTGACCGCGCGCGCAGACGTCCTGCCGCGGGATGACCAGCGTCGCCACCTGGATGAAGGGGCTTTCGTCCTCGGGCCATTCAACCGTGGCTTCATCCAGCGGCATGGTCTCCGGATTGGTCCGGCGCTGGACCATGAACCGGAAGCGGTACTCGTCGTGCGACAGACGCGCGGCCATGTCGGCGGCCAGATAATCGGCCGCGTCGTTGGACACGTTCTCCGGCGGAGTTTCCGGGTCGAGACGATATTTGACCGCCTGCGCCTGACCGGCGCCGAAGGGCAGGATGCCCCAGTAGGTCGTGGTCAGGACACTGCCCTCGACCTTGGCCATCTCGTTCAGGATGTGGTTGGTCCGGGGGTGATGCTTCAACCAGCCGGGATAGTCGCCCTGCACCACGCCCGCGTAGGTGAACTCGCACATCGTCTTCGCGTCATCGACAAAGAAGACCGGGTAGTTCTGCATGATGAAGTCGGCGGTCTCGCCCTCGCCGCCCCAGGCCTTCTCGCCGGGGACGCCGAAGACCTTCAGTCCGATCCCGATGGTCGACTGAAGGTCGGGCGAGGTGGGGGAGGTATCGCTGGAGAACCGCATCCACGCGGTCAGCCTGTCGTGCACGAACACCCCGACCTTCAGGTCATCGGGAATGTCCCTGAGCATCTCCAGACGGCCGTGGGCGACGCCATGCAGCTTGCGGAAGACGGGTCGTTCGGCCGGGGTCTGCCCCAGACGGATGCGCTTCTTCTGCCCCATCTCGACGAACATCTCGATCAGGCGGTTGATCGGGTCCTCGGCGCAGTTGAAGCACGGCGGAATAGGCTTGTCGCTCATGGTCATGTCCCCCCTCAAGGCAGGACATGGAGGCACGCATTAGTACGTCCCGTCAACCATTATACACGCTAAAGTAGGACGGAGAGCATCCGGGCGGATCATCCGGAACGCTCCCCAGAACCTGCCCCCGAGCCGCCTATTCGACGCGGGTGGCGTGAACGCCGCGGCGTTCGAGGATGGACTGGACGCTGTCGTCGCCCGCGAGGTGGGCCGCGCCGACGGCGATGAAGACCGTGCCCGAGCCGTCAAGAAGGGTCTGAATCTGGCCGGCCCAGTTGGTGTTCCGGTTGGTCAGCATGGCGTCATAGACGGTCTGGCTTTCCGCCTTCATCTCGGCGACGGCGAGTTGCTCGATCCCGGCGACGTCGCCGGCGGCCCAGGCGTTGACCAGTCGGTCCAGCTCGACCGTGGCGTTGTCGTAGCTCTTGAGCGTGCTGCGCAGGAAGTCGAGCTGGGCGTCGTCCGGCAGGCCCGCGATGATGCCGACCTGTTCCTCCAGCGTCTCGAAGCCGTGGATCGGCTTGCCGGCGGCCATGGCGCGGCCCTTGAGGACGAGTTCGACGCCCGATTGCGGGTCATAACCCGCCTTGATCAGCGGGGTGACCGACAGGGTCAGGCCCGCCAGCCAGGGACGGAACATGTTCAGCTGGGCCATCGGCAGGCCGACCGAGGCGGCGGCGGCTTCGAGGTCGGCGTTCTCCTCGGCCGTCAGCAGGCTGGACAGGGGCGTCTGGGGCGCCAGGCCGAGGCGCTGGATGATCGGCACCATCGCGGCCTGATCGTCGGGATTGGAGATCTCGAACCAGATCTGGTCGGCGCTGTCGAAAGCGGCGTCGACGCGGTCCGTGGCCCAGCCGGTGGTCGGGCGCAGAACGTGGACGGTGCCGAACAGATAGATGGTCGAGTCCGCGTCACGGATGACCCAGAGAGCCGGACCGGCGCCCTCAGCGCGGGGGGCGGCGGCGACCGGGGCGGCGGTCGGGGCAGCGGTCTGGGCGAAGACCTGGGCGGGCTGGAAGGCGACGGCGGCGGCGAGACCGAGGCCCATGGCGACCCCGAGGGCGTTGCGGCTGGTCGTGGCGACGGCGGAGGTAAGGCGGGACACGAGGGTCATCGGAACGATTTCCTTGAAGGCGGTGTGGATCGAAAGGCGAAGGAATGAGGGCCGGTCAGGCGAGGCCGCGACGCACGGTCACGACCATGGACACCACCAGATAGACGCCCATCAGGACGACGTAGATGTCCCAGGCGGTGATGGGCGGGGCGGCGGCGAGGCGTTCGGCGGCGGCCCAGACGAACAGCAGCCCCTGCCCCAGCCAGAAGGTCAGGGCGCCGGCCTCGACCACCACGCGGCGGAACAGCTCATCCACCGAGCGATAGAGGCGAAGGTTCAGGGCCGTGTGCAACAGGAGCAGGGCGACAATGACCGCGAGGGCAAGCGGCGGCGCGACCTCCAGACCGGACAGGACCATAGGCAGCGGCAGGATGACGGCCGACAGGCCCATGACGGCGGCCTGGGTGCGGGCGGCGCGCACCTCGTCATCCCCGGCGGGCCCTTCCAGCCGGAGCAGCTTGCCCAGAGACGCGCGGTTGAAGGTGCTGAACACCGCGGCCAGACTGGAAATGAGCATGATGGCGCCGAGGAAGCCGGCCGCCACATCGGCCCAGCGCAGGGCGGAGGTGTCGAACTGAAGCCCCGGGAAGAGCCGGTAGCCGAACTGACCGACGCCGTAGCCGACAACGCCGGCGACGAAGCCGATGCCGAACAGTCGGACGGCGTGGCGGGTCCACTCGGGCGTGTCCGCGGGGAAGAAGCGGGCCATGGCTGTCTCCTATTCCGAGAAGATGGATTCGATGGGTTGTTCGAAGACCCTGGCGATCTTGAAGGCGAGCGGCAGGGACGGGTCGTAACGCCCGGTTTCGAGCGCGTTGACGGTTTGGCGCGAGACACCGAGAGCCTCGGCCAGATCGGCCTGACTCCAGTTGCGCTCGGCGCGCAGGACCTTGAGACGATTGTTCATTTCCGGGCCCTCACCGACGCTGCGCCCACCACACCAGCCAGCCGATCGAATAGCCGACCAGCAGGAAGGTGAGGGTGAGGGTCATGCCGAAGGCGAAGACCTCATTCGTCGTCAGCCCGGGCAGAAGAGGCGCGTCCTCGCGCGACAACAGGGTCAGGAGCACCGCGCCGCCGACGGCCATGCCGGAGCAGCCGCCCCACCACCAGGCCCATTTGTGGGCCTCGCGCGCGGCCTCGTCGATGCGGCGCCACCACCAGACGCACAGCCCCATGGCGATAGCCATGGCGGCGCCGTTCACCAGCAGGTTGACGATGAAACCGGTCATCCCGCTCAGGCCGTCCGTCAGGACGCCGGCGACGCCCGCGAACGCGCCGGCCAGACCGGACAGCCCCATGATCAGCAGAAAGGCCTTTGGTCCCGCGATCGGTCGTTTGGGTTTGGCGGACGACGCCATGACAAGCTCCCTCGTCTGTTTGACAAGGGTGTTTTACAGTCAGCGCCGCGCGTGTCAAGCGCCCTTGTCAGATCGACGGAGACTTTGTTCTAGTCGCCCCGGGTCAGGCTGAGACGGTCGCTTTCCGTCAGCTCCGGTCGACTGAGCGTCCGGGGCGATTGCTCGACGGGCGGCAGTTCCGCGATGTCCTTGCCTTCGTGGTCCACTTGCAGGTCCTCGAAACGACGCGCCGAGACCATGACCTGGCTCTCCAGCGAGCCGACGAACTGATTGTATTTGCCGACGGCCGTGTCGAGCGCCCGCCCGACGGCCGCGGCGTGGCCGCCCATGACCGACAGGCGCTTGTAGAGTTCCTTGCCCAGCTTCGCGACGTCCTCGGCGTTCTTCGCCTGCTCCTCGGCGCGCCAGCCGTAGGCGACCGCCTTGCACAGGGCAAACAGGGTCGTCGGGGTGACGATGACCACGCGCGAGGCCATGGCGTCGGTCAGCAGGTTCGGCTCGTGATCCAGCGCGGCGGCGAGGAAGGCGTCGCCGGGGACGAACAGGGCCACGAAGTCCGGACTGGGCTTGAACTGATCCTGATAGGCCTTGGAGGCCAGCTGACGCATGTGGGTTTTCAGGCTGGCGGCGATGCGGACCGAGCGTGCGTGGGCGCGGGTGTCCTCGTCCCCCTGATCTGCGCTGTCGTCGAACGCCAGCGGCACCTTGGCGTCGATGACGAACATGCCGCCGCCGGGCAGGCGAACGATGAAGTCGGGGCGCTGCTGACGGCCCTCGTCATTGGCCGACGAGTTCTGCTCCTCGAAGTCGAACCGCCCGGCCATGCCGGCGGCTTCCAGAACATTGCGGCAGGTCTGCTCGCCCCAGCGACCGCGACGGCCGGTGTTGCCCCGCAGCGCCTCGGTCAGCTTGCGCGCCTCGTCGCGCGTGGCGGTGGAGGCGGTCATCAACTGGGCCAGCTGCTCCTTGAGCCCGCCGGTTTCCTCGGCGCGGGTCTTCTCCAGAGCCGCCACCTGCTCCTGAAACAGCTTCAGGGTGTCGGCGACGGGCTTCAGCTGGGCATCCATCCGCTGCTGGGCCAGAAGCTCGCGGTTGCGGAAGGTCTCATCGGTGCGCCTCAGCATCTCCTCGGCGACGGTCCGGGCCGATTGGGCGGCCTGGGCGCGCAGGAGCTCGGCCTGGGTCGCGGCCTGGTCCTCGGCCAGATGCAACCGTGCCTCGGTGGCGGCGAAGCGCTGGGACAGATCCCACGCCCGGGCGTCGGCGGCGGCGGCCCGGCGGCGCTCCATCAGGGCCCATGCGAGCGCGATCAGGGCCACAATGGCGGCGGCGACGAGGGACACGAGCGAAGCGTTCATGCTCCGTTCCTTACCGGGAGTCGGGGACGACGGACAGGGCCGCGGAACGAGACGGCGGAGACGGTGGAGACGCGTGAAATACACCGTCTATGCCGTCTATCCCGTCTATCCCGTCTATCGGGGCGGACAGACTTGAGGCGCGGGGCGGGGCGGGCTGCGGGCGTCATGTCGACAGTCTGCACCGCCGGTACGTCATTTCTGGACGTATCGAAACTGAAGACGGCGGCCCCGCGCGGAGCCGCCGTTCAGGAACAGGCGCGCGGTCCGGTCAGCGGTTGTTGGCCGCCACCCCGTCGCGAGAGGCGATCAGGGCCGAGACGTTGATGTCGGAGCCGACCACGCAGGTGCCCGCGCTGAGCGGGCAGATGCCGAGGGTGCGCTCGATCTCGCGCAGGCGCACGACCTCGGGGTTGGAGCGAATGGATTCGGCCAGCAGACGGTTGGCCTCGGCCTGACCGCGCGCCTGGGCGATGCGGGCCTCGGCGTTGGCGCGTTCGAGGTTCACGCGCTCGAGCGCGGCGCGGGTGTTCTGCTCGGCGGTGGTGCGCGACTGGATCGCGGCCAGAACGCTTTCCGGGTAACGGATCGAGCCGACCCACTCCATGCGGATGATCTCCAGCCCCTGCGGCGTCCATTCACGTTGCAGGGCCTGCATGGCCTTCTGCAGCACGATCTGGCGACCGGGGCCGATCAACTGGCCGGGGCAGTCGTCGCTGTCGGGCGTGCCCGCGGCGACCGGCTGGCCGCCCGGAACGACGACAGGCTGGATCTCGGCCTGCGCCGACTGCTGTGCGTTGCAGGCGACCGGCAGCTTTTCCGTCTCACGGGCGATGGCGGCCCGCACCGAGGTGCGCAGCGGGCCGTCGATGAAGGCGTCGTACTCCTGACGCCAGGTCGCATACAGGTCGGCGGCCTTGTCCTCACGCACGCGGAAGGTCAGGGCGACGTCGGCGGTCATGGGCAGGCCCAGCACGTCGGAGAAGGTGATCTCCTCGTTTTCACGACCGTCGGAGTTGGGCTCGCGCGTATAGCTGTAGGTGCGCTGGAGCGTCTGGTAGGTGCGGATCTTCTCGCCGATGCCTTCCCAGTGGAAGCCCGGCCCGAGTTCGGCGCGCTGAACGCCGGGGTTGGGCCCGAATTTGGTGGTCTTGATGCCCATATAACCGCTCTCGACCGTGACGCTGCACGACGAGACGGCGCCGACGCCGACCACGATCAGCACGAGGATCAGGACGACCATGCCGATGGTCCGTCCCACCTTCGATCCGCCGCCGGTGGGCAGACGGGGGATGTTGCCGAACGCATTGGTCACAGGGCGTCTCCGTTGTCCTTGAGGCGGTCGGCCGCCCAGCGCCAGAGCCGCCACCCGGCCCAGACGAGAATGAGGATGCCGCCGATCCCGACCACCGAGGCGGTGATGAGGCTGCCGGCGAAATGGGCTTCGAGGATCAGGGGGACCGCATAGCGGATCAGGAAGATGAAGCCGATGACCAGGGCGCAGATGCCCGCCACCAGAACCAGAACCACCTTCATCCGCTCACTCCCCCAAGCCGCGACAATGGAGCCTGTTTGGGCGGGCGCTTCAAGCGGTCATAGGCGATCATCGCGCCGTGCGACGATGTGGCGAGCGTCAGGCCGGGCGGCGGGCCCGCAGGGCCTGAACGATGGTGCCGTCGTCCAGCCAGTCCAGTTCGCCGCCGACGGGGACGCCGCGCGCGAGACTGGTGATCTCCACGCCGGACCCGGCGAGGCGTTCGGCGATGTAGTGGGCCGTGGTCTGGCCGTCGACGGTGGCGGGCAGGGCCATGACGACCTCCCTCGCCTCACCGCCGCGCACGCGCCCGACCAGTTCGGCGATGCGCAGGGCGTCGGGGCCGACGCCGTCCAGGGCCGAGAGGAGGCCGCCAAGCACGTGATACTTGCCGCGGAAGGCGCCGGATCGTTCCATGGCCCAAAGCGCGCCGGCCTCCTCGACCACGCAGATCAGGCCGTTGTCGCGGGCGCCGTCGGAACAGATGGAGCAGGGATCGCGGGTGTCGGGCGCGCCGCAGACGCTGCACGAGACGACCTTCTCCGCCGTCTCGGCCAGCGAGGCGGCCAGCGGGACCAGAAGCTGCTCGCGCTTCTTCAGCAGGGCCAGCGCCGCGCGGCGGGCCGAACGCGGTCCCATGCCCGGCAGTTTGGACAGCAGGCTGATCAGGCGTTCGATTTCAGGTCCGGCGGAGGCGGCCATCAGGCTTTCAACCAGTAGGGTGAGTCCGGCCCGAGGCCGACGGCGTGGAAATAGTCGAGCCCGGTCCGGATCGTCCGGTCCCCTTCGGCGTCCATCCTGGCATTCCAGGGCCGCCAGGCGGGGTCGGCGACCTCATCATCCGCCGGGGGGCGAACGTGGACGGTGAAGGAGGGGTCGCTCACCCCGGCGCTGATGAAATAGAGCTGGGCCTCGGCGAGGCTGACTGTGTTGGCCCCACCCCTGAGCAGGGGCGAGGCGAGCTGAACGGGATCGTCCTCCCACCAGCAGACGCGACAGATTTCATAGCCCCCGGGCCCTTCGGAGAGGGTGCGGTAGCCGCAGCACGCGCAGGTCACCCCCCCGAGCCCGTTCATCAGAAGAGCTTGGGCATCCCGGGGATGTTCATGCCCGCCATCGGACCGGCGGCCTCGCGCATCAGGGCGGCGTTGACCTCGTCCAGCTTGCGCTTGGCGTCGGCGTGGGCGGCCACGATCAGGTCGGCGAGGATCTCGCCTTCGCCGGGGACCAGCAGGCTGTCGTCGATGGTGACGCCGGTGATCTCGCCCGCGCCCTTGAGCGCGACGGTGACAAGCCCGCCGCCGGACGAACCGGACGCGGAGGTTTCAGCCATTTTGGCTTGGGCGTCCTGCAGACGCTGCTGCATCTGCTGGGCCTGCTGCATGAGGGCGTTGAGGTCTTTCATGCCCCCTAGATAGGCGGTTCAGGGCGCGGGCGACAGGGGGGTCGATCACCGCCGGACAGCTATCCGTAACAGAAAATGTGACAGAGCCCCTTGGCGGCCATGCCGCGCCCTCCTATTTCGCACCTACTGCTGTTGCAGTTTGAAATTCTGGAGGGACCATTCGATGGCCTTTGACGCCCTGACCGACCGCGACGCCCCGCTTTCCGAGGCCGCTCTCGCCCAACTCTTCACCGAAGCGCGCACCCGAAACGGCTGGACAGACCGTCCCGTGCCGGAAGCCCTGCTTCGCAAGCTGTACGACCTGACCAAATTCGGTCCGACGGCGGTGAACAACACCCCGGCCCGCTTCATCTTCGTGACCTCGCCGGAGGCCAAGGCGCGCCTCGTGCCGCTGATGGCCGAGGGCAACCGGGCCAAGACCGCCCAGGCGCCCGTCACCGTGATCATCGGTCAGGACCTCGACTTCCCCGAGACCCTGCCGACCCTGTTCCCGCACGCGCCCGGCGCCAAGGACTGGTTCGCCGACGAGGCGATGCGCCGCGAAAGCGCCTTCCGCAACGCCTCGCTGCAGGGCGGCTATCTGATCCTCGCCGCGCGGGCGCTGGGTCTGGACGTCGGCCCGATGTCGGGCTTCGACCCCGCGGGCGTGAAGGCCGAGTTCTTCCCGGACAACAACGTCGAGCCGAACTTCATCATGAACATCGGCTACGGCAACGACGACAACCTGTTCCCGAGGTCGCCGCGTCTGGCGTTCGAGGAGGCGTCGCGGATTCTATGAGGCGGCAGGCAGCAGGATTGGGATCAGGCGGTAGCGGGCAAACCCTTCCTGCTCACTGCCGCCTGCTCACTGCCGGCTAGTCTTCCTCGTCCGCCTCGTCCGGGATCACCGGCAGTTCGATGGGGTCGGCGAGCTTGCGGATTTCACCGATGCGGGCGCCCGGGAAGGCGTCCATGATCGCCTTCACGAAGGGATCGGCCTCGACCTCGGCGCGCTCCTCGGCGCGCTTGCGCTTGTCGATCTCGATGATGGTTTCGCCGCCGCCCTGACCGTTGGCGGCGATCAGCCAGGTGCGGCCGGTCCACTCCTTCAGGCGACCGGACAGGCGCCGGGCCAGATCGACCGGCGCGCCCTGCACGCTTTCATAGGTGATGGCGCCGGGCTTGAAGGCCACGGGGCGGACGAAGCGCTGCACGTCCATCTGCAGGCCGACCTCGCGCTTCTCGCCGATCAGGGCGACGACCTGTTCGAAGGACTGGGGGTCCGGCAGGGCGGGCGCGGCCATGGGGCGGACAGCCAGTTGGGCCGAGGCGCCGCCCCCTCCCCCGCCGCCGACACGCTGGCCGGAGCCGGGGCCGCCGCCGACAGGCTCGCCGTCGCGCAGGGCTTTCAGCGCCTCCTCCGGCCCCGGCAGGTCGGCGGCGTAGGCCAGACGCACGATGGCCATTTCCACGGCGTCGGCGGGATTGGGCGCGCGGCGCACCTCGTCCAGCGCCTTGAGCAGCATCTGCCAGGTGCGCGACAGGGTCCCGGCCGAGATGACCGCGCCCAGCGCCGTCAGCTTCTGGGCCTGATCATTGGGCAGGCGGGTGGCGTTCGGCCCCAGCATCTTGGCCACCGAGGCGGCGTGGCAGTGCTCGAGCAGGTCGTTGGTCACCTGCACCGGATCGGCGCCGAAGCCGTAGAGGGTGCGGAACAGCTCCAGCGCCTCGGGCGTGCGGCCCGCCATGATCGCCTCGAACAGGGCGATGGTCTGGGTGCGGTCGGCCAGACCCAGCATGTCGCGCACGACCGTGGCCTGCACCGTCTCGCCGCGTTCACCCTGCACCAGCGCCTGATCCAGCAGGGACAGGCCGTCCCGGACCGAGCCTTCGGCGGCGCGGGCGATCAGGGCCAGGGCCTCCTGCTCGATCTTCATGCCCTCGCGATCCGCGACGCGGCCGAGGTGCTCGACAAGGATTTCCGGCTCGACGCGGCGCAGGTCGAAACGCTGGCAGCGGGACAGGATGGTCACCGGCACCTTGCGGATTTCGGTGGTGGCGAAGATGAATTTGGCGTGGGGCGGCGGCTCCTCCAGCGTCTTCAGCAGGGCGTTGAACGCCTGCGTCGACAGCATGTGGACCTCGTCGAGGACGTAGACCTTGTAGCGCGCCTCGACCGGGGCGTAGCGGACGCTTTCGAGGATGTCGCGGATGTCGTTGACGCCCGTGTGGGAGGCGGCGTCCATCTCCATGACGTCCATGTGCTGACCGGCCATGATGGCGGCGTCGTGCCGGCCGTGGGCCGTCAGCTCCAGCGAGGGCCGGTCGATGACGTCGGTCTCGTTGTTCAGGGCGCGGGCCAGCAGGCGGGCCGTGGTCGTCTTGCCGACCCCCCGCACGCCGGTCAGCATGAAGGCGTGGGCGATCCGCCCCGTGGCGAAGGCGTTGGTCAGGGTGCGCACCATCGCCTCCTGCCCGATCAGGTCCTCGAAGGTGCGCGGACGATATTTGCGGGCCAGCACCTGATAGGCGGCGCCGTCATCCTCGGCCGGTTCGCCGGCGGGCGCGGGCTTGGGCGCGGCGGGCGGCGCGGCGGCCTTCACCGGCTCAGGCGCGGGAGCCGCCTCGGGCGCCGGAGCCGGGGCGCCGAACATGTCGTCGGTGTTGGGGTCGCGCTCTTCCACCGCCTCGGGGGCGTCTTCGTCCCACGGAGGGCCGTCGAGGTCGGGGTCGGTATCGCTCATACGCCCGTCTTAACCCGACGGAGCGCCGGGGCGAAGGGGGCGCGACGAGGGAGTTGTGGGCGGTCTGGCGCCCTTCCACCACGCGATGCGCGGTCCCCCTCCCCAAAGGGGGAGCAATGATCCCGCGCTCAAGCAGCGAGCGACCGCGTCGCGAGCGTTAGAGCACTTCAAATGTCAGGAAAGGTGGAGACCGCGACCCGAAGGGGAATTCGTTGTGGCTGCTGCCTTCCGGCCCTGACCAGATTGGCGAAGCCTTCGCCCGCGATCTCCGAGACGAGATATGGCGGTTTGGGCTCGCCGATGCAAGCGTGGGCTTGCTAGACAGGACGGCATGCCCCTTTCGATCCAGAACACGTTCGCAGGCAATCCGCTCGACCGGGCGGGGGACAGACGAAACGACCCGGCCTGGCTGGCCGAGCAGGAGGCCAATCCGGAAGCACTGGCGCTGGTGATGTGGCAGGGCAGGCCGCTGGTCGAGGACCATGCGGACGGGCCGCGCCTGCAATGGCTGTCGCTGGGCCACGCCCGCGACGTCGTGCCGGACCGGGAAGTCTTTCTGGGCCTGTGGAAGGAGGCTCCGGTCTTCGCCATTGAAGTCGAAGGACCGGTCGATCCGGCGGCGGGACCGCTGCAGGGGCTGGGCGCCTTCATGGACATGCGCGAGGCGGCGGGCGTGCTGTCCGCCGCGGACGCCGCCATGGCGGGACTGGCCAAGAGCCTGTTCGACTGGCGCGCGCGACATGGCTTCTGCGCCGCCTGCGGCCACGCCAGCGACACGGCTTCGGGCGGCTGGAAGCGCATCTGCCCGGCCTGCAAGACCGAGCATTTCCCGCGCGTGGACCCGGTCACCATCATGCTGGTCATTCATAAAGGCGGGACCGAAGACCGCTGCCTGCTGGGCCGTCAGGCGGCCTGGCCTGAGGGCCGGATGTCCGCGCTGGCGGGCTTCCTTGAACCGGGCGAGAGCATCGAGGAAGGCTGCGCCCGCGAGATCGCGGAAGAGGCGGGCCTGACGGCGACGAAGGTTCGCTACCACTCCAGCCAGCCCTGGCCCTTCCCGTCCCAGCTGATGATCGGCCTGTTCGCCGAGGTGGACAGCGACGACGCCCGCCCGGACCAGACGGAGCTGGAGGCGGTGGCGTGGCTGACGCGGGCGGAAGCCGCCGAGGTGCTGGCGGGGACGCACCCGACCATCAAGGCGCCGCCGCGAGTCGCCATCGCCCGCACGCTGATTCAGGCGTGGGTGGATGGGTTTGATGTCTGAGTGAGGGATTAGGGATTTGGGATTAGGGATTAGGCTCGATCAACTTCAAGAAAGCTGATTTCGCGCCATGATTGTTCGCCTTGGTTTGGGAGCGAACAAAGATGGCGCAATCGCATCGAGAGCTTGCGGTCTGGCAAAAGGGGCTCGACCTCGCATGTCTGGTTTACGAACTGACCCGCCAGATGCCGAAAGAAGAGATGTATCGGATGTCCGGACAAATCGTCCGATGCTCAGCGTCCATCCCTGCCAATCTGGCAGAGGGCAACGCCCGGAGCACACGACGCGATTACGCGCATTTCGTCAGCATCGCGCGAGGGTCAGCAGCCGAACTCGAGACGTTCCTGCTGATCATCAAGCGCCTCGGCCTCGCACCCGCCGGCACTGTCGATGATCTTCTTTCGCGGACCGAGGAAGTTGGGCGAATGCTGACCGGTCTCAGAACCAAGCTCGCACCTAATCCCTAATCCCTAATCCCTTACCGCCTGTTCCCGCGCCGCCTCCAGATCCGCCGGATTGTCGACCGACAGGGGCGCCTCGTCGATGACGGCGGCCCAGATTTGCAGGCCCATTTCGAGCGCGCGGAGCTGTTCCAGCTTTTCGCGCTTCTCCAGCGGCGACGGCGGGGCGGCGCAGAATTTCAGCAGGGCCTCACGGCGGTAGCCGTACAGGCCGATATGCCGCCAAACGGGGGCGTCGCCGTACAGGGTCGAGCGGGTGAAATAGAGGGCGCGGCCATGGCGCTCGCCCTCGGACAGGGCCAGCACGGCCTTGACCACATCGGGGTTGGAGCGGTCGGACAGATCGGCCTCCGGCGCCACCAGGGTCGCGATGTCGCACTCCGGCTGACCGTGCAGCAGGGCGGCGCAGGCGGTGGCGAGGCCGGGGTCGGCGAACGGCATGTCGCCTTGCAGATTGATCACCGCATCGAAGTCGCCGTCCGGGTCGATGGCCTCCAGCGCGGCGCGGATACGGTCCGAGCCCGACGGCAGGTCCGGATCGGTCAGGACGGCGACGCCGCCGATGGCCTCGATGGCGTCCACGATCTCCTGATCGCCCGCCGCCACGGCGACCTGAAGTCCCGACAGGGCGGCCTGTTCATAGGCCCGCACGATCATCGGCTTGCCCCCGATATCGGCCAGCGGCTTGTTGGGCAGACGGGTCGCCGCCATGCGAGCGGGAATCATTATCAGCGGATTCATCGGTCTGCCTCGTTGCCTGCGACGCCGGACGCGCCGAAAGGTCGCTCCGGGCCGGTTGCGAAGGCCGCGCTAGCGTGTAAGAGACGCCCACGCAAGAATTCGCCCGCCGTTCATTCGGCCGGGCCCTAACTTACGGGATGCGACGACGCGATGAGCGGCGATCTGAAGTGGAACAAGATTTTCGGCGCCGCTCTGGCGGTGGGCCTGGTCATCGTCGGCGTGCAGCAGGTGACCGGCGCGATCTACCACACCGAGGCCCCTGAAAAGATGGGCTACTTCGTTGACGCGCCGGAAGAAGCCGCCGGCGGCGCCGAGGAAGTGGTGCTGCCGCCGGATTGGGGCACTGTCCTGCCGGCCGCCGATCTGGCCAAGGGCGAAGCGGCCTTCGCGCGCTGCCAGGCCTGTCACAACATCGCCTCCGGCGGCCCGGACGGGATTGGTCCGAACCTCTACGGCGTCGTCGGCGGCCCGGTCATGCACCGCGCGGGCTTCGCCTATTCGGACGCCATGAGCGCTCACAAGGCCGAGGCGCCGACCTGGGGCTACGACCAGCTCGACCAGTTCATCACCGCTCCGGCCCGTTACGTGCCGGGCACCAAGATGTCGTTCGCCGGTATTCGCGACCAGCAGACCCGTATCGACCTGATCGCCTGGCTGCGCTCGCAAGGCTCGGGCGGCTTCGCCATCCCGGCGCCGGATCCCGCGCGCCAGCCGGGCGCCGCCGCTCCGGCGGAAGGCGCGGCTCCGGCCGAAGGCGCCGCCGCCACGGAAGCGACGGCTCCGGCCGCTGAAGGCGCCGCTCCGGCGACCACGCAGGCGACCCCGGCGGCCCCGCCCGCCGCGACCAGCGCTCCGACCGGAGGCTGAGGTCGGTCGCAGATACGGAAAGGCCCCGCCGGCGACGGCGGGGCCTTTTTCGTTGGGGTCGTCCCGCCGATAGCTTCAGGGACTACAGCCTTCTGAACACCGCCGTCCCGAATCCGTCCGCCGCATAGCGGGCCTCGGCTTCGGCCAATCCCTCGACGACCACCGCGCCGTGGTGGCCGGTGGCGTGCAGGACGCGGTCGGCGTCGAGCAGGATGGCGGAGTGGCCGTTCCACGGTCCCAGATCGTCGTGCAGCCAGACGACCAGATCGCCCCGGCGGGCCTCGGCGCGGGCGACTTCAACGCCCAGTTCGGCCTGCTGGTCCGGATAGCGGGGCGCGGCGCGACCGCAGGCGTAGAGGGCCTGCTGAACCAGACCGGCGCAATCGGTCCCGCGCGAAGTGCGGGCGCCGGGGACATGGGGCACGCCCAGCAAGCGCTCGGCCACGGCGACAGGA
This sequence comes from Brevundimonas sp. FG8, assembly GCF_057808845.1. Lineage (NCBI taxonomy): Bacteria > Pseudomonadati > Pseudomonadota > Alphaproteobacteria > Caulobacterales > Caulobacteraceae > Brevundimonas > Brevundimonas sp. FG8. Next base: position 23,191 of record NZ_JBMDIU010000011.1, on the reverse strand, counting down.
TCGTTTTCGAAGTCGCCGACGGGCTGGAAGCCGGGGTCCTCGCCCTCGATCACAAGGGCGTTCAGCGGCAGGGCGGCGTCGACGGCGGCGACACGGGCGGTCGGCAGGACCGCGCCCTCGGTAAGGTCCGCGCGGGCGACCCAGCCGACCACGCCGTCGCGGCGCGCCCGGCCCCACAGGCGGTCGCCGTCGGCGTCCAGAACGTCGAAAATCTCACCGAAGATCAGCTGATCGACGCGCGCGCCGGTTTCGCCGCTGACGTCGGCCACCGGCGCGGCGCAGCGCATGGGCCGGGTCGCGCGATAGGTCGCGGCGGGGACAACGCCCTCAAGCGCCTGCTCGGCCAGATCGGGCCGGGCCAGCGTCGTGCGGGGGTCCAGAATGTCGGCGGCTGCGGTCAAACAAGGCTCGTCCGGTTGAGCCGGTGTTATAACGCGCGGTGGTGGAGGGGCGGTTAACGCGGCCCCGGAGGGAGGGATTAGGGACTAGGGATCAGGGATTAGGCTGACGGAGCCCGTCCCAAGCCGCCCGAGCGACCCTCCCCCCCTAATCTCTGATCCCTAATCCCTAATCCCTCACCCGAAGCGACGGCGCAGCATCTCGAACGACGCCCGCAGGCCCTGAGCCTCACCGCCTTCGGGCCAGCCGGGGCGGGCGCGGGGGTTCCAGGCGAAGATGTCCATGTGGGCCCAGGCGCCGGTTTCGGGCGCGAACTTCTGCAGGAAGAGGGCGGCGGTGACCGAGCCGGCCTGCGCCCAGGCGGCGGGGTCGTTGCGCAGGTCGGCGATCTCGGCTTCCAGCGCGGGCTTGTAGCCGGGCCACAGCGGCATACGCCACAGGGGGTCGCCGACATCCTTCGCGGCGCTGAGCATGTCCGCGGCCAGCACCTCGTCATCCGTATAAAGCGGCGGCAGCTCCGGTCCCAGCGCCATGCGGGCGGCGCCGGTCAGGGTGGCGAAGTCCAGCGTCAGGTCCGGATTGTGCTCGGTCGCGCGGGTCAGGACATCGGCGAGGATCAGACGGCCCTCGGCGTCGGTGTTGCCGACCTCGATGGTCAGGCCCTTGCGGGTGTTCAGGATGTCGCCGGGGCGGAAGGCGTCGCCGGAGACCGCGTTCTCGACCGCCGCGACCAGGACGACCAGACGCACCGGCAGCTTCGCCTGCATGACCAGACGACCGAGGCCCAGCACATGGGCCGAGCCGCCCATGTCCTTCTTCATATTGCGCATGCCCGCCGCGGGCTTGAGGTCCAGACCGCCGGTGTCGAAGACCACGCCCTTGCCGACGAGGGCGACCAGCGGCAGGTCGGTCTTTTCGAGGTTCCAGCCGATCTCGATGACGCGCGGGGCGCGATGCGGGGCGGCGGCGCGACCGACCGCGTGCACCGAGGGGTAGTTCTCGTCCAGCAGGGCGTCGCCGGTGATGACCGAGATCGTCGCGCCCGCGCTTTCGGCGATCTCGCGGGCGATGGTCTCGATCTGCAGCGGCCCCATGTCGGCGGCGGGGGTGTCGACCATCTCGCGCGTCAGGGCGCAGGCGGCGGCGATATCGAGCAGGGGCTGGACCTCGACGCCCGGGACGGCCAGTCGCGCGCCGGTCGCGGGCTTCGTCTTGTAGCGGTCGAAACGATAGGCCCCGAGCGCGAAGGCCAGAGCCGCCTGCGACGCCTCCTCGCCCTCGACGCCCTCCAGACGCCACAGGCCCGGGGGCAGCTTGGCCGACAGGGCGCGGGCGCTGAGCGGATCGAAGCGCTCGCCCGCGCCGAACAGGGCGCCGGTCAGGGCGCCGTCCGCGCCGGGCAACAGAAGTAACTGGCCCGCCTTGCCGGTGAAGTCATTGGCGGAGGCCCATGCGGCTTCGGCTCCCGACAAGGCCGCATCCCTGCCCACCACGCGGACCGGAAGCGCGCCCGTGGCGTCGGCGGTCAGGAGGTCGGGATGAAGAACGGACATGGCGACGGCCTTTGTTAACCAGCAGTTGACGCGGAAGACCGATTCTGTGGCCGACCTTCCCGGAGCGCCTTATCCATGTCGCGCACGACCGCCCGTATCGCAACCATTGCCCTACCTGGTGTCTTGGCCGGGGCCCTGTTCGCCGCGCTCGCCACGCCCGCGCCGGCGCAGCAACCGCAATCGTTGCTCCCGCCCCAGCCCGCCGCAGCGCCGGAGGCCGCCGCGCCGCGCCCCGCGCCGACGCCCGCCAGCGCCGAGGCCCGAACCGCCGCCGATCGCGCCGACGCCCTGACCCGCTCCGTCTTCTGGACGCAGGAAGCCGAGATCGCGCCGAACGACCCGGTCGCGGGCGTGAAGGCGGCGCAGGCCCTGCGTGAACTGGGTCGCTACGATCAGGCCGCCGATCAGGCCCAGCGCGTGCTGATGGTGCAGCCGACCAACTATGACGCCATGCTGGAGGTCGGTCGGGGTCACATCGCGCGCGGTCAGGCCTTTTACGGAATTCAGGCGCTGGAGCAGGCGCGCGACGCCCGGCCGGGCGACTGGCGGCCATGGTCCCTGCTGGGCGCCGCCTATGAGCAGGTGCGCCGCACGGAAGACGCCCGGGACGCCTGGGCGCAGGCGCTGGCCATCTCGCCCGAGAACCCGGACGTGCTGACCAATATGGCGGTCTCAGCCATGGCCAAGGGCGACAACGCCGCCGCCGAGCCCCTGCTGCGCCGCGCGGCCGCCCAGCCGGGCGCCTCGCTGAAGGTGCGGCTGAACCTCGCCATGGTGCTGGGCCTGACCGGCAAGATGGGCGAGGCCGAACAGATCCTGCGCCGCAACCTTCCGCCCGAGCAAGCCGACAGCAATCTGGCCTGGCTTCAGGCCCGCCTCGCCGGTGGCTCGCAACAGGCCGCCGCCGCGCCGGGACGCACCTGGACCTCGCTGCAAGGCGGCTGATCAGGCGCCGGGGCCGGTTGTTCGCCGACGTCCCCTGTGGTGAACAGGGGCATGGCCTCCCCTCCCCCGGTTTCGCCCCGCCTCTGGCAGGCGTTCCTGTTCGACATGGACGGAACCCTGATCACCTCCACCGCCGCCGCGGAACGTGTCTGGGGTCGTTGGGCCGAACGGCACGGACTGGATGTGGAGCACTTCATCCCCACCATTCACGGCGTCCGCGCCGCTGACACCATCCGCAAGCAGAACCTGCCTGGCATCGACCTTGAGGCCGAGGTGGCCTGGGTCGAGCGCGGCGAGATCGAGGATCTGGACGGCGTCGTGCCCATCGCCGGGGCCATCGACTTCGTGAAACGCCTGCCGCCGGACCGCTGGGCCGTCGTGACATCGGCCACCGTGCCGCTGGCCGAGGCGCGGCTGAGGGCGGCGGGCGTGACGCCCCCCGCCGTGATGATCACGGCCGAACAGGTCGAGCGCGGCAAGCCGGACCCGGCGGGCTATCTGCTGGCGGCGGAACGGCTGGGCTTCGACATCGCCGACTGTCTGGTGTTCGAGGACGCCGAGGCGGGCATCAGGGCCGGTGAGGCCGCAGGCGCGGGCGTGGTGGTCATCACGGCGGCGTGGACGCATCCGCTGACGACGGATCACCCGAAGCTGGCCGACTATGGGGATTCAGCGCTGGAGGTCGGGACGGACGGGATGCGACTGACGCTGTGACAGCGCCTTCCCTCCCCCGCCCGCAGCCCTTATCTTCACGGCCATGATCGACGAGCTTTACAGCGCGCGCATCCTGACGCTGGCGGCGAACCTGCCGCATAGCGGCCGACTGCCCGCGCCCGAAGGGACCGGCGAACGGGTCGCCAAGCTGTGCGGCTCCAAGGCCGTGGTCGATGTGACGCTGGACGCCGACGGCCGGATCGAAAGCTTCGCGCAGGATGTGAAGGCCTGCGCCCTCGGTCAGGCCGCCGCGGGCGTGCTGGGCGAGGCCGTGATCGGCGCGACGGAGCCGGAACTGGCCGCCGCGCGTGACGCCATGCTGGCCATGCTCAAGTCCGGCGGCGAAGGCCCCGAGGGTCGTTTCGAGGGCCTGCGCGCCCTGAAACAGGTCGCCGACTATCCGGCGCGCCACGCGTCCACCATGGTCGCCATCGAGGCGACGCTGGAGGCCGTCACCCAGGCCTTGGGCCGCAAGACCCCCGACACACGAACTAGGCTCGCCGGTGCGGCCTGATCGTCGCTTGTCGTAGCCGCGCTCGCGGTTGATAAGCGCAACCGACATGGCCCTCGGCGATACCCTTTATGAACACGGCGTCCGCCTTGCCCATCGCGGGTACAAGGTGACGCTGTCGCCCCTGATCGGACAGCACTGCCGGTTTCGACCGACCTGCTCCGACTACGGCCGGGACGCGCTGATCCAGCACGGCCCGATCCGGGGGGGATGGCTCACCATCCGACGCCTCTGTAAATGCCATCCCTTCAGCGGCATGGACTGGACCTATGATCCGGTGCCGCCGCCGCCCGAAAAGACAGACTGATGATCGAACTCAAATTCCCCGACGGCGCCAGCCGACAGTATGATGACGGCGCCACGGGCCGTGACGTCGCCGCCTCCATCTCGCCCTCGCTGGCCAAGCGGGCCGCGCTGGTCGAGATCAACGGCCAGCAATGGGACCTTGATCGTCCGCTCGAAGGCAGCGGCGACTTCAAGCTGATCATGCGCGACGATCCGGACGCGCTGGAGACCATTCGGCACGACGCCGCTCACATTCTGGCGCAGGCGGTGCAGGAGCTGTTCCCCGGCACCCAGGTGACCATCGGCCCGGCCATCGAGGACGGGTTCTATTACGACTTCTTCCGCGAGGAGCCCTTCTCGACGGACGACTTCGCCGCGATCGAGAAGCGGATGGCCGAGATCGTCGATCGCGACGAGAAGCTGGTGCGCGAGGTCTGGGACCGCGACGAGGCCGTGGCGATGTTCGAGGCCAAGGGCGAGAAGTTCAAGGCCGAGCTGATCCGCGACCTGCCCGCCAGCGAGACGATCACGGTCTATCGCACCGGCGGCTGGGCCGACCTGTGCCGCGGCCCCCACTTCCCGACGACGAAATTCGTCGGCAAGGCCTTCAAGCTGACCAAGGTCGCCGGGGCCTACTGGCGCGGCGACAGCAAGCGCGAGCAGCTGCAGCGCATCTATGCGACGGCCTGGGCCAACCAGGCCGACCTGGACGCCTATCTGAAGCGTCTGGAGGAGGCCGAGAAGCGCGACCACCGCAAGGTCGGCAAGGCCATGGAGCTCTTCCACATGCAGGAAGAGGGCCGGGGCATGGTCTTCTGGCACCCCAAGGGCTGGGTTCTGTGGCGCGTGCTGGAAGCCTATATGCGCCGCCGTCTGGACAAGGCCGGCTACGTCGAGGTGAAGACCCCGCAGGTGCTGGACCGCAAGTTCTGGGAACAGAGCGGCCACTGGGACAAGTACCGTCCCAACATGTTCGTCTGCGAGACGGTCGAGGGCGAGGAACTGAGCCTGAAGCCGATGAACTGCCCGGGCCACGTGCAGATCTTCGATCAGGGTCAGCGCTCATACCGTGAACTGCCGCTGCGCATGGCCGAGTTCGGCGCCTGCCACCGCTATGAACCGTCGGGTTCGCTGCACGGCCTGATGCGGGTGCGCGGCTTCACCCAGGACGACGCCCACATTTTCTGCCGCGAGGACCAGATCGTCGAGGAGACGGCCGAGTTCATCAAGCTGGCCCGTTCGGTCCACGCCGACCTGGGCATGGAAACGGCCTACATCAGCCTGGGCACCCGCCCCGAGAACCGCGCCGGCACGGACGAGTTCTGGGACAAGGCCGAGGCCCTGATGGCCGATGCCGCCCGCGCCGCCGGGACCGAGCCGGTCGTGACCGAGGGCGACGGCGCCTTCTACGCGCCCAAGCTGGACTTCATCGTCAAGGACGCCATCGGCCGCGAATGGACCTGCGGCACGATCCAGCTGGACTATGTCCTGCCGGAACGTCTGGATGCGACCTACATCGCCGAGGATGGCCAGAAGCACCGCCCGGTCATGCTGCACCGCGCGATCCTGGGCTCGTTCGAGCGCTTCATCGGCATCATGATCGAGAACTACGCCGGGGCCTTCCCGCTGTGGCTGGCGCCGGTTCAGGCCGTGGTGGCGACCATCGTGTCGGACGCCGACGACTACGCCCACGAGGTGGTGGCCAAGTTCAGGGCCGCCGGTCTGCGCACCGAGATCGACCTGCGCAACGAGAAGGTCGGCTACAAGGTGCGCGAGCACTCGGTCGCCAAGGTCCCGGTCATCGCCGTGGTCGGGAAGAAGGAGGCCGAGGAAGGCAAGGTCGCCATCCGCCGCCTCGGCTCGCAGGCCCAGGAACTGGTCACCGTCGAGGAAGCCATCCGCATCCTGACCGACGAAGCGACCCCGCCGGATCTGAAGCGGGCCGGGTGAAGCGTGGGCACGGGGTGTCAGTGAGCGGGACTTGAGCGCTCACTCCTCGCTCACTTTTCACTCTTCACCACCGCAAGGCTGAAACAGAAAGCCCGCCCCGTGGATCACGAGGCGGGCTTTTTCGTGCGCCGATGGCAGGCGGCTCAGAGGAGCCGCTTGCGCATCGCCTGCGACAGCATGTCGATCAGGGTGACGGCCACGACGATGATGATCGCGATGGTCGAGACCTTGGAATATTCGAAGCCCTGCAGGGCCTCGAACAGCGTCTGGCCGATGCCGCCGGCGCCGATCAGGCCCAGCACGGTGGCCGCGCGGCTGTTCGATTCGAAGCGGTACAGGGCGAAGGAGGTCCACAGCGGCGCCACCTGCGGAATGACGCCCCAGGCGATCTCGTGCAGACGGCCGCCGCCGGTCGCCTTCACCCCCTCGATGGGCCCCTTGTCGATCGACTCGACGGCTTCCGAGAACAGCTTGGCCAGAACACCGGCGGTGTTGAAGCCGATGGCGAGCACGCCGGCCAGCGGGCCGAGCCCCACGGCGACGATGAACAGGGTGGCGACCACCAGATCAGGCACCGAGCGCAGCAGGTCCATCAGGCGGCGCACCGGCCACACCAGCCAGGCGGGCGACAGGTTGCGCGACGCCATCAGGCTGAGCGGCACGGCCAAAAAGACGGCCAGGAAGGTGCCCCACAGGGCGATCTGCACCGTCAGCCACATCTGGCCAACCAGCAGTTGCCACTGGCTCAGATCAGGGCTCAGGAAGTCGCGACCGTACTCCTGCATCTTTTCCGGATTGGAGAAGAGGTTGCCGATGTTCGGCAGACCCACGCGGTTGAAGGCCGCGATCAGGATGATGGCGAAACCGCCCCATAGCAGGACGTCCAGCGACCAGGCGGCCAGCGACTTTTTCGGCGGCTGCGGAATGGTCGCGGCGTCGAGCTGAACCGGGGCCGGCTTGGGCAGCAGGTTCATGATGATGGCGACGATCGCCAGAAGGCCGATCAGGGCGAAGGGCGCCCATTTGGTGAACTGCTGGGTCTTGGACGGCGGGGCGACTTCGGGCGGACGGCCTTCACGCTTGGCCTGGTCGGCCTTCATCTCGCGGATGGGGTCCAGATAGCTGTTATCGGCGGCGCGGAACTGGGAGTAGTTCAGCCTGGTCATGATCTCGCGCTGACGGGCGACATCAGCGCCGTAGCCCTGACCGTAGGTGACGAAGAACTGGCGGATCTTCGCCTTTACGTCGGCGGGCAGATCGCCGCGGATCAGGATGCCCGACTCCGGAATGGGGGGCGATTCCCAGATCACCTCGATCTGGTCGGCGATGCGCGGGTTCTGGCGACGCAGGAAGACGGTGTTGACCGAGTTCGAGGTGGCGACATCCACCTGCCCGTTGGCGATGGAGAAGGAGTTGGCCTGGTGGCTGGCCGAACGGACGGTGGCGAAGCAGGTCCGCGGGTCGATGTTCCGCGGGCTGAAGAAGTAGGTCATCGGGGCCAGGGTGCCCGAGGTCGACTGGGCGTCGCCGATGCCGAAATCAAGTTTACGGTCGCAACGCACGACGTCGTCGAGCGTGACGCCCGAGCCCTTCTTCACGATCAGGGTCGAGGTGTAGGAATCCTTGCCCTCGATATCGACGGTGCGGGCGACGACTTCGGCGCCGGCGCGATCGATGGCCTGCACGGCGGGCAGGGCCGAGAACCAGCCGATCTGGGCCTGATCGGCGCTCATGGCCTCGACCAGCACGCTGTAGTTCGAGCCGAAGATGGGCTCGACCGGAATGCCGACGGCGCGCTCCAGATCATCCAGCAGCGGCTGCCACAGCGGGCCCGACGAGGCCTGGCCTTCCGCCGAAAGGATGGTGAAGACCAGCTTTTGCGGGCGCTCCTGCGCCTGCGCGGCGGCAGGGACCGTGGTCAGGCCGAGGACGACCACGGCGAGCGCCAGAACGGCGGCGAAGACAGTACGAAGGCGGCTCATGCCCATGGCTTTCCGGAACGCGCCCGAACGGGCGGCTGGGGTGGTCTGGAGGGGGTTCACGGCTGAACCTCACGTCGTTTCGCCCGAAGGCTTTGCAGTTCCTGCTCGGCCGCGGCGACGCCTTCGGCGTCACGGGCGGTGCGGGCGGCGGTCAGTCTCTGGTCCGCCATCATCTCGCGAACCGGATCCAGATAGTCGTCGTCGGCGGCGTTGAACCGCGAATAACGCAGGGCGGCCAGCACCTGACGCTGGCGCTCGGCCTCGACCCCGTTCCCCTGCCCGTAGGTCAGGAAGAAGCTGCGGATCTTCTCCTTGATCGCCGGGTCCAGATCCTCACGGACGACGATGCCGCCCTCCGGGATCGGGGGCGACTGCCAGATGACCTGAATCTGCTCGGCCAGCGTCGGGTTCTGGGCGCGCAGGGCGGCGGCGCTGACGGTGTTGGAGGTGGCGACGTCCAGCACGCCGGAGGCGACCTCGAAGGCGTTGCGCTCGTGGTTGTTCGACCGGACGGTGGAGAAGCAGCGCTCCGGGTCGATGCCGCGCGGATTGAACAGCCAGGTCACCGGGGCCAGCGTGCCCGAGGTCGACTGGGCGTCGCCGATGCCGAAACTGTAGCGGCGACCGCAGGCCATGACGCTTTCCAGCGTGATGCCCGAGCCCGCCTTGACGATCAGGGTGGCGCGATAGCTCTCCAGACCGTCAGGGCTGACGGTGCGGGCGATCAGTTCGGCGTCGGCGTCGCGGATGGCGTCAATGGCGGGCTGTGCCGAGAACCAGCCGGCCTGAACCTGCCCCCGCTTCATATCCTCGACGAGGGCGGCGTAGGTCGAGGCGAAATGCGGCTCCACCGGCGCGCCGATGGCCTTGGACATATCGTCCAGCAACGGCTGCCACAGGGGCCCGGCCGAGGCCTGCCCCTGGGCTGACAGGATGGAGAAGCTGATCGTCTCGGCGGACTTTCCGGACACCCCGTCGCGCTCGCCGCAGGCGGCGAGGGCCAGGCCGGACAGGGCCAGGGCGACCACGGCGGCAGCGCCGTTGCCGTTATGGCGCGTCCAGCCGGACAGGATCATGCCTTGGCTTCCCAGAAGGCGTCCTCGAACTCCGGCCCGTAGATTTCGATCAGACGCGCGGTGTCCAGACCGGTCGACGGACCGTCGTAGACCACCTTGCCCTTCTGAAGGGCGATCACGCGCTCGCAGTAGCGGATGGCGTAGTCGACCTGGTGCAGGGTGACGATGACGCCGAGGCCGTCGCGCTTGTTCAGCTCAACCAGCAGCTCCATCACCTTGCGGGCCGAAACCGGGTCCAGCGAGGCGACGGGCTCATCGGCCAGAATGGCCTGGGCGCCCTGCACGATGGCGCGGGCGATGGCGCCGCGCTGCTGCTGACCGCCCGACAGGGTGTTGGCGCGCTGGGCCGCGTAGTCCGACACGCCCACGCGGTGCAGGGCGGCCATGGCGCGGTCCTTGTCGGCCGTCGGCCAGGCGCCGAACAGACCCCGCCAGCCCGGCAGACGGCCGAGCGCGCCGAGCATGACGTTGGAGAACAGCGACAGGCGACCGACCAGATTGAACTGCTGGAAGATCATGCCCAGCTTCTGGCGCGCGGCGCGGACCCTGCCGGTCACGCGGCCGTCCTTCTGAACCACCTCACCGAAGACGGAGATGGTGCCGCCCGGGTCAATCGACTGCAGCCCGGTGATCGAACGCAGAAGCGTCGACTTGCCGGAACCCGAGGGGCCGATCAGGGCGACCATCTCGCCTGCGCCGACCTCGACGGAGACGCCGTTCAGGGCCTTGCGGGCGCCGAAGGTCTTGGACACGTCCTTGACGGACGCGACGGCTACGGTGGCTGAGGTCATGAGCACGCGGGGATGCGGTTGCAAAAGGGCGCGCCGCATCGCCCGTGAAGGCGTGCGAGGCAAGTCTTAATGGCATGCCTGCGTCGTTTTCGTCCAGCGGAACGGCGCGGGGGACACGCCCCCGCACCCGCCCTGCCCCTACTGCGCGGCCCGCACCTCGACCGGCAGGCCCAGGGCCTCCAGTTGCGGACGAACCGTCGCGGCGTCGCCGACCACGACCCAGACGAAGGGCGCTTCGCCGAACAGGCGACGGGCCTCGGCGTCCAGCGCGGCCTGATCCAGCGCCTCATAGCGGGGCGCCAGCGTGGTCCAGTAATCGTCCGGACGGCCATACAGCGCCATGGAGCGCAGGGCTCCCATCAGGGCCGCCGAGGTCTCGAACTGGCCCGGCAACTGGCGGACGTTGGCGTTGACGATCCGCTCGCGCTCGGCGGCGGAGACGCCCCGGTCGGAAAGAAAGGCGCGGTACTGGTCGATCAGCACCTGTACCGACTCGCCTGTTCGGTTCGACTGGACCGGCGCGGAGATGATGTAGGGCACCTGATGTTCAAGCCCGGCGGCGTTGCCGCCGAGGCCGTAGGACCAACCGCGGGTCTCGCGGATGTCCTGATTGATACGCGACAGGAAGCCCGAGCCGATGGCCTCGTTGGCGGCGTTGAACACCACCCGGTCCTGATGCCCCGTCGTCGGCAGGACCATGGCGCCGACGATGATCGACTGCGGCGACTGGGGCCGGTCGACCAGAACGATGCGCGGCTGGGCCGCCGGGATGGCGGCGTCGAAATTCTTCACGCCGGGCTGCGAGGCGGGCGGGACCCACTGGCCCAGATGGGCGTCGAGCAGGGCGGTGATCTCCGACAGCGGCTTGTCGGACACGACGAAGATCTGGGCGGTGTCCGGGCGAATCCAGTTGGCGTGGAAGGCTTGCAGGTCCTCGCGGCTGATCGCGCCGACAGTTTCGGGCGAGCCCAGTCCGCTCATCGGACGGCCGTAGGGATGCTCCGTCCCGAAGACCAGCGCGGGCCATGCGCGCGCGGCCAGACCGTTGGGCGAGCTGCGTTCCTGCGCGATGGTGGCCAGCTGTTGCGCCCGGCGACGTTCGATGTCGGCGGGACGGAAGGCCGGGCGGCGGATGACGTCGCCCAGCAGGGCCAGCGACGGATCGAGGTTGGCGGTCGGCGAAGTCAGGCTGACGACCGTGCGGTCCATGGACGCGCCGGTGCTGACAGAGGCGCCCAGCTGTTCCTCGCGCTCGGCGATCTGGGCGGCGTCGCGGTCGCCGGCGGCTTCCTTCAGCAGGCCCAGCATCAGGGTCTGCGTGCCCAGTTCATCCGCCGGATCGGCGGCGAGACCGGCGTCGAACTCCACCGCCACGCGGGTGATCGGCACCGTGGTCGAGCGCAGATAGACGACCTCGATCCCGTTCGACAGGCGGGCGCGCTCGGTCGTCGGGAAGGCCAGCGGACGCATCTCACCGACGGCGGGCATGGGCGCGCGCGGGGTGATCGGCAGGGGTGCGGCGGGGGCCGGGGCCGGACGGTTGTCCGCCGCCTCGACATAGGCTTCGCGTTCACCCGGCTCGACCCGGATCGCCAGCGTCGGGCGGGTCAGCCAGCGCTGCATGGCGGCCTTCACCGAAGCGGGCGTCACCGCGCCATAGGCGGCCAGCTGGCGGCGATAGAAGCCGGGATCGTCGGCGTAAAGCTCGCCCTCGGCGAGCGTCACGGCCTTGCCGCCGAAGCCGCCGGTCGGCTCCAGCGCCTGTAGCGTGCCCGAGATGCGGCGGGTGACGGCCCGCTCGACCTCGGCCTGCGTCGGGCCGTTGGCGATATAGTCGGCCAGCAACTGGTCCAGCCGCGCGGAGACCGCGTCAGCGTCGCCGCCCGGCTTCACATTCACATCCAGATCGAACATCCCCAGCCGCTGGAAGGCCTGGTAGCTGGAACTGACCGAGGTGGCGGTCTCCTCGCCGCGCACCAGCGCATTGTCGAGGCGCGAGCTGGCCAGACCGCCGAAGACGCTGGCCGCGATGTCGAGCGAGGCCGCTTCTTCCGACAGCAGACCCGGAACCACCCATGTCCGCGACAGCTGGGTGTTCGGCACACGATCGTGCAGCAGCTTGTCGACACGCGCGGGCAGGGTCGGAATGTCGGCCTGCGCCGGCTCATTCTGCGCTCCACGCGGGATGTGGCCGAAGTAGCGGTTCACCAGCGTCCGGGCCGTGGCGACATCAATATCGCCCGCCAGCACCAGCACGGCGTTGTTCGGGCCGTAGTTGTCGCGGTGCCACTGGCGCAGGTCTTCCAGACTGGCGGCGTCCAGATCGGCCATCGAGCCGATGGTCGAGTGGCGGTAGGGATGCCCCTCCGGGAACAGGGTCTCGAGCACCGTGTAGTAGACGAGACCGTAGGGCTGGTTGTCGCCCTGGCGCTTTTCGTTCTGGACGACGCCGCGCTGGTTATCGAGCCGCTCCTGGCTGAGCGCGCCCAGCAGGTGGCCCATCCGGTCGCTCTCCATATAGAGCGCCTGCTCGACCGCCGAGGTCGGGACGGTCTGGAAGAAGTTGGTCCGGTCGAACCATGTGGTGCCGTTCCAGTCGGTCGCGCCCATGGCCCGCAGGGGCTCCATCAGGCCGCCCGGCACGTTCTCCGTCGGATTGAACAGGCCGATGTGTTCGAACAGGTGGGCAAAGCCGGTCTGGCCCTGCGGCTCATCCTTGGAGCCGACATTGTACCAGGCGTGGATGGCCACGACCGGCGCCTTGCGGTCCGTGTGCACGACGACGCGCAGGCCGTTGTCGAGGGTGAACTCCTCGAACGGAATATCGACGCTGCGGGCCAGTTCGGAGGCCGGAACCTGCGCATGGGCCTGCCACGGTGTGACGGCTAGGAAGACGGCGGCGAGAAGGGCGGCGCGACGCATGGATAGATCCCCCGGATGTTGTCCCGGCGAACCCTATCAGCGCCTCGACCGGCGCCAAGTTACGGCTCTGTCACACGCGCCGGCCTGGCCGCCTCATGACGCTCGATCCGCATGCGGATAAATTCCCCGCAAACTCAACGGCCGCCTAGAAAAAACCGCTTTACATGACAGTCGTATGACCTCATATCGCGCCTTCCGGCGGACCCCGTAGGTCTAACGTTGCGCTGCTAACGCCGGTCTGGGTTTAACAATTACAGGGGTTTACGTGAATTGCGCACGTATCCATTTCCCCTGGACCTGGTCCGCGAGCGGTCCCCTGAACGCCCCGTCGCCCTCGTGCGACCGCGTTCGGTTTCCGTAGCGGCGCGCTGGTTCCAGGACAATCTGAAAGCTGACGTCTTCTATGCGGTGAAGGCGAACCCGTCGCCCTGGGTCATCGAGACCCTGATCGAAGCGGGCGTCACCGCCTTTGACGTCGCCTCCATCGGCGAGATCGAGCTGGTTCGTTCGGTCAGCGCTGACGCGCGTCTGGCCTTCATGCACCCGGTCAAGAGCCGCGGCGCGATCACCAGGGCCTATTTCGACCATGGCGTCCGCACCTTCTCGCTCGACAGCCATGACGAGCTGCAAAAGATCATCGAGTCGACCGGCGGCGCGACCGACCTGAACCTGCTGGTTCGCATGGCGGTGTCGGCGGACGGCGCGGCCTATTCCCTGTCGGGCAAGTTCGGCGTCTCGCCGGACCAGGCCCCGTCCCTGCTGCTGGCCACCCGCCAGGCGGTGAAGGACGGGCTGATGGGCGTCTGCTTCCACGTCGGTTCGCAGTGCATGAGGCCCTCCGCCTATGAGGCCGCCATGGCCCAGGTCGGTCGCGCCATCAGCCGCGCCGGCGTGTTCGTGGACATCGTCGATGTCGGCGGCGGCTTCCCCTCGGTCTATCCGGGCATGGTCCCGCCGGACATGAGCGAATACGCCGACGCCATCCACCGGGGCTTCCGCGAGATGCCCGTGTCGGAAACGACCGAGCTGTGGTGCGAGCCCGGCCGTTCGCTGGTCGCCGAGTCCTCGTCGGTCCTGTGCCGCGTCGACCTGCGCAAGGGCGACGCCCTGTATCTGAACGACGGCTCCTACGGCTCGCTGTTCGACGCGACCCACTCGCGCTGGCCCTTCCCGACCAAGCTGGTCCGGGACGGTGACAACTCCAGCGATCTGAAGCCCTTCCGCTTCTACGGCCCGACCTGCGACTCGATCGACCACATGCCGGGACCGTTCTGGCTGCCGGCCGATGTGCAGGAAGGCGACTTCATCGAGATCGGCATGCTCGGCGCCTACGGCGTCGCCATGACGACCGGCTTCAACGGCTATGGCGAGCATGACATCGCCGCGGTCGAGGACGCCCCGATGGCCTCGCTGTACGGCCTGGCGCCGCGCTCCATCCCGACCGTGCGCACCACGGCGGAAGAGCAGGCCCGCAAGGTCGTTCGCCTGTCGCGTCCCAAGGGCAAGGCCGGCCAGCGCAAGAAGTCGCGCCGGTAAACAGTCACGCTGACGCGAAAGCGTCGCTCAGGCGTTCCATATAAACAGCGGCCCGTCGCTCCGTCCGGGCCGCTGTTCTCTATTCAAACGACGGGCGCTCAAGACCAAAGGGAAACCCTTGCAATGAACGCTCCCGTTCAATCGAACCAGAAGGCCCAGCTGCTCCAGAACACGGTGGAGCACGTCGACATCACCTCGTTCGACGCCCGCCCGATCATCGACAGCATGCGCAAGATGTCGTTCTCGTCGCGCGACACCGCCCGCGCCGCCGACATCTTCAACATGGCGCTGGAAGACAAGGACTGCTCGCCCTGGCTGATCCTGGCCGGTTCGACCTCCGCCGGCGGCTGCATGCACGTGTACCGCGACATGGTGAAGTTCGGCATGATCGACGCCGTGGTCGCCACCGGCGCCTCGATCGTCGACATGGACTTCTTCGAAGCCCTCGGCTTCAAGCACTACCAGGCCGCCGGCGAGGTGGACGACAACGTCCTGCGCGACAACTACATCGACCGGATCTACGACACCTACATCGACGAGGAAGAACTCCAGGCCTGCGACCACACCATCCTGGAGATCTGCAATCGTCTGGAGCCGCGCGGCTACTCGTCGCGTGAGTTCATCTGGGAAATGGGCAAGTGGCTGTCGGAAGGCAACGCCAAGAAGCCCGGCTCGCTGATCCAGACCGCCTATGAAGAAGGCGTGCCGATCTTCTGCCCGGCTTTCGTCGACTCCTCGGCCGGCTTCGGTCTGGTGAAGCACCAGAAGGAGCGGATGGCCGAGGGCAAGCCCTACCTGATGATCGATGCGGTCGCCGACTTCCGCGAACTGACCGACATCAAGATCGCCGCAGGCGTCACCGGCCTGTTCATGGTCGGCGGCGGCGTGCCGAAGAACTTCGCCCAGGACACCGTCGTCTGCGCCGAAATCCTCGGCATCGAGGCCGAGATGCACCGCTATGCCGTGCAGATCACCGTCGCCGACGTGCGTGACGGCGCCTGCTCGTCCTCGACGCTCAAGGAAGCCGCCTCGTGGGGCAAGGTCCAGACCACGCACGAGCAGATGGTCTTCGCCGAGGCCACCACGGTCGTGCCGCTGATCGGCTCGGACGCCTATCACCGCGGGACTTGGAAGAACCGCGACAAGCGCCGCTGGGCCAAGCTGTTCGGCAAGTAAGACGGCTTCGCCGCTGTCTTGTGGGCCGCGGTTAAAAGGCTCCGCCTTCGCGACCCGACGCGGCCTGGCGCTTCGCGCGCTCAAGCAGCAAGCGACCGCGTCGCGAGCGTTGGCGCACCAAAATGAGGAGGGGGCCGGAGCGATCCGGCCCCCTCTTTCCATTTGCGGGAACCGCCCTCCTCCTCGCCCGCTATGTCCAGCGAAGGAGCCCGTCATGCCCAAACAGCCACTGCCGCAGACCCAGGATGCCCTTGAAGCCGATGGCATGGGCGAGAAGCCCGATCTGGGCCGGACGCCGGACGCCCTGATCGAGGCGCTGAGCGGTTCGGACATGGGCTCGGACACCCGCGCCGGCTCGCTGCAGGGCGGCGCGGCGACGGGCTCCGACAACGACCCCGATCAGGACGAAGTCAACGCCGGATTGGCCCGGCAGGGCAGCGCGGATGGCGACAAAGGCTGACATCTTCGCCACTATCGGTCGTCGAAACGGCCCCGTACCGCCTTGCCGCCGCCGCAGGTCTGGGCCACGGTAGAGCCAGAAAATTCAGTCTCAAGGACAGGTACGGGATGAAGCGCATGCTTTGGGCCGCCGCGTTTTCGGCGGCCATCGTCATGGCCGGTTGCGGTGAGAAGGTTGAGGACAAGGCTGCCACCCCGGTGGACGCCACCCCTGCCGGAGGCATGAGCGAGGCCGACGCGGCCGCCGGTCCTTCGACGACCCCGCCGCCCGCCGGAACGCCTGCCCCGGCCGCAGCGGGCGCTCCCGAGTACGCCGTGATCTATCCGGGCGGCGAGCCCAAGGGCGACGCCACCCCGGGCATGAGCCCCGCGGGTCCCGGCGGCATCCTGTCGTTCTCGACCGACGCCACCCCCGATCAGGTCGTCGAATTCTATCGTCAGCGCGCCGACGCCGCGGGTCTGAAGCCGATCAACAGCCTGAACAGCGACGGCGCGCGCGGCTACTCCGCCGGCGACGGCGGCGACAAGCTGCTGAACGTCGTCGCCACCCCGGTCGACGGCGGCCCGACCGACGTTCTGCTGTCGTGGACCGGCGGCTGATCCGGGTCAGCGCCCTTTCAGCGCTGATCCTGCTGACCGGCGCCTGCACAAACACCATGACGCGGGCCGCCCCCGTGGGCCTGCCGTCGGCGGGCTATCTGGACGATGCGGACTTGCAAGCTTTTGCGGGCGAGTTCACGCCCTCGCCCCAGACCCTGGAATGGGTCGAGGGACCGCCCGGACGCGGTCCCGGCTCGGATCGCTGGTGGCTGGCCATCTCACAGGCGGAGATGCGCGCGCCCGAGGCCGCCCAGCATTTCGACTGTATCCTCGGCACGCGCCTGAACCAGCACCCGCGCCCTGCCCTGACCCGGCTGATGAACCGGCTGCTGGTGGATACGGACAGCGTCACCCGGCGGTTGGCCACCGCCTATCCGCGCCCTCGCCCCATCGGCGTGGACCCGTCCCTTCAGCCCTGCCAGCGGATCACGGATGAGATGCGCGACAGCCCGTCCTGGCCCGCCGCAGCGGCGGTCGCGGGAGCGGCCTACAGCGAGATGTTCGCGGACCTCGCGCCCGATCAGGAAATCCGGCTGCGCGGCATGGGCCGGGTCATCGGCCTGAGCCGCAAGGTCTGCCGGATGAACTGGCAAAGCGACGTCGCGGACGGCGAACGGATCGGCCGCGCCCTCTATGCCCGCGCATCGACAGAGCCCGGCTTCGCCGAGGATCTGGAGGCCGCCCGTGCGGAGGTCGCTGCGGCCCGTGCGGAGGGGTTGACCAACCCCTCCTGCGCCGCCGAGCAGTGGGCGCTGCGCGAACGCCTGCCCCCGCCGCTCAACTAGCCCCGGTTCAGGCCGGACGCCCGGTCGCCAGTGCGCCGTACAGATCGGTGCGACGGTCGCGGAAGAAGCCCCAGGCGGCGCGGTGCCGATCCAGGAAGTCCAGATCGAAGGTGTGCACCAGCACGCCCTCGTCCGTGGCGCCGAAGCTCTCGACCAGATCACCGCGATGGTTGGCGATGAAGGAGTGGCCGTAGAAGGTCTGGCCCGCCTCGGTCACCTGCTCATGGCCGATCCGGTTGGCGCCGACGACCGGCACGACGTTGGAGACGGCGTGGCCCTGCATGGCGCGCTGCCACGGCGCCGCCGTATCGAGCGTGTCGTCATGCGGCTCGGTGCCGATGGCGGTCGGGTACATCAGGATTTCGGCGCCCTGCAGCATCATCGCGCGGGCGGTCTCCGGGTACCACTGGTCCCAGCAGATGCCGACGCCGATGCGGCCGAACTTCGTGTCCCAGACCTTGAAACCGGTATCGCCGGGCCGGAAGTAATACTTCTCCTGATAGCCGGGGCCGTCCGGGATGTGGCTCTTGCGATAGACGCCCATCAGCGTCCCGTCGGCGTCGATCATCACCAGCGAGTTGAAGTAGTGCGGCCCCTCGCGCTCGTAGATCGAGACGGGAATGACCACGCCCAGTTCCTTGGCCAGCGGCTGAAGCTGGACCACAGCAGGGTGCTCACGCCACGGATAGGCCGCGCCGAACCACTTTTCCTCCTGCGAGACGCAGAAGTACGGCCCCTGGAACAGCTCGGACGGCAGGATCACCTGCGCGCCCTCGGCGGCTGCCTCGCGGATGAAACCGACGGTCTTGTCGATGTTGGCTTGCAGATCCTCGGAACCGTAGGAGGTCTGAATGGCGGCGACGGTGACTGTTCGGGTCATTGGACGGCCCTTTGGTGAAGAGTGCTAGTGAGCGAGAAGTGAGCGATCATCGCCGCTCCTCAAGAGATCGGAGAAGTCCGGTCGCCATCCTGCCCAGTTCAAGCAGGTCGTTGAAAATGGCCCGGTACGTGGGCTCGTCCACATAATCGAGCCTACGGGCCACGATCAGCAAGGTTTCAAGTTCAGCCAGAGAGCCGCGGGCAATCCCGACAAAATGCCTGAACTCTCCCTGCGTTCGACGCCCGGCTCCCTCAGCAATGTTCGCTGGAACGGAAACCGCTGCCCGCCTGACCTGGCTGACAAGTCCGTACTGCTCATGTTTCGGCCAGTCCGTAGTCAGTCGGTAAAGCGTTTCCGTCAGGTCCAGCGATATCTGCCAGACTTTTAGGTCACGGTGGCTGCGGGGAGGTTCGTTGCTCACTCCTTGCTCACTAGCACTTTTCACCCCGCCTCACGCTGGCTCTTGCTGCGAGATACAATGGAACGAGCCGCCGCCGGTGAGGATGGCGATCGACGACAGAGGAATGATTTCGCGGTCCGGATAGATGGTGGCCAATCCCTCACAGGCGAGCTTGGCCGCACGATCATCACCGTAGGTCGGGACGATGACCGCGCCGTTGGCGATGAGGAAATTCATGTGGCTGGCGGGGATGGGCCTTTCATCCTCGTCGCCGACGAAGCCCGGCGACGGAAGGGGCAGGAGGCGGATCTTGCGACCCTCGGCGTCGGTCATCTCCGACAGGGCGCGGGCGACGGCGGCGTAAACATCGTCATTGGGATCGCCCCGGCCCCAGGCGACGGGATAGGCCACCACGCCGGGCGCGACGAAGCGGGCCAGGTTGTCGACGTGACCGTCGGTGTGATCGTTGAACAGACCGTCCCCCAGCCACAGCACCTTGCGGGCGCCCAGCGCCCCGGCCAGTTCGGCTTCGGCCGTCGCCTCGGTCCAGCCGGTGTTGCGGTTGGCGTTCAGCAGGCACTGGCGGGTGGTCAGGATGGTCCCCTCCCCGTCGTGGTCCAGCGCGCCGCCTTCCAGGATGAAGTCGTTGCGATCCAGCGGCACGCCCGAGGCTTCGCCGATCTGGGTGGCGACCGTGTCGTCATGTTCGAGATCGTACTTGCCGCCCCAGCCGTTAAAACGGAAGGCGGCGGCGCGGGTCGAGCCGGCGCCGAAGATCGGGCCGGTGTCCCGCAGCCAGATGTCGCCGAAGCGGCCGTCGATGACCTCGACAGCACCCACATCGGCGAAGCGGTCGCGAGCCGCGTCCAGCGCCTCGGCCTTGCCGACCATCAGCTTGACCTGCTCGCGGCCCGGACCGGCCAGGGCGCGGACCAGCGCCTCGACCTCGGCCTGCGCCGGTTCGAGATTGTCCTCCCACAGCTCGCCATGGCTGGGCCAGCCGACCCACATCGCGCGGTGCGGCGACCATTCGGCGGGAACAGGCGTGGTCATGGTTGAAAGCAATCCTTGTCAGCGGCGAAGGCGGGCCAGCCGCGCCAGATAGACACCCCGGACCCCGACTTCAACGCGGGAGGTCGAATGACGCGCCGAACTTCGTCGTCGCAATCGTCGGAATCGTTCTTCGACGTCGTCGAAATCACCGAAAAACCGTCGTCGAATTCTCGCCTACCCAAGCGGGAAAGCCGCGCTCAGGCAGCGAGGCTCCGCGAGCCGAGCGATAGCGCCCTTCCAACAAAGAAAGAGGGCGGCCCGTTTCCGGACCGCCCCCGATCTTTTTCAGTTCAGACCGAAGTCCGGACTTAGAAGGCCACCCGCAGGGTCGCCGAGATCGTGCGCGGAGCGCCGACCGAAGCGAAGGGCTGGCTGTAACCCAGGGTGCCCGGGGTCGCCGAAGCGCGGGTGCCGAGGTTGGCGTAGTAGTTCTCGTCGAAGACGTTGTCGGCGTTGATCTGGACGAAGGTGCCTTCGTAGCCGAAGGGCGCCAGATCGATGCGGACGTTGGCGTCGACGGTGGTGAAGGCGTCAACCTTCATGTCGTTGACGTCGGTGACCCAACGCTCGCCGGTGTACTTGGCCTGCAGGCCGGCTTCGAGCCAGTTGGTGAACTCGTAGTTCACGCGAGCCGCGAACATCCATTCCGGCGTTTCCACCAGTTCCTTGCCCTTGGTGGGCAGGATGTTCGGGGTCGTGCCGGTGTAGCTGTAGATGTAGTCGTCCTGCAGCTCGGTCTGCATGTAGGTGGCCGAAGCGTAGAGGCTCAGGGCCTCGATCGGCGACCAGCCCAGCGAACCTTCAACGCCCCAACGCTCAACCGAACCGACGTTGCGGTCCACGAAGGTGCCGAGGTCTTCGTCGAAGGTGTTGACGATGCGGTTGTCTTCGTTGTTGGCGAAGACCGACGCCGTGCCGACCAGGGTCGACGAGCTGTAGCGGTAGCCGACGTCGAAGTTCTGGCCCTTCTCGGGTTGAACGCCCGGGGCGGCCAGCGAACCGTCGGCCTGACGGGCGACGATGTACAGGCTGTCCGTACGCGGAGCCGACAGGGTTTCAGCGTACGAAACGTACACCGAGTGGCCTTCGCCGAAGCGGAAGCTGGCGCCCAGGTTCGGCAGGATGTCGTCGAACTTCACTTCACGTTGGTACGGAGCGACGTACTGGGTGGTGCCGCGACCGGCGAAGGTCACGTTACCGTTGGCCAGCGGGGCGTTCGGCACTTCGGTGGTGCACAGGACGTTCGACGAGGCGTTCTGCGAGTAGCAGTACTGGTTCAGCTCACGACGGAAGAACGGGGCGCGGACGCCGACGTTGATGGTCAGGGCGTCGTCCAGGAACTGGCCGCGGTATTCCAGCGAGAACTGGTTCAGTTCCGCGATCGACAGACGGTCACGGGTACGCAGTTCGTAGCCGTCACGGTTGATGATGCGGTTGTTCTCGTCGTTACGGCCGGCGAACCAGTCGACGAAGCGCGGGTTCTGCGGGTTCGAACGGTTGATGCGGCCGTACTGGCCGGTCTGACGGTGACGACCGAAGTCCAGCGCATAGGCGAAGCGCAGGCGGTGATCGTCGTTCAGGTCCCAGATCAGCGAGCTGTTCAGGCCGTAGCGGTGCGTGTTGGTGTTGTTGGTGGCGTGGACGCGGACGCTGTCCAGGGTGTCGCCGTCGCCGTTCAGGTCGAAGCCGGCGGCGGCGGCGTTGACGCCACGCAGCAGGCGGTCGGTTTCCGACAGAACCGTCTGGCCGGTGCCGCCGTTGGCCAGGGTGTACTGGAACGACGGGTCAACCGTCAGGACAAGGCCGTCCATCAGGGTGAAGCGCGACTGACCGCGGATGTTGCCCGTGTTCGACGGGTTGATGCGCAGGCCGTAGAAGTTGCTGTTGCCCGACGGATCGACGTCGGCGACGCCGTTGCGGCCGGTGTAGCTGGCGGCGTTGGCGCCGACGACCGGGTACGGCAGGTAGGTGTCGTTGAAGTCGACATCCCAACCGCGCGGGTCGGTTTCGACTTGCGGCAGGATGGAACCGTCAGCGGTGCCGAGGTTCGGCCCGAGGTAGTTGTTGTTGCGGTTCTCGTTCCAGTGACCGGCCAGCGACAGGAAGTCGCCGTTGTCGCCCAGCGGCTGATAGATGCGCGCGTTGAACTGGGTCTTTTGCAGGCTGCCGCGGCCCTTGAACTTGTCGTAGTCCTGACGCGAGACGGCGAACCAGGCCGAGGTGCCCCACGGGCCGAACTCGCCGGTGTTGAACAGGCCCATGAAGCGACGGTAGTCGAAGTCGCCGAACGAGGTCTGGAGCCAGCCGCCCATGTCGGCGGTCGGGCGCAGGGTCTGGTAGTTGATGGTGCCGCCGGTGGCCGCGGCGGTCGGGCTGTCGACGTCGGTCGAACCGGTGTTGACCGAGGCGCGCTCGATCAGTTCCGGGTCCAGCTGCTGGTTGGTGTACGACGAGTAGTTGCCGGTGTCGTTCAGCGGAATGCCGTCGAAGGTCAGCGACACGCGGGCGCCGTCGAAGCCGCGCAGGCGGATGTTGCCGCCCGACGAGCCATACGGATCGGTGTTGGTGAAGCTGAGGCCCGGAGTGACGTTCAGGGTCTGCAGGATGGTTTGACCCGGGGTCTGGGTCGAGATGAACTCTTGGGTGACCGTGTTGCGCGTCTTGGCGACGGTTTCAGCGACGGCCAGACCGTCGATGTTGCGCTGGCCGCGCGCGCCCGTGACGACGACTTCGCCGAGGGTGGTCGCTTCGGTCGCTTCCGTACCGGTCGATTGAGCCGAGGCGGCGCCGGCGAGAAGCAGGCCGCTGAAGAGGGCGGTGGTCGCCCAGAACGCGCGTTTGCGGTTCGTCATAGTCATCTATCCCCGATGAGTTGGGCGAAATGCCCGCCGGCCGGCGAGGGCCGGACGAAATCACGCCCCCCTTAGGCGCGACGTCGGAAAGTGGGACGACACTGATGTGACAGTGATATGACAAGGCGCGGGGGTGGCCGGGGAGACACACCTTTGTTGCGGCGCACAATTGTGGATGAAATCCGATCCGTACCCGGACTGTGTCCACGAAGAGACTGTGCGCCCCCCACCGGGGCAGGATTGAGGCCCGGAAGATTTCAGCGCGGAAATGCAAAACCGCCGGCCCTCTTTCGAGGACCGGCGGCTCTGTAGTGCTGCCTTG
>NZ_JBMDIU010000010.1:0-107559 GCF_057808845.1 Brevundimonas sp. FG8 | reverse complement strand
CGCCATCGCACCTGGAATCAGTGGCGAGGTCGGGGTCGCGGCGGCGGGCGGACGGGTCGTCGGGGCCGCGGGACGGGGAGCGGTCATGGCCGGAGCCGGTGTCGGCGCGGCGGTCGCCGGACGCGGCGTGGTCGTCGCCGGGGCGGGAGCCGGGGTCGGCGTCGCAGCAGCAGGCGCCGGCGTCACCACCGGCGCGGGCGCGGGGGCCAGATACTCGGCCGGACGCGGCGGGCCGCCGTTCAGGTCGCGGGTGAAATCGGACGCGGGAACCGGAGGCGGCGTCTGCGTCGCCGTCTGGGCCTGCGCCACTGGCGCTCCGGCGAGGATCATAAGGGCGGCGGCGGACGCGACGGTGACTTTCATGGCCGCGACCTTCGCCCCAGAGTGCGGCGACGGCAAGGCCCGATCCGCCCCGATCAGGCGCCCGGATCAGGCGCCCGGATCAGGCGGAGGGCAGTTCGACCCAGAAGACCGCGCCCTCGCCCGGCGTCGAGTTGACGCCGATGGTCCCGCCCTGCAGCTCGACCAGACGCTTGGCCAGGGCCAGGCCGATGCCGTGCCCCTCGACCGTCGAGCGTTCGAGGCCAAGACGGTTGAACGGCTCGAACAGCTGGGTCTGTTTCTCGGGGCTGAGGCCCGGACCACGGTCGATGACCTCGATGCGGACGCCGTCGTGGATGCGCGAGGCGCGCAGGACCACGATCCCGCCCGAGCCGCCGTATTTGACCGCGTTGGAGGTCAGGTTGGCGACCACCTGGGCCAGACGCTGGGAATCGGCCAACGCCACAAGCCCGTCGCCCTCGCTGATGACGTCGATCTTCAGCCCGTGGGCTTCGGGCCGCAGGGCGGTGGCGCGGCGCACATCGTCCAGCACGCCCGGAACGTCGGTGGGACGCAGTTCAACCTTCACGGCACCCGACTCGGCGCGGGCGACATCCAGCAGGTCGTGGGCCAGGGTCTCGACCTGACGGGCGGTCTTGACCAGCATGTCGGCCATCTCGGCCTGGGTCGGACTGACCGGCCCGAGCTGGCCCGCGCGCCACAGCTCACCGATGCCGATGATGCCGCCGACCGGGCTCTTGATCTCGTGCGCCACATTGGCGAGCAGACGCGACTTGGCCTCCGACGCCCGCTCGGCCCTGACCTGACCGGCCTTGGCGCGATCCGACAGACGGTCGCGCTCCTCCAGCAGGGCGGCGACCAGCAGGATAGGCAGATAGCCGAACAGCACCAGAAGCTGGGCCATCATGGCCCGGTCCGCGCCCTTGAACACGGCGGCATAGGGACCGTGTCCCATCATGCTGCCGCCGATGGCCAGAATACTGATGATGACCAGCGCCGCCGTGACGCCCAGCAGGCGCAGGCGCACGGCGATCAGCAGCAGCAACGGCAGGGTGAGGAAGCTGATGGGCAGCGACTGCATGCCGAAGATCAGCAGGTTGGCGACCGTCACCAGGCTCAGCAGGATGACCGCCTCGGCCGCCCGCGCGGGCGCGCGGTAGCGCAACAGCTCGCGCCGGGTGATCGCCAGACCGAAGCTGGCGATCACCGCGATGCTCAGCGCATGACCGAACCACCAGGTCTGGGCGGTCTCCATGAAGTCCGCGCCGTTCATCCAGTACAGCATGGCCCCGACGCCAACGGCTGCGGGGATGGGCGCGATCACCGCGGCGCTGATCAGGAAGCGGCAGCAGCCCTGGACGCTGGCCAGATTCAGGGTGGGGGCGAACCGGCGCGCCAGCAGGACGGCCAGATAGATGTCCACCATGTTCGCCACGGTGAACATCAGCGTCATCTTGGTGGAATTGCCGGCCAGCAGATTGCCCGCCGCGACGCCGCACGCCACCAAGGCGCCGAAGCACAGATCGTACAGCGGTCCGCGCGAGGTCCGCAGCCAGACCGCGACCGCCACGCCGCCCGCGCCCCAAAGGGCCGCGACCATGTCGGCGGACCGGGCGAAGCTGAGCGCCAGAACCGTCAGGACCAGCACCGCCATGGCGGTGAAGACCGGAGCCAGCGGCTGACCGATCCCGCGCGTCGACGATGCCCCGGACGGCAGGGCGCGCGAAGGCGAGACCGTATCTGCCGCGACGGCGGGCTGGGGGTCGAGCACGCGGCTCATGGTCATGATCACGTCCGGCAGGGAAATTCCGGGGCGATACCTAAACCTTGGCTTCCTAACATCCCCTGAAGGTCAGAAGGCGCTCGCAAGCACCTGATCAAGCTCGCGAACCGCCGCCGCCGCGCCCTGTGGATGGCTCCAGACCGCGCCGCTGACGGCGACGAAGTCCGCCCCCGCCCGCGCCAGATCGGCGGCGTTTCCGGCGTTGATCCCGCCGATGGCGACGCAGGGCGTCTCGACCGTTTCCTGCCAGATGGTCAGGATTTCAGGCTCGGGGCGGTGCTCCGTCTCCTTCGTGGTGGTCGGGAAGAAGGCGCCGAAGGCGACGTAGTCCGCCCCCGCCTCGGCGGCGTCCATGGCCAGTTCCCGGCTGTCGTGGCAGGTCACGCCGATCATGGCGTCCGGCCCCATCGTGCGTCGGGCCTCGGCGTAGGATGCGTCAGTCTGTCCCACATGGACCCCGTCGCAACCCGAGCGCTTCGCCAGATCGGGGCGGTCGTTCAGGATCACCGCGACGCCCCGCGCCTGCGCCACCGGCCTCAGCGCCTCGACCGCCGCCAGCACGGCGGCATCGTCCACCTCCTTCAGCCGGATTTGCAGGGCCGCCACCGCGCCCGCATCCAGCGCCTCGCCCAGCGTCTTCGCGAAGGCGGGCAGATCCGGGATCGCCGGCGGGGTGATCAGATACAGGGCGCACGGCGGGCGCGGCGGGACGACGGGTTCTCTGGCCATGCGCGGGGAGTGCGACGATGCGCGCGCGGCGTCAATCCACCCGACGCATGCGAACGACTTGCAGTCGCCTTAATCGGGCTGCTATAGCGAACCATTCGCATCGAGTGGGTCCGCCTTCCTTGTACGTCTGCAACTGTAACGGTCTTCGCAAGCGTGACGTCGCCTCGGCCATCGAGGCGGGCGCGACGCGTCCGCGCGAGGTGTTCGCCAAACACCAGTGCCAGGCCCAGTGCGCCAAATGCGTCTGCGAAATGCGCCAGATGATCCAGGACAGCCAGCAGGCCTTCGCCATGGCGGCTGAGTAGCAATCGCAGCGCCGACTGCGCCCGATTTTTACTCGCAATTTCAATGTCGTGATAAGTGTTCGCAAGTGAACACACAGCGTTTGTTCATGGTATGAACGGCGGGACTGAAGGCGACTCCCCTCCTCCGGGACGCCACAACCGCTGCAAGGACGACGACCATGAAGGGCGACCCCGCGATCATCCGGACGCTGAACGCGATCCTGACCAACGAACTGACGGCGGTGAACCAGTACTTCCTGCACGCGCGCATGTTCGAAAGCTGGGGTCTGAAGCACCTCGGCCAGATCATCTATGACGAGTCGATCGGCGAGATGCGCCACGCCGACATGCTGATCAAACGCGTGCTGTTCCTCGACGGCCTGCCGAACCTGCAGGACCTGCACAAGCTGAAGATCGGCGAGAACGTCTTCGAATGCCTGGGCGCCGACCTGCAGCTGGAACTGGGCTCGCGCGACACCGTCATCGCCGCCGTGGCCCAGTTCGAGGCCGCCAAGGACTACGTCAGCCGCGATCTGGTGATGCGCATCCTGTCGGACACCGAGGAGCACATCGACTTCCTCGAGGCCCAGCACAAGCTGATCGAGCAACTGGGCGAGCAGAACTACCTGCAATCCGCCATGACCGAGATCGCGCCGGACAAGAGCGCGACGGGGAACTGATCGTAGTCGAAGGGGCGGGAACCCCTGCCCCTTCCGGCTCATTCCCCTCCCGAGCTGGAGGCGCGGATGACTGATATCGATGATGTGTTCGACGACGTGCAGGACGCGGCGACGGACTTTCTGAACGCCGGGGGCCGCGACGTCGGCCATGTGGTGCTGGGCATGGCCCTGACGGTGGGGTTCGCCCTGGCGGCCACCGCCTTCGCCCGGCGGACGATCAGGCCTCGCCCTGTCCAGCTGACGCAAGACGACGCGCCGATCACCGAGCGGCCGCGAGGATCGCTGAGCTTCATCCTGCCCGCCGTCTTCTCGGCCACCACCCTGTCGGCGGTGCGCGTGTGGAACGCGCCGAAAGCGAAGGAGCGGAATGTCGCCATGGCCCTCTGGGCCGGGGCGCAAGCGCTGAACGCCGTGTGGATCGCCATGCGCCCCGCCAGCCGGGGGCTGCAGATCGCCGCCGCCATGTCCTCGGCGGGCATGGCCGCCGCCTTCGCCCATGAGGCCCGCAAGCTGGACGCCCGCGCCGGCAAGATGGCGGCCCCCGTCGGCGGCGAGGTGGCGGTCGCCAACATGATCGGCCGCAAGGCGCGCGAGACCGGGCAGACGCTGCACTGACGCGCCCAGCTTGCCGTAAGCCCCGGCTTCCGTTAGGGACTGCGCCCGTTCGCGCGCGCCGCAAGGGCTGCGCCTCAACCCTTCCGAGACATCATGGCCAAGATTAACGGCAACACCATCAAGCCCGGCATGGTCCTGCAGCACAATGGCGGCCTGTGGGTCGTCACCAAGGCCAGCCACGTCAAGCCCGGCAAGGGCGGCGCCTTCGCCAACGTCGAGGCCAAGAACCTCGAGACCGGCAACAAGCTGAACGAGCGCTTCCGTTCGGAAGACAAGGTTGAGCGCGTGACGCTGGAACAGAAGGATTTCTCCTACCTGTTCGACGGCGGCGACAACCTCGTCTTCATGAACGACGAAAACTACGAGCAGATCGAACTGCAGAAGGACTGGGTCGGCGACGACCGCATCCCGTACCTGCAGGAAGGCATGAAGGTCGTGATCGAAATGCACGAGGACCGTCCGATCGGTCTGTCGCTGCCGGATCAGGTGACGCTGGAAGTTGTCGAGACCGAGCCGACCGTGAAGGGCCAGACCGCCTCCTCGTCCTACAAGCCCGCGATCGCCAACAACGGCGTCCGCATCATGATCCCGCCGTACATGTCGGCCGGCGAGAAGATCGTCGTCGACACCACCACCGGCGAATACGTCCGCCGCGCGGACTAGGCGGCTTCGCCGCGTGACTAGTGATTGGTGATTGGTGACTGCTGGATCAAAAGCCAGCGTAAGCCCAAAGGGTGTGGTGGGAGCCGCATCAATCACCAACCACCAGTCACCAATCACTTCACCGGCTCCGTCGGAGCCGGTTAGCGTTTGAACTTCTCCGCATGCCCGGGCCGCGCGCCTTGGAGGGCATGACGGACCAGGAGATCCAAGATGGCCCTCGCCTCCGCCCTGCTCACCGTCATGATGGACGCGGTCCGCAAGACCGCCCGCCCCATGCTGCGCGACTTCGGTGAAGTGTCGCAGCTCCAGACCTCGCGCAAGGGTCCGGGCGACTTCGTCACCGCCGCAGACATCAAGGCCGAAGACACCCTGTATGAGCTGCTGATGAAAGCCCGCCCGGGCTACGGCTTCCTCGGCGAGGAACGCGGCTTCATCGAAGGCACCGACAAGTCGCACCGCTGGATCGTCGATCCGATCGACGGCACGACCAACTTCATCCACGCCATGCCGCATTTCGCGATCACGGTCGGGCTGGAGCGTTTCGCGCCGGACGGCTCGTCCGAGATCGTCGCCGCCGTGACCTACAACCCGGTCATGAACGAGATGTTCTGGGCCGAGAAGGGCAAGGGCTGCTACCTGAACGACGGTCGCATCCGCGTGGCGGGTCGGAAGGAGCTGTCGGAAAGCCTGATCGGCACCGGCCTGCCCTTCATCGGCAAGACGGGCCACGCCCAGTCGATCAAGGACATCCACGCCGTCGGCCAGCGCGTCGCGGGCATCCGCCGTCTCGGCTCGGCCGCCCTGGACTTCGCCTGGGTCGCCGCCGGTCGCTACGACGCCTTCTTCGAGCGCAATCTGCAGGCGTGGGACGTGGCCGCGGGCATCCTGCTGGTCACCGAGGCCGGCGGTCTGGTCACCACCATCGACATCGACGGCGATCCGAAGAACGGCAAGCAGGTGCTGGCCGCCAACCCGGACATCCACACCGCCCTGCGCAAGGTGCTGCAGGCGGCGTGAGCCGCCGAAGCGCTAGCCGATCAGGGTCTTCGCCGCCGCGCGCGCTTCATCGGTGATGGTCGCGCCCGACAGCATCCGCGCGATTTCTTCCAGCCGCTGACCTTCATCCAGCGTGTCGACCGTGGTGGCGGTGACGCCCGCGTGGTCCGACTTGCGGACCTTCCAGTGGGCGTGGCCGCGCGCGGCGACCTGCGGGCTGTGGGTGACGACCAGCACCTGCGCCCCCTGCGACAGGCGCTTCAGGCGGGTGCCGACGGCCTCGGCCACGGCGCCGCCGACGCCCTGATCGACCTCATCGAAGATCATCACCGGCTGGCGCTGGTCCTCGCGTCCCGCCAGCGCGGCCTTCATGGCGAGGGCGAAGCGGGCCAGTTCGCCGCCCGACGCGATGGCGTCCAGCGGACCGAAGGGGGTTCCGGCGTTGGTGGCGATCTCGAAGCGCACGGTCTCGACGCCCAGCGGCCCACGGCGCCCCTCAGCCACCGGCTCGAAGGCGACACGGAAACGGGCGCGTTCCAGCTTCAGCGGCCCCAGTTCCTCCATCACCGACATCGTCAGCCGCTCGGCGGCGGCCTCACGCGCCGAGGTCAGCAGGGTCGCGGCCAGATCATAGGCCTCGCGCGCACCGGAGGCCTCGCGCTCGGCGGCGGTGATGGCGTCGGCGCCGTCCTCGATCAGACGCAGTTGCTCACGGAAGCGCTCGCGCAGGGTCGGCAGCAGCTCGACCGAGGTGTTCAGCTTGCGGGCGGCGGCGCGCAGGGCGAACAGCCGCTCCTCCGTCTTGTCCAGACGGCCCGGCTCGAAGTCGAAGGCGTCAGCGGCGGCGTCGACGCAGGCCAGCGCCTCCTCGGCCTCCACCAGCGTGCGGTCGATAGCCTCGGCGGCGGCGGTGAGTTTCAGCAGCAGCGGATGATCGCCCTCGGCGCCCGACTGGGCCGCGCGGGTGCGGGCGTGCTCGACCGCGCGCAGGGCCGCCGACAGGTTGCGCGACAGCTTGTCCCCGCCCAGTGAGGCGCGGGCGTCGGTCAGATCGGCCATGGCCTTTTCCGCCGCGCCGAGCAGGGCCCGTTCGCCCGCCAGCTCGGTTTCCTCGTCCGCGCGGGGATCCAGCGCGTCGAGGTCGGCCAGATTCTGGGTCAGTTCCTCGGTGTGGGCGGCGGCGTCGGCGGCGGCGGCCTTCAGGTCGGCGACCTTGCGCTCGGCGGTCTTCAGGGCCTCGGCGGCGCGGGCCACGCCCTCCAGCTGGGGCGACAGCCCGCCGTAGGCGTCCAGCAGGGCGCGGTGAGTCTTCCAGTCCAGCAGGCCGACCGTCTCGTGCTGACCGTGCACCTCGACCAAGGCCTGACCGATCTCACGCAGGGCGGTGACGCCCGCAGGCTGGTCGTTGACGAAGGCGCGGCTGCGGCCGTCGGCGGCGACGGTGCGGCGCAGGATCAAATCCTCGCCCGGCGTGACCTCGAATCCCTTCTCGGCGATCAGTTCGATCAGGGCGGCATCGTCGGGCGCGGTGAAGACGGCGGTGGCGCTGGCCTGTCTGGCCCCGGCCCGCACCAGACCGGCGTCGCCCCGCGCCCCGAGCGCCAGACCCAAGGCATCCAGAATGATCGACTTGCCGGCCCCGGTCTCGCCGGTCAGCACGGTCAGGCCATCCCGGACCTCGAGGTCCAGCACGTCCACCAGAACGATGTCGCGAATCGAAAGCGCGGTCAGCACGGCAGGCTCCCTTGCGGGAACATCAGGCCGGAAACGCGGTCAGAAATCTGGGGCAAGGCGAATCGTCTTCTCGGGCGATGCCGGAGAATGCGGAGCAACCGCCTCCCGGGACAAGCCCGGGAATAGAGGAACAAAAAGAAAACGTCAGCCCGGGATCAGACGACGTAGCCAGCTTTCACGCTGCGCGGTCGGCGCGACTTCCGGAGCGGCGGCCTGTTCCGACAGCAGGGCGTAGGCTTCGGAGTACCAGGGGCTGCCCGGATAGTTGAAGCCCAGCACCGAACCGTTGCGCATGGCCTCGTCCTTCAGGCCGAGGGTCAGATTGACCTCGACCAGACGATACAGGGCTTCCGGCGTGTGCGAGGTGCGCTGGTAGGCCGGGTTGTCGATCACGGTCTTGTAGCGGTTCAGGGCGGCCAGCGGCTGGTTGGCGCGCTGATAGTAGCGGCCGATAGCCATTTCCTTGCCGGCCAGCTGGTCGTTGACCATGTCCATCTTCACCGTGGCGTCGATGGCGTAGGGCGTGCCCGGATAGCGGCGGGCCACATCCCGCAGGCCGCTCAGCGCCGCCTGGGCGAAACCCTGGTCGCGGCCCACGTCGGTGATCTGTTCGAAATTGCAGATGGCCTTCATGTAGAAGGCGTAGGGCGCGCTGGGATTGCCCGGGAACAGGGCGATGAAGCGATCCGCCGCGGCGATCGCCTCCTGATAGTGGTTGTCCTGATAATAGGCGTAGATCTGCATCAGGATCGCGCGACGCGACCATTCCGAATAGGGGTGCTGGCGCTCGACTTCCTGGAAGTAGTCGATGGCGTCGCTCCAGCGCTTCGCCTGAATGCGCTGATAGCCGGTGTTGTACAGGGCCTCGACCGGGCGTTCCTCATAGGCCAGACGCGGACGGTTCGAACCGCCGTTACAGGCGGTGACGGTCAGGGCCGAAACGGCGACGGCCGCCAGAACAAGACCGGAGCGGAACTTCGAAACGGACAAGGACGACCTCAAGTATGCATGCCTACGGACCACCGTCCGACGGCGCCCCCGGAAACGAGACGCGATCTCTATACCAGTGAACTTCGCAGCGCCAATGCGCGAAGAAGCGCCAAAAAAGCATGGATCGCGACTTGTGACCCCGGCGTCCCCTGATATGTAGCGCGCCAGCGCCACGGCGACATGCAGCCGGGCGATGACGGCGAAAGGATGACCGGACATGAAGCTGCTCTCTGGCAACTCGAACCGGACCCTCGCGGCCGCGATTGCAAGCCACCTCGACATGCCCCTGACCAAGGCCCAGGTGAAGCGGTTCGCCGACAATGAAGTGTTCGCGATGATCGAGGAGAACGTTCGCGGCGAGGACGTCTTCGTCATCCAGTCGACCAGCTATCCGGCCAACGACAACCTGATGGAAATGCTGATCATGACGGACGCCCTGGTCAGGGCGTCGGCCAAGCGGATCACGGCTGTCGTCCCCTATTTCGGCTACGCCCGTCAGGACCGGAAGACCGGGGGCCGCACCCCGATCTCGGCCAAGCTGGTCGCCAATATGATCACCCGCGCCGGCGCCGACCGGGTCCTGACCATGGACCTGCACGCGGGCCAGATTCAGGGCTTCTTCGACATCCCGACCGACAATCTGGTCGCCACGCCGGTTCTGGCCAGCGACATCAAGGAAAACTACCAGCGCGGCAATCTGATGATCGTCTCGCCGGACGTGGGCGGCGTGGTGCGCGCCCGCTCGCTGGCCGAGCGCCTGAACGTCGACCTGGCCATCGTCGACAAGCGCCGCCCCAAGGCGGGCGAGAGCGAGGTCATGAACATCATCGGCGACGTGGCCGGACGCGAATGCATCCTGTTCGACGACATCGTCGATTCGGGCGGCACGCTGGTGAACGCCGCCAAGGCGCTGATCGACAAGGGCGCGACCCAGGTTTCGGCCTACATCAGCCATGGCGTGCTGTCCGGCCCGGCCGTCCAGCGCGTGGCCGACGGCCCGCTGAAGGAGCTGGTGATCACCGACTCGATCGAGCAGCCGGACGAGGTGCTGGGCTGCTCCAAGATTCGCCGCGTCTCGGTCGCTCCGCTGATCGGCGAGGCCATCCGGCGGATCGCCAATGAGGAATCGGTTTCCAAACTCTTCGACTGATCTGGACGGTTTGAGGGAACGTCCTTGGTCCGGCCTCATTAGGCCCTGAAGATTCGGCGCGGGGCGTCGATGCTGAAGGAGATCTGATGAGTTCGGCCCACCGGAGCCGCGGCCTTGCCGTGGCCGCTCTCGCCGTCGCCGCCCTGCTGGCGAGCTGCGCATCCCAGTCCGCCGCTGAAAAGGCCGCCGAGGCGGAAGCGGCGCGCATCGCCGCTGAAATCGCCGCCCGCACCCCGCCGCCGATCGCCCTGAATCAGGACGTGATCGACGCCGCCTCCATCTATGTGGCCTTCACCCGCGAGATGGCCGCCCAGCAAGGCGGCTTCGCGGACGCCGAGGCGATTCAGGCGGCGCTCCGGCGCGGCTCGGCCTATGAACCGGCCCAGCTGTCGCGCGGGTTGATCTCCTACGCCTCCATCGTCGCCCTGCAGTCGCCCGAGTTCGTCAGCGGCGTGCGCCAATACGCCGTCGATCGCGCCACCCGCGAGCAGCTGGCCGCCAACATCGCCTCCGACCCGCGCTGGGCCTCGCGCCTGCCGGGCGCGGACGCCGCGGCGGGCCTGATCATGGCCGCCCTGGGTCGCGACATCGACGCCCTCGGCGCCGCCGCGACCGCCATCGAGAATGACGCCTACGCCATCCAGGCCGACTCCCGGCGCTCCTGGGCCGTGGCCCCGGTGGCGAACCGCGACGGGCGACTGGCCGGGGCCAAGGCGAGCTCGGCGCAGGCCATGCTGCCCTCCGCGCCCGACGCGAGCCGCCTGACCGCCGCGGCCCACGCCGGGACCGGACTGGACCTGCCCGCCGGTCGCCCCCGCCAGCCGGGCTACCCGCCCGTGGTCGAACGCGCGCTGGCGCTGGCCGCTCTGGCGGCGCTGGGCGAGGCGGGCGACGCCGCCCTTCCCCGGACGGCGGCGCTTCAGGACGATCCGGTCAGTCAGGCCTGTCTGGCGGAATCCAAGCTGATGCTGTTCCAGTGTCTGGCCGCCTCCCGCCCCAGCTATGAGGACGTGTTCTGCGTCGGCCGTCATGTGGTGCGCGACATCGCGACCTGTGTGCGCGGCGCCGCCCTGCCGGCCGCCACGGTGCGGGTGTCCGGGGTGCAGGTGGTGGAAGAGCCCCGCATCACGCCCGCTCCGGACGGTCTGGCCGCGCCGACGCCCGCGGCGCCCGCTCCGACGCCCAGCCCGACGCCCAGCCCCACGCGACGACTCAACTCCGGGCCGAACAGCAGTCTCCGCTAGGGAGAATCATCACCTTGTGATCCGCATCCTCCGGCTACGCTTGGATTAACGCTCGGAGAACCCTTTTCTCCGCGATATAGGGTGCAGTCTGTGGTCGCGTCCCGCCGGAGGGACGCTGAGGGTCGGGGTTCTGTAATGTTCAAGGGTCAAATGCGTCGCGGACTCACGCTCGCCGCTGTCGCCGCCGCCGCCGTACTCGCGGGTTGCGCCACGGATGAACCGGCCGCGCCGCCGCCCGCCCCGCCTCCCCCGCCCCCGCCGCCCGCCGTGTCGATGAACGAGGGCGTGGCGCAGGCCGCCTCCATCTATGTCGCCTTCATGCGCGATGTCGGCACCATCCCGCCCGGCGGTTTCACCGACGCCGAGGCCATTCAGGCCGCCATCCGCAAGGGCGCGGCCTATGAGCCCGCCCAGCTGTCGCGCGGCATGATCGCCTACGGCTCGATTCTGGCGCTGCAGTCGCCCGAGTTCGTGCAGGGCGTGCGCACCTACGCCGTCGATCCGGCGGGGCGTCAGGACCTGATCAACCGCATCATCGCGGATCCGGCCGTCGCCGCGACCCTGCCGGGCGCCGACGCCGCCGCGGGCCTGATCGTCGAGACCCTGGGCCGCGACGTCGCCGCCATGCACCGCATCGCCGAAGGTGTTGAAGGCGACGCCTACACCATCCAGGAACGCCGCGACCCGCGCCGCCGCTGGGCCGTGACCCCGATCCAGAATCGCGACAGTCGTCTGCAAAGCGCCAAGACCCTGTCGGCCGCCCAGATGCTGCCGTCGGCGGAAGAATCGGCCCGCCTGTTCGCCGCCGCCCACTCCGGCGCCGGTCTGGATCTGAACCCGGGCCGTTCGGGCCCGCCCTACACCCCGGCGGTGACCCGCGCCCTGGCGCTGGCCGCCCTGGCCGCCCTCGGCGCCGGGGGCGAGGACTTCCGCGCCAATACCGAAGCCATGACGGTCGATCAGAACAGCGAGTTCTGTCTGAATATGTCCAAGCTGATGCTGTTCCAGTGCCTGGCGGCCTCGCGCCCCAGCTATGAGGACATGTTCTGCGTCGGCCGTCACATCGCCCGCGATCTGTCCACCTGCACCGCCCAGAACATCACCCCGCCGACGCCCGAACTGGCCCCGACGGCGGTGGCCGAAGGCGAGGCGCCGGTCGCGTCCCAGGCCGCCGAGGCCGCGCAGGCGACCACGACCGCTTCGCTGAACAGCGGCCGCTGACCGCAAAGAGTCGACAGCGGTTGCGTACCGGGGCGCTTGCGTGTAATAGCCCCCGCTCCTGATTTCGAGGGTTCAGACCCCCGCCGCGCAGGCCCAAGGTTGGCGCGGTGTTCCTGTTGTTATTTGAGGCGAGCCAGATGGCCGAGATCATCCTGAACGTGGACGTCCGCGACGGCGTCGGCACCGGCGGCGCCCGCGCCGCCCGTCGCGCCGGCATGGTGCCCGGCATCCTGTACGGCGGCGACAAGGCCCCCGTCGCCATTTCGGTGAACGAGAAGGACTTCCGCAAGTCGCTCTACACCGGCAAGCTGCTGGGCCATCTGGTGACCCTGAAGTACGGCGAAGAGACCCAGCCGGTCATCGCCCGCGACGTGCAGTTCGACCCGGTGTCGGATCGCCCGCTGCACTTCGACCTGATGCGCGTCGACGAGAAGCAGACCATCAAGATTGAAGTGCCGGTGCACTTCATCAACGAAGACCAGTGCAAGGCCTTCCGTCAGGGCGGTTCGCTGGAAATCGTCCGTCACTCGGTCGAAATCTCGGTCCGCGCCGACCACATCCCGGAAGACCTGGTGGTCGATCTGGCCGGTCACAAGCTGGGCGACACCATCCGCTTCTCGGACATCAAGGTTCCGAAGGGCGTCGAGCCGACCATCACCGACCGTGACTTCGTGATCGCCTCCATCAAGTCGTCCTCGGCCGCCAAGGCCGCCGACGAGATCGAGGAAGCCATCGCCGAGGAACAAGCCGCCGTCGAAGCCGCCGCGGACGACGTTCCGGCCACCGAGCAATCGGACGAAGGCGAAAAGACCGAAGGCTAAGTCGCCCTCGATCCACTGTTTCTGGAGCGGCCCCTTCCGTTTACGGATGGGGCCGTTTCCTTGTCTGGACCACAGCCATGATCATCGTCGCCGGCCTGGGCAATCCCGGCCCGAAATATGAGAAGAACCGCCACAACATCGGCTTCATGGCCGTCGATGAGATCGCCCGTCGCTGGAATTTCGGGCCCGAGCGGGCGAAGTTCCAGTCGGTCATCCGCGAGGGCGAGGTCTCCACGGCGAACGGCGCGGTGAAGGTGCTCCTGATGAAGCCCCAGACCTATATGAACGAGAGCGGCCGGGCCGTCGGCGAGGCGGCGCGCTTCTACAAGATCAAGCCTTCCGAGGTGATCGTCTTCCACGACGAGATCGACCTGGCCCCCGGCCGGTTCCGCATGAAGACCGGCGGCGGCGCGGCGGGCCAGAACGGCGTGCGCAGCCTGATCAGCCATCTGGGCGCCGATTTCCGCCGCGCCCGTATGGGCGTGGGCCATCCGGGCGAAAGCCATCTGGTCATGCCCCATGTGCTGGGCGACTTCGCCAAGGCCGATCAGGCGTGGCTGCAGGCCATGCTCGACGCCTGCGCCGACGCCCTGCCCTTCGCGCTGGCGGGTGACGACGAACGCTATCAGGGCGAGGTGATGCGCCTGGCCCCCGCGCCGAAATTCAGCCCCCGTCAGCAGGCGGGCAAGGCCGAGGGCTAGTCTTCAGCCTGCACCGTATAGCTGAGGGTCTCCGAGCCGCGCGCCGGGACCCTTACCCGCCAGACGGTGTCACCCGCGTCATTGACCTGACTGCGGCGGCTCTGCGCCAGCACCCGGAAGCCGCGCCAGCCGGACCACTCCGGTACGACCTCGATCTCGACCGGCCAGTCCTTGTCGTTGATGAGGGTGGCCTCAACGACGACCTTCTGCATGTAGGTGTCCTCGCCGGCCTTCCAGTCCGCCTCATCCGTGACCTCGGCCAGCACAGATAGCCCCATGGCCTCGCCGAACTCGAGCTCCAGCGGCACGCCTTCCCCCCGATCCATGAAGTCCGCTTGTCCCGTCAGGATCGCCGCCCCGTCTTGGGTCTCGACCAGACTCAGCCCTCCGCCCGGCATTGGGACACCGAGTCCGTCACGCGCCTCGTTGCGCAACCGCAGCAACAGCTTCGGGACCTGCGGCGCGTCATCGCCGTGATCCAGACGGACCTGATAGGTCCGGGTGAAGCGCACGTCCTGCTGATCGAAGAAGCGAATCTGTTTGGCCTGCCGGGCGTTCAGATCGGTCGGCTCCGCGAGCGTGTAGATCTTGTAGTCGCCCAGATCCGACAGGGTCGCCCGGATGCGGCTGCCGGTGACGACGATTTCATCGATCCCGGTATCGCCGACCACGCTGTTCGACAGGGCCGGGATCGTCGCCAGATAATCGGTGACCGGCGTCGGGACAATTGTCCCACGCTGCGGACCGAACGGGTTGCGCGTGGTGGTGTCCAGCGGCCAGCACCGGGGCGCGACCGTGGCCACGACCGGCTCGATGGCCTCGGTGTCGTACTCGCGGGCCAGATTGCCCGCCACGACCTGCACCGGCGTATCCGTGAAGCCGCCATTGGTGAAGTTCATCAGGGTGATCCAGCCCTCGATGTCCAGCGACCTTCCATCGGGAGCCAGCCGGGCCACATAGTCCGCCGACCAGTTCAGCCCCTCTGCCAGATAGGCCAGCCGGATGGTGTAGCGACCGGCCACAGGCGAGCGGGTGCGGACGGACAGGGTCGGCCGGTCACCCAGCCCATCCGGGACGCGGTCGAAGATCAGCCGCTGGTTCAATCCCTGACAGGACAGGGGCTCCAGCCGACCGTCGATCTCCAGCACCGGGCCATTCGCCCCCGAGCGGACGATTGCGGGAACCACCGTCTCGACACCCGTTTCCGGGTTGGTGCGCCCGACCTGCACCGTCTCGCCGATGGAGTGCTGCAACAGGGAGCCCGCTGTCAGGAGTTCAAAACTGCTGTTGCGCTCAAGAACCTCGCCCGGCAGCCCGTCGATGGCGGCGGTCTCGGGAATGATGCCGGGCGTCAGCCCTTCGAAACGGAGGATCGCTTCCCCGGCCGGCACATCCACCGTCCGGCTCTCCACGATCATCGCCAGCCCGTCGGTCGAGACATGGCGGGTTGCACTGCGCAGCTCATCAAGCGTGCTGGAGGTGTCGATGGGGTTGAACCGATAGATCACCAGCGCCGTCCTGTCGGGACGCGCGGAAAGGCTCTGCGTCTGGCCCCACGCGGGCGTGGCCAGCCCGGCGATCAGAGCGACGGCGAGCGCGAGACGCATGACGCTCAGTCGCCGGTGACGACAGTGGCGGTCAGTCTGGTCTCACCGTTGGCGGGCACGGGAACCAGCCAGATCAGGCTGTTCCCCCGGCGCTCTGCCTCGATGGACTGGTCAGAGACCTCGGCCAGCGCGCTCAGCTCCGTCTGGCGAACCTCGACCACCACCGGCTGCGGGCGGGCGTTCCGGACGGTGTACTCCATCTGGTAACGGGTCCACGGCGTTTGCCCCCGGCGGCGCTGGACGGTTTCCTCCTGCACCACACGAGGCTGTAC
The DNA here is from genome assembly GCF_057808845.1 of Brevundimonas sp. FG8. Taxonomy (NCBI): domain Bacteria; kingdom Pseudomonadati; phylum Pseudomonadota; class Alphaproteobacteria; order Caulobacterales; family Caulobacteraceae; genus Brevundimonas; species Brevundimonas sp. FG8. Next base: position 91,727 of record NZ_JBMDIU010000010.1, on the reverse strand, counting down.
GGTCACGTCGAAGGCCGCACCCGTGGTGATGACGATGTCCGAGCCCGCAGGCGTGTGGGCGACACGGTCCTCGCCGACGAAGCGGGGCGCGCCCGCCGCGTCATTGACATAGACCCGCACGATCCCCGCCGGCAGGGGCGCGCCCACGCCTGACGTCGCGCTGTTGGAGAAGGTCATGGCCACCTGGGCGCCCGACGGTTCGTTCAGGGTGTCGAACCGGTTCATCTCGAAGACGTAGCGCTTGCTCGCGGGCACGCCGGAGACATCCAGCAGGCCGACCTGCTTGGTCTGGTTGTTGGCCACCGTGACCGGCTCGGGCAGGGGATAGATATAGACATCGGCCAGTCCGCGGGCGGCTCCGGCCTGGGTTCCCGCGCCACGCGGCGCGGGTGGCCGCGCATAGCTTCCGGTACGCGGATCATAAGGTGCGTTGAGCACCGACACATCGCCCGCCACCACCCGCGTCCGCGCATTGGTGAAGGTCACGCCGGACTGGTTGTTGATCGTCACCCAGCCGGTCAGGTCCAGCGTCCCCGCCGTCTCGTCGTAGCGGGCGACATAGTCCGCCTTCCACGCCAGCCCGGTCGTCAGATAGTTCAGGGTCACGTCGCGACGGCCCGCACCCTCGGCGTCGAGCGTGACGCTCAGTGTCGGGCGGGGGCGCAGGTTGGACGGCACCTCGTCGAAGATCACGCGGGTCGGCACGCCGTCGTCGCGCAGCACCTCGATCTTGCCGCCGACCTCCAGCACGACGCCCTCGTTCGCCGCCAGCACGCGGGCCCGGTCCGTCTGCTGGGCGCCGGTGCCGGGATTGGTGCGCACAATGCCGATCTCGCCGCCCACGGCGGCCTGCATCAGGCGATCCGGCGTCAGCAGGTCATAGTCGAAATTCTGCTCCACCACCGACAGGCCGCGCCCGGAAAGGCCCACGGTCTCGGGCCGGATGCTGGCCGAGACGCCGGGGAACTCGCGTCGCGAGCGGCCCGCCGGAATGTCGAGGCTGCGCGTGTCCTCCACCAGGGCGACGTTCTGGTTATAGACGGTCAGCGACACCGCATCCGGGCCGCCGCCCCCGTCCTGCGCGTGCTGCGCGGCGACGGCGGACGCCCCCGCCAGCACAACCATCGCGGCGCCGGCCATCAGGCCCAATCGAACGGAGTGGCGCACGGCGCGGCGAACAGACATTCGGATACTCCCCCGGTTGCAGGTCGAGGCTGGCACGCGCTTCGCGAGGTGTCGACCCGGAGCGTGACGGGGCGCCGCTCTTTCTCTGGCGTCCCGGAAGCGCTACAGCCGCCGGGTGACCCGTCCGCAGACAGAGTCCTGGTCGATCTGGCGTGCGCTGGCCCTCATGGCCGCGACGTTCGCCATCGTGCTCGGAACCCTGCTGCCCTACGCCGCCATGGCGGCGGCCGGACCGGGCCAAACGCTGGTGCTCTGCTCCGCCGAAGGTCCGCAGACCATCAAGGTCGACGCCGACGGCAATCCGGATCGCAGCGTGCCGCCGGCCAAATGCGCCGCCTGCGTCATGGCCCCGGCGGCGGTCCTGCCGAACCCGCCGGTCGCCCAGCCCTGCGCCGCGCCGACCGTCACCCCGGCCTCGACCTTCACCGCCCTGATCGCCAGTCCGCCGCCGCCCGCGCGCGCGCCGCCGCGACCACCGTCCACCGCCCCGCCCCACGCCTGAACCAGACCCGGAGCGCCTTCGTGCGCCCGAACCCGCGCGCCGTCGGCGACGCGGACCTTTTCTCTGTTTCAGGATTGATCCCTCATGTCCCTGTGGACCTCCGCGGCGCCCTGCGCCCTGCTGCTCACCGCCGTCGCCTCCCCCGCCCTCGCGTCCGAGTCCTCGCAAGACCCGACCACCCTCGACACCGTCATCGTCACCGGAAGCCGCAATCCGGAAGACCCCGCCGTCGTGGCCGAGGCGCGTGACCGCCTGAGCCGCACGCCCGGCGCGGTCGCGGTCATCTCTTCGGAAAGCTACGCCAACCGCTTCGCCCAGACCTTCGCCGACACCCTTCGCAACGTGCCCGGCGTGCTGGCGCAGAAGCGCTATGGCGAGGAAGCCCGGCTGTCGATCCGGGGGTCCGGACTGGCCCAGGGCTTCCACCAGCGCGGCGTCCTGTTCGCCCAGGACGGCGTGCCCTTCGCCGACGCCGACGGCTTCTCGGACTTCCAGGGCGTTGACCCGCTGAGCGCTCGCTACATTGAAATCTACAAGGGCGGAAACACCCTGCGCTTCGGCGGCGCCCAGCTGGGCGGGGCGATCAATCAGGTCACGCCCACCGGCCGCACCGCCGTCGACGACACGGTGATGCAGGTGGAAGGCGGCTCGTTCAACAGCCTGCGGGGCAGCGTCCAGCTGGCCCGCGAGTACGGCGACTGGGACGTGTTCGCGGCCGTTTCCGGGATGGAATCGGACGGCTATCGCGATCACAGCGAACAGAGCCAGGCGCGCCTGACCCTGAACCTGGGCCGCTCGTTCGGAGAGGACCGGGAGGTCCGGCTGATCTATCAGGCCGCCGACATCAAGCAGGACATCCCCGGTTCGCTCTCGCTCGCGGACGCCCTGACCGATCCGGAAAAGGCCAATCCCGGCGCGATCAGCGGCGATCAGGCGCGGGACCTGACCCTGAAGCGCGTGACCTTGCAGACCCGCTGGCGGCTGAACGACGCCACCGTTTTCGAGGGCGCCGTCTGGGGTTGGGAGAAGGCGCTCTGGCACCCGATCTTCCAGGTCCTGAACACCAACAGCGAGACGGTCGGTCTGTTCGGCCGGTTCGAATGGACCGGCCAGGTCGCCGGGATGCGCGCCGATCTGTTCTACGGCCTCAGTTATCGCGACGGTCAGATCGACAGCCAGCGCTACATCAACACCGCGGGACAGGCCGGCGGCCTGACCGCCGACAATCTGCAGAAGGCGACGGGGCTGGACGTCTTCGCCGAGGGCCGGCTGTTCGTCACCGACCGGCTGGCGCTGGTGGCGGGCGGTTCGTTCGGACGGGCCACGCGCGACTACGCCGATCGCGTCAACGCCGCCAACAATGACGACATCGACTACGAGTGGTTCTCGCCGCGACTGGGCCTGCTGTGGGAGGCGCAAGACGGGGAGCAGGTCTTCGCCAATGTCACCCGCTCGGTCGAGCCCCCGACCTACGGCGCCCTCGTTCAGGCGCCACTGGTGGGCTTCACGCCGGTGGATGTGCAGGATGCCTGGACCGCCGAGATCGGCACGCGCGGCCGTCGCGGCTCCCTGGCCTGGGACGTGACCGTCTATCGCAGCGAGATCGACGGCGAGCTGCTGAACTTCGTCACCGGCCCCGGCATCCCCGCCGCGACCTTCAACGCGGGCGAGACGGTGCACCAGGGTCTTGAGGCGGGTCTGGACTGGCGCCTGCCGACCGAACTGGCCGACGGCTCGCTGCTGCTGCGCCAGACCTATGCCTGGAGCGACTTCCGCTTCGTCAACGACCCGCGATGGGGCGACAATCGCCTGCCGGTCGCGCCGGAGCATGCCTGGCGCGCGGAACTGGCGTGGCGTCATCCGTCCGGCCTGAGCCTGACCCCGTCGGTTGAATGGCGGATCAGCGACGCCTGGGTCGACTACGCCAACACGCTGAAGGCGCCCGGCTATACCTTGCTGGGGCTGAACGCGAGCTGGGAGGTCAAGGACGGGCTGACCCTCTTCGTGGACGGCCGGAACCTGACGGACGAGCGGCACGTCAACGAGTTCTCGGCCATCACCGACGCCGGTCTGGCTTCGACCGTCGTGTTCAACCCCGGCGAGGGACGCGCTGTGTTCCTCGGCCTGCGGCTGGCCCTCTGAGGCGGATCGGTGGAGGCGGCCCCGGCGGCCTCCAACGACCACATGAGCATTGAAGATGACCGATACCCCGACCTCTTTCGCCGCCCCGCCCGCCACACCTCTGTCCGGCGCCTACCGGGCCGTCTGGCGGTGGCATTTCTATGCGGGCCTGCTGGTCATGCCCGTGTTGATGCTGCTGGCCCTGACCGGCGGCCTGTATCTGTTCAAGGACGAGATCGACCACGCGGTCTATCGCCGGATGATCGAGGTTCCGGCCTCCACCCGGCAAGCCGCGCCCGAGGCCTGGGCCGCCGCCGCGGCGCAGGTCGGACAGGGTCGGGCCGCCGCCGTGATCATTCCCGCCGCACCGGACCAGGCCGTTCGCATCCGGGTGGACCGCCCGGACGGCTCACAGCGCACGGCCTTCGTCGATCCCCACACCGGCCACGTCACAGGCGTCACCGGCTACGGCGGGGTGATGGAGATCATCAAGCAGGTCCACTCGCTGACCCTGTTCGGCCCGGCGATGAACCTGCTGGTCGAGATCGTGGCGGGCTGGACCATCGTGCTGTTCGCCACCGGCCTGTACCTGTGGTGGCCGCGCAAACGGAAGGCGGGCGTCGTCGCCCTGACCTCCACCGATACGCGCCGCCGTCCCTTCTGGCGCGATCTGCACGCCCTGACCGGCATCTATGTCGGCGGGGTGGTGCTGTTCCTCGCCGTCACCGGCATGCCCTGGTCGGCGGTGTGGGGCGACAAGGTGATGGACGTGGTCAAGAGCAGCGGCCTCGGTCGTCCCGCCGCCCCCGTCGCGGGCGCCTGGCAGCGGGCCGAGCACGCCGATCACGCACAGGGCGCCGGCTGGACCATGGAGGGCGTCACCCTGCCCTCCCATGCCCATCACCCGGCCTCGGCGGGCCTGTCCGAGGTCGTGGCCATGGCCGAGGCGGCGCGCCTGCCCCGCCCCTACGCCGTCTCCATCCCCTTGGGCGACGCCACGACCTGGACCGTCACCGCACAGGTCACGCGAGTTCAGGACACCCGCGCCCTCTACATCGACCCCGCACAGGGCAAGGTCGTCGCCGACATCGGCTACGGCCAGTTCGGCGCGGGCGCCAAGGCCATCGAATGGGGCATCTACACCCATCAGGGCACGCAGTTCGGCACGATCAATCGCTGGGTCATGCTGGCGGGCTGTGTCGGCGTCTGGCTGCTGGCGATCAGTGGGCTGATGATGTGGTGGAAGCGCCGCCCGCCGCGCCTGTCCAGGGGCCTGATCGGCGCCCCGCCCGCGCCGGAGAGACTGAAGGTTCGCTTCGCCGTCCTGGCCATCGTCCTGCCCCTGTGCCTGCTCTATCCCCTCACCGGCGCCAGTCTGATCGTCGCGCTTGTCGGCGAACGGTTGATCCGCGCCGTCATCCGTTCCAGACCTGCCGCAGCCTGAAAGACATCCAGACCATGATCCGCACCCTGATCCCCCTCGCCGCCGTCGCCGCCCTGCTGGGCGCCTGTTCCAACGACGGGGCGAAAGCCCCGGCCGGTTCGCAGGCCGCCGTCGTCGTCGCCGACGCCCTGTGCCGTCCCACCCCGGTCGGCCGTCAGGCGACCGGCTGCTACCTGACCCTGACCTCGCCCGCCGCTGACACGCTGGTCAGCATCTCGACCCCCGCCGCCGGACGGACGGAGATCCACGAGAGCAAGATCGAGAGCAATATGATGATGATGCGCCAGCTGAAGGCGGGCCTGCCCCTTCCGGCCGGGCAGACGGTCGAGCTGAAGCCCGGCGGCAACCACATCATGCTGCTGGCCATTGAACAGCCGCTGACCGAGGGCCAGACCATCCCCCTGACCCTGAATTTCGCCGCCGCGGCTCCGGTGACGGTTCTGGCGACCATCGGCCAGCCGAAGATCGACGAGTACGGCACGCCGACCGGCCACTGAGCCCCTCGAACACGCGCGAGCCTGACAAACGGGATCGAACCCGCTAAAGGCTCGCGCTCACTCGAAAGCTCCAGAAGACCATGGCCCTTAAAGTCGCGATCGTCGGCCTGCCCAACGTCGGCAAGTCCACCCTGTTCAACGCCCTGACCAAGACGGCGGCGGCCCAGGCGGCCAACTACCCGTTCTGCACCATCGAGCCGAACACCGGCGACGTGGCCGTCCCCGAGCCGCGCCTGAACGCCCTGGCCGAGATCGCGGGCTCCAAGGAAATCATCCCGTCGCGCATCACCTTCGTGGACATCGCCGGTCTGGTGCGCGGCGCCTCCAAGGGCGAAGGTCTGGGCAACCAGTTCCTGGCCAACATCCGGGACTGTGACGCCATCGCCTTCGTCGCCCGCTGCTTCGTCGACGACGACATCACCCACGTCGAGAACCGCATCGACCCGATCAGCGACCTCGAGATCATCGAGACCGAGCTGATGCTGGCCGATCTCGAAAGCCTCGAGAAGCGCTACGCCAACGTCGAGAAGCGCGCCAAGACCGGCGACAAGGAGATGCAGAACACCCTGCGTCTGATCAATCTTGCGCTGGAGCAACTGCGCGCCGGCAAGCCCGCCCGCGTCGCCGAAATCTCGAAGGAAGACCAGAAGGCGTGGCACATGCTGCAGCTTCTGACCTCCCTGCCCGCCCTGTACGTCGCCAACGTCGATGAAGGCTCGGCCGACAAGGGCAACGAACTGTCCGATCTGGTCGCCAAACGCGCCGCCGCCGACAACGCCAAGTCGGTCGTCATCTCGGCCAAGATCGATTCCGAACTGGCCGTGCTGGACGCCGAGGAACAGGCCGAGTTCCTCGAGACCCTGGGTCTGGCCGAACCGGGCCTGAACCGCCTGATCCGCGAGGCCTACGCCCTGCTGGGTCTGCAGTCCTACTTCACCGTCGGACCCAAGGAAGCGCGCGCCTGGACCATCCACGTCGGCGACACCGCTCCGCAAGCGGCCGGCGTGATCCACACCGATTTCGAAAAGGGCTTCATCCGCGCCGAAACCATCGCCTTCGAGGACTACATCGCCTTCAAGGGCGAAGCGAAGGCCCGCGAGGCCGGCAAACTCCGCGCCGAAGGCAAGGCCTACGTCGTCAAGGACGGCGACGTGATGAACTTCCTGTTCAACTGATCGACCGGGGGACCGGGTCCAGCCGACCCGGTCCGTCACTCGCCCCGATCACGAAATCGCGGTCACGCTTGCATCCTGCGCCTGTTTTTGCGACCCGTTCTTCAGTGTCGAGAACAAGGGGGCGCCCGCATGGCTCAGAACACCAATCCCTGGAGCAAGGCCATCGATCCGTTGGCCGAGGATATCGCGACCGTGCTGAAAAGCATGGGCGGTTCCGCGCATCAGAAGGATGTCGTTCAGTGCGTGGCCGCCATGAAGCGCCAGCGCGGCGAGACCGTCGCCCAGGATCTGGCCTCGCGCATCGTCGAGGTGTTCGAACACTACCGCGAACTGTTCTTCCGCCCCTTCGGCGAGGGCTCGATGCGCTGGGCCCTGCAACCCGGCGTCGCCTGAGTTCAACACGGCGACCACGAAAAAGGCCCGCGGTTCGCACCGCGGGCCTTCGTCATATCAGGCGTCAGTCGCTTAGAAGCGACGCACGAAGCTCACGCCGTAGGTGTCGGCTTCACCGGCGTCACCGCGGAAGTCGCGGCGGGTCCAGTCGGCGCGGATGCCGTTCTGGCCGTCGATGAAGTAGTTGGCGCCGACGCCGTAGTTGATGCTCTCGGTGCTGTCGGAATCCTGGATGCCGGCGACCTCGGCCTTCACGCGCGTGGTGCCGTAGCCGAGACGACCGAACAGTTCGAAATTCTCGTTGATCGGCAGCTTGGCGACGCCATAGGCGGCGGCGTCATACTTGTGCTCCACCGTGCCCGGCACGCCGGCGACGGTGAAGTCGTCGTCGCTCACGCCGATCGAGGCTTCACCCTCGACGCCGAAGTTGCGGGTGAAGTCATAGCCCATACGGCCGGTGACGGCGCCCAGGTCACCGCCGTCCGTGTCCAGTTGCGTGTAACCGATCGAGCCGGTCACCCGCGAACCGGGTTCCTGCGCCATGGCCGGCGCGGCGATCAGAGTAATGGCGGCAGTCGCGAGAAGAACGTTACGCATTGTTTCTGTATCCTCTAGATGCGGTGACTTCTGTGGTCACCGGCCCCATCCAGCGGGATACAAAATGGGCCGGGAACGGACAGGTTCCAGACCTGTCCGCTGACTTCCCCAAGACTGTGAGATTGCAGGCACAGACGCCGATACGCCAATCCAGACCTTATCGTGGCCCAATTCTGGCAATGCGAAACCTACCTGTCCTTTTCGCGCTCCGCCCCCGACCGCGCATCCAGCGCAGCCTGGGCCGCCGCCAGACGGGCGATGGGCACGCGATAGGGCGAGCAACTGACGTAGCTCAGGCCCACCTCCTCGCAGAAGGCGATCGACGACGGATCACCGCCGTGTTCACCGCAGATGCCCATCTTGATGTCGGCGCGCACCGCCCCGCCTCGCTCCTTGGCGATGCGGATCAGGTCGCCGACGCCGTCACGGTCCAGACGGACGAACGGGTCGGTCTCGAAGATGCCCTTGTCCATATAGGCCTGCAGGAAGCGGCCGGAATCGTCGCGGCTGATGCCGAACGTGGTCTGGGTCAGGTCATTGGTGCCGAAGCTGAAGAACTGGGCGTGCTCGGCCAGATCTCCGGCGCGCAGGGCGGCGCGGGGCAGTTCGATCATGGTTCCGACCAGATACTCGACCGTGTCGCCGGCCTCCTCGAAGACGGCCTTCGCCGTCCGGTCGGTAAGCTCGCGCAGATACTTCATCTCCAGACCCAGGGCGACCAGCGGATGCATGATCTCCGGGATCGGGGCCAGGCCTGATGCTTTCTTCACGTCCAGCGCGGCTTCCAGCACCGCGCGGACCTGCATCTCGTAGATTTCCGGGTAGGCCACGCCGAGGCGGCAGCCACGGTGGCCCAGCATCGGGTTGGTCTCGTGCAGTTCCTTGGCCCGGCGCTTCAGCTTGGCGGCGTCCAGCCCAGAACCGGCGGCGAGGGCGTCGATGTCCTCTTCCGTGTGCGGGATGAACTCGTGCAGCGGCGGATCGAGCAGGCGCACCGTCACCGGCAGGCCCGACATGATTGTGAACAGCTCGACGAAGTCCGCCTTCTGGAACGGCGCAATCTTGGCCAGCGCAGCGCGGCGGCCCGCCTCGTCGTCCGCCAGGATCATCTCGCGCACGGCGGCGATCCGGGTGTCGTCGAAGAACATATGCTCGGTCCGGCACAGGCCGATGCCTTCGGCGCCGAAGCCGCGCGCGGTCCTGGCGTCCAGCGGCGTCTCGGCGTTGGCGCGGACGTTCAGGCGACGCACCTTGTCCGCCCAGCCCATCAGGGTCTGGAAGTCGCCGGTCAGTTCCGGCTCGATCATGGCCACGGCGCCGTCCAGCACCTCGCCCTTGCCGCCGTCGATGGTGATGACCTCGCCCGCCTTGAAGGTGCGGCCGCGCGCGGTGAAGGTCCGCGCCTTGTCATCAATGTGGATTTCGCCCGCGCCCGAGACGCAGGGACGGCCCATGCCGCGCGCGACCACCGCGGCGTGGCTGGTCATGCCGCCTCGCGCCGTGACGATGCCGCGCGCCGCGTGCATGCCGTGGATGTCTTCGGGCGAGGTTTCCTCGCGCACCAGAATGACCGCTTCGCCCAGCTGGGCCAGACGTTCGGCCTCGTCGGCGTCGAAGACGATGGCGCCCGTCGCCGCGCCCGGCGAGGCGGGCAGGCCCTGCGCCACCACGGTGCGGGCCGCGTTCGGGTCCAGCGTCGGGTGCAGCAGCTGGTCCAGCGCGGCGGGCTCGACCCGCGACACGGCTTCTTCCTGCGAGATCACGCCCTCGGCGGCCAGCTCCACGGCGATCTTCAGCGCCGACCTGGCCGTGCGCTTGCCGTTGCGGGTCTGCAGCATCCAGAGGCGGCCCTGTTCGACCGTGAACTCGATGTCCTGCATGTCGCGGTAGTGGCTCTCCAGCTTGGTCACCACCTCCACGAACTGGCCGAACACCTCCGGCATGGCCTCTTCCATCGAGAGGGCCGTTTCGCCCATCTCCTCGCGGCCCGCCCTGGTCAGCGACTGCGGCGTGCGGATGCCCGCCACCACGTCCTCGCCCTGGGCGTTGATCAGGAACTCGCCGTACAGCTTCGCTTCGCCCGTCGACGGATTGCGCGTGAAAGCCACGCCCGTCGCCGAGGTCTCGCCCATGTTGCCGAACACCATCGACTGGATGTTCACGGCCGTGCCCCAGCTCTCGGGGATGTCGTGCATGCGGCGATAGAATTTGGCCCGGTCGTTCATCCAGCTGGTGAACACGGCGCCGACGGCGCCCCACAGCTGGTCATTCGGATCTTGCGGGAAGGCGTGGCCGAGGTTGCGCTCGACCACCGCCTTGTAGTCGGCGACGACCTTTTCCCAGTCCTTCGCCGTCAGATCGGTGTCGACGGTGACGCCCAGACGGTCCTTGTGGTCGTCCAGAACCTCCTCGAACTCGTCGTGGCCGATGCCCAGCACCACGTTCGAATACATGGTGATGAAACGGCGGTAGCTGTCGAAGGCGAAGCGGCGGTCGCCCGACAGGGCCGCCAGACCTTCCACCGTCTCGTCGTTCAGGCCCAGGTTCAGGACCGTGTCCATCATCCCCGGCATCGAGGCGCGGGCGCCCGAGCGGACCGAAACCAGCAGCGGATTCTTCGCGTCACCGAAGGTCTTCCCGACGATGCCCTCGACCTTGGCCAGCCCGGCCTTCACCTGTTCGGTCAGGTCAGCGGGATAGCTCTGGCCCTGCGCATAGTAGTGGTTGCAGGCCTCGGTGGTGATGGTGAAGCCCGGCGGGACCGGCAGCCCCAGCGCCGACATCTCGGCCAGATTCGCCCCCTTGCCGCCGAGAAGATTCTTCATCGAAGCATCGCCGTCGGCCGAACCGCCGCCGAAGCCGTACACCCACTGAGTCATCAGTTAAGCCCCTGAACCGTGGTGATCACGCGGCGGATTCGCTCCGCTCGCTGTTGCATGCGCCCCGCTTACCGCTTGTGCACTGCGAAGGCGACCCTGAGCGCGTAACAAAACGTGAGCGCCTGTGACGGTTCCGCGCGGCCTCCCGACCGAAACATCAATTCCGGTGACACGGACCCCCGTGGACGCCCCGACCGGTTACCCCGCCTTAACCGTAAGGATTCACCATGCCCGCTCAATCCTGTGCGGGGCCGCGTTTCCATGTCCGAACTCAAGACCGACGTCATCCATCGGGGCGACTGCATCGAGGTGCTGCGCACCCTGCCCGACGCCTCGGTCGACATGGTCTTCGCCGATCCGCCCTATAACCTCCAGCTGGGCGGCGACCTGCTGCGTCCCGACAACTCGAAGGTCGACGCGGTCGATGACGACTGGGACAAGTTCGGCAGCTTCGCCGAATACGACGCCTTCACCCGCGAGTGGCTGAAGGAATGCCGCCGGGTGCTGAAGCCGGAAGGCTCCATCTGGGTGATCGGCAGCTATCACAACGTCTTCCGCCTCGGCACGGCGATCCAGGACCTGGGCTTCTGGGTGCTGAACGACATCATCTGGCGCAAGTCGAACCCGATGCCGAACTTCAAGGGCACCCGGTTCACCAACGCCCATGAGACCCTGATCTGGGCCGCCCGCAGCCGCGACCAGAAGCGCTACACCTTCAACTACGACGCGCTGAAGGCCTTCAACGAAGACACCCAGATGCGCTCGGACTGGACGCTTGCCCTTTGTACGGGTGACGAGCGGATCAAGGACGCCGACGGCAAGAAGGCCCACCCGACCCAGAAGCCCGAGGCCCTGCTGCACCGCGTGCTGCTGTCGGCGACCAGGCCGGGCGACGTGGTTCTGGACCCCTTCTTCGGCACCGGCACCACCGGCGCCGCCGCCAGGCGTCTGGGCCGCCACTTCATCGGCATCGAGCGCGACGAGACCTACGCCAAGGTCGCCGAGAAGCGCATCAAGGCCGTCATCCCCGCCGCGCCGGAAGACCTGGCCGTCATGGGCTCCAAGCGTAACGAGCCCAAGGTGCCGTTCGGCGCCCTGGTGGAGGCCGGTCTGCTGCGTCCGGGCGACCGCCTGTACTGCCCCAAGGGCGAACGCGAGGCCCGCGTCCGCGCCGACGGCTCTCTGGTCGCCGGTTCGCTCAGCGGCTCGATCCACAAGCTCGGCGCCCTGTTCGAGAACGCCCCCGCCTGCAACGGGTGGACCTACTGGCGCTTCAAGACCGATCAGGGCTTCCGCAGCATCGACGCCCTGCGCGCCGAAATCCGCGCGGGGATGCAATAGGGCAAGATTGCGGATCAGGCGCCTTTGCCCATATGATCAGGAATGGCGATGAAGAAACAACGCACCAACGGTGCCGTGGTCAGCCTTAAGGGGCGGGACAAGGACAGCGGCGTATTTGTGCACCGACGCGCCGCGAATGGCACGGTCATCACATCCATGAACCGTGATGTTTACGACACCGCTCTTGCCAATGCCAAGGCGGCTTTGCGCAAGAAGTCCGCAGTCTCCGCAAGCTGATGTCGCACTCACAGACCTACAACGAGGTCTTTGAGCGGCTCGTCACCGACACCGACGATATTGAAGGCTTCATCGCCTACGGTCTCTACAAGCAGGCGAAGCGGGAATGGCTGATTGCATTCCACTCAGAAAATCAGCGCTCGCCAAGTTTGAAAGAGCTGAACGCCTATAACAAAACCTGGACTGACACGTCTCTGCAGGCGCTCCGGGAGAATGCTGAAAGCGCCCTTTCCGCATATGCCGACACCATCATTGATGTCGCGACGCCGGAAATCGAGGCCGAAGCACTGAAAGTTGGGCGGCCGATCTGGAAAGATTTGCTGATCGGGGCCAGTTCGGCCCTCACGTACTCGCTTCTTTTGATTGTCGCTTCCTATCTAATTCAGGTCTTCGGCAACGACATTGCTGATGCCTACCGGAGCTTGTCGCCCGGTGCCTGATCTCATCCCGAAAACGCACCCAGCCCCCGCTCCAGCGCCTTCCTGAACACCGTCGGCAGCGCGCCCAGCGCCTGTTCCACCGGCGTCCAGACGAAGTCGCCCGTCCCCTCGCCCGTCCGCACGTCCAGAGTCAGGCTGAAATGGGTGAAGACGTGCTCGACGAACCCCGCCTCGCGCCAGGCGGCGTCCACGGGCGGTGTCGTGTCCGGCGCGGCGCTCCAGTCCGAGGTCGGCAGGCCCAGCATGCCGCCCAGCAGCCCCTTGTCCGGCCTGCGGACCAGCGCCACACGCCCCTGTTCGTCCCTCAACACCCAGGCGACGCCTGACCGGCGGGGCCGCTCGGCCTTCTTCAGCTTCAGCGGATAGCGTTCCGGCTGGCCGCCCGCATATCCGGCGCACCATGTCGTCAGCGGGCAGTCCCCGCACAGCGGCGACTTCGGGCGACAGACGGTGGCCCCCAGATCCATCAACGCCTGCGCCCAGTCCCCCGGCCGCTCGTCCCGCACCAGCGATCCCGCCAGCGCGCGCAGTTCGGGCCGGGCCGTCGGCACGGGCGTCTCGACCGCGAACAGCCGGGCCATCACCCGCTCGACATTGCCGTCCACCACATTGGCCGCCTCGCCGAAGGCGATGCCGGCGACGGCGGCGGCGGTGTAGGCGCCCACCCCCGGCAGGGCCAGCAGCCCTGCCTCGGTATCGGGGAACACGCCGCCGTGCCCGCCCGCCACCGCTCGCGCACAGGCCAGCAGATTGCGGGCGCGAGCGTAGTACCCAAGCCCCGCCCAGGCGGCCATGACATCCGCATCCTCCGCCGCCGCCAGATCAGAGACCGTCGGCCAGCGCTTGGTGAACTTCAGGAAGTACGGCGTGGCGTGCGGCGTGGTGGTCTGTTGCAGCATCACCTCGGACAGCCAGACCCGGTACGGATCGGGCCGCCCCTTCGATCCGGGCGGCGCGCGCCAGACAAGCGTCCGCGCATGGACGTCATACCAGCCCAGCAGGGCGGATCGGATCGCGGGCACGTCGGCGGGGACGGAAGGCATCGGTCGCGCTATAACCCGGAAATGCGCCGCACGCTGCCCACTGACGCCGAAGCCCGGGAAATCCTGTCCCGTCGACGCACCCGCCCGGCTCCCCGCCCGGCGCCCAAGGCCGGTCGCGCGCTTCAGGGGCTGATCAAGGAACTGGACGCCAAGCTTGGTCGCGGCGCGGGCGCGCTGGAGCCGCGCTGGCGCGAAATCGTCGGCGAACGGCTGGCCCGCGTCACCCGCCCGCAGAAACTGACCAAGGGGCGCGCCGGCGCCGGGGGCACGCTGGAGCTGCGCGTGGCCGGTCCCGCCGCCCTGCTGGTCCAGCACCAGTCGGAGGACATCATCCAGCGGGTCAACCTGTTCCTGGGGGCCGGCGCGGTCGAGAAGCTGCGCATCGCCCAGGGACCGGTGAAACCCCTGCCGGACACGCCCGCCGCCCCGGCCCGCAAGGCCGCGACCGCCGCCCCCCTGCCCGCCCATCAGGAGGCCGAGCTGAAGGCCTCCCTCGCCGACGCGCCCGACAGTCTCAAGGGGGCGCTGGAGAAGCTGGGGCGGGCGGTCCTGCGCGGGACCCGCGACACCTGAACCGTTGACAAGGCGGCCTCCGACGGGTCTCGATCCGCCCCGAACCAGAGGGGCTTCCATGCGCAACATCACCACCTTCATCAGCCGCCGCGCGGCCATCGTGACCGCGATCGCGGCCTCGGCCGTACTGGCCGTCGGCTGCGCCAAGGACACCGCCGCCGCCGCTGAAGGGGACATGTCGATGGGGACCGGCCCGGTCACCGTGGTCGAATACGCCTCGGTCACCTGCCACGTCTGCGCCGCCTGGCAGCACGAGAACTGGGAAGCCTTCAAGACCCGCTATATCGACACCAACAAGGTCCGCTTCGTCTTCCGCGAAATCCCGACGCCCCCGGCCAATGTCGCCGTCGCCGGCTTCCAGGTCGCCCGCTGCGCCGGTGAGGACAAGTATTTCGACGTCGTCCACGCCATCATGGAAAGCCAGACCGAATGGCAGACGGGCGGCAATCCGCGCGACACCCTGTTCCGCATCGGCAACGGCGCGGGTCTGACCAACAGCCAGATCGAGACCTGCATCAAGGACCCGAAGGGCCTTGAGGCGATCGACGCCCGCGCCCGTGCGGCGCGCGAGGCCGGTGTTGACGGCACCCCCAGCTTCTTCGTCAACGGCACGAAGATCGTCAGCCCCGGCTCGGCCAGCGGCCCGACCCTGAATGACATCGCCGCGGCCATCGACGCCGAACTGGCGAAATAACCCCTGCGGGGTTTCAGACGGCGAAGGGTTGTCGTTGACAAACCTTCGCCGCACCTGTTCTCGAAAGTCCTTGCACGCACGCGCGCGACAGAATCGCGCGATGCTTGGAAATCTCGTCGAGTGAGGACTGCCCCATGACGTTCCGTTACGCCGACATGAGCCGCCGCGCGGCCCTGTCCGCCGCCGCCCTCGCCGCCATGGCGACCCTGACCGGCTGTGGCGGCGGGTCTTCCGCCCCCGCCCAGGGCGACATGGCCCTCGGCGCCGCCGAAGGCGCCAAGGTCACGGTCATCGAATACGCCTCGGTCACCTGCCCCCACTGCGCCGCCTGGCAGGAAGAGACCTGGCCCGGCTTCAAGGCCAAATATGTGGACACCAACAAGGTCCGCTACGTCTTCCGCGAACTGCGCACCCCGCCCGCCAACGTCGCCGCCGCCGGGTTCGCCGTCGCCCGCTGCGCCGGTGAAGATAAGTATTTCGACGTCGTCCACGAGTTGATGTCGAACCTGCCTGAACTGCAGGGCGCCGACCCGCGCTCGACCCTGTTCCGCATCGGTAACGGCGCGGGCCTGAGCAACAGCCAGATCGAGGCCTGCATCAAGGACCCGGAAAACCTCAAGGCCAGCGACGAACGGGACCGTCAGGCCCTGCGCGCCGGCGTCACCGGCACGCCGACCTTCTTCGTCAACGGCACGCAGGTGATCAGCCCCGGCTCGAACAGCGGCGCGACCCTGACCGACCTGTCGACCGCAATCGACGCCGAACTGGCCAAGTAAGCCCATGCTGACAGGGCCGCGGCGAACCCTTCTGCTTCTGGCGCTGGCCCTGCCGGCGCTGCTTGCGACGACGTCCGCGCCGTCGCAGGCGCAGACGCCCGCGGCTCCTGTCCCGGCCGTCACCGCTGCGGACCGCACGCTGGGCCGCGCCGACGCTCCGGTGACGGTGATCGAGTACGCCTCCTTCACCTGCCACCACTGCTCGGACTGGCACCAGTTCGTCTTTCCGCTCTTCAAGCAGCGCCTGATCGACACCGGTCAGGTGCGCTTTGTCTTCCGCAACCTGCCGACCAGCCCGGACAGCCTGTCCCTGCCCGCCGCCGCGATGGCGCGCTGTGCGGCGCCGGAAAAGTTCTTCGATGTGGTCTCGGTCCTGATGCGCGGTCAGTCGGCCGTGCTGAACGGCGGGCGTCAGGAGGACTGGTACGACCCGGCCATCGCCGTCAGCGGCCGCACCCGCGCCCAGTTGACCGCCTGCGCCGACCTGCCCGCCACGCGCGCCGCGCTGGAGCGGGACATCAACGGAGCCGCCGCCGCCGGAGCGACGACCACCCCCGCCTTCTTCGTCAACGGACGCCGCGTGACCGACCGCTCTCTGGGCGGTCTGGAGGTCGCCGTCCGCGCGGCCGCCGCGGCCCGCTAGGCCCACCCGCCGGTGCAGTTCCAGCGCCTCAGACTCGTCGGCTTCAAGTCCTTCGTCGACGCGCAGGAATTCCATATCGAGCCCGGCCTGACCGGCATCGTCGGCCCCAACGGCTGCGGCAAGTCCAACGTCCTTGAGAGCCTGCGCTGGGTCATGGGCGCCAACTCGGCCAAGGCCATGCGCGGTCAGGGCATGGACGACGTTATCTTCGCCGGCGCCGCCAACCGCCCGCCGCGCAGCCACGCCGAAGTCCAGCTGACCATCGACAACGCCCAGCGCCGCGCGCCCCAGCCCTTCACCGACAGCCCGATCCTCGAGGTGTCGCGCCGCATCGACCGTGGCCAGGGCTCAACCTACCGGATCAACGGCAAGGAGGTCCGCGCCCGCGACGTCCAGCTGCTGTTCGCCGACGCCTCGACCGGCGCCAACTCCCCGGCTCTCGTCCGTCAGGGCCAGATCAGCGAACTGATCGCCGCAAAGCCCCAGAACCGCCGCCGCATTCTCGAGGAAGCCGGCGGGGTCGCGGGCCTGCACACTCGCCGCCACGAGGCCGAACTGCGCCTGAAGGCCGCCGAGGCCAACCTCGAACGTCTCGACGACATCGGTCGCGAACTGGAGACCACCCTCGGGCGCCTGAAGCGCGAGGCGCGGCAGGCCGAGAAGTACAAGAAGATTTCCGCCGAGATCCGCGCGCTTCAGGCGTCGCTGCTCTACGTCCGCTGGAACGACGCCCGCCTCGCCGCCGAGGCCGCCGCGCAGGAACTGGCCGAGGCCGACCGCGCCGTGGTCGAGGCGACAACCGCCTCGGGCCGCGCCCAGACCGCCGCCCTGAACGCGCAGGAAGCCCTGAAGCCCGCGCGCGAGGAAGACGCCGTCGCCGGCGCCCTGCTGCATCGCGCCAGCCTGGAGCGCGACCGCCTCGACATGGCCGAGCAGCAGGCCCGCGCCGAGGTCGAGCGGCTGAAGGCCGAGGGCGCCCGCATCGCCGCCGACATCGAGCGGGAAACCGGCATGGCCGGCGACGCTGAAAGCGAGCTGGCCCGGCTGACCGAGGCCTTCGACCGCGTCTCCGCCGAGATCGCCGCCGCGCCCGCGCGAGGCCCGCAACTGGACGCCGCCCTGCTGGCCGCCGAAGACGCGCGCCGCGCCGCCGATGCCGAGGTCGAGCGCGTGGCCGGGGCCGTCGCCGCCGTCGAGGCCCGCGTCTCCGCCGAGAACGCTCGCAAGAGGGACGCCGAGGCCCGCGTCGAACGCGCCAGAACTCAGCTCGCCTCGGCCCAGCGTGAACGCGATGCGCTCGGCCCGCTCGAGACGCCTGAGATCGAGGCCGCCCGCACCGCTCTGGAACAGGCGCAGGCCGCCCTGACGGCCGCCCGCGCCGCCGTCGAGACCGCCGAGGCGGACCGGGGCGACAAGGCCCGCGCCGAACAGGAGGCCCGTCAGGCCGCCCGCGCCGCCGAGGACCGTCTGGGCCGCCTCCAGACCGAGGCCCGCGGCCTCGCCCAGCTGCTGGTTCAGGGCAAGCGCGAGCACGCCCCGGCGCTGGACAGTGTGCAGGCGGACAAGGGCTATGAAGCCGCCCTCGCCGCCGCCCTCGGCGACGATCTGGACGCCGCGCTGGACGCCCGCGCCGCCGCCTACTGGGCCGGGGCGACGGTTCCCACGCCGTCATGGCCCAAGGGGGTGACGCCGCTGGCCGACCACGTCTCGGCCCCCGATCAGCTGAAGGCCCGTCTGGCCCTCTGCGGCGTGGCGGCGAAGGAGCAGGTCGCGGCCCTGTCGAAGGACCTGCCCGTCGGCGCCCGTCTGGTCACCACCGACGGCGACCTTTGGCGCTGGGACGGTTTCGTCCAGCGCGCCGAGGCCCCGCGCCCCGCCGCCGTCCGTCTGGCCCAGCGCACGCGCCTGTCCGAGCTCGAAGCCGAGATTGATCAGGGCAAACCCGCGCTCGACGCCGCGCAGACGGCGCTGAAGACCGCCACCGACGCCTTCCGCGGGGCTGAGGAGCGGGTGAAGATCGCCCGCGCCGCGCCCTTCCCGCTCGACAAGGCCGTGACCGCCGCCCGCGACCGCGTCGAGGCCCTCGGTCGCGAACAGGCGCGCAAGGAAGCCCGCGCGCAGGCGCTGGACGAGACCCTGACGCGCCTGACCGCCGAGGTCGAGGCCGCCGAGGCCGCCCTTCAGGAGGCGCAGGGGACCGAAGCGCCGTCCGAAACCCTCGCCGCCCTGCGCGAGGAGCTGACCGCCGCCCGCGCCGCCGCTGACGCCGCCCGCACCGCCTCCGCCACCGCCCGCGTCGAGCGCGACAGCGAGGCCCGCGAGGTCGCCGCCCGCCAGTCCCGCGTCGAGGGCATCAAGCGCGAGCGCGAAGGCTGGGCCGGACGCGCCAAGGACGCCAAGGCCCGCGTCACCGCGCTGGAGAAGGACGCGACCACCACCGCCGCCAAACTCAAGCAGGCATCCGACGCACCCGACCAGCTGGCCGCCCAGCGCTCGACCCTGCTGGACGCCCTGACCACCGCCGAGACCCGCCGAAAGGCGGCCGCCGACGCCCTCGCCCTGGCCGAGACGGCCGCCGGAGACGCTGACCGCGCCGCCCGCGCCGCCGAAACCGCCGCCTCGCAGGCGCGCGAGGCCCGGGCCGGTCTGGCCGCCCGCGCCGAGGCCGCCGCCGAAAAGCTGGCCGACGCCACGAAGAACGTCGAGGAAACGGCGCAGATGTCGCCGGAGGAGCTGGGCCAGAAGCTGACCGACGACGCCGTCGCCCGCCCGCCCGACGCCGCCGGCGCTGAAAGCCTGCTGTTCGGGCTGGAGCGCGAGCGCGAGGCGCTGGGCGCGGTCAACCTGTTGGCCGAGGAGGAGGCCAACGACTACGGCGACCGCCTGCAGACGATGAAGGTCGAGCGCTCGGACCTGACCAGCGCCATCGCCAAACTGCGGGACGGCATCGACGAACTGAACGCCGAGGGCCGCGAGCGCCTGATCGCCGCCTTCGACATCATCAACGAGAATTTCCGCACCCTGTTCGAAGCCCTGTTCGGCGGCGGTCAGGCCGAGCTCAAGTTGGTCGAGAGCGACGACCCGCTGGAGGCCGGTCTGGAAATCTACGCCTGCCCGCCCGGCAAGCGTCTGTCGGTCATGAGCCTGATGTCCGGCGGCGAGCAAGCCCTGACCGCCGCCGCCCTGATCTTCGCCGTCTTCCTCGCCAATCCGGCCCCCGTCTGCGTGCTGGACGAGGTCGACGCACCGCTGGATGACGCCAACGTCGACCGCTACTGCCGCATGCTCAACGAGATGCGCAACCGCACCGAGACCCGCTTCATCGTCATCACCCACAACCCCGTCACCATGAGCCGCATGGACCGGTTGTATGGGGTGACGATGCCGGACCGCGGGGTCAGCCAACTGGTCAGCGTGGACCTGACGCAGGCTGAGACGCTGGTGGCTTAGGCACAGGGTGAAGAGTGCTAGTGAGTAGTGATTAGAATGGTCTGGCGGCTGCCGCCGACGTCACCACTCACTACTCACTAGCACTCTTCACCCCTTCAGCACTTCCGTCCTGACGAACCACCCGAAGATCGCCGGCCCCTCGATCACGTAGCGGCGGAACATCCGCTTCGGCTGGCTCAGCAGGCGGTGCAGCCATTCCAGCGACAGCTGCTGGAAGATCTTCGGCGCCCGATGCTGGCGGCCGGTCAGGAAGTCGATCGACGCCCCCACACACAGGGTCACGCCGAACGGCCGTCCTGCGGCGCGCAGGGCATGGGCGAAGCGCTCCTGCTTGGGGAAGGAGACGCAGGCCAGCAGCACGTCCCATTCGGCGGCGGCGGCGGTCTTCACCACCCCGTCCCACTCCGGCGTGCCGGGCGTCAGCATCGGCGCTTCGATGAAGGTGAACCGTCGGCCGGGATAGCGCGCGACCAGATCGTCGAACGCCGCCCGGTCCGGGCCGAACACGCCGAAGGTCAGGTCATGGTCCGACGCCAGCAAGTCCGCCGTCATGTCCGACCCCGGATAAACCGACAGCCGCTTGCCCCGCAGCTTCGCCAGATGGGCCAGAATACGGCTGTCGCAGATCATCAGCGCCGCGCCGCGATAGACGTCCTCGGCCACCCGTCCGTCCATCAGCTTGATCACATGGTCCACATTCGGCGTGACCACATAGCCGTAGGGTCCGCGCGCCATCGCGGCCACCTGCGCCAGCAGCGCGGGGCGGTCTCCGTCGGCGAAATCCAGCGTCATGAAGCGCGTCATGGACGCCAGCCTACTCGAACCCCGGTCAACGTCCGGTTACGATGGCCGGATGAAACGCGTCCTGCCGCTCCTGCTGCTCTTCACCCTGCTCGCCGCCCCGGCGACTGGCCGACCACGGGACGAGCACACGGGCGAGCATCGTTTCGTGCTGATCGGCGTCGGACGGTTCGCGGTCCTCGCCGACATGGTCTCGCTGGAGCGTGACCGGGACGGCGTCCGTCTGCGCGCCTTCCAGGTGACCGAGGCGGATTTCCACGTCGGCGATCAGGCTTACTGGGGCGGCTGGTCCTGGTGGCGCTTCGACTGCGCCGCCCGCACCGCCGACCGGCTGGACTTCGCGGCGGTGAAGGCCGGCGGCGCCGAAGGTCCGGCCACGCCCGATCCCGCCCCGGCATACGAAGCCGTCGAGGGTGGAGACGCCGCCGAGCTTCTGGCCGCCGCCTGCGACCCCGCCTCCGTCGGCCCCTACGGCGTCAGCACGCTGGAAGACGCGGTCACGGTCGGGCGTGAGGCGTTGGCCTCCTAGGATTCCGCTCACCCCCGCGAAGGCCGGATGAGCGGATCAGGAGGGTCGCTCCATCGCCCCGAGCGGAGAAGGATCAAACTCCATCCCCGAGTTCAACTGCCTCTGTCTCGGCAGCGCCTCCGGGCATTC
The DNA here is from genome assembly GCF_057808845.1 of Brevundimonas sp. FG8. Taxonomy (NCBI): domain Bacteria; kingdom Pseudomonadati; phylum Pseudomonadota; class Alphaproteobacteria; order Caulobacterales; family Caulobacteraceae; genus Brevundimonas; species Brevundimonas sp. FG8. The sequence goes on along the minus strand of NZ_JBMDIU010000010.1, from coordinate 70,278 downwards.
GTCCCGGATGAAGGCCAGCATCTTCTCGCGGATTTCGCAGCGCAGGTCGAAGGCCGTGGGCGCGTTGCGGGCGCTGGCCAGACAGCGGATCTGGGCGACCCGGTCGGTGATGTCGGTCACCTGCAGATTGACGACGTCCCCGTCCCAGCGCGGGCTTTCCTTGCAGATGCGCTCCAGCTCGGCCCTCAGCCGGTCCATCGGCGCCTCATAGTCCACATACAGGAAGGCCGTGCCGATCAGGCGCGCCGTCTCCCGCGTCCAATTCTGGAAGGGCGTGGTGATGAAATAGCTCAGCGGCAGGATCATCCTGCGCCAGTCCCACAGCTTGACCACCACATAGGTCGAGGTGATCTCCTCCACCTGTCCCCACTCGCCCTCGACGATGACGGCGTCATCCAGCCGGATCGGTTGGGCCGTGGCGATCTGGACGCCCGCGATCAGGTTGGTCAGCAGGGGCTGCAAGGCCAGACCGGCGATGATGCCGACCACCCCGGCCGAGGCCAGCAGGCTCATCCCCCACTGCCGCACCGCCCCGATGGTCATCAGCGCCAGTCCCAGCGTCACCAGCGCGATCAGCAGCGCCGCCACCCGCTGCAGGATGCGGGTCTGGGTCACATGCTTGCGGGCGATGAGGTTGTCTTCCTCCGCCAGATTGAAGCGCCGCATGTAGATGATCGCCCACATGTCGGACGCCCCGACGGCCATCCAGCCCAGCGTCAGGACGAAGACGAACCCGAGAATCTGCCGGATCGTCTCCGACGGGCCGGGGTCCATGGGCGAGACCGTCACCGCCAGCGCCAGGGCGATGATCATCACCATCACCCGCACCTTCAGACGCGCCCGCCCCACCAGCCCGCGCCAGAACAGGTCCCGTTTCCGCACCGCCAGCTTCAGCAGCCAGAACACCAGCTGGTTCGCCGCCCAGCCGATCAGCATGAAGACCGCCACGATCAGCGCGATCACCGCCCACTCGGGCAGCCAGTTGAACTCACGCCACAGGGCGGCGATATCGCGGGACAGGTCGGTCACGAATGTCGGCATGGTGAAGCTAACGCGCGACCCGCCGGATCGTGTCCCTGTTTCTTCCTCCTCCCCTCCGGGGGAGAAGGATTAGCGCGCCGCCGCCTCGACCATATCCGCCAGCCGCGCCGTGGCGTCCGGCAGGGCCGCCGAACGCGCGCCCGCGCTCATGGCCGACAGACGCGCCGGGTCCGACAGGATGGCGTTCAGCGCGGCGGTCATGGCTTCGACCGTCACCGCGTCCTCCAGCATCACCTCGGCCCCGCCCGCGTCCGCCAGACTGGCGGCGTTGAAGCGCTGATGGTCGTCCATGGCGATCTTCAGCGGGATCAGCAGCGACGGCAGGGCCGCCACCGCCAGCTCCGAACAGGTCGAGGCCCCGGCCCGCCCGATCACCAGATGCGCCGTCGACAGGCGCGCGGCCATGTCCCGGAAGAAGGGCGCCACCTCGGCCTCGATCCCGGCCTCCAGATAGATCTGGCGCGCGCTCTCCAGCGTCTCGGGCCGCGACTGCTGCTGCACCTTCAGTCGGCTGCGGATCGCCTCCGGCAGGGCCGCCAGCGCGCGCGGCGCGGTCTCGGACAGGATGCGGGCGCCCTGGCTGCCGCCGGTCACCAGCACATGGATCGGCCCGCCGTCGACCGGCGCCGCGAAGGCCCGCTCGTACAGGGCCCGGATGTCCGGGCGCACCGGATTGCCGATCAGGGTCACGCGGCCCCGCACGGTCTCCGGAACCTTCTGCAGATTGGGGAAGGACGAGGCGATGGCGCCGACATGCGGCGCCAGCCAGCGGTTGGTGCGCCCCAGCACCGCGTTCTGCTCATGCAGCAGGGTCGGGCGCTTCTGGCTCAGCGCCGCCAGCAGGGCGGGGGCCGACGGATAACCGCCGAAGCCGACCACCACCGCCGCGTCCAGCCGCGTCAGCGCGGCCCGCGCCTGTCCCACGCCCTTCAGGATCGCCACGCCCGCCTTTGCCATGCCGAGCGGCCCGCTGCCCGTGGCGGCGTCCAGCGCCAGCCGTTCCTCGGCCGGGAAGCTATGGGCGTACTGCTCGCCCCGGTGATCGGTGGCCAGCACGATGCGCCAGCCGCGCGCGGTCAGTTCGCGCGACAGGGCCTCTGCGGGGAACATATGCCCGCCGGTGCCCCCGGCGGCGGCGACGCAGACCTTCACCGCCATTCCGTCAAGCTGGTCGCCAGCCCCATTCGCAATCCACTTCAGGCTCGATGACGAGCCTCAAGGCTCAGTCGAAGTAACAGGTCGCCCCCGGCGTGGCGCATTGGAACTTGTACCAGTCGGAGATCAAAAGATCATAATCAATACCGGAATAGCAGCGGTGGCGCATGGTCTCGGTGTACGCCGTCACCGTGCCGACCGTGTTGCGATGGCCAGAGCAGAATTCAACGTAGGTGCCGACCTGCTCCTGATGGGTTGCGTCGCTGTAGTAGTCGATGATGGTCATGTCGCGCGGGAGCGCCATGCTCGCCGTCGCCGCAAGAGCAAGGCCAGAGGCCACGGCGCCGAGAACCCAGGACTTCTTGATACGCATCACGCAATCCCCTTATGGTTGATCATCAAGATCAACCATGGGAATGCGGTCGATGCAATCCTGACTAGGGCAAGATGCGGCGGCGTTCGCCGAGCGTGGCGCCCGGCTCATAGGCGCCCGGACGACGTCGGGTCAGGCTGAGGGCGAACCCCATCGTCAGCCCCATGGCCAGCATCGACGAGCCGCCGTAGCTGATGAAGGGCAGGGTCATCCCCTTGGTCGGGATCAGGTTCAGGTTCACCGCGATATTGATGCAGGCCTGCAGCCCGATCAGCATGAACAGCCCGGCGGCCGCCACCTGCTCGAACGGGTCATTCAGCTTCATCGCCAGCCGCATCCCGCGAATGACGATGAAGGCGTACAGGCCGATCATGATCAGGCTCAGCACCAGCCCGAACTCCTCGGCGCCGACCGAATAGATGAAGTCGGTGTGCAGGTCGGGCACGGAGCGCTTCATCACCCCCTCGCCCACGCCCCGTCCGACCAGCCCGCCCGCGCGGATGGCCTCGGACGCGCGGTCGATCTGATAGGTCGCGCCCGCGTCGTCCGAACCGAACCGGCTCAGGCGATCGCGCATGTGGCTGAAGGTGAAGAACAGCGCCACGACCCCCGCCGCGCCGGCGCCCGCCAGCGCCATCACCCACTTCAGCGGCACCCCGGCCATAAAGAAGACGGCCATGAAGGTGGTGGTGATCAGCAGGGTCTGGCCGATGTCCGGCTGGATCAGCAGCAGGCCCACCGTCACGGCCCAGACGCCGAAGGCGATGCTGACGCCCGGCACCCCCTGCCCCTTCTGCGCCTCGGAGAACATCCAGGCGGCGAAGACGATCAGGGCGGGCTTGGCGAACTCGGACGGCTGCAGGCTGAACGGCCCCAGATTGATCCAGCGCGCCGCCCCCTTCACCGTGTCCCCGATGAAGGGCAGCAGGGCCATGATGAACAGGGCGCCCAGCAGGGCCAGCACCGCGATCCGTCGCACGCCGCGCGGCGACAGGAAGGACATGACCAGCATGGCCGCCAGCCCCATCGAGGCGAAGACTATCATCCGCCACGAATAGTGGAACGGATCGCTGATCGACTGGTCAGCCAGAATGGCGGCGGGCGACGAGGCGAAGCTCAGCGCCACCCCCAGCCCCATCAGCATCAGGGCGGCGGCCAGCAGGCCGCGATCCATGGTCCAGAACCACTGGGCCAGCAGGCTCTGATCGTTGCGCGAGAAGGCGGGATTATAGCTCTGCTGGGTCATGCGACGCTCGCAGGTGTAGCCCCGAGCGCCAGAACGGCGGCGCGGAACGCCTCCCCCCTCGCCTCGAAGTCCGGATATTGGTCAAAGCTGGCGGCGGCGGGGCTCAGCAGCACCACCTCGTCCCGGCCCGTCGCGGCGGCGGCCTCATAAGCCTGCTGGACGGCCGTCGCCATGTCGCCGCTGATCCGGTGCGGGGTCTCGCCCAGCCTAGCCGCGAACGGCCCGGCCGCCTCGCCGATCAGGAAGGCCTCGACCACCCGGGGGAACAGATCCTCCAGATCATCGATCCCGCCCGCCTTGGCCCGCCCGCCCGCGATCCAGAAGCTACGCTCATAGCTGGCCAGCGCCTGCCGCGCGGCGTCGGCGTTGGTGGCCTTCGAGTCGTTGACGAACCGGACCTTGCCCAGATGGCCCACGGTCTCCATCCGGTGCGCCAGACCGGGGAAGGTGAGCAAGCCCTCGACGGCGGCTTCGTGCGACACCCCGACGGCCCGCGCGGCGGCATAGGCGAACGCGGCGTTCTGGGCGTTATGGCGGCCCGGGAGGGAGCGGGCGGTGGTGATGTCGATGGCGATTCCGTCCGGAGTCCGCAGCACGCCGTCAAACGCCGTGACCGCGCCCATCTTTCTGAAGCCGACCTGCCAGTCGTCCCAGTGATGATGTTTGACCGTCGAGATCAGCGAGACCCTGTCTTCCCGAGCGCTCAGTCCATTCGCGACCTTGAGGCCGAAAGCATCATCGATGCCCACCAGCGCCACGGCCTTCGCTCCCTGCGCCTGGAAGATTCGCGTCTTCGCCTCGACGTACCCCTCCATCCCGCCATGCCGGTCCAGATGATCCGGCGAGACGTTGGTCAGGATCGCCACGTCGGGCGCGAACCTGGTCGTCAGGTCCAGCTGATAGCTCGACACCTCGATCACATAGACGGCGTCCTTCGTCGGCTCCGGCAGGGCCAGCACGCCGATGCCGATATTGCCGCCGACATGCACCGTCAGCCCGGCCTGTTTCAGCACCCAGCCGATCAGGGCCGTCGTGGTCGATTTGCCGTTGGTCCCCGTGATGGCCACCACGCGCGGCCGCTGTCCCTCCGGCAGCGCCGCCAGCGCGCGGGCGAACAGTTCGATGTCGCCGATCACCTCGACGCCCGCGGCCCTCGCCTTCTCGACCGTCCAGTGCGGCTTGGGGTGGGTCAGCGGCGCGCCCGGCGACAGCACCAGCGCCGCGAAATCCGACCAGTCGGCGATCGTCAGGTCCTCGACCGCGAACCCTTCAGCCTCCGCCTGCATCCGGCTTGAGACGCTGTCGTCCCACAGCACCGGCAGCGCCCCGCCCGCCTTCAGCGCGCGCGCGGCCGTCAGTCCCGACCGCCCAAGGCCGAAGACCGCGATCCTCCGTCCTTCAAAGCCGGGGACGGGGATCATGGCTCTATCGCAGTTTCAGCGTCGCCAGACCGGCCAGCGCCAGCATGGCGGCGACGATCCAGAAGCGGATCACCACGGTCGACTCCGGCCAGCCCATCTTCTCGAAATGGTGGTGGATCGGCGCCATCAGGAAGATGCGCTTTCCGGTGGCCTTGAAGTAGGCGACCTGGATCATGACCGAGGCGGCCTCGATCACGAACAGGCCGCCGACGATGCCCAGCACCAGCTCATGCTTGGTGGCCACGGCGATCGAGCCCAGCGCGCCGCCCAGGGCCAGCGAACCGGTGTCGCCCATGAAGATCTTGGCCGGCGGAGCGTTGTACCAGAGGAAGCCCACGCCCCCGCCGATGATCGCCGCCAGGAAAATGGCCAGCTCGCCCGCGCCCGGCACGTGGTGAACGCCGAGGTAGTCCGAGAATTTAAAGTTGCCGACCAGATAGGCGATGATGCCGAACGCCGCCGCCGCCATCATCACCGGCACGATGGCCAGACCGTCCAGACCGTCCGTCAGGTTCACCGCGTTCGAGAAGCCGACGATCGTGAAGGCGGCGAAGATCACATAGAACCAGCCGACATTCAGCAGCACCGCCTTGAAGAAGGGGAAGGCGATGGAGGTCTCGAGGCCCGGAGAGGTCGGCGACACCGTCATCCACAGCACCGTCAGAACGCCCGCGATGAGCGAGACGATGGTCTGGGCGATCAGCTTCTGCTTCGAGGTCAGGCCCGCCGAGGTCTGTTTGGTCACCTTGGCGTAGTCGTCGATGAAGCCCAGCACGCCGAACGCCGCCGTCACCAGCGAGACGATCCAGATGTAGGGATTGGTCAGGTCGCCCCACAGCAGCACCGCCACCGCGATGCCCGCCAGGATCATCAGGCCGCCCATGGTCGGGGTGCCGACCTTCGACAGGTGGGTGATCGGTCCGTCCGAGCGGATCGGCTGCCCCTTGCCCTGCTTGGCCCGCATCCAGTTGATGAAGCGGCTGCCCATCGCCACGGCGACGATCATGGCGGTCGCCATGGCCAGCGCCACGCGGACCGTCTGATACTGGATCAGGTTCAGCAGCGGATAGTCCGGCGCCACGTCCTGGAAATACAGATACAGCAGATAAAACATAGCTTCCCCTATCGCTCCCCGCGCGGTGTGTCGCTGCTTGAGGGGGCGCCCAGCGCCGCCAGAGCCTTCGCGACCAGCGAAGCCTTCGATCCGTTCGAACCCTTGACCATCACGACATCCCCCGGCCCGACCAGCGCGGCGGCCTCGGCGGCCAGCTCGGCGGCGGTCTCACGCCAGACGCCGCGACGGGCGGCGGGCAGGACATCATACAGCTGCTTCATCTCCGGCCCGGCGGCATGGACCAGATCCAGCCCGGCGGCGTCGATGGGGGCGGCCAACCCCTCGTGCAGGCCGCGCGACTGCTCGCCCAGCTCCAGCATGTCGGTCAGCACCACGATCCGCCGAGCGCCGGCCGTCACCGGCCTGGCGCCCAGACTGCGGAAGCCCGCCGCCATCGACAGCGGATTGGCGTTGTAGCTTTCGTCGATCAGGGTGAAGGCCCCGCCGGGCGCCTGCACCGCCGTGGTTTCGCCCCGCCCGGCCAGCGGACGGAAATGCGCCAGCGCCTCCAGCCCGGTCTCCAGCGACACGTCCAGCGCATCCAGCATCAGCAGCACGCACAGACTGTTCAGACCCCAGTGGAACCCCGACTGCGCCAGCTGGTAATCCAGCGTCTTGCCGTACAGCTCGGCCCTGACTCTCGCGCCGCCGTCGAAGGGCTGGAAGTCCAGCAGGCGGGCGTCATGTCCCGCATCGCTGCCGAACGTCGCCAGACGCGCGCCGACGGCCCTGGCCCGGTCGCACAGCACGGCGGCGAAGGCTACGTCGCCGTTGGCCACCGCCACCCCGCCGGGGATCAGTCCGTCAAAGATCGACGCCTTCTCGGCCGCGACACCGGCTTCGCCGTCGGAGAAGGCCTCGATATGCACCGGCCCCACCGTGGTCACGCAGGCGGCGTGCGGCTGGACGAATTTGGACAGCGGCGCGATCTCGCCGGGCGCGTTCATGCCGATCTCGAACACCGCCCGCTCGACCGTGCGCGGCATCCGCGCGAGGGTCAGCGGCACGCCGATGTGGTTGTTGTAGCTCTTGATCGAGGCATGGGCCGGACCGGCCAGATCGAGGCCCGCCTTGATCGCCTGTGTCACGCTGGTCTTGCCGACCGAGCCGGTGACCGCCCCGCGCTTCACATGCGTCGCCCGCTCCCGGGAAAAGACGCCCAGCCCCTCCAGCGCCTTCAGGGTGTCGGCGGTGACGATCGCCGGGCCGTTGACCGGCCGCTCGGTGATCGCGCCCGTCGCCCCGTTGGCGAAGGCCATGTCGGCGAAGTCATGCCCGTCCCGCGCGCCCTTAAGCGCGATGAACAGGTCGCCGGGCACGATCTCACGGCTGTTGTAGGTGATGCCGGTCGCCTCGAACGGGGCGCCGGACAGGCTTCCTCCGGTCGCGGCCTCGATTTCGGCGGACGTCCAGAGGGCGTGGGACTCAGGCATGGATACGCAGGGCTTCCGCGGCTTCGGTGGCGTCGTCGAAGGGATGCACCACCCCGCCGACGATTTGCCCCTGTTCATGCCCTTTTCCGGCGATTACCACCACATCTCCTTCACGCATCAGGCCGACGGCGTGCTGGATGGCGCGGCGGCGGTCGCCGATCTCGTGCGCGTCGGGACAGCCCTCGCGCACCGCCTTGCGGATCGAAGCGGGATCCTCGGAGCGGGGATTGTCATCGGTGACGATGGCGATGTCGGCCAGACGGCCCGCGATCTCGCCCATCAGCGGACGCTTGGCCCGGTCCCGGTCGCCGCCCGCACCGAAGACCACGATCAGACGGCCGGTCGCATGCGGACGCAGCGCCTTCAGCACCGTCTCCAGACCGTCGGGGGTGTGGGCGTAGTCGACATAGACCTCACCCTGTCCGGCGGAACCCGGAATGCGCTCCAGACGCCCCTGCGCGCCCTCGATCTTCTCCATGGCGGCCAGCACACGCCCGGCGTCCTCGCCCGAGGCGATGCACAGGCCCGCGGCCACCAGCGCGTTCGACGCCTGGAAGGCCCCGGCCAGCGGCAGCAGCACCTCATGCAGATCACCTTGCACGTCGATGGTCAGGCGCTGGCCTTCCGGCACCGCGCGGCGGGCGATCAGCGCCAGATCACGCCCGCGCTCGCCCACGCCCATCACGCCGAGGCCCGAGGTGATGCTGGCGGCGGCGAAGGCCGAATAGGCGTCGCTATCGGCGTTCAGCACCGCCGTCCGCCCGCGCGGCAGCAGGGTCTCGAACAGGCGCAGCTTGGCGGCGCGATAGCCTTCCATGTCGCCGTGATAGTCGAGGTGATCCTGCGTCAGGTTGGTGAAGGCCGCGGCCTTCAGCGTCACCCCGTCCAGACGACGCTGGTCGATGCCGTGCGACGACGCCTCCAGCGCCAGATGGGTCACCCCCTCCTGCGCCAGCTGGGCCAGCATCCGCGCGGCGTCGGCGGCGTCCGGGCTGGTCAGGCCGGGGCCCGTCAACGCGTGATTAACGTTACCTGTCTGTTTCAAAACCCCCAGCGTGCCCATGCTCGCGGAGGTCAGGCCCAGCGCCGCCCAGATCTGACGGCAGAAGGCGGCGACCGAGGTCTTGCCGTTGGTGCCCGTCACCGCCACGCAGGTCTTCGGCTGCGCGCCGTAGAAACTGCGCGCCGCGATGGCATAGGCCCGGCGCACATCGCCCGACGTCACCAGCACGGGGGCCAGACCGGCATCGGTATCGGCGGGCGCCAGAACGGCGGCGGCGCCCTGCGACAGGGCTTGCGGAATGAAGGCGCGCCCGTCGGCGGCCGTGCCCGGCAGGGCGACGAACAGCGACCCCGGCGCGACCTTGCGGCTGTCGGCGGTCACGCCGGTGATCATCGGATCGGAGGACACGTCCCGACGCAGCAGGTCAGACAGGCGAACCGCGCTCATTGCGTCACCGCCACGGGCGGAATGACGGGGTCCGCGACCCGGTTCACGCCCAGGAAGCCCGAGATACGGTCGATCACGCGTCCGGCCACCGGCGCGGCGACCGCGCCGCCCAGCTGCGAACCGACCGCCGGCTCGTCAATCAGGACGAAGACGACATACCGGCGCGTGCTGTCCGGACCGTCAGCGGGGAAGACCGAGGCGAACGAACCGACGCCGTGACGCGGGTCATAGCGGCGGTTGACCACCTTGTTCGCCGATCCGGTCTTGCCGCCGACGCGCAAGCCCTGCGCATCCGCCGACCGGCCCGAGCCGCGCAGGACGTTGGCGCGCATCAGGGCGCGGATATTGGCCGAGGTCTCCGGGCTGACCACCCGACGCCCCTCGACGCCCGTTCCGCCGCGACGCAGGGTCAGCGGGCGATAGACGCCGCCGTTGACCAGCGCCACCGTCGCCGCCGTCATCTGCAGCGGCGAGATCATGATGCCGTAGCCGAACGACATCGACGCGCGGGTCGAGTCTTCCCAGTTCACCGGACGACGCGGCGGAACCGATTCATGCAGTTCGATGGGCGCGCGATCCAGCAGGCCCAGCCGGTTGAAGTAGTCGCGCATCACCTGCGGCCCCAGCTCCACCGCCATGCGCGAGGTGCCGATGTTGGACGAGTGCAGATAGACGCCCTCCAGCGACAGAATCTGGTTCGTCGCGTGGAAGTCCTTGATGCGGCGATTTCCGACCATGTACGGCTGCGAGGCGTCGAACGTGGAGTTCATGTCCGTCCGGCCGGTGTCCAGACTGGCCGCGATGGTGAAGGTCTTGAACACCGACCCCATCTCGTAGTTGCCGGTCGCCGCCAGGTTCTTGCTGTCCGAGGTCGGCCAGCTGGCCATGCCCAGAACCTCGCCCGTCGTCGCATCGGCGATCACGCCCACGGCGCCCTTGGCCTGTACGGCGGCGGCGGCGGCGAACAGCTCGTTCTCCAGCACGCCCTGGACACGCAGATCGATTGACAGCGGGAAGCTTTCGCCCCGCGCGCCGGCCGCGCGGATTTCGTCGTTGAAGGCCAGCTCTGCGCCGCTGATCCCCTTGCCCGCCGTATCGGACCGGCCCAGCAGGTGACGCGCCGACGGGGCCAGCGGATAGATGCGCTTGTCGACAGCCTCGAACTCGACACCGCCCAGCGCCAGGGCGTGGATCGCGGCCTTCTCCTTGGGGGTCAGACCTTGCAGGACCAGCGCGCGGCTGCGTCCACGCAGAACCTCGCGCAGCTTGTCCGCCGGGACGCGCGGCAGGGCGCGCCGGATGCTGCGCTCGGCCAGATTGATATCCCAGACCTGCGACGGCGAAACGTACAGATTGTAGTGGTTGGCGTTCATTGCCATCAGGGCGCCATTGCGGTCCACGATGTCCGCGCGCGCCACCGCGTTCGGGTTGGCCGAGGCGCCGACCACGCCCTGCGGAGTCAGTAGCGCCGCCCGCGCCGCGCCCAGCGCCAGACAGCAGAACACGACCGAGAAGGCCGTCATGATCAGGAAGATGCGGACGCGCGTGTCTTCATCCGGACGCGCATCGGCGCGCGCCCTGCCGAACGCATGTTCGACCCACCAGATGGCCTCGGCCAGCCAGCGCCACGACGGCAGCAGGCTGCGCGCGCCATAGGCGGCGGCGCGGGGGGTCGGGCGTTCCCAGGCGCGGGGATCGTGGACGCTCATCGTGCCCCCTCGCCCGTCGGCTCAGCGGTTTCCGGCTCGACGGGGGCGGCCTCGGGCGCCGACGGCGCGGCCACCGCCGGCGCGGGCGAGGGCAGCGGCTGCAACTGGTCCAGACGCTCTTCGGAGGCCTGACGCTTCATATCCACGGGCCCCAGACCGACGTCGCGCGACAGGGCCTCCAGCCGCGCGGGCTGCTCCAGATGCGCGACCTGCGCGCGCAGCAACCGGACCCGGCGGCCATCCTCGCTGATCCTGCGCTCCAGCTCCGCGATCCGGGCGCTCTCGCGCGCGGCGGCGGCCTTGGCCAGATAGACCGAGAAGATCATGGCGCCGACCATCAGCACGCCGATGATCTCGACCCAGCGGATGCCGCGAATTTTCCAGGCGAACAGGCGCTCCAGCGCGCGACGGGCGACGGCGGCGTTCATGCGGCGATCCTCCCCCACGGCGCGGCGTCCGTGCGGACAGCGGCGCGCAGCTTGGCGGACCGGGCGCGCGGATTGGCGGTCAGTTCAGCCTCGCCCGCCTCGACCGCACCCTTGAAGCTCAGGGTGAAGCTGGGCTTGCGTGTCTCGACGGCGACCGGCGCATGGCGCGACCCGCCCGGGGCGTTGCCCGTGCGCTCGGTCAGGAAGGCCTTCACGATCCGGTCCTCCAGCGAGTGGAAGGTCACCACCGCCAGACGCCCGCCCGGCGCCAGCGTCGCCTCGGCCGCCTCCAGCCCGGCGCGCAGCTCACCCAGCTCGTCGTTCACCGCGATGCGCAGGGCCTGGAACACCCGCGTCGCCGGATGGATCGCCGCGCCGCGACGGCCGCCCAGCGCCTTCTCGACCACCTCGGCCAGATCCAGCGTGCGGTTGAACGGCTGCTCGACCCGGCGGCGCAGGATGGCGGTCGCCACACGGCCCGACTGACGCTCATCGCCGTACAGCTTGAAGATATGGGCCAGCGGGCCGTGATCCCAGGTGTTGACGATGTCAGCGGCGGTCACGCCCTCATCGCTCATCCGCATGTCCAGCGGCCCGTCGCGCATGAAGGAGAAACCGCGCTCGGCCTGATCCAGCTGCATCGACGACACGCCGATATCGAACACCACTCCGTCCAGCCTCGCCTCGCCCGTCTGCGCGAAAGCGTCGGCCAGCCCGGAGAAGGGCGTGCGGATCAGGCGGAAGGTGTCGGGATAGTCGTTGGCCACCGCATCGGCGTGGACCTGCACCGTCGGGTCGCGATCCAGCGCGATCACCGTCGCGCCAGTCTTCAGGATGGCGCGCGTATAGCCGCCGGCGCCGAAGGTGGCGTCGATGATGACGTCGCCCTTCCGCGGAGCCAGAGCCTCCAGCACCTCGGCGATCAGGACAGGGGCGTGCGGAGCGGTCATGCGCCCTCCCCTTGCGGACGGCGCGCGCGCAGGGCCAGACGCCCGGCCTCGCCACGCTCGCGCACAGCCTGCCGCGCCAGCGCCCGACGCTCGTCGCGACGGGCGTTCCAGCGTGCTCGATCCCAGATCTGGAAGCGCGAACCCAAGCCTACGATGACCACGTCCTCGCCCAGCCCGGCCTCCTGGCACAGGCTTTCCGGCAGGGTGATCCGGCCGCCGCCGTCGTAGGACAGCGGACGCTGACCGGCGAAGAAGGTCTCTTCCAGCGCGGTGCGCAGATCGTCGCCGAAGGGCAGCTCCTCGATCATCGCGACATACTCGGCCATCAGCTTGTCGCCGCCGGCCTCGAGGCAATCGGACTCGATGGAGAAGAAGCAGAAGACGCCGTGCTCGGCGCCGTTGTCAGCGGTGCGGAACTCCTGCGGGATCAGCAGGCGGCGCTTGCCGTCCAGTTGTTTCTCATAGGTCGAGAGAAACACGCCCTGCCCAATCGAGCCCCCGAAAGGCCCGCTCCCCTGAAATCCCGATGAAACGCCAGCCGGCGCAAACAACCCCTACTGAAGCTATGGGATAGCATGGGACTGAATGGGTCTCAATGGGATTAGTTGACGATCATTAACCGTCAAGCTGACCCAAAATCCAGCAAAAACCGGAACATACAGTGAACTATACACATGTGGACGACCGGTGGACCAACCCTGACACCCCTTTCGATCCAAGTGGTTAATCGGGCGCGGAGACAGGCCGCCGCGCGCGCAACGCTCCAATCCCAGTGAAAGAAGAAAATTCGAGCGCCCGGCCGCCTCGCGGCCCGCCCTCAAGCAGCGAGCCGCCGCGCGGCGAGCGCCAGGGCCAGAATAGTGGGGCTCAAGCAGCGAGCGACCGCGTCGTGAGCGTTAGCCCCACAAAGAAGATAAGGTCAGACGGCCTGTAAGCCGGGTTCTGTTCCCGCAAGCGGGTGACGATCATTCCTCTGGACCGGCCATTGCTGACCGGTTCTCGCGACCTACCCGGATGCTCTCGGGCGGTGAGCCCTGTGAGCCGAGGCTCACGCGACATCCCTATTCGGTCTTGCTCCAGGCGGGGCTTGCCATGCCGGTCCTGTTGCCAGTCCCGCGGTGGGCTCTTACCCCACCCTTTCACCCTTCCCCCCCTCGCAAGGGAGGAGGTTTGCTTTCTGTGGCGCTATCCCTCGGGTCACCCCGGGCGGGCGTTACCCGCCGCCTTTTCACCGTGGAGCCCGGACTTTCCTCGACGGAGCAAGCCCCGCCGCGACCGCCCGGCCGTCTGACGGGCGGACTGATGCCCCTCCCGTTCCCGGGGGTCAACAGATTGATGCCCGTGACACCGGCTTGTGCTAGTCTTCAGCCATGACCCACCCCGCGCCGACATACCCCGTCGACCCCGCGACCGAGACCCCGGTCGAACGCGAAGCACGTCTGGCATGGGAACGCGTCCGGATCGCCGAGGCGGAAGAAGACATCGCCGCCGGGCGTGTCATCGGTGGCCAGGAAGCGCTGGACTGGCTCGACCGCTGGGCCGCCGGCGAAGACCTCGAAGACCCGGACATCGGCTAGATGACGGATTACGCGGTCTATTTCACCGCGCAGTCCAGGCGGGACCTGAATGCCATCCGAAGATGGCTTCTCCAGCCCGGTAGCGGGTTAAAGGCTCGTTTGAAGATGACCCGCATCAGCCGCGCGCTGATCGAACTTCAGTTCAGGCCGGATCGATGGCCACAGAGCTCAACCCTGGGGCTAAGGCAGCACGTCATCGAGGGACACACCATCCTCTAAAAGCTGGACGAACAGGCCCAGGAAGTTACGGTCATGCGTGTCTTCAGCCCCTATCAGAACCGCACCGAACCCTAGTTCAGCACCCCGGTCGTGCTCTCGGCCGTCGCCAGTTGCAGCACGCCCATCAGGGTCGCCCGCGTCTCGCCGTCGGCGATCCCGTCCACCTGTCCCGGACGCCAGTGGCGCTGGAAGGCCTCGACGGTCAGCTTCGTCGCGTCGTCGTACTCGCCGCCCGGCTGCAGCCCGTAGCCCAGCCGGTGCAGACCGGCGCGCAGGACGATGACGCCCAGCCCCTCGTCCCCCGGACCCAGCGGGGCGCCCAGCGCCGCGATCCGCTCCTGCGCCGGTTCGAACCACAGGCCGTGCCCGACCGAGGCCAGCCGCTTCCACGGGAACCGCTCGCCCGGGTCCTGCTTGCGCTCCGGAGCCAGGTCGGAGTGGCCGATGATGCGAGCGTCGGGAATGGTCCAGCGCGTGCGGATGTCGGTGATCAGACTGATGACCGACGCGATCTGCGCCTCGGGGAAGTCGCGATAGCCGAACTCATGGCCCGGATTGACGATCTCGATGCCGATGGAGGCCGCGTTGCAGTCGGTCTCGCCCAGCCAGACGCCGCGCCCCGCGTGCCAGGCCCGGCGCGCCTCGGCCACCAGCCGCAGGATCGAACCGTCCTCGTCGACCACATAGTGGGCCGAGACCTTGGCTTCGGGATCACACAGACGCGCCACGGCGGCCTCTGCGGTCTGCATGCCGGTATAGTGCAGCACCAGCATGTCCGGAGGACCGCGGCGGGCGTCGAAATTGGGGGACGAGGCGTCCTTGACGATGAGCATGGCGAACGCCGGCCTTTAGCGGCCCGTACGCTCCCAGCCATAGGCGACCCAGGCGTCGCCTTCCTTGCGGGCCTCGATCACCTCGTCACCGGCGCGGCGGTCGCGACGGGTCATGGTGCGGCGGGCGCGGAAGGCCAGACCGGCGAAGAAGACCAGCACCGCGGCGATCACCGCGATCACGGCCACGGCGGCAGCGGTCACGACGGCCAGCACCGCCCCGATCGCCATCGCGACCATGGTGGCGATCAGGCCGAACAGCCACACCACCGGTCCCAGCAGTCCGTTGGACGGACGACGGGCGGCGGCGCCGAAGAGCAGGGGGTCGGAAGGGGTCATTGGGTCACCAGTTGGGGCGCTGCGAACAACGCCGGACTCCCAATGTCGGTCCACAGGCCCGCGCGGTCAATGCGCCCACGCTTCACAGGCGAGTGTCCGGCCACGCCCGCCCCCGCTCAGTAAGGCTGATCCGCCAGCACCGACGCGCCCGAGGCCCGTTGACGCTCCACTTCGATGCGACGAACCGCCGCTTCGGCCTCGGGGTCGTTCATGACCCCGCCGATGCCCACCAGCACCCTCGCCGCCTCGCTCGACACGCCGAAAGCCTTCGACAGGGCCTCCCACGGCGAACCGGCTTCCGGATAGCGCTTGAAGCGCACATCGGTATCCGCGGAGATGTTGGCCAGCGACTTGGCCTTGGCGATGGCCTCTTCCAGACCGCCCAGTTGATCCACCAGCCCGATGTTCAGCGCCTGCGCGCCGGTCCACACCCGCCCGCGCGCGATCTCGCGCACCCGCGCGGGCGGCAGACGGCGCCCGGCCGAAACGCGGGCGATGAACTCTTCATAGGTCCGGTCGATCTGGGCCGCGAAGGCGGCGCGCTGACTGGGGGTGAACGCCTGCGACGGAGACATCGAGTCGGCATAGTCGCCGCCGATGCTCAGATGGCGCATGTCCACGCCGAACCGGCCCAGGGCGTCGGACAGCACGAACTTGCCGCCGTACACCCCGATCGAGCCGGTCAGGGTCGAGGGCTGGGCCACGATCCAGTTGGCTTCCGAGCTGATCCAGTATCCGCCCGAGGCCGCATAGTCGCCCATGGACACCACCACCGGCTTGCCCGCCGCCTTGGCCGCGCGCACGGCGGCCAGGATCTGTTCCGAAGCTTCCGGCGATCCGCCCGGCGACGAGACGCGGAAGACGATGGCCTTCACGTCCTTGTCCTCGATGGCGTCATAAATCGCCTTGGCCGTGACGTCCGAAGCGATGGAGGCGCCGCCGCCGAACGGGCTGCCGCCGTTGTCGCGGCCGGTCAGGATCGCCCCCTCGCCGCCGACGATGGCGATGGCGTCACGACCCGATCCGCCGCGTTCGCCCACGCTCCCGGCATAGGTGTGGAAGTCCATGATCTCCGCGCCCTTGCCCGCGCGGCGCTTGATCTCGGCCTCGGCCTCCTCGACCTGACCGATCTTGTCGATCAGCCTGCGCTGCAGGGCTTCCTGCGCCGACCACGGCCCGGCCTCGATGGCGGCCTTCAGCTGTTGCGGGGTCTGGCGACGGTCCTGCGCGGCATGGGCCAGCGCGGTGTCATAGATGGAGGTCATCCACGCCGTCATCGCCTCGCGGTGGGCGTCGGTGAAGTCGCTCTGCGTATATTCGTTGACCGCGTTCTTGTACTCGTAGCGCTGCTCGAACTGGGCCTCGACGCCGTATTTGTCGAACGCCCGGCCCAGGAACATCGCCTCGGCCGAGAAGCCCGTCAGCTGGAACCCGGCGGTGTTCTGCATCCACAGCTCGGACGCCGACGCCCCGACCATATAGCTCGACACCGTCGTCCCGACCGGCTGGAAGCCCTGGCTGTGCGCGATCACAATCTTGCCCGAACCGCGGAAGCGACGGATCGCCTGACGGATTTCATCCGCCGCCGCCGGCGTCGTCCCGCCTTCCGGCAGACGGATCAGCAGGGCCTTCACCTTGTCGTCCTTCTGGGCCTGCGCCAGCGTGTCGACGATCTGCACGGTCGACAGCCCGCCGCCCCCGAACACCGCGAATGGATTCGTCGGCGTCTGGTCGCTCAGTCCCTCGCGCAGGTCCAGCTCCAGCACCGTATTGCCCGGCACAGGCTCCTTGGCGCTCACCGAGGCCACGACGATGCTCAGGAAGACAAGCGGCAGGACGACGAAGAACAGCAGCAGCGCGGCGAACACGCCGCCCATGGTCAGGAAAAATTGCTTCATGGGGTCGACACGTCGTCTCAGGCGCGGGCCGGGTCATGGCCACATTTTGACCATAGAACGGCAGGGCTTGCGGTCAAATGAACGTCTCGTCACGGGCGAATGCGCCGCAGCACATTCATGGTGCGCTGCCGAAAGCGTGATTGATGCGCCGCGCTGAAATCCCTATATCAGCCGCCTGCGAGCGGGGGCCTATCGCCCCGCGTTGTATTCGGACCGCGCTCCCCATGCTGGTCACGCTTATGAAGGCCAAACTTCACCGCGCCACGGTGACCCAGGCCGACCTCGACTACGAGGGCTCCATCGCCATCGACATGGACCTGCTGGATGCGGCGGGCATCTTCCCGCACGAGCAGGTGGATGTGCTGAACATCACCAACGGCGCCCGCTTCACCACCTACGCCATCGAGGCCCCGCGCGGCTCGAAGGTCATCGGCGTCAACGGCGCCGCCGCCCGTCTGGTGCAGAAGAACGACAAGGTCATCGTCGTGACCTACGGCCAGCTGCCGTCCGAAGAAGCCCGCCAGTGGTCGCCGAACGTCGTCCTGCTGGACGACGACAACAACATCAAACACGCCTGATCGCGGGGGGCGGAGCCAAAGCTTCGCCGTATTTGACTGGTCGTTTCCTCCTCACCTGAGGAGGAGATCACCATGTCACGCCTGCCCGCTCTCGCCGCCGCCTGCGGCGGCCTGGTGCTCGTCGCCGCCCCCGCCGGGGCGCAGGACTGGCCGCGCCAACCGGCGACCATCAACGTCACCGGCACGGCCCATGTCGAGGGCGCGCCCGACCGCTTCTCCATCAGCGCCTCGATCAACGGGCGCGGCGCGGATCAGGTCTCCGCCCTCCGCGCCATGGCCGACGCCCAGACCCGCGTCACCGACGGCGTCACCCGACTGCGCGGCCTGACCTGGAGCGAGTTCTCCACCGGCAATCCCGTCGTCCAGCCGGTCTACTCGGAAGAGTGCCAGAACCGGGGCTATGGCCGTCAGGACGGCTGCGACCCCATCGGCTACGTCGTCACCCAGACCCTGTCCCTTGAAGGCGCTCCGGCCGAGCGCGCGGGCGATGCCGTTTCCCTCGCCGCCGAGCGCGGCGCGCGGGACGCCCGGTTGACCGGCTACAGCCTGTCGGATGACAGCGGCCTGCGCCGCGACGCCGCCCGCGCCGCCTTCGCCGATGCCCGCCGTCAGGCCGACGTTCTCGCCGACGCCTCGGGCCAGCGCATCGTCCGGGTCGTCAGCGTCAACCGCCCGTCCGTCGAGAGGGAGGCGGCCTACAATCCGACGCCGGTGGCGATGGCGATAAGCGGCGCCCAGAACTTCGAGTCTCCCACTGTCGCCCTGACCGTCACGCCCGCCCCGATCAAGGTGGAGTCCAGCCTCATGGTGGAGTTCGAGGTCGAGTAGCCCGCTTGACCTCGCGCCTGCCCCGAGGCCTTACCTGTATCGGTGGGGGCTACAGACACATGAAACATCTCACGGCGGGTTTCGCAGCGCTGATTCTGTGCTTGTCTCACGTGCCTGCTTCGGCACAGACAGCCGAAGGGTCACGCCCCGCCCTGCTCCAGCGAATTGATGATCTGGCGAGATCTCCGGGAAACCGCGCGGATGTTGAGCGTGTGTTCGGCGTGCGCCTGCGAGCGGTTGAGGTAAACCGCCTTCGCAACGACTACGAGTTCGGACGGGGTCGACGAGTCGATTGTCAAATCCCTCGACTTCCGCAGCCCAGGTCCGGAAAACACGGCGGGCATCCATTCCATACTTGTCATTGAGGTAGACGGCGTCTGCCTGCGCAGGGGCGATGTAGAGCCGCTGTATGCGTTGCGGCGCGGCCTGAATACATTGGATATTGACTACCAGAACCATAAGGAAGCCTGGGGAACGCTGTCGTTCGGCTTTCTCCATTCGACCGGTTGTTTGACGCGCGTCAGCTTCACCCGGTTCACCTGATCGCCCTCTGACGAGCCCTTGACCTCGCGCCCGCCACGGCCTTCCTTCGGCATCGGAGGAACCCGATGATCCAGACCATCTCCCGCCTGCGCTGGGTGCTGTACGGCGGCTATCTGCTGGCGGCGACGCTGGCGCTGATGATGGCGTTCACGCCGGGACTGGCCCTGCTGGGCCTGCCGCCCGAGCGGATCACCTTCGTCCCCGCCATGATCACCGGCGCGCCCTGGAGCCTGCCGCTGTTTCTGGTCAGGCTCGACTCGGTCACCACCCTGGCCATCACCATGGTCGCCAACCTGCTGAACGTGGCCATCGGCCTGATGCTGGTGAAATCGGGGGACTAGGCGAGTGGCGAGTGGCGAGTGGCGAGTGGCGAGTGGCGAGTGGCGAGTTGATCTGACGGCCGGGTGATCCACAAAAGAAAAGCCCCGCTCGGCAATCCGGCGGGGCTTCACTTTGAGTAGTGGCGAGTGGGAGCGGCCGACAGAAAACTCGCCACTCGCCACTCGCCACTTCCCAGCGCTTACCGCGCCAGATCGTACACACCCGTGATATCGATCCGCACCGTCAGCTCACCGGCCGAGATCGGGGTCATGTCGGCGGCGCCTTCCATCCGCGCCATGGCGTACATCGGGCGCGGCGGTTGCGGGGCGTAGCCGCCGCCCTCGGTCAGCGAGCGGATGCCGCCCAGCGGCGTGCCCAGAGCCTGCGAATACAGGGCCGCCTTGGCCTGCAGGTTGCGCACCGCGATCTGGCGCGCCTGATTTTCAGCCGCCGAGGGGTCCTTCAGGCCGAAGCTGATGCCGTTGATCTGGTTGACCCCGGCGGCCACCACGGCGTCCGCCGTCGAGCCGACCCTGGCCAGGTCGTTGATGATGACCGTCACCTGATTGCTGGCCTGATAGCCCCGCAGACGCGGCGGGTTGTTCTCGACGTAGTCATACTGCGCCGACAGGTTCAGGCCCGAGGTCTGGACGTCCCGCTCATTAATCCCGGCACGGCGCAGGGCTGCGATGACCTGATTCATCCGCGTGGCGTTCTGGGCCATCGATTCGGCGGCGGTCGGGGCTTCGGTCACCACGGCGAAGGTGATGGTCGCCATGTCCGGGGTCGCCTTGACCTCGCCATAGGCCGACAGGTTCAGGCTCGGGCGTTCCGTCACCGCCTGGATGGTCAGCGGCGCGCCGCCGTTCGGCTGCGACTGGGCGTGGGCGGCGGGGGCGCCGGCCAGCAGGGCGGCCGCGGCCATCAGGGCGCCGCCCATCATCAGGGCGCGGTTGGAGACGGCGGGCATCGCGGCGGCGACAGCGGCGGGGCGGTTCATCGGAGAGGCTCCATGAGAGACGAGGTGTTGTTGCGAACACCTTCATCGGCGTCCGTGTTCCAACCATGGCCGTTCCCGCCTGAACGGCCGGTCAGGGACCATTGGCAGAAACCGTTCATCTGCGTGACATCGCCGACAGATCGGCGGCGAAGGCGCGGCGCGGACGCTGTCATCGCCCCTCCGGACCGGATGACGCCAACCGGGCGCGTGCGACGAGCGCTTGGCAACCGCCTCCCCCGCCTGCTAGGCGAAACCCTCCTCGCTCCGGGGGCCCGTAGCTCAATGGTTAGAGCCGACCGCTCATAACGGTCTGGTTGGGGGTTCGAGTCCCTCCGGGCCTACTCGGGGCCATCCCCCCATGATCAGCCCGCCTCAAGCAGGGCGTCGAGGCTCGGAAAGCCTCCGTCCGGCCGTATGGAGCGACAGACCAGAGCCAACCGCCGTTCAATCGCCGGACCGCAACTCGTCTTCACCCTCACCGCCTCCAGAAGCCGCCGCCCCCGCCCCGGCTCCACCGATCCTCCCCGCGATAACGCTCGTCCTGCACATAGCGGCCATCCCGGTCGTACCAGCCGTCGCCGTTCTGGTAGTCGTCGTAGCCGTCCAGCGAATAGCCGTCGTCGTAGTAGTCGACGCCCAACATGCCGTCCTCCTGGCTCCACCAGCTGCGCGGGTACGAGCCGTGGGCGCATTCCCAGCCCTCGCCCGGACGCCAGTAGGGCTCGTACCGGCCGCGATAGCGGTCGCGGAACTGCGGGCGGCAGACATATTGCGACCAGACGCGATTGCCGCTGGCCTGCACATTGGCGCGCGGCTCGCGATAGATGACGTCGCGGACGCCCGCGAAGACGTTGTTGGTCACCACCGCATTGCCCGCGGCGGCGGCCACCCCGACCGCCGAGGCGCGGATGCGGCTGTCGCTCAGACGCAGCTCGCCGCTGTACAGCACCACGCCCTTGTCCGAGCGGCAGACCCGGCTTCCGCTGATGGCGACCGAGGCCCCCTCGACCACCACGCCCTCGACGAAGCCGCAGATGGCGGTGTTGCTGATCTCGACCCGGCCATAGTCCCGCCCGGCGCGCACGATCACGCCGATGCTGCGCGGGCCGAAGGCGTTGGGCGCGTTGGTCCCCAGAATGGTCGTGGCGTTCAGGACCGACGGCGGACCGGCCGTCGGGGTGATCTCCACCCCCGACTGCGAGCCCGAGATCACGGCCTCCCACAGGTTCAGGGTCGCGCCGTCGGCGACCACCGCCGGGGCGATGGTGCGGGCCTCGATCACCGCATTGCGAATGTCCAGCAGGCCGCCGTCGGCATAGATGGCCGTCTCGTCGCCCGCGTGGCGGAAGCCGACCCGGTTCATGACGATCTCGGCGCCGTAGCCCACGATACAGGCCGCGTCGCCCGCGCGCGGCGAGGCGAACAGCATGTCGCGGATCTCGACCCGCACCCCCGCCGCCACCGTCATGCACGGCAGGCCGTCCGGCGCCTGCAGCGCGGGCTGGGCGCCGGCCCAGTCGCGCGGGTCAAAACCGCCCTCGCCGATGATGGTCAGCGGCTTGTCGATGTTCAGCCAGCCGACGCAGGCGCCGGCGCGTGAGCGGATCACCAGCGTCCCGCCCGGCCGCACCCGGCGCACCGCGTCTTCCACCGCGCCCGAGCCGGGATTGCCGCCGCAGTCGACCAGCACGATCTCCTCCCCGCCCGGCCGCAGCGGCGGCAGGCCGGGCCGCCAGCCCGAATCCCAGTCCGGGCGGTGGCGACGATAGTCATAGCGATTGCGGTCCCGGCGCGGGCCCGACGCCCGGGTCGGCGGGTCCAGCAGGACGCCGAAATTGGGCCGCGTCTGGCTTTCCACCCGCGCCGCCGTCTGGGCGTGGGCCGTGTCCGGCGCACTGACCGTCATCAGGGCCGCGCCGGCGACGATCGCCGCCACGCCGCCGATGAGACCGAAGGGGTTGCGGGTCGTCATGGGTTCAGGCCCTCCTTAACGGCGCTGCGAACGGGAGACCTGGGCCAGCACGGCCTGCAGGCGTCCCGCCGACGGGCCGAAGCCCGCCAGGGCGGAATCGATGCGGAATGCGACGGCCTGGGCCTTGTCCTGATCCGCCACGCCCGAGACGCCGAGCGCGAAATAGCTGGACATGGCGAACTTGGCCTCCGGGCTGCCCTGCCGCGCGGCTTCCTCGAACCACTTGAAGGCGCGGGCGTAATCGGCCGGAACCCCGATCCCCTCGGCGTACATGACCGCCAGCACCAGTTGCGCCTCGGACGATCCGTTCACCGCCGCCAGCTGGATCGCCCGCACCCGCTCCAGATAGGACAGCCGCCCTTCCATCGCGTGGCCCAGCATGGCCTCCAGCGTCTCGATCTGCCGCTTGGACAGGTCCTCGGGCCGCTGCGGCGCGGTCTCGACCACGCCCAGATACCGCAGGGCGCGGCCCACATGAATGAAGGGTAGCTCGCTGGCCATGCGGCCCAGCGCATATTCATTGGCGTCGCCGCGCGGACGGCTTTCGTCCGAGAAGGGCACCCCCGACTGCGGCGCGCTGTTCGGATAGAATTCGAACGGCGGCGTCCATTGCCGCGCCTTCACCTCGACGAAGCGCTGGTACTGCGCCCGGTGCGGCGACGACCGCTCGAAGTCGCGCATCAGCACATAGGCGCCCACGTCCCCGGTCTGCACCGCCAGATAGTTGTACAGATAGGCGTCCACGTCATTGCGCTGGAACAGGCTCAGCGCCGCCGGATAACCGCGACGGTTGCGGTCTCGCCCCGGTCCCCGACCGCCCTCGCCGCGTCCCCACGCCTCGCGGGCCTCGCGGTTGTCCTCCGGCTCGCCGAACGGGCCGTACAGGCCGTCATGCAGACGGGCCAGGGTGCGGAAGCCCTCGGCGTCCTGTGTCGACAGCACATAGATGACCCGGTCACGCACCGCCGACCGCTCGTCCACCGTCATATTGCCCAGCAACCGGTCCAGCTTGCCGTAGGCCTCGTGCCGCTCGAACGCGCGGCAGTCGTCATAGCGCGACAGCGGGCGCCAGCCGCCCCAGCCGTCGCGTCGGGTGCGGTTGATCGGGGCGTATCCCTCGTCATTGGCCAGCGCCATCGCCAGCCAGGTCGCCGCCTCGATCGGATCTTCAATGTTCTTGTCGGTCGCGCGCACCGCCGAATAGCGCGCGCCCAGTTCCAGCTGGGCGAAGAAGTCATTCTGGAACGCCGCGCGACGCAGCACCCGCAGACCGGTCTCCTGGGCGTTGAACTCGCTGCCGCTCATCGAGGCCGGGCGCGGACAGCTGTTGGACGCGGCGTCGCCGCCGCCCTGCCAGAACCGCACGCCGTCCCGGCCGCACGACGCCATGCCCAGCGCCGCCAGCGCAAGCACGCCCACCGTGGCCGCGATCGCCACCGGCGCGCGCGAGCCGCGGGAACGCGAGCGTCGTCCGTGTTCGCCTTCCCCGTCCGCCATAAACCCCTCGCACACCCACCGGGCGTCTCCGCCCCCCGACGAGCCGGAATCAGGCCCGTTAACCAAGTTCGTTAACCATTGCGGGACTGCGACAGTCCGGGCCAGTTAACATCCTGTCAAGGTTAACGCTGTTTTGCGACAAAGCGTTGCCGCATCACGGCCATTTTGTGCCGTAGGAGGAGTTTTCCACCGAAATCAGCGCCTTGCGAATGCCCCTCAAAGGCGAGAACACCGGCCTCGCATCCGCTCCGGCCTGCGCCTATATGCCTGCGACGCCCCGCCGGAGTTTGCCCTGATGTCCTACGTCGCCCGCGACGACCGCCCCGCCGACAAGGCCGCCCGCTATGCGGAGGTCGAGGCGGAAATCCTCGCCGTGCTGGACGGAGAGCCGAACCGCGTCGCGCGCATGGCGACCGTCTCCTCCATGCTGGCCGACGCCTTCCCGGCCTTCTTCTGGACCGGCTTCTATGTGGTGGACGAGACGAAGACCGACGAACTGGTGGTCGGTCCCTATCAGGGCACGCTGGGCTGCCTGCGAATCGCCTTCGGTCGCGGCGTATGCGGAACCGCCGCCGCCACCCGGACCACCCAGATCGTCGATGATGTCCACGCCTTCCCCGGCCACATCGCCTGCGACGCCCGTTCGGCCAGCGAGATCGTGGTCCCGGTCCTCGACGCCTCGGGCGCCCTGATCGCTGTTTTCGATGTCGACGCGACCGTTACGTCCGCTTTTGACGCAACGGACCGTTATGCTCTGGAACAGCTGATGGCCAAGGTGTTCGCCGGGACCGCCTGAACCGTCTGCCCCGTCTATCCCGTCCATGCGGCGATAGACGGTCCCGCGGCGCTCCCTCCGGTCAGTTTTGTTGTTTTCGTTGCGTTTTTTCAAAACCCGATAGACGGGATAGACGGCATAGACTGTTTTTTAAAACCGTCTATCGCCCGCACTATTCGCACTGTTCGCACTCGTTTTTCCGCCGGAGAGTCTCAATGTCTGACCGCGTGATCCTTGTGACCGGAGGCCACGGCGCCCTCGGCTCCGCCGTCGTTCATGCCGCGCTGGCCGATGGGCTGAAGGTGGCGATCATCGACCACGCCCGGGGCCATGCGGTCCCCGACGGCGTGCTGGAGCTGGGGGGCGTCGACCTGACCGACCCCGCCGAGGCGGCGCAGGCCGTCAACGCCGCCGCCGACCACTTCGGCCGCCTCGACGCCCTGCTGAACATCGCCGGCGGCTTCGTCTGGCAGACCACCGACGACGAACAGCCCGCGTGGGAGAAGATGTTCGCCCTGAACCTCTCGACCGCCCTGAACGCCAGCCGCGCCGCCCTGCCCTGGCTCAAGGCCTCGCCGGAGGGCCGGATCGTCAACGTGGGCGCCAACGCCGCCATCAGGTCCGCCGCGGGCATGGGCGCCTACGCCGCGTCGAAGGCGGGCGTTCACCGCCTGACCGAAAGCCTGGCCGAGGAACTGAAGTCCACCGCCGTCACGGTCAACGCCGTCCTCCCCTCGATCCTCGACACCGCCCAGAACCGCGCCGACATGCCCGACGCCGACCCGTCGAAGTGGGTCGCCCCCGCCGACCTCGCCCGCGTCATCCTGTTCCTCGCCTCCCCCGAAGCCCGGGCGGTGACGGGGGCGCTTCTGCCCGTCACCGGGAAGGTTTGAGCCCCGGGCGTATGAGATCCGCCCTCTTCCTCCCCGCCGGCAACCCGCGCGCCGTCCAGAAGGCCCGCACGCTGGACTGCGACGTCGCCATCCTCGACCTCGAGGACGCCGTCGCGCCGGAGATGAAGGCCGACGCCCGCGCCGCCGCCGTTCAGGCGCTCCGCGACGGCGGCTTCGGCCCGCGCCTCGGCGTCCGCATCAACGGGCCCGACACCCCGTGGGGCGCCGATGACCTCACGGCCCTGTCCGACGCGGGCGTCACATTGGTCGTCGCGCCCAAGGTCGATGACGCCGACGCCGCTCGCGCCCTGACCGCCGCCCTGCCCTCCGACGCCGTCCTCTGGGCCATGATCGAAACGCCCCGCGCCCTGCTGAACCTGAGCGCCATCGCTGCAACCCCGCGGCTGGAGGCCCTGATGCTGGGGGTAAACGACCTGGCCGTCGGCCTGCGCACCGGCCCGGCGCCGGACCGTGAGCCGCTCAAGCCATGGCTGGCCGCCACCGTCGCCGCCGCCCGCGCCCACGGCCTGCTGGCCCTCGACGGCGTCTACAACGCCTTCACCGACGCCGAAGGCTTCGCCGCCGAGTGCGCGCAAGGCCGCCTCTATGGCTTTGACGGCAAGAGCCTGATCCACCCCTCCCAGATCGCCCCGGCCAACGCCGCCTTCGGCCCGTCAGAGGCCGAAATCGCCCACGCCCGCGCCATCGTCGCCGCCTTCTCCGCCCCCGACGCCAAGGGCAAGGGCGCGATCCGGGTGGATGGCCGCATGGTCGAACGCCTGCATTTTTCAGAAGCCGAACGTGTTCTCAGCCATCTCGACCGGGGCCGCTGACGGGCCTATCTAGTCCGTCCAGAAACAGAACGCGCAGGCGCCCCCTCAAGAAGCGTGGCGCCGCGCGCCGAGCGTTAGGGGCGCTTAAGGAAACCTATGACCCACGCCGTCATCGCCGCCACCGGCCTGTTCACGCCGGACCAGTCGATCTCCAACGAAGAACTGGTGGCCGCCTACAACGCCTACGCCGACCGCTTCAACGAGCGCCACAGCGCCGAGATCGCCGAGGGCGACGTCGCGCCCCTGACCCACTCCTCGGTCGAGTTCATCGAGAAGGCGTCCGGCATCAAGTCGCGCTTCGTGCTGGACAAGGCGGGCGTCCTCGACCCCGAGCGCATGGCCCCGAACATCCCCGAGCGCTCGAACGAGGAACTGTCGGTCCTCGCTGAAATGGCCGTGAAGGCCGCTCGGGACGCCATCGCCGCCTGGGGCAAGCCGGTCAGCGAGATCGGCGCCGTCCTGTGCGCCGCCTCCAACATGCAGCGCGCTTACCCGGCCATGGCCATCGAGATCCAGCAGGCGCTGGGCATCGAGGGCTTCGCCTTCGACATGAACGTGGCCTGCTCCTCGGCCACCTTCGGGCTCAAGACAGCGGCGGACTTCATCGCCTCCGGCTCGGTGAAGGCCGTGCTGATGGTCAATCCGGAAGTCTGCTCGGCCCACCTGAACTTCAAGGACCGCGACAGCCACTTTATCTTCGGCGACGTCGCCACCGCCGTCATCATCGAGTCGTCCGATCAGGCCGCCCCCGGCGGTTGGGACATTCTCGGCACGCGTCTGAAGACCAGCTTCTCGAACAACATCCGCAACAATTTCGGCTTCCTGAACAACGCCGCCCCCGAAGGCATCGGCGCCCCGGACAAGCTGTTCGTCCAGCAAGGACGAAAAGTCTTCAAGGACGTGGTGCCGATGGTCTCGGACATGATCGTCGATCATGCGGGCGAGCTGGGCCTCGACCCCACCGGGCTGAAGCGGATGTGGCTCCATCAGGCCAACATCAACATGAACCAGTTTATCGGCCGCAAGGTGCTCGGCCGCGAGCCCGAACCGGGCGAGAACGTCATCATCCTGGACGAGTACGCCAACACCTCGTCCGCCGGTTCGATCATCGCCTTCCACCTGCACAACGACGGCTTCGCCCCCGGCGACACCGGCCTGATCTGCAGCTTCGGCGCCGGCTACTCCGCCGGCACGGTCTTCGTCCGCAAGCGCGCCTGACGACAAAATTGCGATCAATTCGCAGAATCGTCAGACAGCCAGCCATCTGCGATTGATTCTGCAAATCGTTCGCAGTAATTGCCCCGCCTGTTCATCAAGCGGGGCTTTTCCATGCGTACCCTCCTCCTCTCCGCCGGGCTCGCCGCCCTGACCGTCGCCGCCGCGCCCTCGGCCATGGCCCAGACCACCGGGTCGCAGGAGGCCGCCCAGCTGCCCCCGGTCAGCGTTCTGGCCACTCGCACCGAGACCCGCACGGACGAGGCCCCGGCCACCGTCACCGTCATCACCGCCGCCCGGATCGAGGCCGAGCTGGCCACCGACATCAAGGACCTGGTCCGCTTCGAGCCGGGCGTCAGCGTCGTCAGCCAGCCCCAGCGCTTCGGCGCCGCCCTCGGCACGACCGGCCGTGGCGGCAACGAGGGCTTCACCATCCGCGGCATGGGCGGTGATCGGGTCCTGATCGTCGTCGACGGCGTCCGCGTCCCCGACGGCTTCACCTTCGGGGCCCAGAGCGTCGGTCGCGGCGGTTACTCGGACCTCGATCTGATGAAGTCGGTCGAAATCCTGCGCGGCCCTGCCTCGGCCCTCTACGGCTCGGACGGCGTCGCCGGCGCGGTGGCCTTCACCACCCGCGACCCCGCCGACCTGCTGCGTGACGGCCAGACCTTCGGCGCCCGCGCTCGCGTCGGCTTCAACTCGGCGGACGAAAGCACCACGACCTCGGGCGTCATCGCCGGTCGCGTCGGCGCCTTCAGCGGCATGGTCGGCTGGACCGGCCGCGACGGCGAGGAGACCGAGACCCAGGGTAAGATCACCGGCGAAGAGACCGTCATGGTCGGCGCCACGCCCTCGATCGTCTATTCGAACCGCACCGTCGCCAACCCGATGGAGTTCAGCTCGGACGCCTGGCTGGCCAAGCTGGTCTGGGACTTCGCGCCGGGTCAGAGCCTGCGCCTGTCCTATGACAACTTCCAATCGGAGATGGACGCCGATGTCCTGAGCGGCCGCACCACCCGCACCCTCGCCGCCCCGCCGACCGCCGCCACCGCCGTCCTCGGCCTCACCGCCCACGACACCACCGAGCGTGAACAGTTCCAGCTGGCCTACCGCCTGAAGGACGTGCTTGGCTTCGACAGCGGCCAGTTCACGGTCTACCAGCAGGACTCGACCACCCGTCAGTTCACCGCCGAAGACCGCGTCGGCACGGACCGCACCCGGGACAACACCTTCGACAACGAGGTGTTCGGCCTGTCGGGCGACCTGACCCGTACCTTCGGTT
Source organism: Brevundimonas sp. FG8 (assembly GCF_057808845.1). Classification (NCBI taxonomy): domain Bacteria; kingdom Pseudomonadati; phylum Pseudomonadota; class Alphaproteobacteria; order Caulobacterales; family Caulobacteraceae; genus Brevundimonas; species Brevundimonas sp. FG8. The sequence continues at coordinate 41,358 of NZ_JBMDIU010000010.1, read as the reverse complement.
TCAACCGCATCACCGTCGGCGGCGACTGGTCCGAAACCACCCAGCAGGGCGTCCGCTCGGGCGCCGTGCCCCCGGCCGGCGAGACCTTCCCCACCAGCGCCTTCCCCAAGACCGACTTCACCCTGGGCGGCCTGTTCATCCAGGACGAGATCAGCCTTCTGGACGGCGCCCTGAAGATCATCCCCGCCGTTCGCTGGGACACCTTCGAGCTGAGCACCGCCAACGATCCGCTTTACCCGGGGCCGCGCGCCGACCAGTCGGACGACCATTTCTCGCCCAAGCTGGGCGTGGTCTGGTGGAGCAACGACCAGTTCGGCCTGTTCGCCAACTGGGGTGAAGGCTTCAAGGCTCCGACCCCGAGCCAGGTGAACAACTACTTCGCCAACCTGGCCTTCGGTTACACCTCGGCTCCGAACCCCGACCTGAAGCCGGAAACCAGCCAGAGCGTCGAGTTCGGCGCCCGCTTCCGCAACCTCTCCCTGCTGGGCGGGACCTTCGCCGGTCAGGCCGTGGTCTTCCAGACCGACTACTCGGACTTCATCAGCCAGCAGGTCGTCTCGGGCGCCGGCACCCCGGCTGATCCGATGGTCTATCAGTGGATCAACTTCACCGACGTCGAGATCAAGGGCTTCGAAGCCCGCGCCGACGCCTGGTGGGACAACGGCGTCAGCGTCCGCTTCGCCTTCGCCTATGCCGAGGGGGAAACCACCAGCGCCGGTGTGACCACCCAGCTGTCGACCATCGACCCGATCAAGGTCGTCTTCGGTCTGGGCTACGATGAACCGGCCGGTCGCTTCGGTGGCCAGCTGATCACCACCTGGTCGGACGCCAAGGACGTGGCCGACACCGATGGCCTGAGCTGCTACGCCGCCGGCTGCTACGTCGGCGACGACTTCGCTCTGGTCGACCTGACCGCTTACTGGAACGTCAACGAGCAGGTCACGGCCCGCATCGGCGTCTTCAACCTGCTGGACGAGAAGTACAGCTGGTGGAGCGACGTCCGGGGCGTCGCCGCCTCCTCGGCGGTCAAGGACGCCTACACCCAGCCGGGCCGCAACATCGGTCTGTCGCTGGCCTTGCGGTACTAAGCCTTCTTCCGGATAACGAGAATGACTCTCATTCAACGGACCCGTCACATGCGCCGCGCCCTGTTGCTCACCACTGTCCTGTCCGCCGCCCTCGCGGCGTCCGCCCCGGCCCTTGCCGAAGTCGCCCCAATAGCGAACCCGGGGGCGGCCCCGGTCACCACCCCGGCGACCAGCCAGTTCGAGCGGGATCGCCAGTCGATCCTCGCCCAGGCCGGCCAATGGCGGGTCCGGTTCGACATGCGGGAGAACGTCAGCTTCCGCGCCGGCTATGAGCCGCTGGAAGAGAAGCTGTCCGCCGGTAACGAGATCGTCCGCGTCGTCCATGACGACGGCGCCCGGATCAGCCTGCAGCACATCCTCGTCATGAGCGATGACGCGGGCAACCACATGGTCATCAAGCACTGGCGGCAGGATTGGGTCTATGAGCCCGAAACCGTCCTGACCTACGCCGGTCCGAACCAGTGGGTCCTGACCCCGGTGCCCGCCGACCAGCGCCGGGGCGCCTGGTCCCAGACCGTCTGGCAGACGGACGACAGCCCCCGCTACGGCGGCGTCGGCCACTGGAGCTATGACCATGGCCGGTCGGAGTGGACCTCCAACCCGACCTGGCGTCCGCTGGCCCGCCGCGACGCGGTCCGCGACCCGATCTACGACCGCTATCTGGGCACAAACCGCCACGCCCTGACACCGGAAGGCTGGGTCCATATCCAGGACAATGTGAAGATGGGTCCGGCCGAGGGCGAAGGGAGCGAACCCGTCGCCATCGTCCAGGAAGACGTCATCAACACCTACCGCCGCGTCGACAACTATGACCCGACGCCCGGCGACGCCTACTGGGCCGCGACCAGGGACTACTGGGCCGGCGTCCGGGCCGCCTGGGACGAGGTCGCTGTCCGCAACGGCGGCATCTGGCTCGAGGAAGAAGCCAACCGCGGCGCCGTCACCGGCAAGCCGCTGATGGACTGGGCCGACGAAATCCAGGCCGGAACCCTTACCACCGACGCCGCCATCGCACGGGCGCGTGAACTGATCGGCCGCGCCACCGTGGCCCCGGCGTCGTAGCCGAACCGTTCACGCGAAACGGGGGGGGAAGGGGGGACGCGGTACGGCGTCCCCCCCTTTTTTCATGCCCGCTGCAACCAGCCGCGATAGCGAACCAGCCGCCTCAGCAAGGGGGCGTTGATCGTCACGTCGAAGACGAAGCGGCCCTGCTCATCGACCTCCTCTAACGCGACGGCCGAGGGGCCGAGAGCCTTCGGCAGCGGGATCGGCCCCAGCCGCCAACCGATAACCTGATAGATCAGCCGCCCGCCTTCCGGCGTCAGGCTCAGGTCCATGCTGACCGGCCCGAACCGCTCGCGCACCACGCCGCCCAACCGGGCGTGCGACAGGACGCTGGCGAAGCGGTGTCCGCCGATCCGGCGTCGCCAGATCGACCGCTCCCCATCTGCATCGATGGCCACCTCGGCCTCGCAGTCCGCCTGCGCCTTCGGGAAGCCGACGATCCGGGCGACCAGCGCCGCCAGCGGCCCTGATGCGCCCTCCGTCATCGCCCTGCCCCGCCACACCGACCGCCCCGGCGTCTCATGCAGCGCCCGGACGGGTTCGGGCAGATCGTCAAAGGCCGGGCCGATGGCGCGGGGATACAGGCCGCGCTCCACGACCACTTCGGTCGCCAGCCTGTGTGGTGACATCTCCTGTGTGATCGCTTCCAGAGAGAGGACGCCGACACAGGCCCTCGCCCCCGGCGTAACCCGCCCGGCGATGATGGCGCGGATCACGGCCAGTGCGGGCAGGCTGGGCGTCACCGGCCCTTCCCCCGGCTCGGCGACCAGCCGCCACACCGCGCGCACGGCCCGCCCCTGCCCGTCCACGCCGAGCGCCTGCACGCGCATGGCGCCGCGATCAGATCCGCTCACGGAATGCAGGCTCGCCAACGCCAGCAGAGGTCTGGCCAGCGGCACGGGGTTTAACCGGAACAGGCTGACCAGCCGGCCCAGCAGCCACGCCTCGAGATGAAGGGGCCAGGGCTCCATGCCGGCCAGAAACAGCGCTCGGTCGCGGGGCCGGAACCGCTGAGGGAACAGATCAAGGTCCGGCGTCTCGCACAGCGACACTGAGCGCCGCCCCGCCGCCCCGAAGTCCCGCCGGTACAGCCCGCTCCAGCCGCGCCGGGTCGTCCATGCCCCATCCTCGAACACCCGCACGGGTCGGCCCATCCACGACAGGATGGCCTGCATGACCGAAAGCCCCTTGGGCGCCCGCGCGCCGGGCGAGATGGCGGCCTCCACGGACACGGCCTCCCGCCAGCCTTCGGTCAGATGATCCAGCACGGCGTTGGACAGGGCCGGGGTCGAACTACACCCGGTCAAGGCGACCACGCCCGCCGCTCTCGCCGCCGCATCCAGCGCAGGGAAGGCGGCGACGAAGTCCCGCCCGTCGGCCAGATCGACATAGTGCAGGCCTGCGGCGATGGCCGCCCGCGCCGTCGTCGGCTGCGCACCCTGAAACGGCCCGGCCATGTCGGCGACGATACTCGCGCCGGTCGCCGTCAGTTGCTCGGGGCTCAGGGTCGCGGTGTCCAGAACAGCGACCTCGACCGAAGCGCCCGAGAACGCCTTCCGCAGTCGCGCGGCCAGCGCCTCGGCCCGTTCCCGGCTGCGCCCCGCCACGACCAGACCGAAGCCGTGCCGCAACAGCCCCTCGGCCAGCCGCGAGCCGAACACCCCACCCGCGCCGATCACCAGAACCTTGGTCATTACAGGAAGCGTTTCCGGTCTTCTGGCGAAGGGATCATACAGGCATCGGTCCGCCCGAAGATCGCATAGCGATTGCGGGCGATCAGATCATAGACGGGGTTCCGCAACAGGCGCGGCACGACCTTCAGTCCCCTGAACGCCATCATCCCCGGCAAGGCGCCCAGCACCGTCAACGCCGCGTCAGACTTGAAGTGAATTCGCCCGTTCAGGACCACGGCGTTCGTCTGCGGCGCCTCCGGGTCGATCCCGTACCGCACCGCCAGCGCCTGACCGGCCTCCGACTGGATCGGCAGGAAGCGGAAGCGCTTCTCGGTGTCACGGTTGATCACAAACCGCACCCAGCGCGAACAGAAGATACAGACCCCGTCGAACAGGATCAGGCCGTCAGGTTCGTCAGGAGCGGGCTGGGGCGACCAACGGGTCATGGAGTGACAGTGGGCCTCTCGGTGAAGCTTCTCAAGGCGACGTCAAGCCGCCGCCACGGCCTCGATCTCGACCAGCCAGCCCTCTTCGAACAGGCCGGTGACAATGACCGTCAGCGCCATCTGCCGCCCGCCGAGCCGACGCAGGCGCACTTCGCGGTTCGGCAGGGCGTATGCCCGGTCAGACAGATAGGTCGTGACCTTCACCAGATTATCCAGCGTCATTCCCGCCGCGCGCAGCTGGGTCTCGACATTGTCCCAGACCTGTTCGCACTGGCCGGTGAAGTCCGCCGCCAGCGAGCCGTCCGGGGCGACCGGGATCTGGCCGGACAGGTAGAGCCAGCGGGTCGCCCCGCCGACTTCACAGGCCTGCGCATACTCGCCCTCCGCCGGCGGCGAGCCGTCGCCGGTCAGAGGGCGGATGGACAGCATCAGCGGCGCGCCGCGTCCGAGCGGGCGCGGACCTGACCAAACTCCGACGACGGCTTCCAGCCGGGCCATTCGTCGCTGTTCGCGAGGTCCAGACCCAGATGGTACAGCAGGGTCAGGTTCTCGACCGCCGAGGTGAAGTTCAGGTCGGCCGACCATTCGTCCGACGGCTTGTGGTAGTCGGCGCCGAACTTGGCGCGCCAGGCGGCCTCACCGGTCTCGCGACCGCCCTCGACCCAGTCCCAGCCGTGCCAGGGCATGATCGCCGGCACGCCCGCGCGGGCGAACGGGAAGTGATCCGACCGGTAGTAGAAGCCCTGCTCCGGCATGCCGTCGTCGGAGACGTAGCGGCCCAGCGGCGCCGCCAGAGCCTGCAGGCGATCTTCCAGATCATTCTGGCCCTTGCCGAAGATCGGCACGTCACGGGTCGAACCCGACAGCGGCAGCATGTCGATGTTGATGTCGGCCACGGTGGTCTCGAGCGGATAGACCGGGTCGGCGACATAGCCGTAGGCGCCCAGAAGCCCCATCTCCTCGGCCGCCATGTGGGCGAAGATGATCGAGCGCTTCGGACGCGGCGCGCGGCTCAACTGACGGGCCATCTCGACCACGCCGACGGTGCCGGACGCATTGTCCCAGGCGCCGTTGAAGATCTTGTCGTCACCCGGGGTTTCCGGATGCTGGGCCTCGCCGCCGACGTGATCCCAGTGCGCCGAATAGATGATCGTCTCGTTCGGACGCTCGGTCCCCGGGATTTTGGCCAGCAGGTTGTGGGTGACCAGGGTGTCGATGGTCTCGGACACATCGACCGACAGGCTGACACCGTTCAGCGCCACGGCCTTGAACGTCCCGCTGCCGGTGTTGGCGAAGCTGTCCATGCCCAGACCGGCGGCCGAGGCCATGGCGAAGGCGGTGTCGTGGTTGATGGCGCCGGAGAACTCCAGATCCGCCGCGCCCGGCGTCAGGGTGCGGGTGCGGTTGGCGCCGCGCATCATGCCCTGCCACTGGGGCGAGGACGCCGGCTGGGCGATCAGGGTGATGACCCCCACCGCCCCACGGCGGAAGGCCTCGTCCGCCTTGTATGCGCCCGACTGGTAATTGGTGGTGTACTGACCGTTGAACAGCTCGCCGTCCGGCTCGCCCGGGATGACCACCACGACCTTGCCGCGCACGTCGAGGTCGCCGTAGTCGTCCCAGTTCCGCTCGGGCGCCGTAATGCCATAGCCGGCGAAGACCACGCCCGCGTTGCGGATCGCGGCGCGGCCGTCATTGGTCACGGCGCGCAGGGTGATGTCGGTTCCGACGGTCAGGGCGTGCGACTGGCCGTCCGGGCCGGTCCAGCTGGACGTGCCGCCCGTGACGGGGGTGTAGCGCTTCAGCGCGACCGGTTGCAGCCATTGGCCGTTCGGACCGCCGGGCTCCAGCCCCATGGCCTCGTACTGGGCCTGCAACCAGGCCAGCGTCAGTCGCTCGCCCTCGGTGCCGGGATAGCGGCCCTGGAAGGAGTCGTCGCTGATCGTGCGGATGTCGCTGCTGATCCTGTCCGCCGAGAAGGCGGGCTCGACCGCCGCCGTGCCGCCGGCGCCCGCCGTCGCGCAGGCCGACAGCAGCAGCCCCGCGGACAGGACGGCGGCGATCGCCGAACCGCTCTTCAGTTTGCGAAACATGGTGAGACTCCCATCCCCAAAATCGATGGCGCGCACCTTAGGGCGGCCCCGAAAGACCGCCCCTTACTTTTTTGTCATCTAATCCGGAAGCGGATTAACGCCGCTGATCCGCCGTCGCGGCGCGTGCCGGACCGAACTCGGAGCCATCTTTCCACTGCGGCCACTCGCGGCTGTTCGCGAGCGCCGAGCCGACCGTGTAGAGCACCTGCAGGTCCTCGACCTGACCGCGCAGGTCCCAGTTCGGCGACCACTCGTCCGCCGCCTGATGGTAGCGGCTGCGGCCATACTCCGAGCGGCTGGCCTGGCGCTCGGCGATTGGCTCGTCACGGAAGTCGCCGCTGGAGCCGCCGTAGGTCATCGGCACGCCGCGCTTGGCCAGCGGGAAGTGGTCCGACCGGAAGTAGCCGCCCGAGGCCGGGTTGGCGTCCGGCAGGATGCTGCGTCCCTGGCTCTCGACCACGGCGCCGATCCGCTCATCGAGGTCCGACTGGCCGTAGCCCGTGATACCGTAGCGGGTCACCCGGCCATAGACGTTCATCGAGTCGACGTTGAACCCGCCCACGGTCGTGGCCAGCGGATAGACCGGGTTGGAGGCGTAATACTCCGAGCCCAGCAGGCCGCTTTCCTCGGCGGTGAAGCTGATGAAGACGATCGAGCGTTCCGGGGGCGGCCCCGATCCGAAGGCGCGGGCCAGTTCCAGCAGACCGGCGGTGCCGGTGGCGTTGTCGACGGCGCCGTTGAAGATGGTGTCGCCCTCGGCGTCCGGAGCGCCGACGCCGATGTGATCCCAGTGGGCGGTGTACAGGACGGTCTCGTCGGGGTGGGTCGTACCCGGCAGCCGGGCGATGACATTGTGCGTCGTCACCTGGGTCGAGGCCACGTCATACGTGCCGCTGAAGGTCGCGCCGGGCAGTTCGACAGGCCGGAAGTCGCGGCTGCGCGCGGCGACCTTCAGGGCCTCGAAGTCCAGACCGGCGCGGCGGAACAGGTCCACGGCCACGTCGCGCTGGATCCACGATTCCATCGGTACCCGCTCGGCGGCGGCGTTCTGACGGACGATGTCGAACTGCGGGCCCGACCAGCTGTTGGTCACGGTGGCCCAGCCATAGGAAGCCGGGGCGGTTTCGTGGACGATGATCACGCCCGCCGCGCCCTTCCGGGCCGCCTCTTCGTACTTGTAGGTCCAGCGACCATAGTAGGTCATGGCCCGGCCGCCGAAGGTGTTCAGCTCGGGCGCCTCGAAGTCGGCGTCGTTGACCAGAACAACGATGACCTTCCCACGGACATCGACGTCCTTGAAGTCGTTCCACTGACGCTCAGGCGCATCGATGCCGTAGCCGACGAAGACCAGCGGCTTGTTCATCAGGTGAACATGGTCGCCCGGCAGACGGGTCGAGATGACGATCTGCTGGCCCTGCGTCAGCGGAATGCTCTCGCCGCCGACGCTGAAGCCCGCGCGGATGTTCGAGGCGGTGAAGCGGTTCAGGGTGACGTCCTGCGTCCACTGCCCGTTCGGCCCGCCCGGCTGCATCCCGGCGGCGGCGTACTGGGCGCTGAGGAAGTCGATGACCTTCTGTTCCGCCGGCGTGGCGATGCCGCGGCCCTCGAAGCTGTCATCGGACAGAACGCGGGCGTCTTCCGAAAGGCGCTCGGTGCTGAAGGTCGGTGTCTGGGCGCTGACGCCCGTCGCGGTCAGCAGGGCGCCGGCGACCATCGCGGCAACGGAAACGGACAGACGCATGCTCGGGACACCCTCAGCCTTTTGAACAGGGTGCGGACCGTAGGGCGCCCGATCCGGGCTGTCGATCAGGCCGGGCTCACTGCGGCGACACGGCGCCTGCGCCGGGCCAGTCCGTGTCACCGACGCGGGTCAGGCGCAGTTCGATGAAGCGACGGGGCGGCTGGCCTTCAGCGACATAGTCCCCGACCTCGTGCCAGGTCCCGTCGCGCACGGTCGCCACGTACCGGATCTTCGCATTGGGTCCGGCGGGCATCTCCCAGCGAAAGCCGTCCCCGGTCAGTTCGAACGGGTACTCCCCGGTGTAACCATTGGCGTAGCTCCGGAAGCTGTACTTCCCGGCCCGCTCGTCCCACGACAGGATCGCGAAGGCGTTGAACTGGGTCGTGCCGTCGGCGGCGTATCCCCGCCCCTCGATCAGCTTGACCGAACCGCCCAGCAGCGGACCGACCCGCTCGGTCTGGGTCAGGACCGTGGTGTGACCGGGCATGGTGGTCGTCGCCGTGCCGCGCCACTCGCCGTTCAGAAAGTCGAGCGCTCCGACCCGCTCCCGTTGAGCATCGCTACCGGCGGGCTGCTGGGTCTGGGCGACGGCGGGCGGGGCGGCCAGCAAACTCAGGGCCATCAGGACGGGGGCAAGGGAAAGGCGGGGCATGGAAACCTCCGTGAACCTCGAAGCCGCTTTATGAGACAGGAACCCCCAATTTCGCAACACAACGTTTGGTCACGACCGCGACAATGAAAAACCCGCCGGAGCGAGGCTCCGGCGGGTCGGTCATGTCAGCCTGTAAAGCGGTCGCCTAGTGGGCGACGCCCTTCCAGATGCGGCGGTACGACAGATAGGTCACACCGGCGAACAGCAGAAGGAAGATCAGGGTGCCGACGCCGGCGCGCTTGCGCGCGACCTGCTTCGGATCCGAGGCCCAGGCGATGTAGGCGGCCACGTCCTTGGCGTAGTTCTCGACGGTCGGCGCGGTGCCGTCGTCATAGGTCACCTGACCGTTCCGCAGCGGGTTGGGCATGGCGATGAAGCCACCCGGCGGCACGTGAGCGCCTTCCGCGACGAACGGGGTCAGGTCGCCGGCCATGTACTCGTTGTAGTTCTGGCCCGGACGGATCTGCAGGCCGGCCGGCGGCGCCTTGTAGCCGGTCAGCAGCGAGTAGATGTAGTTGGCGCCGCCGTGACGGGCCTTGGCCATCACCGACAGGTCGGGCGGAGCCGCGCCGCCGTTCGCGGCGGCCGCGGCCGTCGCGTTCGGATACGGATTGGGGAAGCGGTCGGCGGCGGTGCCGTCGCGCATGATCGGCTCACCGGTTTCGGTGTCGATGTCCGCGATCTGCACTTCCTTGGCCAGAGCCTTGACGAAGCGGTTCTCGGCCGCGCTGGCCTGACCCGCCTCATAGAAGGGACCGCCCGGTTCCGCGAGCGTGCGGAAGTGCATCAGGTCCATGCTGTGGCAGGAGGCGCAGACCTCGCGATAGACCTTGTAGCCGCGCTGCAGCTGGCCCTGATTGAAGGCGCCGAACGGACCTTCGAACGAGAAGCCGCCGTCGCGCAGGGCGTGGCCGCCGCCGCCCGCCGCGAGGGCGGGACCGGAGGACAGGGTCAGGCCGGCCGCCGCGGCGATCAGGACCAGGGTCTTCTTCATGGAGCGCATCGGAGTCTTGAGGGTCATGTGCACTATCAGCCCTTCTGCTCTTCGGCGCCCGACAGAACGGGTTCCGAGATGGTCGCAGGGATCGGCAGCGGCTTCTCCTTCAGACCCACCAGCGGCAGGATCACCAGGAAGAAGGCGAAGTAGTACAGAGTCGCGAAGCGGGTCAGCCACAGGTAGCTGTTCAGCTTGCCGTCAACCAGGGTGAAGCTCGGCATGCCCGGGATGACCTGGGCGTCCGGCAGCTGGGCGCCGCACCAGCCGAGGATCAGACCGACCGCGACGAAGATGAGGAAGAAGACCCGCATCGTCGGACGGTAGCGCATCGAGCGCACCTTCGAGCGATCCAGCCAGGGCAGGACGAACAGCACGCCGATGGCGCCGAACATCGCCAGCACGCCGCCGAACTTGTCGGGGACAGCGCGCAGGATCGCGTAGAAGGGCAGCATGTACCACTCGGGCACGATGTGCGCCGGCGTCTGCAGCGGGTTGGCCGGGATGTAGTTGTCGGCGTGACCCAGGGCGTTCGGCATGAAGAAGACGAACGTCGCGAACAGCATCAGGAACAGGATGATGGCGAAGCCGTCCTTGACCGTGAAGTACGGGTGGAACGGGACCATGTCCTTCTTCTGACGGTCCTTCGGGATCAGGATGCCGACCGGGTTGTTCTGACCGGCGTGGTGCAGGGCCCACAGGTGCAGAACCACGCAGCCCGCGATCACGAACGGCAGCAGATAGTGCAGCGAGAAGAAGCGGTTCAGCGTCGCGTTATCGATCGCCGGGCCGCCGCGCAGCCAGATCAGGATCGGCTCGCCGATGCCGGGGATCGCCCCGATCAGGTTGGTGATGACCTCAGCGCCCCAGTAGGACATCTGGCCCCACGGCAGGACGTAGCCGAGGAAGGCGGTGGCGATCATCAGGAAGAAAATCACGCAGCCGACGATCCAGATCATTTCCCGCGGCGCCTTGTAGGAGCCGTAATACAGGCCCCGCAGCATGTGCAGGTAGACCGCCACGAAGAACATCGAGGCGCCGTTGGCGTGGGTGTAGCGGATCAGGTCGCCGCCGTTGACGTCACGCATGATGCGCTCGACCGAGGCGAAGGCCAGTTCCGTGTTGGGCACATAGTGCATGGCCAGCACGATGCCGGTCGCGATCTGGGTCGCGAGGCAGAGGGCCAGAATGCCGCCGAAGGTCCACCAGTAGTTCAGGTTCTTCGGGGTCGGCAGCGACATGTAGTCCGCACCGAAGCGGACGATCGGAAGACGCGTGTCGAGCCATTTCTCGACGGCGGTCTTGGGGACGTAGGTGGATTCGTGATCGCTCATCGTTCTCTCGTACGTCCTCAGCCGATCTTGATGCGGGTGTCGGACACGAACTCGTATTCCGGCACGACGAGGTTCAGCGGCGCCGGGCCCTTACGGATACGGCCCGAGGCGTCGTAGTGCGAGCCGTGACAGGGGCAGAACCAGCCGCCGTAGTCACCGGTGCCGAAGGTCGGGACGCAGCCCAGGTGGGTGCAGTTGCCCAGGACCACCAGATACTGGCCGTGGCCTTCCTTGGTGCGGGCGCTGTCGGGTTGAACCGGCTTGCCCTCGTTCGGTTCGGCCTGAAGCTTCTGCAGCTCGGCCGCCGAACGGTAGCGGACGAAGACCGGCTTGCCCTGCCACTTGATCACGACCTGCTGGCCTTCCTGGACCTTGGTCATGTCGAATTCGATCGACGCCAGAGCCAGGGTGTCAGCCGCCGGGTTCATCTGGTTGATCAGCGGCCAGACGACCATGGCGCCCGCGCCGACGGCGGCAGCGCCGGCTGCGATGTGGATGAAGTCCCGGCGGGTGGCGTCGCCGCCTTCGCCTTCAACGACCGATTCGGCCACGTGTCACTCCTCATACGCCGCATTCCACGCCCGAAGCGGAGCGTGGTGGAACGGCATGGATGCTTTAGCGGAAACCCGATCAACCCGCCCCGATCCGACTTTGCGGCGGTTCGACGCAAGTGGCTGACGCTACTTGCGAAACGGTCGCAAAATGAACCGCGACAAGCCCCCGGGCCGCGCGTATGAGGGCTCTAGAATGCGTCTCGTCCTTTTTCAACCAGCCATTCCGCAGAACGTGGGCGCCAGCATCAGGCTGAGCGCCTGTTTCGGCGTTGAACTGCACATAATCGAACCCACCGGCTTCCGTTTCGACGACCGGGCAATGAAGCGCGCGGCGCTGGACTATGGCCCGCTGAGCCATATGACGCGGCACGCGGACTGGGAGGCTTTCCAGAAGGATCGCGCGCCGGGACGGCTGGTCCTGTTCACGACGAAGGGGGCGACGCCCCTGTCCGACTTCACGTTCAAGACCGACGATGTGTTGCTCTTCGGCAGCGAACCGACCGGCGCGCCGGACTATGTGCATGACGCCGCTGATGAGCGGGTGGTGATTCCGTTGAAGGCCGGGGCGCGGTCGCTGAACCTGTCGGTCTCGGCGGGGATCGCGCTGTTCGAGGCTCTGCGGAAGACCGGCGGCCTCCCCTGAGGCCCCGACCCTGACGCGTCTGGACGCGCGAGGCGGAACAGCCAATACAATCGTCGGTCATGATCGACCGTTTCCGCCTGCCTCTGGACTTTGACGTCGCGCCCCTCCTCGCGGACCTGTCGGCCCTCTCGGGCGCGGGCTGGCTCCCGCATTTCAACACCGGCTTCTATGACGGCGACTGGAGCGGGGTCGCCCTGCGCGAGCCCGTCGATGGGAACGGCGGCCTTGTCGCCACCGGCCGGACTTTCAGCGACACGCCGCTGATGGAGCTTTGCCCGGCCGTCCGTGAGGTGCTGGCGGCGCTGAAGTGCCCCCTGAGGTCGGTCCGCCTGCTGCGATTGGGGGCGGGCGCGACAATCCGTGAGCATCGCGACTATGATCTGGGTTACGAGCAGGGCGAGGCGCGGCTGCATGTGCCGATCCTGACCAACCCGGACGTGGCCTTCCACCTGAGGAACCGTCAGGTCGAGATGAAGCCGGGCGAGACCTGGTATCTGGACCTGAGCCAGCCCCACCGGGTCTTGAACGGCGGCGCGACCGACCGCGTGCATCTGGTGATCGACGTGGCGGTGAACGATTGGCTGTGCGGCCTGGTCCCGTTCGAGGACGACGATCCCTTCCGCCCCTCCCCGCCCCTGATCGACGCAGAGACGGCGGCGAGCAATCTGGAGCGCTTCCGCGCCCGGGTCGCCGCGGAGCCGGGCCTGCACGCTATCCTGCGCGACACCACCGACCGCGACCTGTTCGTCGAGGAGGCGATCCGGCTGGGCCTGGAGCACGACCTGCCCTTCACCGCCGATGTGGTCCGTTCGGCCCTGGCGGAGGAACGCCGCCGATGGAACGAACAATGGATGAAGTGACTACGCTGGACGGCTGGTTGCCCGGCCGCATCTTCTGGGACGACGCCGATATCGAGGCCTCGGTCGTGGAGTGGATCTGGTGCGACAGCCCGCGCTTCACCGAGGCCTTTCTGGATGACACCTTCACCCGACTGATGCGCCACCCGGCCAACACCTTGTTCCGGCGACGCACGACACTGGCGGGGCTGGAGGCATGGGCGAAGCGATCACCCGGCATCCCGCCGACAGGCTTCATCTTCCACGTCTCGCGGTGCGGCTCGACCCTGCTGGCGCGCCTGCTGGGTGAACTGGACGGCGCGCTGATCCTGTCGGAGCCGGGTCCGGTGGACAGCCTGATCCGCGCCGGAGAGCGGCTGGACCGGGAACGTCAGATCACGCTGCTGAGGGCCGTGGTCAGCGCGCTGGGTCAGGCGCGGGCGCCGGGACAGGATCGGCTGTTCCTCAAGATGGACGCCTGGAACACGCTTCATCACGGCCTGATCCGCGAAGCCTACCCGACCACGCCCTGGGTGTTCCTGTATCGCGATCCGGTCGAGGTTCTCGTCAGTGCTCTGAACCAGCGCGGGGTGCACACCGTGCCCGGCCTGCTGCCGGGCCGCCTGTTCGGAATCGAGACGGAGCCTGATCCGGACGCCTATGCCGCAAGGGTTCTGGGGGCGATCTATGAGGCTGGAATCGAGGCGCTGGCGGCCTCACCCGGCCTGCCGGTTAACTATGCGGACCTGCCCGGCGCCGCATGGGAGGCAGTGGCCGGGCATTTCGGGATCACCCCGACGCCGGAGGAGATCGCGCGCCTGACCGCCCAGTCCGGACGCGATGCGAAGAGAGGCAACCAGCCCTTCACTGCAGACTCAGCGGCCAAGCGCAACGCGGCGCCCGACGCGCTGAAGGCCTTGGCGGAGCGCTGGATGCGCCCCGCCCATCATCGTCTGGAAGCCCTGCGGACCGCCTGACCTATTCCGGCGCGCCGCCATCGAAGGCCGCGAGGCTGGGACGCTCGCTCCGCTTGCTCGCCGCCACCGCCTCGACCGAGCGCATGACACGCAGGACGTTCTCCCCCGCCAGCTTGCGGATGTCGGCCTCGGTCCAGCCGTTCGCCATCAGGGCGGCGAGGATGCGGGGATAGGCATCCACGCCGTCCACTCCATCCGGCAGGGCGTCGACGCCGTCGAAATCTCCGCCCAGACCAACGTGATCAATCCCGGCAACATCACGCACATGCTGGATATGAGCCACGACGTCGGCAACGCCCGCACGCGGGATGGGGTTGGCGGCAGTCCAGGTCGCCATTCCGGCGGTGACCGCCGCCGGGTTGCCCGGATTGAGCGACTTCAGCCGGGCGTCCTCTGCGGCGCGGGCGGCGCTCCATGCGCGAACCGTCTCATTGATGAAGCCCGGTACGAAGGTGACCATCACCACCCCGCCGTTCTGCGGCATCAGGCGCAGGACATTGTCAGGGACGTTGCGGGCATGCCCCGTCACAGCGCGCGCCGATGAGTGGGAGAAGATCACCGGGGCCTCGGACACGCGGATGGCGTCCAGCATGGTGTCTTCTGACACGTGGCTGAGATCGACCATCATGCCGAGGCGATTCATCTCCTTGACCACCTGCTCGCCGAAGGGAGACAGGCCGCCCCACTTGGGCGCATCCGTCGCGCTGTCGGCCCAGGTCGTGGTCTTCGAGTGGGTCAGGGTCATGTAGCGAACCCCGGCCTCATGGAACTCGCGCAGCAGGCCGAGCGAGTCGTCGATCGAATAGCCGCCCTCGATCCCCATCAGGCTGGCGATCCGTCCACGACGATGGATGCGGACGATGTCATCGGCGGTCGTGGCCAGTTCGAAGACCTCGGGGTGGGCGGCGACCATGCGGCGAACCACGTCGATCTGCTCCCACGTCGCGACCGCCGCATCGGGCGGGGTCAGGCTGGCGGGCACATAGACCGACCAGAACTGGCCGCCGACGCCCCCGGCGCGCAGGCGCGGAATGTCGGTGTGCAGGTCTGTCGAGGCGTGAAGATCGTGGGTCAGATCAACCGCATAGGGGTCGCTGCCGTGCCCCTGACGCAGGGCCCAGGGCAGGTCGTTGTGGCCGTCGATCAACGGCGTCCGTTCAAGGATGCGCCGCGCCTGGACCTCGCCGGGACTGGTCTGGGCCATCGCGGGAAGCGCGACGGCGGACAGGGCGGCGGCGGCCAGAAGGACGGTGCGGAACATCGGCGAACTCTCCGGAAACGGGACCGTGACAGTGGCAGAGCGACAGCGAGGGTCAACGGCGACACTTTCGTCCGGCGCGCGGGCGGCCTAGTGAAGCCGCCATGACCGACGCCGCCGATCCCCTCGCGCAGAAGAAAGCCGCCGCCCGCCAGTGGTTCGAGGCCCTGCGCGACCGCATCCACGCCGGGTTCGAGACGCTGGAGGACGCGGCGCCTGCTGATCTTTTCACCGGCGAGCCCGGCCGCTTCGTCCGCACGTCGTGGGACCGCAAGGAAGGCGGTGGCGGCGTCATGGGCATGATGCACGGCCGCCTGTTTGAAAAGGTCGGTGTCCACGTCTCTACCGTTCACGGGACCTTCCCCGCCGACTATGCGAAGTCGGTGCCCGGCGCGGCGGAAGACCCACGCTTCTTCGCCACCGGCATCAGCCTGATCTGCCACCCGGTCAGCCCGCGCGTACCGGCGGTGCATATGAACACCCGTTTCATCGCCACGACGAAAAGCTGGTTCGGCGGCGGCGGCGACCTGACGCCTGTGCTGGACGTGGACCGCCATCAGGATGCGGCGGACACCGTCGCCTTCCACGCCGCGATGAAGGCCGCCTGCGACGCCCACGACCCGAGCTGGCATCCGAAGTTCAAGGCCTGGTGCGACGAGTATTTCTTCCTGCCCCACCGCAACGAGCCGCGCGGCACCGGCGGCATCTTCTATGACCACCACGACAGCGGCGACTGGGACCGCGACTTCGCCTTCACCCGCGATGTCGGCGAGGCCTTCCTGGACGTCTATTCGCGGATCGTCGCGGGCCGGATGACCGAGGCCTGGACAGCGGATGAACGTGAGGAACAGCTGGTCCGGCGGGGCCGCTACGTCGAGTTCAACCTGCTGTACGACCGCGGGACCATGTTCGGCCTGAAGACAGGCGGCAACGTCGACTCGATCCTCAGTTCCATGCCGCCCGTGGTGAAGTGGCCGTGAGCGGCTAAAGCCCCGTCGAAAGATATTGCGCGAGGAACCAGGTCTCCCGGGCCACGAACGGCGCCTGGGTCCGCCAGGTGCGATACCGGCTGGTCCGCGTCGGCGACGGCTCGACCGTCAGTCCCAGCCGCCGCGCAATGATCGTGGACCGGCGCATATGCAGGGGATCGGAGACCAGCAGGACCGTCCGCACGCCCCGCGCCTCCAGTATAGGCAGGGAGAAACGCAGGTTCTGGATGGTGGTGCGTGATCGTGTCTCGACCGCGATGTCCGCCGCCGTAACACCGTGTGCGATCAACCAGTCGCGACCGGCTTCGCCTTCACTGAGCGCGTCTCCGGGGCCACGCCCGCCGGTGACCACGACAAGACGCACCCGCCCGGCATGATAGAGCCCGGCGGCATGACGGAGCCGTTCTTCGAACACGGGCGTCGGGGTTCTGTTCGCAACCGCGGCGCCCAGCACCATAGCCGCATCCGCAGACGCACTTGAGGTCTGGTCTGCATACCGGGTGATCGAAAGCGCCAGTCCGGCGCCCGCCACGACCACGATCAGGAACGCCACGGCCGACAGCGCGCGCCAAAGCCGCCGCAACATACCGCGCCTCAAGCCGCCTCGGCCTGTTCCTCGCCTTGCAGGGCGGCGCCGATGGCGTCGAACAGGCTGGCGAGTGTGACCGGCTTGGTCAGGTGGCCGTCGGCGCCCGCCTGACGGCCCGCCTCGACGTGTTCGGCCATGGCGTTGGCGGTCAGCATGATCAGCGGCGTGCGCGTCAGCCCCTGCTCCATCTCGACTGCGCGGATAGCGCGTGTGGCGGTCAGGCCGTCCATGACCGGCATCTGCATATCCATCAGCACCAGATCGAAGCCGCCCTCGCGGAAGGCGTCCAGCGCCTGCTGACCATCCTCTACGGCCACCATCTCCATCGCGGAGGCGGCCAGCATGATCTCGACCACCTTGCGGTTGGCGGGGTGATCGTCGGCCAGCAGGATGCGCAGCGGGGCGGCCGAGACGTCGAGCGTGTCGCTGTTCGCGGCGGGTTCGACCGCCACCGCCTCGGCGGCGGGCAGTGGAATGTCGAACCAGAAGGCCGCGCCTTCGCCCGGCGCGCTTTCGCAATCCAGCGATCCGCCCATCAGATCGACAAGCGCGGTAGAGATGGCGAGGCCCAGTCCGGTGCCGCCGAAGCGGCGGGTGATCGACCCGTCGGCCTGCTGGAAGCGCACGAAGATGCGGCTTTTCTGCTCGGCGTCGAAGCCCACGCCAGTGTCGCTGACCCGGAACAGGGCGCGCCTGTCGCCGGTCGCCTGTACTGCAATGGAGACAGCGCCTTCAGCCGTGAACTTCAGGGCGTTGGAGACCAGGTTGTTCAGCACCTGACGCAGGCGGACCGCATCGCCCTCGACAAAGCCCGACAGGGCCGGGTCGAAATCGACATGCAGGGCCACCCCCTTGTCTTCGGCCTTGACCCGCCACAGGGCGGCGACATCGCCGACAGCCTGCTCAAGATCAAAGGCGACGGGCTCCAGGGTGACCTGACCGGACTCGATCTTGGCGCTGTCCAGAATGTCGGACAGCAGGCGTTCGAGGGTCGCGCCGGACGAGCGGATCAGCTCGACCATCTCATGTTCCTGCGGCTCCAGATCGCGACGCGCGAGGGAGTCGGCCATGGACACCACGCCGTTCAGCGGGGTGCGGATCTCATGGCTCATGTTCGCCAGAAACTCGGACTTGGCCCGATTGGCTTCCTCGGCGCGGCCGCGCGCCTGACGCAGGTGACCGGCCTGCCGCCACAGCCAGGCGACAGCGCCGACCGCGCACAGCATGAACAGCACCGCGATGATGGTGATCGCCAGTTGCAGCCGGGTGTTGGCTCCGGCGGTTTCCAGCTGACGACGGCGCTCGACCAGCTGCTGCTGCATGTTGCCAGTGACCTGATGGACCCCGGCGCTGAAACTGCGGGCGGCGTCGGTTTCGCCAGTCAGCATGTGGGCGCGCAGGATGCCGAAGGCTTCCTCGGCACGTCCTTCGGCGAACAGCACCTCGGCCTCGACGTGGTCCACCTCGGACTGCGCGCCCGCGCCGACCTCGATCCGGCGCAGCTTCTGCAAGTCCCGACGAGCTGCGGCGGTCTGGCCCAGACGCGCCCGCGCGATGGCTCTCAACGGCAGGGCGTCGCGAGCGAGGAAGGCCGCATCGCCCAGATCTTCGCCATAGGGCGCCAGGCAGGCCAGCACGTCCCGAGGCGACTGCAGGGCATTCGCCACGGTGGCGCACAGGCTGGCGTCGTAGACCTTCAGCGTCTGCAGGTCGGAGCGCTGGGCCAGACGGGTATGGGCGGCGAAGTAGCGTTGGGCCCGGTCCGTCGCACCGACCGAAACCGCCATCATGGTCAGGTTGTAGAGGCTGTCGAAATCCGGGCGGGGATAGGCGGGATCAGAGTAATCGATCTCGAACTTGCGGAAGGCGTCGGCGGCGCCCTCGACATCGTTGAGGTCCTTCAAACCCATGCCCGCCACTTCCCAGATGCCCGCCCGGGCCGTGTCGGCGAAGGGATCGGCGTCAGGAATATCCGCCTCGGCGCGGGTCAGGATCTGAAGCCCCTCGCCGATCCGGGCGTGATCGATGAGCCACAGCGCGGTCAGTCGGGTGGCGTGGGCGCGCACGAACCAGTCCCGGCCCCCGGTCGACATCCGACGCATCTCGGCGGCGACGGCGCCGTCGCCCTGGTCATAGCGGACCGTCAGGGCGTTCAGGTGGGCTATGTCGATGTACCGCAGGTCATTCTGCCGACGGGCCGCCTCGGCCAAACGCCGGTTCCAGACCAGCGCGCGGTCGAACTCGCCCTGATTCAGGATCGTCCAGGTGACGTGGTAAAGCCGGTTGAGACCTTCGCGGTCATTGCGGCGCATGGCCTCGCGACCGAAATCCTCCAGCGCGGCGAAGCTGCTGGAGGCCGCCCGGCGCTCCACGAAGTCGGCCAGCCGCAGCGCATCCTCGACCCCATGGGATGCGGGGGCGTCATGCGCGCGCGCGGAGGCCGCCCCTCCCGTCAAGGCGATCAGAACAGCGACAACGAACGCGAACCGGGACAACGACATGCTGCTCCGTCTTCGCACGCATTTCTTGAGTAAGGTTTACGGCTGGAAGAACGCCCGTATCCAATCGCTGACCAGCGCCCGGTCGTCGGGCTCTTTCAGACTGTCCAGAGCCCGATCAACCAGCGCGCCGTCGATCCGTCCCCGTCGCCCGGCGGTCAGATCGGAAGCATAGGCCGGGGTGAACTCGGGGTGCCCCTGGAAACTGATAGCCGCATCGCCCCACGCCAGACCGGCATAGGGCGTGAAGTCACTACGCAGCGTGACGCGCGCGTGGTCGGGAACCGCCACGACCTGATCCTGATGCGAGACCGGAATGGCCACCGTGGCAGCGGCGGGCTGCATCCACTCCGCCCCATCGGTCACCTGATAGCGGTGCAGACCGACGCCCCAGCCGCGCTCCGACTTCTCGACACGTCCGCCGAGCGCCTGCGCCATGGCCTGATGTCCGAAGCAGACGCCGACCAGCCGGGTCCGCCCGTGGGCAGCCCGGATCCATTTGAGCAAATCGCCGATCCAGGGATCGTCTTCGTACACGCCCGCCGCCGAGCCGGTGATGATCACCCCGTCGAAGCCATAAGCGTCAGCCCATTCCCCGCGCTGCACGTCGAACACCGTGGTCTCGAACGCTTCGCCCAGCAGTGTCCCGAACATGGTCGGATAATCGCCGTGGGCCGGAGCCAGTTCGGGCGGCGGGGCGCCGGTCTTGAGGATGGCGATACGGGGCATGCGGCTCTCCATTGGCCCAGCGATATGGCGCGTCGGGCCTGCCGGGCAAGATCGCCGCGCGACCGGAAAGCGCACCCCTTTTTGATGTCAGGCGTACAAAGCTGAAGCAAATCCGGGTTAGAGGGCGCCCATGTCTGATGCCGACCCCGTAGTCCTGATCAACGTCTATCGCTGCGCACCCGAGAAGCAGTCTATGCTGATGGAGCATCTGGCGGTCATGGTCACCGCCCAGCGCGGCGCGGAGGGGTTTGTCTCCGCCACCCTGCACAGGGGACTGAACGGCAAGGTCGCCGCCGTTCACGCCGTCTGGCGCTCCCGCGAGGACTGGAAAGCCATGGCGCGATCGCCCGAAGTGGTCGCGGCGATGGAGCCGATCATGGCTATCGCCACCTTCGAGCCACACCTCTATGAGCCCGGCGAAGTCATAGAATAGGCGGTCAGGCCATCCAGACCTCGGCCTTGGCCCCGGCGTCACCCAGCGTCGCGGCGACCCAGTCGCAGACCTGACGCGCCGCCTCCTCCGCGCCCGCGGGCGGGTTCAGGATGACCATGGCGCAGCCGTTCATCTTCATCGGATTGGTCAGGGGGCGCAGACGGGCCTCGGCCACCAAGACCCGCTTGGCCCCGGCCTCATCCAGCCGGCGCAGGAAGCCGTCGAAGGTCTCCATGTCCTTCAGCGGGGTCCAGACCGCGACCATGGAGCGGGGATCGGCGCGGACGATCGCGGCGGCGGTATCGGCGGCGCGGATGTAGTCGTCCGGCCGTTCAAAGGGCGGATCGATCAGAACGAAAACGCCCGGCGACCGCGCCGCCTCGGCGCGCGCCTGATCATAGCCGTCGCCGCCCCGCGCCGACGCCTGCGGGAAGGGGGTGAGCGCCTCAGTCAGCAACTCGAGCACCGGCGGGTTCAGCTCGAACCCGACATAGCGGTCATCGCGGTCCAGACGCCGCGCGACCAGCAGGGGCGAGCCCGGGTAAAGATTTGCCCCGCCATGCGGGTTCAACTCCTTCACCGCCCGGGCCAGCGCTTCGATAAGCGGTGGGCGCTTGTCGGCGGCCATCAGACGAACGATCCCGGCTTCGGCCTCCTTCGACCGCACAGCATCGCCGGCGAGGTCATAGACGCCGGCGCCCGCATGGGTGTCGAGCACCGTCACAGCCCCTGTGGCGCGACGGCGTTCCAGAAGCCAGAGCACCAGGGCGTGCTTGACCAGATCAGCGAAATTTCCGGCGTGGAAGCTATGACGATAGTTCATACGCCTGCCCTCCGCTTCCCTGCGCTTCGGGTCAAGAGGAACCCGCCGTTCGTGGCCCCGTTGGGATACGCCATGATCCGCCGCCCCGTCCTTTCAGACCCACAGCGCCCGGCGTTGATACGCGACGACGCGGAGGCCCCGGCGTGACGGACATCGCGGTTCCAGAGGGTCTGACATGGTGTTCCGACGAGAACACCGGCCTGTCCCGCAGAAAGTCGGGGCTCGGCTTTCGCTATCTGGACCAGAGCGGAAAGACGATCCGCGACCCGAAGATGTTAGCCCGCATTCGGGCGCTCGCGATCCCCCCGGCCTGGACCGACGTGTGGATCTGCCCCCGCGCCAATGGCCACATTCAGGCGACAGGGCGGGATGCCCGCGGTCGCAAGCAGTACCGCTACCACTCCGACTGGAGCCGTCACGCAGCGGAGAGCAAGTTTGATCGCCTGCCCGCCTTCGCGCGAAAGCTGCCGAAGTTGAGGGCGCGGGTTGAGGCCGATCTGGCGAAACGGGGCGTGACCCGGGACAAGGTGCTGGCAACGGCTGTGCGCCTGCTGGAGCTCACCCTGATCCGGGTCGGCAATGCCCAGTACGCCCGTCAGAACCGCTCATATGGTCTGACCACCCTGAACAAACGTCATCTGGAGATGGATGGAGCGGCCCTGACCTTCGCGTTCAAGGGCAAGAGCGGGGTGGAGCATGAGGTCAGGGTTCGAGACCGGCGGCTGGCGGCTGTGGTGCGGTCAATCCGCGACCTGCCCGGCCAACAGTTGTTCAAATACCGGGATGCGGAGGGCCATCTGTGCGCGATCACTTCGGACGATGTGAACGCCTATATCCGCGAGGCCATGGGCGAACAGTTCTCGGCCAAGGACTTCCGAACCTGGGCCGGGACGGTTTCGGCGGCAAGGGCGCTACGGGACACCGAGCCGCCGACCTCGCCGACGGATGCCCGGCGCAAGGTCACCGTCTGCGTGAAGGCGGTGGCCGGTCTGCTGGGCAATACGCCCACCGTCTGCCGGTCGTCCTATGTCCACCCCCGCGTCTTCGAGATGTTCGAAGCCGGCGAACTGAACGCCCTGCCCGGCCCCGAGGCCAAGGGGTTCGAGACAGCCCTCATCCGGTTCCTGCGCTGACAGTCAGGCGGTTTCCCAGTAACCGCGGCTGCGGGCGCTGATCGGCGCGCCCTTGGCCTCCACCTTGGCGAAGATGGTGGCGCGGAAGCCGTCGGCGGCCTGATCACTGCGCAGCCGCCGAAGGGAGCGAATAATCCGGGTGATGCGCAGATGGTTATGATCCTCGGCCTTGAGCCAGTGATCGTGGCGCAGGTAGAACAGGCGAAGCCGGTCGGTCGCCGCCGCGAGGGTGATCTGGGCCATGCCCGAACGGGCGATGGCCGCGACCTCGTCTTCCGAAAGCACCGGAGAGCCCGGCACGGCCGACGACGGCTCGGTCAGCGGGAAGACCCACTGGATGAAGTCGTGGCTTTGCTCAATGCCCGCGTCGTCGAGCCCGAGTATCTCGAAGATGGTGCGCCCGTGCGCATCGGTCCCCGCCCCCTCAAGGAAGGCGAGGACGGGAAAAGACGCCTCGGTCAGGACCGCCCCCTCAGTTCACGCCCTCAGGCGCTCTTGTCCCAGTTGAGAACGACCTTGCCGGACTGACCCGAGCGCATGGCCTCGAATCCCTCACGGTAGTTCTCGAACGACATCTGGTGCGTGATCAGGGGCTGGAGGTCCAGACCCGCCTTCAGCAGGCCCAGCATCTTGCGCCAGGTCGTAAACATCTCGCGGCCATAGACGCCCTTGATGGTCAGAGCCTTGAGGATGATCTGGCCCCAGTCGGTCTCCATCGGCTTCGACGGAATGCCCAGCAGAGCCATGCCGCCGCCCATGATGAGGGTGTCGACGCACTGCTTGAAGGCGATGGGGGAGCCGGACATTTCCAGCGCCACGTCGAAGCCGACCTTCAGGCCAAGCTCGTGCATGACGTCCTTCAGGTCTTCCTTGGTGGTGTTCACCGTGCGGACACCGGGGGCGACCTTCTGGGCCAGGTCCAGACGGAAGTCGTTGATGTCGGTCAGCACGACGGTGCGCGCGCCGGCGTGGCGGGCGACGGCGGCGGCCATCATGCCGATGGGGCCTGCGCCGGTGACCAGAACGTCCTCGCCCAGCAGATCGAACTGCTGCGCCGTGTGCACGGCGTTGCCGAACGGATCGAGGATCGAGCCGATCTCATAGGGCACGTCGTCCGGCAGCTCGATCACGTTGAAGGCCGGGGCCACGACGAACTCGGCGAAGGCGCCCTGACGGTTCACGCCGATGCCGCGGGTGTCCGGGTCGAGATGGAAGTGGCCGGCGCGGGCCGCTTCGGAGTTCAGGTCGATGACGTGACCCTCGGCCGAGACGCGCTGGCCGACCTTGAGGCGGCGATCCACATCCTTGCCGATGGCGACGATCTCACCGGCGAACTCGTGCCCGGTGATCATCGGGACCGGCACGTTCTTCCGGGACCACTCGTCCCAGTTCCAGATGTGGATGTCGGTGCCGCAGACTGCGGTGCGCTTGACCTTGATCAGCACATCCTCGTCACCCGGCGTCGGGATCGGAGCGTCGATCAGCTCAAGACCGACCTCCGGGCGGGTCTTGGCCAGGGCCTTCATGGTGTCAGTCATCAGATCACTCCCAGTTCCTTGCCGGCCGTCGTGAACGCCGCGACCGCTTGATCAATCTGTTCGAAGGTGTGCGCCGCCGACATCTGGGTGCGGATGCGGGCCTGGCCGCGCGGCACCACCGGGAAGCTGAAGCCGATCACATAGACGCCCAGTTCCAGCAGGCGGGCGGCCATGTCCTGAGCCAGCTTGGCGTCGCCCAGCATCACAGGGATGATCGGGTGTTCGCCCGGCTGCAGGGTGAAGCCCGCCTCGGTCATCGCCTTGCGATAGCGCGCGGCGTTGGCGAACAGCTGTTCGCGGAGCTTGTCTCCCTCCTCGCCGGCGGCGATGCGGATGGCCTCCAGCGAAGAGCCGCAGACGGCGGGGCTGAGGGCGTTGGAAAACAGGTAGGGCCGGGCGCGCTGCTTGAGCAGGGCCACGACATTCGACTTCGCGCAGATAAAGCCGCCCATGGCGCCGCCCAGCGCCTTGCCGAAGGTGCCGGTGACGAAGTCGACCTCGACATCGTTCCAGGCGAAGGAGCCGCGTCCCCGCGGGCCGAGGAAGCCGGTGGCGTGGCAGTCATCGACCATGATCAGGGCGTTGTACTGGTCGGCCAGCGCCCGGATGTCCTTCAGCTTCGCGATATAGCCGTCCATGGAGAAGGCGCCGTCGGTGGCGATGATGATCTCTTTCGCGCCGTCGGCGCGCGCCTGCTTCAGCTGGGCCTCCAGATCGGCCATGTCCGAGGTGGCGAAGCGGTAGCGCTTGGCCTTGCACAGGCGCACGCCGTCGATAATCGAGGCGTGGTTCAGGCTGTCGGAGATGATCGCGTCGTCGGCGCCGAACAGGGGCTCGAAGATGCCGCCGTTGGCGTCGAAGGCGGCGGCGAACAGGATGGTGTCCTCAAAGCCGAGGTAGTCGGCGATGGCCCGCTCCAGCTCCTTGTGGATTTCCAGCGTGCCGCAGATGAAGCGGACCGAGGCGGTGCCGGCGCCCCACTTCTCCTGCGCGCGGGTGCCCGCCTGCGTCACCCGCTCATCCCCGGCCAGGCCGAGGTAGTTGTTGGCGCAGAAGTTCAGGACATCGCGCCCGGCGACCTTGATGACCGGCCCCTGTCGGGAGGCGATCACGCGCTCGGGCTTGGTCAGCCCCTGGGCTTCAATGTCGGCGAGTTCCGCGGAGACGCGGTCATAGAAGGTCGCTGTCATGCGCGCTCCGCTACGCCGAATCCGCGCACTATTGAACCCCCTAAACGGTGGGCTCCGGCGCGGGCGTGGCCTCGGGGACCAGAGGACGGATCGGGCTGACCCGCACGCGCCCCCCGCAGGGAGCGAAGGCGAGGTCCAGCGAGGCCGCCGAGGTGTCGCCCGGCGCGGTGACCCGGATTCGGGCCACGTTCGGACAGCTGGTCTGGCCCTGCGCCTCGTTCGGCACGACGTTCCACGCCAGTTCAAAGGCCGCCCTGGCCTGCGGAGCCAGCACGACGGGCGCGGGCGCCTGACCGGCGCTGAAGTAGCTGCCGGGGCTCTGCTCGCTGCGGATGGCGGTCAGGTTGCGGCCCTGACGATCCTGCAGGACCACGCCCGGATAGCCGGTCAGGCTGCAGGCCGTGCCGCCGATGTTCTGGACGCCGATATTGGTGACGCGATTGCCCGCCCCGGCGTCGCCGCCCTCGTTGGACAGCTTCAACTGGGGCCCCCGGCAGGGCGGGGCGGCGGGCAAAACGCCGCCGGGCGCGGGCTCCGGCGTCGGCACGGGCCCGGTCACCATCGGACCGGGAGACGGACGGCTGCAACGCTCCAGCACCGCGGCGCCGACGTCCTCGTTCGGTCCCAGACGGCTGAGGGTCGCGCTCTCCGTCCCGTCGCGGTTTGCGGTCCACCATTCGACACCCGCGCCGACATAGCGGGCGCCGGACGCCGCCTGTACGGAACGCAGCACATAGGTCTGGCCCTTGTAAGCGAGCTGGGCGGAGGCGGTGTCGGGATAGATGACGTTGACCGGCTGGCCGCTTTCGCAGGCGTAGCTGACCGGGGGTGTGGTCTGCGCGGTCGCGGCGGGCGCGCCGGTCACCGGCGCGGGCGGCGATTCGGCTTCCTGCGTACAGGCCGAGACGGTCAGGGCCATAACGGAGACGACGGAGACGGCGGCGGTCAGACGCATGAGGTTCCCTTTCCCGGCCTGAGGGTTAACGTCAACGAACGGCAAAGGCTCCGCTTGTGCAAGCCGGTCTAAGCTCGACCGACCCCTCCACCATGCTTCGCCTCCGGCTCGCACGCCCCCCTCCCCAGCTTCGCTGGAGAGGTGAGTGTTCGCGTTCACCTCTCCACGGAGTGGGGAGGTGGCTCGACGGCGAAGCCGACGAGACGGAGGGGTCAGGTCGTCAGAACACGCGGCAGCTTGAAGGTCACGGTCTCGCGGGCGCCGTCATCCTCAACCACATCGGCGTCGAAGCGGTCGCGGACGGCCTGAACCAGATCCTCGATCAGACGCTCGGGCGCCGAGGCTCCGGCGGTGATGCCCAGCGTCGACACGCCGTCCAGCCAGCTCCAGTCGACATGGCCGGCGTCATCCACCAGGCGGGCGTCCTTCGCCCCCGCCTTGATCGCCACCTCGACCAGCCGGACCGAGTTGGATGAGTTCCTGGACCCCACCACCAGAACCAGATCGCACCCCTCGCCGAGGCGTTTGACGGCCTCCTGACGGTTGGTGGTGGCGTAGCAGATGTCTTCCTTGTGAGGATCGGGCAGTTCGGGGAACCGGCGCTTGAGCGCGCCGAGGATTTCGGCGGTGTCATCCACGGACAGGGTCGTCTGGGTGGCGTAGGCCAAGGGGGCGTCGCCGGGACGCTGGAACGCCTCGGCGTCCTCAACCGTCTCGATCAGGCTGATGGCTCCGGCCGGAAGCTGGCCCATGGTGCCGACCACCTCCGGGTGGCCCGCATGGCCGATCAGAATGATGTGGCGACCGGCGGCGTGATGGCGCTCGGCCTCGACGTGGACCTTCGACACCAGCGGGCAGGTGGCGTCGAGATACAGCATCTCCCGCGACCGCGCGGTTTCCGGCACGGACTTGGGCACGCCGTGGGCGGAAAAGACCACGGGCCGGTCATCCGGGCAGGCGTCCAGTTCCTTGACGAAGACCGCGCCCATCTCGCGCAGCCGCTCGACCACATGCCGGTTGTGCACGATCTCGTGGCGGACATAGACCGGCGCGCCGTACTTCTCGATGGCGCGTTCGACGATCTGGATGGCGCGATCCACCCCCGCGCAGAAGCCACGCGGGGTGGCCAGACGGACGGTCAGCGGACGCTTTTCGGCCGGTCGGATCGGCTGGTGCACGGTCATGGGCGGGAACCTAGTCGCTCGGACCGCTCGCCGCCACCGTCGTTTCCGTGCGCGGCGGGTTTGCCGCGCCTCTGTTTAGCCGCTATCAGCGGCAAGCGTGCGGACGGCGTCGGGCTGTCGCCGCCTCCTCGTGATCTGGAAGAGCATTTGATGCGTCGCGTCCTGAAGGTTTCCCTGGCCTCGGCTCTTGTCGCCGCCACCGTGTCGAGCATTGCTCCCGCCGCCGTCGCGCAGACGTCGTCGCGACCCGGCGGTCCGCAGCAACAGCAACGCCCGGAAGCCGGCGAGCAACAGACCGGCGCCCGCCGCGCCCGCATCGCCCCGCTGCGCCGTCGTTCGGCCGCGGGCCCTTGCCCCTATGTGAAGGTGCTTTACGACGCCGCCCGCTATGTCGAGATGACAGGGGACCGCGTCTCCGCCGCCAATGTCGCCTACACCGGTGAAATCGAGGGGCTGGTCGCCGACTGCACCTACGACAGCGACTCGCCCATCACGGTTCAGACCCGCGTGCTGTTCAACCTGGGTCGGGGGCCGCAGGCGCAGGGCGCCGGTCGCACCTATCGTTACTGGATCGCCGTGACCGAGCGGAACACCGCCGTGCTGGACAAGGTCTATTTCGATCTGCCGGCGAACTTCGAGAACGGCCAGAACGTTACCAGCGTCAGCCAGGACAACACCATCGTGATCCCGCGCGCCTCGGCGAGCACCAGCGGCGATCACTTCGAGATTCTGGTCGGCTTCGACGTGACGCCGGAGATGGCCGAGTTCAACCGCTCGGGCAGCCGCTTCCGCATCACCGCGGGCACCCCTGAACCGACCGCAGCTCCGGCCCAGTAGAATGACCGATCTCAAGACGGAACTGGGCGAAGCGGTCGTAGCCGCCTTCGCCGCCGAAGGCGTGGACGCGGCGCTTGCGCGGGTCACCCCCTCTGACCGGCCCGATCTGGCCGACTTCCAGTCCAACGGGGCGCTGGCCGCCGCCAAGGCGCTGAAGGCCAATCCGCGCGAACTGGCGGCCAAGGTCGCCGCGCGACTGGAAGGCGATCCGCGTCTGGCCTCGATCGAGATCGCCGGACCGGGCTTCATCAATCTGAAGGTCGCGGACGCCGCGCTTGCGAAGCGCGCCGAGAACGTCGCCGCCGACGCCGAGCGTGCGGGCGCCGCCGTCGTGGATGAGGCGCGCAAGGTCGTGATCGACTACGGCGGGCCGAATGTCGCCAAGCCGATGCACGTCGGCCACCTGCGCAGCGCCATCATCGGCGAAAGCCTGAAGCGCCTGTTCCGCTTCCGCGGCGATGAAGTCACCGGCGACGCCCACTTCGGCGACTGGGGCTTCCAGATGGGCCTGCTGATCGTCGCCTGCGGCGATGAGGGTCTGGCGGACGCCTTCATGGTCGAGGGTGATGGTCCCTTCCCGGCGGAAAGCCCCGTCACGCTGGCCGATCTGGATCGGCTGTATCCGCTGGCCGCCGGCAAGGCCAAGGAAGACCCCGCCTTCCGCGACCGCGCCCGCAAGGCGACGGCGGAACTGCAAGGCGGACGTCCCGGCTATCGCGCCCTTTGGCAACATTTCGTGGCGGTCAGCCGCGAGGCCCTGAAGCGCGAGTACGGCGATCTGTCGGTCGATTTCGACCTGTGGAACGGCGAGAGTGACGCCGATCCGCTGATGCCCGAGATGCTGGAGCATCTGAAGGCCACCGGCCTGCTGGTCGAGGATGACGGCGCGCAGGTCGTGCACGTCGCCCGCCCCGGCGAGACCCGCAAGAAAAAGTTGCCCGACGGCTCGGTCATCGAGGCCCCGTCGCCCCCGCCCCTGCTGGTCATCAGCTCGGAAGGCTCGGCCATGTACGGCACGACCGATCTGGCGACGATCCTGGACCGCAAGAAGGCCATCGGCCCGGACCTGGCGCTGTACGTCGTCGATGAACGTCAGGCCGAGCATTTCGAACAGGTGTTCCGCGCCGCCTATCTGGCCGGCTACGCCGCCGACAAGTCGCTGGAGCATCTCGGCTTCGGCACAATGAATGGTCAGGACGGCAAGCCCTTCAAAACCCGCGCCGGCGGCGTCCTGAAGCTGCGCGACCTGATCGATCAGGCGACCGACAAGGCGCGCGAGCGCCTGAAGGAAGCGAAACTGGGCGACGACCTGTCACCCGACGAGTTCGAGGCCATCGCCCACAAGGTCGCCATCGCGGCCCTGAAGTTCGCCGACCTGTCGAACGCCCGGACCACCAGCTACGTCTTCGACCTCGACCGCTTCATGAGCTTCGAAGGCAAGACCGGCCCCTATCTGCTGTATCAGGCGGTCCGCATCCGTTCACTGCTGCGCAAGGCGACCGATCAGGGTCTGGCGCCCGGCGCCATCGTCATCGGCGAACCGGCCGAGCGTGATCTGGCCCTGACACTGGACGCCTTCTCGCAGGCGACGGTCGAAGCCTACGAGAAGCGCATGCCACACGTCGTGGCCGAGCACGCCTATCGGCTGGCCCAGTCGTTCTCGAAATTCTACGCGGCCTGCCCGGTGCTGATCGCGCCGGACGAGGCGACCAAGGCCTCGCGTCTGGCGCTGTCGAAAGCGGCGCTGGACCAGCTGGTGATCGCCCTGCGTCTTCTGGGAATCGACACGCCGGAGCGGATGTAGGCTAAGTTTCTCCCGCAAGGAGAAGTCTCATGTCGCTCGACGCCTACATCGCCGGTCTGCCCAAGGCCGAACTGCACCTTCACATCGAGGGCTCGCTGGAGCCCGAGCTGATGTTCGAGCTGGCGCAGCGAAACGGCGTCTCGATCCCGTTCGACAGCGTCGAGGCCGTGCGCGCGGCCTATGACTTTTCGAACCTGCAGGACTTCCTCGACATCTATTACGCCGGGGCCAACGTCCTGCTGACGCGCAAGGATTTCGAGGATCTGGCCTTCGCCTATTTCCAGCGCGCGGCGGCGGACAATGTGCGCCACGCCGAGATCTTCTTCGATCCCCAGACCCACACGGACCGCGGCGTCGAGTTCGGCGTGGTGGTCGAGGGCCTGATCGCAGGCATGGACCGGGCGAAGACCGAGCTGGGCGTCACGTCCGGCCTGATCCTGTCGTTCCTGCGCCACCTGACCGAGGAAGAGGCTTTCGCCACGCTGGAGATGGCCAGACCGTATCTGCGCCACTTCATCGGGGTCGGACTGGATTCGTCCGAGGTCGGGCATCCGCCGTCCAAATTCCAGCGCGTCTTCGCCGCCGCCCGCGATCTGGGCCTGAAGCTCTGCGCCCACGCCGGTGAGGAAGGCCCGCCCGCCTATGTGCATGAGGCGCTGGACCTGCTGCACATCGACCGCATGGACCACGGCAACCGCTCGATGGAGGACGAGAGCCTGATCCAGCGGCTGGCGAAGGAGCAGATGACCCTGACCGTCTGCCCGCTGTCGAACCTCAAGCTCTGCGTCGTGAACGACCTGAAGGATCACCCGGTCCCCGAGATGCTGCGTCGCGGCCTGCACGTCACCCTCAACTCGGACGACCCGGCCTATTTCGGCGGCTATGTGAACGCCAACTACGCCCGGCTGGCCGAGGCCGTGGGCCTGACCCGTGAGCAGGTGACGCAAATGGCGATCAACAGCTTCGAGGGGAGCTTCCTGCCGGACGCGGACAAGGCAGCACGGATCGCCGAGGTGAAGGCTTACGAAGCGGCCTGACTTATCAAGCGTCACCGTTCATAGTGAGTTCAGATACCGGAGGTCATGTGTTCGAAGCCGGACACAACCGGGACAGTCTGCGGCGCCATCGCCGTGTTCAAGTGGGGGACTTCAATGATCAAACGCCTTTCCGTGCTGGCGCTCGTCGCCGCCCTGACCGCCACCGCCGCGCCCGCCGTCGCGCAGGACGCCAGCCAGAACGCCAATTTCGGCGCGCGTCGCCTCTCGGCCGGCTTCACCCCGGACCCGTACTCCATCGACGTCGTCGCGGGCGGCAGCATCGACGCGTCGCGTCTGGGCGGTTCGTGCGTGGGCAAGATCAGCAACGCCCCGGACTTCGAACTGACCTACTCCGCCGGCGGCCTGCCGCTGGCCTTCCGCACCCGCTCGGGCGAAGACACCACCCTGGTGATCAACGGTCCGGACGGCCGCTGGTACTGCGATGACGACAGCTGGGGCGACGGCGACGCCCAGGTGATTTTCCGCAATCCGCAAAGCGGCGTCTACGACGTCTGGATCGGCACCTATGGCGACAGCCCGGCCTCCGGCGCCCTGATCATCACTGAAACGCCGTAAGGCATCGTTCGGGATTTTGATCAGAAAGAAGCCCTCGGCCCTACGCCGGGGGCTTTTTGCTGCGGGCAACCCCATACCCGCGCTTGACTTGGCCCCGGAGTCGGGGTCTTGGAACCCTGCTCTCGCGGGAGAGACCGGGGCTGTCACGGCAGGCCCGGAGCCGAAGGCGCAACCGCCCCGGAAACGCTCAGGCAAAAGGACCGCGAAAGCGCACGGACGCTGGAAAGTCGCACGAGTTGCGCGCCGACGGAGCAAGGCGGCCAAGGCCGTCGGAATCTCTCAGGCTTCAGGACAGCGGGGGCGCGAGGACGGCGGAGCTTTCCGTTTCAACACGCGACCCCGAGAGTCTGGACCATGACCGATCAAACCCTGAAGACTACGCCCCTGAACGCCGCGCACCGGGCCCTCGGCGCCCGCATGGTCGGCTTCGGCGGCTATGACATGCCGGTCCAGTACGAGGGCGTTCTGGCCGAACACCGCTGGACCCGTGAACACGCCGGCCTGTTCGATGTCTCCCACATGGGCCAGTGCAAGATCACCGGCGAAGACGCCATCGCCCAGTTCGAGCGCTTCGTGCCCGGTGACTATGCGATCCTGAAGGCGGGCAAGCAGAAGTATTCGCTGCTGCTCAACACCGATGGAGGCATCATCGACGACCTGATGGCCGGCAAACCTGACCACGACGGCCTCTTCGTCGTCGTCAACGCCGGTAACAAGGACGAGGATTTCGCCTTCTGGGAAGCCAACCTCGAAGGCGACGCCCAGCTGACCGTGCTGGACCGCGCCCTGATCGCCATTCAGGGGCCGGAAGCCGCCGAGGTCATGGCCAAACATGATCCGGTCTTCGGCGACTTCGGCTTCATGGATTGCGCCCGCCTGATGATCTTCGGCGTGGACTGCTACGTCTCTCGCTCGGGCTACACGGGCGAGGACGGCTACGAGATTTCGGTCCCGGCCGCCGACGCCGAGCGCATCTGGAACCTGTTGCTGGAAGACGCCCGCGTGAAGCCCATCGGCCTCGGCGCCCGCGACAGCCTGCGCCTGGAAGCCGGCCTGCCGCTGCACGGCCACGACATTGACCCGACAACGAGCCCGGTCGAGAGCGCGCTGACCTTCGCCCTGTCCAAGTCGCGCAAGGAACGCGCTGACTTCAACGGCGCCGAGCGCGTCCTCAAGGAACTGGCTGACGGCCCGAGCCGCGTCCGCGTCGGCCTGAGCGTCAAGGAAGGCGCCCCGGCCCGTGAGGGCGCCGAGATCGCTGACGCTGACGGAAACGTCATCGGCAAGGTCAGCTCGGGCGGCCCCTCGCCGACCTTGGGTCGCAACATCGCCATGGGCTATGTGCCTCCGGCCTACGCTGAACTGGGTACGGACCTGAAGGTCATCGTCCGGGGCAAGGCCGCCGCCGCAGAAGTCATCGCCATGCCGTTCGTGGCGCAACGCTATTACCGCAAACCCAAAGCCTGATTTGGGGCCTGAGAGGATCAGACCATGAAGTTCACCAAGGATCACGAGTGGGTCAGCCTGGACGGTGACATCGCCACCGTCGGCATTTCCAAGCACGCCGCCGACGCCCTGGGCGACGTGGTGTTCGTCGAAACCCCGGAAGCCGGCAAGACCGTCTCGGTCGGCGACAGCTTCGCCGTCGTTGAATCGGTCAAGGCCGCCTCGGACGTCTACGCCCCGGTGTCGGGTGAAGTCGTCGAAGGCAACGCCGCCCTGGCCTCGGCCCCGGAAACCGTCAACGCCGACCCGGAAGGCGAAGGCTGGTTCGCGAAGATCCGCATCTCGGACGCTTCGCAACTGGACGCCCTGATGGACAAGGCCGCCTACGACGCCTTCCTCGCCACCCTCTAAGACCCATCGGGCCCTCTGATCAAAGTCAGAGGGCCTTTGGCCATTCACGGCCCAGGACAAGACCATGCGTTATCTCCCCCTGACGCCCGACGACCGTACGGCGATGCTCGCCACCATCGGCGCCAAATCCATCGACGATCTGTTCGTGGATGTGCCCGCCGGCGCCCGTCTGGACGGCCCGGTGGACCTGCCCCGTGTGGCGGGCGAGCTGGAGGTTGAACGCGCCCTGTCGGCCATGGCCAACAAGAACGCCTCGGCGGGCTCCGTGCCGTTCTTCTGCGGCGCCGGCGCCTACAAGCACCACGTCCCGGCAACCGTGGACCACATCATCCAGCGGTCGGAATTCCTGACCAGCTACACCCCCTACCAGCCGGAAATCGCGCAGGGCACCCTGCAGTACCTGTACGAGTTCCAGACCCAGGTCGCGAACCTGACCGGCATGCCGGTGGCCAACGCTTCGCTCTATGACGGCTCGACCGCCATGGCGGAGGGCGTGCTGATGGCGACCCGCGTGACCCGCCGCAACAAGGCGATCATCTCGGGCGGCGTTCACCCGCACTACGTCCGCGCGACCGAGACCGTCGTGCACGCCGTCGGCGTCGAGACCCAGGCCCTGCCCGCCGCCATCGACGCCGAGGCCGCCGTGATCGACCAGATCGGCCCGGACACCGCCTGCGTCGTCGTCCAGACCCCGAACGTCTTCGGCGCCGCAACCGACGTGACCAAGATCGCCGAGGCCGCCCACGCCGCCGGCGCCCTGCTGATCGTCGTGGTGACGGAGGCCGTGTCGATGGGCCTGCTGAAGTCGCCCGGTGAAATGGGCGCCGACATCGTCGCGGCCGAGGGCCAGTCGATCGGCAACGCGCTGAACTTCGGCGGCCCCTACGTCGGCCTGTTCGCCACGCGCGAGAAGCTGATCCGCCAGATGCCCGGCCGCCTGACCGGCGAGACCGTGGACGCCGACGGCGAGCGCGGCTTCGTGCTGACCCTGTCGACCCGCGAGCAGCACATCCGCCGCGACAAGGCGACGTCGAACATCTGCACCAACTCGGGCCTCTGCACCCTGGCCTTCACCATCCACATGAGCCTGCTGGGCGAGACGGGCCTGCGCAAGTTGGCCCTGCTGAACCACGAGAAGGCCGTGGCCACCCGCGACGCGCTGGCCGCCGTCCCGGGCGTGGAAATTCTGACCCCGCGCTTCTTCAACGAGTTCGCGATCAAGCTGCCGAAGCCGGCCGCCGAGGTGGTCGACACCCTGGCCGCCCATCATGTGCTGGCGGGCGTGCCCTACAGCCGTCTGGCCCCGGACGCCGGCATGGACGACGTCCTGCTGGTCGCCGCGACCGAGACGACCCTGGACACTGAC
The DNA here is from genome assembly GCF_057808845.1 of Brevundimonas sp. FG8. NCBI lineage: Bacteria > Pseudomonadati > Pseudomonadota > Alphaproteobacteria > Caulobacterales > Caulobacteraceae > Brevundimonas > Brevundimonas sp. FG8. The sequence continues at coordinate 6,466 of NZ_JBMDIU010000010.1, read as the reverse complement.
ATCAAGCTTCTTGCCGTTGCACTCGGCAAGGTGCTGGCGGCCTGAGCGGAGACAAGACGATGAGCACCATGAACACCGTCGGCCGCCCGACCACGCCGAACGAAGTCACGACGAAGCCCGCCACCCTGACCGGCGGCCGCGGCCTGCTGCAGAACGAAGCCCTGATCTTCGAGGGCGACGGCTGGGGCAAGACCGGCGTCGACCTGCCGGAGCCCAAGGGTTCGGCCTCGGACCTCGGCGATCTGGTTCGCCAAGACCCGATCGGCCTGCCCGGCCTGTCGGAGCCGGAAGCCATGCGCCATTACGTGCGTCTGTCGCAGAAAAACCACGCCATCGACCTGGCCATCTATCCGCTGGGCTCGTGCACGATGAAGCACAACCCGCGTCTGAACGAGAAGATGGCGCGCCTGCCCGGCTTCTCGGACATTCACCCGCTGCAGCCGATGTCGACCGTGCAAGGCGCGCTGGAGCTGATGGACCAGCTGTCGCACTGGCTGAAGACCCTGACCGGAATGCCCGCCGTCGCGCTTTCTCCGAAAGCGGGAGCACACGGCGAACTGTGTGGCCTGATGGCCATCCGCGCCGCCCATGAGGCCAAGGGCGAGCACGAGCAGCGCCGCAAGGTTCTGGTCCCGACCTCGGCCCACGGCACCAACCCGGCCACTGCCGCCTTCGTCGGCTATTCGGTGGTCGAGGTCGCCCAGACCGACGACGGCCGCGTGGACGTGGCTGATCTGGCCTCCAAGCTGGGTCCGGATGTCGCCGCCATCATGGTGACCAACCCGAACACCTGCGGTTTGTTCGAGCGCGACATTCTCGAGATCAGCCGCCTGACGCACGAAGCGGGCGCTTATTTCTACTGCGACGGCGCCAACTTCAACGCCATCGTCGGCCGGGTGCGCCCGGGCGATCTGGGCGTCGACGCCATGCACATCAACCTGCACAAGACCTTCTCGACGCCGCACGGCGGCGGCGGGCCGGGCGCGGGTCCGGTGGTGCTGTCGGAAGCGCTCGCGCCCTTCGCCCCGGCTCCGTGGGTTGTCCACGACGACAACGGCTATCGGCTGGTGGAGCGCGAGGAAGACGAGGCCCAGCAGGCCTTCGGTCGTCTTTGCGCCTTCCAGGGCCAGATGGGCATGTATGTCCGCGCGCTCAGCTACATGATGAGCCACGGCTCGGACGGCCTGCGTCAGGTCGCCGAGGACGCCGTGCTGAACGCAAACTACATCAAGGCCCGCCTGTCGGACCTGATGAGCCCGGCCTTCCCCGACGGCCCCTGTATGCACGAGGCCCTGTTCGACGACGAATGGCTGAAGGGCACGGACATCACCACGCTCGACTTCGCCAAGGCGATGATCGACGAGGGCTTCCACCCCATGACCATGTATTTCCCGCTGGTCGTCCACGGCGCCATGCTGATCGAGCCGACCGAGACCGAGTCCAAGGCTGAGCTGGATCGCTTCATCGAAGCCATGCGTCTGCTGGCCGGCGCGGCCAAGGCCGGCGACGTCGACCGATTCAAGGGCGCGCCCTTCCACGCCCCGCTGCGTCGTCTGGACGAGACCCGCGCCGCCCGCTCGCCGGTGCTGCGCTGGACCGCCCCGGAAGGCTCGAACCAGGCGGCCTGATACGCTGTGTCGCCCCTTCCCCGCCGGGGAAGGGGCTGACGCCGCTCTGGCGGCGCACCAGGTCTGTGCGATGCACTGGACCTCTGAAGACATCCCTGATCTCACCGGCAAGCTGGCCATCGTCACCGGAGCGACCGGCGGGCTGGGGCTGGAGACCACGCTGGCGCTGGCCGGCAAGGGCGCCGAGGTCGTGCTGGCGGACCGAAACCCTGCCAAGGGGGCCGGCGCCCTCGCCGTGATCCGCAAGGCCGTCCCTCACGCCTTGATCCGGTTCGAGCCCGTCGATCTGGCCGACCTGTCTTCGGTCAACGCCTTCGCGGACCGGATTCTGGCCGCGGGCCGCCCCGTCGACATCCTGATCAACAACGCGGGCGTCATGGCCCTGCCGATTCGGCAGACAACCGTGGACGGGCATGAAATGCAGTTCGGGACCAACTATCTGTCCCACTTCGCCCTGACAGCCCAGTTGCTGCCCCTGCTGAAGGCGGGGCGGGCGCGCGTGGTCCAGTTGGCCAGCATCGCTCACAAGGGCGGACGCATCCGGCTGGACGACCTGAACCATAGTCAGGGCTACCGTCCGTGGCCGGTCTATCAGCAGTCCAAGCTGGCCATGCTGATGTTCGCCATCGAACTGCAACGGCGCAGCGATGCAGAGGGGTGGGGCCTGACCAGCGTGGCGGCTCATCCCGGCTTTGCTCGCACGGACCTGATCGCCAACGGCCCGGCGCAGGGCGGCGGCAGCCTGTTCGGCGCTGTGACGCGACTGCTGGAGCGCCTTGTCAGCCATTCGGCCGCCGAGGGAGCCCTGCCGATCCTGATGGCCGCCACCAAGCCCGATGTGACGCCCGGCGGCTACTACGGCCCGCAGGGGTTCATGGACCTGAAGGGCCCGCCGGGGCGGGCGGCGGTTCGCCCGCAGGCGCTGGACAGGGCGGTTGCGGCGCAACTGTGGGCCCGGTCAGAGGCCCTGACCGGCGCGGCCTTCCGTACCCGGTGATTTCTCCCGCAAATGCGAAGCACGGCAAAGTGAACGCCGGTCTTCGCAGGAGGCGTATGCTCAACCTCGCGTTATCAAGAACCGAAACAGGCGTTGGGAGGCGCTGCTGGTCATGATGTCACGCGTACAAAAGGGTTTGGTCGCCGGTTTCGCGGCCACAGTCGCCGTTTCGATTCTGGAGGCCATCAACATGGCCTTTGGACACTGGGCGGTCAGTTTCCCCCAGCTTCTGTCTGTCATGCTGAAGGCGCCGGACAATCCGGTCGTCGGGTGGATCGCTCACATCGTCGCCGGGACGGTGGTGCTGGGGCCGCTGTTCGGCATCCTGTGCCCCCGATTGCCGACGGATACGCCTGAGTCCAAGGGCATCCTCTTCGCGGTGGGGGCCTTCATCCTTATGGGCCTGTTCCTCGCGCCGATGATGGGCGTGGGCACGTTCTTCATGCGCGCCGGCTTCGGCACCCTGGCCTGGATGATCGCCACCCACGCCCTGTTCGGGATCGTGATGGGCAACGTCTACGGACGGCTGGTGCGGCGCGACAAGCAGCATCTGGCGGCCGACGCGGTCGCTGTTCACTGACCAGAAAAAGGCCCCGCCGGATCGATCCGACGGGGCCTTCTATTCCTGGCCGCGGTCAGAAGGCTCCGCCTTCCCGACCCGACGCGGCTTGGGGCTTCGCGCATGCCCGGCGCTCAAGCAGCGAGTCGCCGCGCGGCGATCGGTTGCGCCCTTCTAGTTCAGCCGCGTGCCCAGTTGGGCGATAGCGGCGTCAAGCAGCGGATCGGTGCTCTGGCCGGCCAGCCGGGCGGTCAGGATGTCTTCGGCGGCCTTGGCGGCCAGATCGGCGGCGGCGGCCTTCACCTCGGCGGTGGCCTGGGCCTCGGCCTGGGCGATACGGCGCTCGGCCAGAGCCTGACGGCGGGCCAGCGACTCTTCCAGCTTCACCTTGGCTTCGGCTTCCAGACGACGGGCGTCGTCCTCGGCGGCCTTCAGCATGGCGGCGGCCTGGGCTTCAGCCTCGGCCTTCTCGGCGCGAATCTGGGCCAGCAGGGCTTCGGCTTCGGCGCGCAGACGGGCGGCCTCGTCCAGCTCGGCCTGAATGGTGTTGGCCTTGAGGTCCAGCTGGGCGGCGATCAGCTTGGGAACGCCGGCCCAGACGAGGATGCCGAAGAACAGGATCAGACCGATGGCGACCCACAGTTCCGGGTTGCCGACATTGTACATGTGCGGGTCGAGGAAGTGAGGCATCAGGCGGCTCCCTTGCCGGCGGCGGCCAGCTCGGCGGCCGTGGGGGCCTTGCCGGTCAGGCGCTCGACGATGGCCGAGGCGGTGTCATTGGCGATGGCGCCGACGTTTTGCATGGCGGCGTCCCGGGTCTTGCCGATGGCGGCTTCAGCTTCGGCGATACGGGCCGAGACAGAGGCTTCCTCGGTCGCCTTGCGAGCCGCGGCCTCGGTGGCGATGCGGTCGGCGGCGGCCTGGGCGGTGGCCCGCGACTCGGCGCGGGCGCGGGCGACGTCCGCCTTGGCGGCTTCGGCCTGTTCAGCCGCTTCCGCCTGCACATTGCGGGCGGTGGCGACGGCGCCGGAAATGGTGTCGGCCCGTTCGTCCATCACGCGGCGGATGCGCGGCGCGAAAACCTTGCTGATCAGCAGGTACAGGACGACGAACAGAACCAGCAGGTAGGCGATCTGCCCGAACCAGTGCTGGGTTTCGAACTGCGGCAGGCCGCCTCCGCCGCCGTGGCCTTCGGCCTCGGTCGTCGCGTGAGCGTCGGCGTGCGGGTCAATCGGGGTGGTGGCCATCAGGAGTCCGTTTGGTCTGGAAAAGGCGACGACGGCGGAACGGACCTGCGGGTCCGCTCACGCCGCCGTTTCAGCGTGATCGCTGGATCAGCCCAGCCAAGCCAGGATGCCCAGAACGAAGGCCAGGATGCCCAGGGCTTCGACCAGGGCGGCGCCGACGAACAGGTTGCCGACTTGCGAGGCGGCGGCCGACGGGTTGCGCAGGGCGCCGGCCAGGAACTGGCCGAAGATGTTGCCCACGCCGATGCCGGCGCCGAGCATGCCCAGGGTGGCCAGGCCGATACCGAAGTACTTGAAGGATTCGGCTTCCATGATGAGTTTCCTATTCAGTCAGGGTTGGTTTGGAAGGAAGACTGGGCGGGCTTTTAGTGGCCGTGGCCCAGGTTGACCACATCGTTGAGATAGATGCTGGCCAGAACGGCGAAGACGAAGGCCTGCAGGAAGGCCACCAGGAACTCCAGGGCGGTCAGACCGACCACCATGCCCATCGACAGGGCGGCGACCGGCAGACCCAGCAGGCCCATGCCGCCCGCGGCGGCCAAGGCGCCCATCGAGACGACGAAACCGGCGAAGATCTTCAGCGCGATGTGGCCGCCCAGCATGTTGCCGAACAGACGAAGCGCGAGGGTGACCGGACGCAGCAGGAAGGAGAGAAACTCGATGATGCCGACGACGGGGCGAATGGCGACCGGCGCGCTGGTCGGCCAGAACAGCAGGAAGAAGCCCAGACCGTGCTTGGCGAAACCGATGCCGATCACCAGCAGGATCGTCAGCAGGGCGAAGGTGCCGGTGACAGCCAGCTGCGAGGTCGCCGTGAACGTCAGGAACATGCCCAGCAGGTTCATGCCGAGGATCAGCATGAACAGGGTGAAGACGAACGGGAAATACTTGCGGCCTTCGTGACCGATGATCGAGTCGGTGACGCCGTTGACCAGACCGAACAACTGCTCGCCCGCGGCCTGCATACGGCCCGGAACGACCTTGGCGTTGGAGGTCACCAGCGCGAGGAAGCCGACGACCAGCAGGAAGGCCAGGGTCATCGCGACGTGCGAGTTGGTCACGGCGAGATGCACCGTGCCGACGACCGGCAGGGTCACTTCACCGAAGTCCAGACCCGGAAGGGCGTGAATCTCGAACTGTTCGATCGGATCGGCCACGCGCCTATCGCTCCTCGTCTTCATCGTCGAACGGGATGGATTTGGGTTCCACACCGGCCGCTTTTGCCTGCGCCATCAGCCGATCGGCTGTGCGACGCGCCATGTAAATCGACAAGGCGAAGCCCAGAAGGACACCGCCAATGATACCCCAGGGTCTGGTTCCGAAGAGCCAGTCCGCCCCGAAGCCGACCGCCAACCCCAGAAACACGCCGCCGAACAGGTCAGCGACGATCTTCCAGGCCTGATTGGCCACCGCCATGCCCGCGATCTCCGAAGAGGTCGGCGGCGCATTGCGCGTCTCCAGTTCGGATGCGCTCTTGGTGAGACGAGCGATCGCCTCTTCGCGCGATTCCGGTGGCAGGGACATGTGGGCCTCAGCGCTCCGACGGGGATGCCGGAGGGGGGTCTGAATTCGGCGCGGAACCTATAGGCGACACCCCCGCAGGTCAAGGCGGCTTGGGATTGCCTCAGGTCCTTGAAATTCCGCACGATTATTTCTCCCGAAACGAGGCGTGGCGAACGGTCGCTGCGCCGGGGCCGGATTCGGGGATCGGGCGTGGCTTTCGGATTGCGGAAGACCGTTGAGGCCGTCGGCGCGGGTTCACCACAACGAACACAACGGAGGCACAACGAGCACGACGGGACCGGGGCAGGGATGACAAGCATGCGGTCTCGCCCCGCCGCGAAACGCGGCAGGTCGAGTGGGAAGGGCGCGGGACGCCGGGCCTCGCCCGGTGTGTGGTGTTTTGTTTTACCGTTTCGACGAGAGCGACGTCCCGCGCGGCCGTTTTCCACACGCCCTCCGGCTGGCGGCCTTTGCTTGGGGCCTTGCCGGATCACCGCCGGGATCATTGCTGACCCCGACGCGGGGCGGACTT
>NZ_JBMDIU010000001.1:517500-794865 GCF_057808845.1 Brevundimonas sp. FG8 | reverse complement strand
AAACCACCAGGATCGCGCCGTCCATCTGGGCGGCGCCGGTGATCATGTTCTTCACATAGTCGGCGTGACCCGGGCAGTCGACGTGCGCGTAGTGACGGTTGGCCGTCTCGTACTCGACGTGCGCCGTGTTGATCGTGATGCCGCGGGCCTTTTCTTCCGGCGCGGCGTCGATGTCGGCGTAGTTCATCGCCTTGGCGCCGCCGGCCTTCGCCAGCGTCATCGTGATCGCCGCCGTCAGCGTCGTCTTGCCGTGGTCAACGTGACCGATCGTGCCGATGTTGCAGTGCGGCTTCGTGCGTTCGAACTTTTCCTTGGCCATTCTCTTCTCTCCGTCCCCTGAAAAAGGGGGCTTCAGTCCTTGGGGTTTTCAGGGGTCCGGCAGGCCCGAAGGCCTGCCGGGATTGGTTGGTGCTTAGGCGCTGTACTTCTTGATCACTTCGTCGGCGACGTGTTGCGGCACCGCTTCGTAGTGATCGTACTGCATGGTGAAGGCCGCGCGGCCCTGCGACATGCCGCGCAGGGTGTTCACATAGCCGAACATGTTGGCCAGCGGCACGAAGGCGTTCACGACAGTCGCGTTACCGCGCATGTCCTGACCCTGGATCATGCCGCGACGGCCGTTCAGGTCGCCGATGACCGAGCCCAGATACTCTTCCGGGGTCACGACCTCGACGGCCATGATCGGCTCGAGCAGCTTGGGTCCGCCCTTCTCGCGCAGTTCCTTGAAGGCGGCGCGGGCCGCGATTTCGAACGCCAGCACGCTGGAGTCGACGTCGTGGAACTTGCCGTCCGTCAGGGTCGCCTTGAAGTCGATCAGCGGGAAGCCGGCGAGCAGGCCGTTATCCTTGGCCGATTCCAGGCCCTTCTCGACGCCGGGGATGTATTCCTTCGGCACGGCGCCGCCGACGATGGCCGACTCGAACACGAAGCCCGAACCCGGCTCGCCCGGTTCGAAGGTGATCATGACGCGGGCGAACTGACCCGTACCACCGGTCTGCTTCTTGTGGGTGTAGTCGATCTCGGCCTTGCGGCTGATCGATTCACGGTAGGCCACCTGCGGCGCGCCGATGTTGGCTTCGACCTTGTAGGTGCGCTTCAGGATGTCGATCTTGATGTCCAGGTGCAGCTCGCCCATGCCCTTCAGGATCGTCTGGCCCGACTCGTGGTCGGTCGAGACGGTGAAGGACGGGTCTTCCGAGGCCAGCTTGGCCAGGGCGACGCCCAGCTTCTCCTGGTCAGCCTTCGACTTGGGCTCGACTGCGATCTCGATAACCGGCGCCGGGAACTCCATGCGCTCCAGGATGACCGGGTTCTTGATCGGGTCGCACAGGGTGTCGCCCGTGCGGGTTTCCTTCAGGCCGGCCAGGGCGACGATGTCGCCGGCGTAGGCTTCCTTGATGTCCTCGCGGTTGTTCGAGTGCATCAGCAGCATGCGGCCGACGCGCTCCTTCTTGTCGCGCGACGAGTTCAGCAGGCCCATGCCCGTTTCCATCTTGCCCGAGTAGATGCGGCAGAAGGTGATCGAGCCGACGAAGGGGTCGTCCATGATCTTGAAGGCCAGAACCGACAGGGGCTCTTCGTCCGACGCCTTGCGGGTGATCGGCTCTTCGGTCTTGTAGTCGATGCCCGGGGTCGGCGGGATGTCCACCGGCGACGGCAGGTAGTCGACGACGGCGTCCAGCAGCGGCTGCACGCCCTTGTTCTTGAACGCCGAGCCGCACAGGATCGGGTAGAAGGCGCCGGTCAGCACGGCCTTGCGGATGCACTTCTTGATGGTCGCTTCGTCCGGCTCGTTGCCTTCGAGGTAAGCTTCCATCGCCTCGTCGTCGAGTTCGACGGCGTTGTCGATCAGGTACTGGCGGGCTTCGTTGGCCTTGTCGACCAGATCAGCCGGGATCTCTTCATCGCGATACGACGCGCCCAGGCCGTCGTTGTCCCAGACAACCGCCTTCATGCGGACCAGGTCGACCAGACCCTTCAGCTCGCTCTCGGCGCCGATCGGGAATTGGATCGGCACAGCCTTGGCGCCCAGACGGTCGCGGATCGACTCAACCGACTTGTCGAAGTCGGCGCCGATCTTGTCCATCTTGTTGACGAAGACGATGCGCGGCACGCGGTACTTGTCGGCCTGGCGCCAGACGGTTTCGGTCTGCGGCTCAACGCCGGCGTTGCCGTCCAGCACGGTCACGGCGCCGTCGAGGACGCGCAGCGAGCGTTCGACTTCGATGGTGAAGTCCACGTGGCCGGGGGTGTCGATGATGTTCAGGCGCTTGTCGTTCCAGAACGCGGTCGTCGCGGCCGACGTGATGGTGATGCCGCGTTCCTGTTCCTGGTCCATCCAGTCCATGGTGGCGGCGCCGTCGTGGACTTCACCGATCTTGTGGCTCTTGCCGGTGTAATACAGGATCCGCTCGGTCGTCGTCGTCTTGCCGGCGTCGATGTGCGCCATGATGCCGAAGTTGCGGTAGTCTTCGATTTTATGCGTGCGGGGCATGAGAGCGTGCCTTGCGGTCAGAAGCGGCGCCGGACCGGCGCCTCGGGAATGTTCGGATAAGCGAGCGCGGGCGATTTAGCTCAAACCGCCCGCGCCGGATAGTCACGTAAATAGGAACCCGCCGATCCTTTCGAAAGACCGGCGGCTTCCCGCAAGCTTACCAGCGGTAGTGGCTGAAAGCGCGGTTGGCTTCGGCCATCTTGTGGGTGTCTTCGCGCTTCTTCACGGCGGTGCCGCGGTTGTTCGAAGCGTCCAGCAGCTCGGCGGCCAGCTTTTCGGTCATGGTGTTTTCGCCGCGGTTGCGGGCGGCGTTCACCAGCCAACGGATGGCCAGGGCCTTGCGGCGGTCCGGACGAACTTCGACCGGCACCTGATAGGTGGCGCCGCCGACGCGACGCGAACGGACTTCGACCGCCGGAGCGACGTTTTCCAGCGCGGTGTGGAAGGTCGCGACGGGTTCCTGGTCCTTCTTCTTCTCGGCCAGGATGTCGAACGCGCCGTACACGATGTTCTCGGCGACGGCCTTCTTACCTTCGTACATGACGTAGTTCATGAACTTGGTGACGGTCAGATCCTTGAACTTGGGATCCGGCAGGACTTCACGCTTCTGGGCGCGGTGGCGACGGGACATGGGCTTGGCCTTCTAAAGACGTATCGTACGGCCGATCCGAACCCCCGGGGCGCGGATCGGCGAATGGAATGAAGCGGCGAACGCTTACTTCGGACGCTTGGCGCCGTAGTGCGAACGGCGCTGCTTGCGGTCCTTGACGCCTTGCGTATCGAGCACGCCGCGCAGGATGTGATAGCGAACGCCCGGAAGGTCCTTCACGCGGCCGCCGCGGATCAGCACGACGGAGTGCTCCTGCAGGTTGTGGCCTTCGCCCGGGATGTAGCACACGGCTTCGATGCCGGTGGTCAGACGGACCTTGGCGACCTTACGCAGAGCCGAGTTCGGCTTCTTCGGGGTCGTTGTGTAAACGCGGGTGCAGACGCCGCGGCGTTGCGGGCAACCCTTCAGGGCCGGGACCTTGTTACGGACCGGCTTGGGGGCGCGCGGCTTGCGGATCAGCTGGTTGATAGTCGGCATCGAGTACTCGTTCTCTTCTAGTCGATGGGAGCGTGTGCCTTTCGGCCGGAGCGCCCCGGTGAGCCTTCTTTTCGGACGACGGGAGCCGCCCTCGGGTGAGGTTCCGAGCCTTGACCGCGACAAACGCAAAAGCCGGAACGCGCGCTTTGGACGTTCCGGCGGGCGACAGCCCGTTCGCTAGATTGTCTCGATCTCGCCGGACGTCCGAAGACATCCTTCTCGAAAGTGGGCGGCTTCTACGCGCGCGGGGCCGTCAGGTCAAGGGTTTGGCGCCGATAGCCTGCGCCGCTCGTCCGCCCGGGCCCATCAGGGATCGAAGGTCGGCGAACGGCCCCGATCAGGCCCCAATACCGCCACGCTCGCACCCGCCCATCACCGTGGGTTGAGGACGGTGGCGGGGGTTCGGTTGAAACGGGGAATACTCAGTACAGCGAGACAGCGCGGCCTTGTGGTCGTGGCCGCCCTGACGTTGCATGTCATTGTGTTGCTGCCGATCGCCCTGTCGACGCCGCCGACGCCGACCGCGCCCATCCGTGAGCCCGTCTACCTCATACCGCTTGATCTGACGGAGACCCTGTCACGACGGACCGCCACCAGACGAAGCCCCCTCCCCGCCGCCCGTCCCGCTCCTGATCACTCCACCGCCCCGCCGTCCGCGCCGCGCCCACGCGCACCGGCCACGACCGGCGCACGGCCGCCCTCCGGTTCCGTCGAGCCGCTCGCGCCCCCTCCAGCCGAGCAGAACCCCGCGCAGGGGCAGGCGATGGACGACCCGTGGCGCGGGCGACGACCGGCCCCGGCGGGGCTCCCCTGCCCCGCGCCGCCCGGTGATCGTATCGGCGCCCGCCTCTGTCTGGTCGGCCCCACGCCGGACCGGGACCGGGAGCCGGAAGCCTATGCGGACGCGGGGACGCCCCGGCGGAGTCGCGCCGAACAGTCGCGGGAGGATGGGTTCGAACGCCAGCGGCAGGCCAACGAGGCGTGGCGCGACTACACCCGGGGCGAAGGGGCCTATCCGGGCCTGCGGTCGTTGTTCACCGAGCGATGACCCCGATCCGGCCCCATTACGGCCACGCTGGCCGGGTCACCTGCTTGCCGGACAGGGAGGACGGATGAACGGGCGCGCGTTGGTATGGCCCCGGATCGGCAAGCGCTGGCGCAAGCCCGCGCTGATCGGCCTTTCCGTCTCCGCCCACATCCTCATCCTCGGCGGGCTCGGCTTGCGGGTCCTGACGGTGGAGACGCCCAATCTTCCCGCCGAACCCCAAACGATCTTACTGGATATCGAGCCCCGTCCCCTGCTGGAGGATGAAAGGCCCCGTCCCCGTCCCCAGCCCGTTCAGGCGCCCGCCGAGACCGCGCCGACAACGGCGGACTCGCGCCCCTCCTTCTTCGGCCTTCGGCTGCCCCAGCCCCGTCCCCGCGATGACGAGGACGAAACGCCCTCCCCGCCTTCGCCCCGGGCCGCCGCGCCCGGCGCGCCGGCTCCGCCCGCCAGTGCGGACCCGTGGCAGGTCCGTCCCGAAACGATGGGCGACCGGGTCGGTCGCGGCCTGCGCACGCGCGGTCCCGGCTGCGCCAGCCCGCAGATGCTGAGCCCGGAGGAACGCCGCATCTGCGAGGATCGCTTCGGCGAACGCGCCGCCGCCGCGGCGCCCATCAGCGGCTCCGGCGATCCGGAACGCGACGCCCGCTTCGCCCGCGAAGGCGCCGCCGCCCTGGCCCAGTATGAGGCGCGTCGTCGCCCCCTTGCGGGCGGAACCGGCGTCACCGGCGTCCAGGACGGGCCGGGTTCGAACTTCGGCATCGGCGTCGCGGGCGCCCATCTGGATCAGTCGCTCCAGCCGGATTCAACGCGCAATATCCGCACGCGTCGCGACGGCCCGCGCGACTCCGGCCAGCCGATGACGCCGGGCGGCGGCTTCGACCGGGAGTAGCCGGCGTCCTCGCCGTCGCACTTTTCCGTCGTCGAATTCTCCCGAAATCCGTCGTCCAAATCTCAGGTCGAATTTGGCGCCCGATCAGCGAGCCGCCACCAACTCCGGATGGGCGCTTTCCGGCGCGCTTCGCCCCTCCGGACAAAAAGAAAGGGCGACGCCTTTCGACGCCGCCCCTCTTTCAGTTCAGGTCTGTGACCCGGATCAGCCTTCCGACTTCTCCAGCTCCAAGGCCAGATCGGCCGGCAGCGGCTCGACCGCGTCTTCGCGGGCTTGCGTCAGCTCGGCGTCACGCTCGTTGGCGATCTTCTGCAGGCTGCGCAGGTAGGCGCCCGTACCGGCCGGGATCAGACGGCCGACGATGACGTTTTCCTTCAGGCCTTCCAGCGTGTCGCGCTTGCCGTTGACCGAGGCGTCGGTGAGGACGCGGGTGGTCTCCTGGAACGACGCCGCCGAGATGAAGCTGCGGGTCTGCAGCGACGCCTTGGTGATGCCCAGCAGGACCGGCTGCGTGGTGGCCAGACGACCGCCGCGCTTCTCGACCTTGGCGTTTTCCAGCACGGCTTCAGCCACTTCGACGGTGTCGCCGCGGATCAGGGTGGTTTCACCCGAATCCAGGACCTCGACCTTCTGCAGCATCTGACGGACGATGACCTCGATGTGCTTGTCGTTAATCGGCACGCCTTGCAGGCGATAGACTTCCTGCACTTCGTTCACGAGGTATTCGGCCAGCGCTTCGACGCCCTGGATGCGCAGCAGATCGTGCGGATCCGGGTTGCCGTCGATGATGTAGTCGCCCTTCTGGATCAGATCGCCGTCGTGGACGGAGATATGCTTGCCCTTCGGGATCAGGAATTCGACCGCTTCGCCCTGGTTGCCGTCGGCATCCGGCTCCGGGGTGATCTTGATGCGGCGCTTGTTCTTGTAGTCGCGACCGAACTCAACGCGGCCATCCATTTCGGCGATGACGGCGCAGTCCTTCGGACGACGGGCTTCGAACAGTTCGGCGACGCGCGGCAGACCGCCGGTGATGTCGCGGGTCTTGGCGCCTTCGGTCGGAACGCGGGCGATGATCTCGCCCGGCTTGACCTCATCGCCGTTGTTCACGGACAGAACCGCGCCCACGGGCAGCAGGTAACGGGCGTCGGAGCCCGAAGCCAGCTTGGCGTAGGCGTCGCCGTTGGTCACGCCCATGGCCGGACGCAGGTCCGAACCGCGGGGCGACGCGCGCCAGTCACTGACGACGCGTTGGGCGATACCCGTCGCTTCGTCGGTTTCTTCCTTGACCGACAGGCCTTCGACCAGGTCCTCGAAGCGCACCGTACCGGCGACTTCCGTCAGGATCGGGGTGGTGTAGGGGTCCCACTCCGCCAGACGCTGCCCCTTGGCGATGTCGCCGCCTTCCTTGACGCGGATGCGGGCGCCGTAGGGGACCTTGTGGGTCTCGCGGTCCTTGCCGTCCACGGTGACGACGACGGTGACGTTGCGGCTCATGGCCACCAGATCGCCGTGCGCCGCCTTGACGGTCGGGCCGTTGATCTTGGCCACACCGGCGTTGGTCGCCTCGTAGAACGAGGTTTCCGCCACCTGCGCGGTGCCGCCGATGTGGAAGGTCCGCATGGTCAGCTGGGTGCCCGGCTCACCGATCGACTGGGCGGCGATGACGCCCACGGCTTCACCGATGTTGACGTTGGTGCCGCGCGCCAGGTCACGCCCGTAGCAGTAGGCGCAGATACCGGCTTCGGCTTCACAGGTCAGGGCCGAACGGACCTTGATCGACTGGACGCCGGCCTTGTCGATGACCTCGATCTCCTCTTCCTGGAGATAGGTGTCCGCCGGGAACAGGACGGTGTCGCCGCCCGGCTCCTTGATGTCCTCGGCCGCGTAGCGACCCAGAACACGTTGGCCCAGCGAAACCAGCACGTCGCCGCCTTCGACCACGGCGCGCAGGGTGATGCCCCGCGTCGAGCCGCAATCGTCCTCGGTGACGATCGAGTCCTGCGCCACGTCCACCAGACGACGGGTCAGGTAGCCCGAGTTGGCGGTCTTCAGCGCGGTGTCGGCCAGACCCTTACGGGCGCCGTGGGTGGAGTTGAAGTACTCCAGCACGGTCAGGCCTTCCTTGAAATTCGAGATAATCGGGGTCTCGATGATCTCGCCCGACGGCTTGGCCATCAGGCCCCGCATGCCGCCCAGCTGCTTCATCTGCGCCTGCGAACCACGGGCGCCCGAGTTGGCCATCATGAACACCGAGTTGATGTCCGGCTTCTGGCCGGGAGCCAGAACGCGCGGCTGCGCGATCTCGCCCATCATCGCGTCAGCGATCTTGTCCGTGACCTTGGCCCAGGCGTCGACGACCTTGTTGTACTTCTCGCCCTTGGTGATGAGGCCGTCAGCGTATTGCTGCTCGTACTCTTCCACCTGGGTGCGGGTTTCCGCGACCAGACCGGCCTTGGCTTCCGGAATGACGATGTCGTCCTTGCCGAACGAGATGCCGGCCTTGGCGGCTTCACGGAAGCCCAGTTGCATCATCTGGTCGGCGAAGATGACCGTCGCCTTCTGACCGCAGTGACGATAGACCTGATCGATCAGATTACCGATCTCCTTCTTGGTCAGGTTCTTCTCGAGCAGGCGGTAGCCGATGTTCGGGTTGTGCGGCAGCAGCGCGCCCAGCTTCATGCGGCCCGGCGTCGTGTCGATGACCTTGGTCACCACTTCGCCGGCGGCGTTCATCTCGGTCCAGCGGGCCTTGATCTTCGTGTGAAGGGTCACGGCCTTGGCGTCGAGCGCGGCGTCAATTTCACCCATGTTGGCGAACAGCTTGCCTTCGCCGGTTTCGCCGTCCTTGACCAGCGACAGGTAGTACAGACCCAGGACGATGTCCTGCGACGGCACGATGATCGGCTTGCCGTTGGCGGGCGACAGGATGTTGTTCGTCGACATCATCAGGACGCGCGCTTCCAGCTGAGCCTCGAGGCTCAGCGGGACGTGCACGGCCATCTGGTCGCCGTCGAAGTCGGCGTTGAACGCGGTACAGACCAGCGGGTGCAGGCGGATGGCCTTGCCCTCGATCAGCTTCGGCTCGAACGCCTGGATGCCCAGACGGTGCAGGGTCGGGGCGCGGTTCAGCAGGACCGGGTGTTCGCGGATGACCTCATCGAGGATATCCCACACCTGCGGCTGCTCGCGCTCCACCATGCGCTTGGACTGCTTGACGGTGCCCGACAGGCCCTTGGCGTCCAGACGCGCGTAGATGAACGGCTTGAACAGCTCCAGCGCCATCTTTTTCGGCAGGCCGCACTCGTGCAGCTTCAGTTCCGGACCCACGGTGATGACCGAACGACCCGAGTAGTCGACGCGCTTGCCGAGCAGGTTCTGACGGAAGCGACCCTGCTTGCCCTTCAGCATGTCAGCGAGCGACTTCAGCGGACGCTTGTTGGCGCCGGTGATGACGCGACCGCGACGGCCGTTGTCGAACAGGGCGTCGACCGATTCCTGCAGCATCCGCTTTTCGTTGCGGATGATGATGTCCGGCGCGCGCAGCTCGATCAGGCGCTTCAGGCGGTTGTTCCGGTTGATGACCCGGCGATACAGGTCGTTCAGGTCCGAGGTCGCGAAGCGGCCGCCGTCCAGCGGCACCAGCGGACGCAGTTCCGGCGGGATGACCGGAACGACGTTCAGGATCATCCACTCGGGCTTGTTGCCGCTTTCGAGGAAGGCCTCGATCAGCTTCAGACGCTTGGAGGCCTTCTTCGCCTTCATTTCCGACGGGTTGTCGGCCAGCTCGCCGCGGTGCTTTTCAGCCTCGGCGTTCAGGTCGATGCCCATCAGCAGATTGCGAACGGCCTCGGCGCCGATCTCGGCGGTGAAGCCGTCATCGCCGAACTCGTCCTGGTAACGGTAGAACTCGTCTTCCGTCAGCAGCTGGTTCTGCTTCAGCGGGGTCAGGCCCGGCTCGGTGACGATGTAGTTCTCGAAATACAGGACGCGCTCGACGTCCTTCAGCGCCATATCGAGCATCAGCGAGATGCGCGACGGCAGCGACTTCAGGAACCAGATGTGGGCGACCGGCGAGGCCAGCTCGATGTGGCCCATGCGCTCGCGACGAACGCGGGCCAGGGTGACTTCGACGCCGCACTTCTCGCAGATGATGCCCTTGTACTTCATGCGCTTGTACTTGCCGCACAGGCATTCGTAGTCCTTGGTCGGGCCAAAGATACGGGCGCAGAACAGGCCGTCACGCTCGGGCTTGAACGTGCGGTAGTTGATGGTTTCCGGCTTCTTGATCTCGCCGAACGACCACGAGCGGATCTTCTCCGGCGAGGCCAGTGCGATCCGGATCTGGTCGAAGGTCGGGGTGACCGGGACCGGGTTGAAGATGTTCAGGACTTCCTGGTTCATCTGTCAGTTCCTTCTGCGGCGAGTGGGCCGCGATAAATCTTGAAGAGCAGAGACTTGGCTGGCGGAAGGTGAAGAGTGAGCAAGAAGTAAGCGATGGCGGTTGAGACTGCGCTCACCCCTTCGCTCACTTTTCACTACTCGCTCACTCGCCTCAGCTGTTCTCCAGCTCCACGTTCAGGCCCAGCGAGCGCATTTCCTTCACGAGCACGTTGAACGACTCGGGGATGCCCGCCTCGAAGCTGTCGTCGCCGCGGACGATCGCCTCGTAGACCTTGGTCCGGCCGGCCACGTCGTCGGACTTCACCGTCAGCATTTCCTGCAGGGTGTAGGCCGCGCCGTAGGCTTCCAGCGCCCACACTTCCATTTCACCGAAGCGTTGGCCGCCGAACTGCGCCTTGCCGCCCAGCGGTTGCTGGGTGACGAGCGAGTACGGCCCGATGGAGCGGGCGTGGATCTTGTCGTCGACCAGGTGGTGCAGCTTCAGCATGTAGATGTAGCCGACCGTGACCGGACGCTTGAACTGCTCACCGGTCTGACCGTCGAACAGGATCGACTGGCCCGAACGATCCAGACCGGCCTTCTCCAGCAGGTCCTCGATGTCCGAGATGTGCGCGCCGTCGAAGACCGGGGTCGCGAACGGAACGCCCTTCGACAGGTTGCGGGCCAGCTCGACCAGCTCTTCCTCGTCCTGCGGCAGCGGGGTGTCCTTGCCGTAGACATCCGACAGATGGTCGATCAGCGCCTGCTTCTGGCCGCCCTGTTGCCAGGCTTCCAGAAGGCCCTGGATCTGCTTGCCGAGACCGGCGGCGGCCCAACCCAGATGGGTTTCGAAGATCTGGCCGATGTTCATGCGCGACGGCACGCCCAGCGGGTTCAGAACGACGTCGACCGACGTACCGTCTTCCAGGTGCGGCATGTCCTCGATCGGCAGGATCTTGGAGATGACGCCCTTGTTGCCGTGACGGCCGGCCATCTTGTCGCCCGGCTGAAGCTTGCGCTTCACGGCGACGAAGACCTTGACCATCTTCATCACGCCCGGGGGCAGTTCGTCGCCACGTTGCAGCTTCTCGACCTTGTCCTCGAAGCGCCGGTCGAGGGCCTTCCGGGCGTCCTCGAACTGCTTCTTCATGGCCTCCAGCTCGCCCATCGCCTTCTCGTCGTCGAGGGCGATCTGCCACCACAGACCCTTGGACAGTTCACCCAGCTTCTCGAGGGTGACCTCGCCGCGGCCCAGGCCCTTCGGACCCGAGACGGCGGTCTTGCCCAGCAGCAGGGGCTGCAGGCGGCCGTAGACGTTGCGCTCGAGGATCTTCAGCTCGTCGTCGCGGTCCTTGCCGAGACGCTCGATCTCGGCGCGTTCGATCGCCATGGCGCGCTCGTCCTTGTCGACGCCGTGACGGTTGAAGACGCGCACGTCCACGATGGTGCCGGCGACGCCGGGCGGCAGACGCAGCGAGGTGTCGCGGACGTCCGAAGCCTTCTCGCCGAAGATGGCGCGCAGCAGCTTCTCTTCCGGGGTCATCGGGCTTTCGCCCTTCGGCGTCACCTTGCCGACCAGGATGTCGCCGGGCTGGACCTCGGCGCCGATGGCCACGATGCCGGCCTCGTCGAGGTTGCGCAGGGCTTCCTCGCCGACGTTCGGGATGTCGCGGGTGATTTCTTCCGGACCCAGCTTGGTGTCGCGGGCCATGACCTCGAACTCGTCGATGTGGATCGACGTGAAGATGTCGTCGCGCACGATGCGCTC
This sequence comes from Brevundimonas sp. FG8, assembly GCF_057808845.1. Taxonomy (NCBI): domain Bacteria; kingdom Pseudomonadati; phylum Pseudomonadota; class Alphaproteobacteria; order Caulobacterales; family Caulobacteraceae; genus Brevundimonas; species Brevundimonas sp. FG8. The sequence goes on along the minus strand of NZ_JBMDIU010000001.1, from coordinate 783,199 downwards.
CGAGATCAGGATCGAGTCTTCGAAGTTGTAGCCGTTCCAGGGCATGAAGGCGACGAGGGCGTTGCGGCCCAGAGCCAGTTCGCCCAGGTCCGTCGACGGGCCGTCGGCGATCACGTCGCCGGCCTTCACCGCGTCACCCACGCGCACGATCGGGCGCTGGTTGATGCAGGTCGACTGGTTCGAACGCTGGAACTTCGACAGGCGGTAGATATCGACGCCCGAGCGGCCCGGCTCCAGCTCACCGGTGGCGCGCACGACGATACGGGTGCCGTCGATCTGCTCGACGACGCCTTCACGACGGGCGACCACGACGGCGCCGGAGTCCACGGCCACGACGGCTTCCATGCCGGTGCCGACCAGCGGCGCGTCCGACTGCACCAGCGGCACGGCCTGACGTTGCATGTTCGCGCCCATCAGTGCGCGGTTGGCGTCGTCGTTTTCCAGGAACGGAATCAGGGCGGCGGCGACCGAAACGACCTGCTTCGGCGACACGTCCATCATGTCGACCGTTTCCTTGGTCAGCAGCTGGGATTCACCGTTGATCCGGCCGGGGACCAGATCGTCGACGATCTGGCCGTCCTTCAGTTCGATGTTGGCCTGGGCGATCGTGTACTTCGACTCTTCCATGGCCGAGATGTAGACGACCTCGGACTGGGCCTGGCCGTCCTTCACGCGACGGTACGGGCTCTCGATGAAGCCGTACTTGTTCACGCGGGCGTGGGTGGCCAGCGAGTTGATCAGACCGATGTTCGGGCCTTCCGGCGTTTCGATCGGGCAGATGCGGCCGTAGTGGGTCGGGTGCACGTCGCGGACTTCGAAGCCGGCGCGCTCGCGGGTCAGACCGCCCGGTCCAAGGGCCGACAGGCGGCGCTTGTGGGTGATTTCCGACAGCGGGTTCGTCTGGTCCATGAACTGCGACAGCTGCGAGCTGCCGAAGAACTCACGCACGGCGGCCGCGGCCGGCTTGGCGTTGATCAGGTCGTGCGGCATGACCGTGTCGATATCGACCGAGCTCATGCGCTCCTTGATCGCGCGCTCCATGCGCAGCAGGCCAATGCGGTACTGGTTTTCCAGCAGTTCGCCGACCGAGCGAACGCGACGGTTGCCCAGGTTGTCGATGTCGTCGATCTCGCCACGGCCGTCCTTCAGGCCGACGAGGATCTGCAGCACCTTCAGGACGTCGTCCTTTTGCAGGACGCGGATTTCGTCCGAAACCTCGGGGGTTTCCAGACGCATGTTCATCTTGACCCGGCCCACGGCCGACAGATCGTAGCGCTCGCTGTCGAAGAACAGCGACTGGAACATGGCTTCGGCGGCTTCCGGGGTCGGCGGCTCGCCCGGACGCATCACGCGGTAGACGTCGAACAGGGCGTCCTCGCGGCCGGTGCTCTTGTCGATGCGCAGGGTGTTGCGCATGTAGGCGCCGACGGTGACGTGGTCGATGTCCAGCACGTCGATGGTGGTGAAGCCGTGCGACTCCAGCAGCTCGATCGTGGCCTGGTCCAGCTCGTCGCCGGCCTCGGCGTAGATTTCACCGGTCTCGTAGTTGACGGCGTCGGCGGCCAGATAACGGGTCACCAGGGCGTCGGCGGCCAGGGACAGCGACTTGGTGGTGTCACCCAGCTTCTTGGCCTGACGGGCGCTGATCTTCGTCCCGGCGGCGGCGATCACTTCACCGGTGTCGGCGTCGACCAGATCGAACTCCGGCTTCACACCGCGCCAGCGCTCGGCCTTGTAAGGCGTGACCCATCCCTCGCCGCGCTTCTCGTAAGGCACGGTCTCGTAGAACGTCTTGAGGATTTCCTCGCCGTCCATGCCCAGAGCCATCAGGAAGGTGGTGGCCGGCAGTTTGCGGCGACGGTCGATGCGGACGTAGACGATGTCCTTGGCGTCGAACTCGAAGTCGAGCCACGACCCGCGGTACGGGATCACGCGAGCGGCGAACAGCAGCTTGCCCGAGCTGTGCGTCTTGCCCTTGTCGTGGTCGAAGAAGACGCCCGGCGAACGGTGCATCTGGGACACGATCACCCGCTCGGTCCCGTTGACGATGAAGGTGCCCTTGTCCGTCATGAGCGGGATATCGCCCATATAGACGTCCTGCTCCTTGATGTCCTTGACCGAGCGCGCGCCGGTCTCTTCGTCCATCTCGAACACGATCAGGCGCAGCTTCACCTTCAGCGGCGCGGCGTAGGTCATGTCGCGCTGGATGCACTCCTCGACGTCGTACTTCGGGTCTTCGAATTCATACGAGACGTATTCAAGGATGGCGCGTTCGTTGAAGTCCTTGATCGGGAAGACCGACTTGAAGACCGCCTCGATCCCCTCATCGGTGCGCAGGCCCGGACGGCTCTCGCGCTGAAGGAACTGTTCGTAGGACGCGCGCTGAACCTCGATCAGGTTCGGCATCTGCACCGCTTCCGGGATGCGACCGAACGAGTGACGGATGCGCTTCTTGCCGGTGAACGAGGTGGCGGTGAGGAACTGACCGGAGACGGTGAGTTCCGCTTTGGACTTGGCCATTCTGTCTTCCCAATACGAGCCGGGCAGCTCGTTTCAAATGCAGCAGCCACGGGCCGCCGGCTGGCGATCCGTGACGATCGGTTTCGGCGTCCACCCTCGGGCCTTGCGGTCCCAGGACACCTGAATTGTACGGCTCCCTTGGGGAGGAGCGCGCCTTCGCACCGGTCGGAGGGCGACAAACCGGGCCTCGGCGCTTTCGCGCGGACTCATTACGGAGTTAGCGGAACGGGCTGATATACTCGCTTTGACGGCGAAATAAAGGTCGCTGTGGAAAATCTTGGGGCAGAGCCGGAATTCGGCTTGCTCTTCCCGCATCGCTCGTCGTCACGGGCAGATATGGGGTCTCTTCCCGTCCCCGCCAACTCCGGCTAGCGTCACCGTCATGAAGCGCTTCCTGATCGCCTCCGCCGCCGCCCTGACCCTCGCCGCCTGCGCCTCGACGCCGCCGACGCCCGCGCCTGTCGCGGTCGGCACGGGCACTCTCGAGGGCTGGACCCAGGGCAACGCCGCCTATCTGGCGTGGAACGGCGCCCGTCGCGGCTGGACGACCACCGAAAGCGGCCTCCAATACCGCCGCATCGGCCGCGCGAAACCGAACGGCCGTCAGCCGACCTCGACCGACACGGTCAGGGTCCACTATCGCGGGACCTTCATTGACGGTCGCCAGTTCGACAGCAGCTATGACCGCAACGAACCCGCCGAGTTCCCCCTGAACCGGGTCATCAAGGGCTGGACCGAGGGCGTGGCCTTGATGCGCGAGGGCGAAAAGTTCGAGTTCGTCATTCCCGCCTCCATCGGCTACGGCGAGCGCTGGGTCGGCGGCGGCGAATTGCCTCCGAACTCGACCCTGTTGTTCACCGTCGAACTGCTCGAAGTAAAACCGGCGTCCTGAGCTCGAGCGGCCGGGCGTTCATCGCCCGATCTCCCCGAGAGGCCGTACACGCTCCGCCCCCTCCTCATCGCCGGCCTGCTCCCCGCGCCGCGCCGGAGGTGCGGGCCCGACCGGGCCGCTACGACCTGCTCGGCCGCCGCGCGGTCGACGCCATTCCGGAAGCCCGGTTGATCGCCTTCCCTGATCTCGGCCATTCGCCGCAGGGTCAGGCGCCGGAGGTCTTCCACGCCGCCCTTCTGGCCGCCCTCGCCACCCCGAGATGACAGGATTGTAATACTGTATCAGTCGCGCCGGGTTGACCGCCGCCCCGGCCCGGCGTGATCTGCACGCCCCGGTTTGCCTTGCCTGCGAGTCCCATGATGCGTCCGTCCGCCCGCCTGCTCGTCTCCGCCTGCGCCGCGGCGCTGCTGTTCGGGTCCGCTCCCGCTCTGGCCCAGGTCGGCACGCCCGCCCTGCCGGTCGCCCTGGCCCCGATACCCACGCCGCGCGACGCCCCCTATCCCGGCGTGATCGGCATCGAGGTGGACGCCACCGACATCGACCGGCGCATCGTCTCGATCAAACAGACCATCCCGGTCGCGGCGCCGGGTCCGCTGGTCCTGCTGTATCCCGAGTGGATCCCGGGCAACCATGGCCCGGTCGGCCCGGTAGACGACATCTCCGACCTGCAGATCACCGCCAACGGCCAGCCCCTGCGCTGGGTGCGCAACACGGTCCAGACCACGGCCTTCCAGGTTGATGTTCCGGCGGGCGTCCCGGCGGTGGAGGTTTCCTTCAAGTGGCTGACGCCCATCGACGGCGCGCAGGGCCGCGTCGTCATCACCGACGAGATGCTGAACATCCAGTGGGAGAAGGCCCTGCTCTATCCGGCGGGCTACTACGCGCGCCGGATCACCTTCGAGCCGACCCTGCGCCTGCCCGCGGGTTGGCAGTACGGCACGGCTCTGGACACGCGCTCGTTCCAGAACGGCGTGGCGGTGTTCGCCCCGATCACTCTGGAGCATTTCGCCGACAGCCCCCTGTTCGCGGGCCTGCACTACCGTCAGATCGACCTTGATCCGGGCGGCCGCTCGCCGGTGCGCCTGAACGTCGTCGCCGACAGCGCCGAACAGCTGGCCGCCACCGACACCCACATCGCCCAGCACCGCGAACTGGTCCGTCAGGCCGACCGCCTGTTCGGCGCGCGCCACTTCAACCACTACGACTTCCTGCTGGCGGTCACCGACCGACTGGGCGGCATCGGGCTGGAGCACCAGCGCTCGTCCGAGAACAGCGTCGACACCAAATATTTCACCGATGCGACCGGCACCCTGGCGGACCGTGACCTGCTGGGTCACGAGTACACCCACAGCTGGAACGGCAAATGGCGCCGTCCGGCGGACCAGTTGACTCCGACCCTGAACGAGCCGCTGCAGAACTCCCTGCTCTGGGTCTATGAGGGCCAGACCCAGTACTGGGGCCTGATCCTGACCACGCGCGCCGGCCTGATGACCAAACAGCAGGCGCTGGATGTGTTCGCCAACACCGCCGCCACCTACGCCGACGGCAATCCGGGCCGCGAATGGCGGGCCATGCAGGACACCACCAACGATCCGATCATCGCCCAGCGACGTCCCCAGCCCTGGCCCAGCCGCCAGCGTAGCGAGGACTACTATCGTGAAGGCGCCATGATCTGGCTGGACGCCGACACCCTGATCCGCGAGCAGTCCGGCGGCCGTCGCTCGCTGGACGACTTCGCCCGCGCCTTCTTCGGCGTTCAGGACGGCAACTGGGATCCCGCGCCCTATACTTTCACCGACGTCACCACGACCCTCAACGGGGTCGAGCGCAACGACTGGAGCGCCTTCCTGCGCGAGCGGCTGGACGCTGTCGGCCCCGAGGCCCACGGGCCGCTGGCCGGGATCGAGCGTGGCGGCTACCGCCTTGTCTGGCGTGAGGCGCCCAACGCCTATTCCCGCGCCCTGAACACGGAACTGGGCCGGGTGGACTTCCAGTACTCGCTGGGCCTGTCGCTAAACAGTTCGAACCGCGTCACCGGCGTCCGCTGGGGCTCGCCCGCCTTCCAGGCCGGCCTGACCTCGGGCTGGGAAGTCGTCGCGGTCAACGGCCGCACGGCCAACGCCGCCGCCATCGCCGAGGCCATCACCGCCTCCAAGGGCAATGCGACGCCGATCCAGATGATGCTGAAGCGCGGCGATCGCTTCCGCACCATCGAATTCGACTACCACGACGGCCTTCGCTACCCGCACCTCGAGCGGATCGAGGGAACCCCTGACCGGCTGGGCGACATCCTCAGCCCGCGCCGCCGCTGATTTCGAGCAAGCCCGACATGATCAAGCCCGCCGCCCTCGCCCTGCTGCTCGCCTCCGTGGCCCTGCCCGCCGTGGCCCAGACCGTTCCGGCCTCGCAGGCCCATGCGCCCCTGCCCGCGCCGACCAGCCTGCCGCACGCCCTGCCCCCGATCCCCGCGCCGCAGGATCGCGACTATCCCGGCGTCATCGGCATCCGTGTCGATCTGACGGACCTGGACCACAAGGTCATCCGCACCCACCAGACCATCCCGGTCTCGGCGGGTCATCTGGTGCTGCAATATCCGAAATTCATTCCGGGCAACCACGCCGACACCGGCCCGATCCAGCTGATCTCGGGCCTGACCGTCACCGGGAACGGCCGGCGGATCGAGTGGGTGCGTGACACCGTCGATCCCCACGCCTTCCACCTCGACATCCCGGCGGGCGTGGCGTCCATCGAGGTCTCGTTCGAGTGGCTGACCCAGCCGGACAACGCCACCTGGCGTGTGGTCATGACGCAGGACATCGTGAACCTGCAGTGGGAGAAGGCCCTGCTCTATCCGGCGGGCTACAACCACAGCCGCATCACCTTCGCCCCTTCGGTCGTGCTGCCTTCGGGCTGGGGCTACGGCGTGGCTCTGGACACGACGGGCCGCGAGGGCGACGTGGCCACCTTCGCCCCGATCAATCTGGAGCATCTGGCCGACAGCCCGATGTTCGCGGGCCGTTACTATCGCCGCGTGGACATCGACCCGGGCGGCCGTTCGCCGGTGCATCTGAATCTGGTCGGCGACACCGCCGCCTCGATCAACATCACGCCCGAGTGGATCGCGAAATACGAGGCGCTGGTCGATCAGGCCGACCGTCTGTTCGGCGCCCGCCACTACGACCGCTATGAGTTCCTGTTCGCCATGACCAGCCAGCTCGGCGGCATCGGGCTGGAGCACCATCGCTCGTCCGAGAACACGGCGGCCCCCAACTACTTCTCCAGCCCCAACCCGGCCTACGGCGCGCGCGGCCTGCTGCCGCACGAGTACGTCCACAGCTGGAACGGCAAGTTCCGGCGTCCGTCCGACGAATACGTCGCCAACCTGAACCTCCCCACCCAGAACACCCTGATGTGGGTCTATGAAGGCCAGACCGAGTACTGGGGCGATGTCCTGACCCCGCGCTCGGGTCTCGGCACCGTCGAGGAGGCCGTCATCAACCTCGCCGAGGTCGCCGGTTTCTATGACCAGCAGCCGGGCCGTCAGTGGCGCGCGCTGCAGGACACCACCAATCACAACCTGCTGGGCTACCGCACGACCAATCCCTGGTCGTCGTGGATGCGCGACACGGGCGACTACTACCGCGAGGCCCTGCTGATCTGGCTGGACGCCGACACCCTGATCCGCTCCGAGACCAACGAGCGCAAGTCGCTGGATGACTTCGCCAAGGCCTTCTTCGGCGTCGAGGACGGTGTCTGGGAGGCCCGCCCCTACACCTTCGACGACGTGGTCGCGGCCCTGAACGCCGTGCACCCGCACGACTGGGCCACCTTCCTGCGCACCCGCCTGGACGCGGTCGGCCCGGACGCCAAGGCGCCGCTGGACGGCATCGAACGCGCGGGCTGGCGCCTGACCTGGGTCGACAGCCTGACGCCCGTCGAAAAGCGCATGCTGGGCGGCTGGGCCGGGGACTTCCAGTACTCGCTGGGCTTCAGCCTGTCGGGCACGCGCATCACCGGGGTCCGCTGGGGTTCGCTGGCCTTTGATCAGGGCCTCGGCGCGGGCTGGGAACTGATGGCCGTCGGCGACCGGGTCGGTTCCGCCGACGCCCTGCGCGCCGCGGTCACCGCCGCGAAGACCAGCCCGGACCCGATCCGGCTTGTCCTGAAACGCGGCGACGAGTTCCGCACGGTCGACTTCGACTATCACGGCGGCCTGCGCTACCCGCGTCTGGTCCGCATCGAGGGCACGCGCGACCGTCTGGCCGACATCTTCAGGCCGCGCACCCGCTGAAGACAGAACCGGTCTCGTCAGCGGATCCAGCTGCCGACCATCACCTCGCCCAAAAGAAAACGGGCCGGAGGTTTCCCTCCGGCCCGCTCAACTGTTCAAGCCGCCGCCCCTAGGGGCGACACGCCGTAAGCCAGATTACTTGATCTGGATCTTGGCGCCGGCTTCTTCCAGCTTCTTCTTGATTTCTTCGGCGGTCTGCTTCGAGACGTTCTCGACGACGTTCTGCGGAGCGCCTTCGACCAGGTCCTTGGCTTCCTTCAGACCCAGGTCCGAACGGACGCCGCGGACTTCCTTGATCACGTTGATCTTCTTGTCGCCGCCGTCGATCAGGACAACGGTGAACTCGGTTTGCTCTTCGCCGGCCGGAGCGGCTTCACCACCACCGGCGGCCACAGCGGCGACGGCGACCGGAGCAGCGGCGCTCACGCCCCACTTTTCTTCCAGCAGCTTCGACAGTTCAGCGGCTTCCAGGACGGTCAGAGCCGACAGGTCTTCAACGATTTTGGCGAGATCAGCCATGGGGTATTTCCTTCGGTAGGATGAGGTTCAGTAGAGAGTTTGCAGAGATGAAAGAGGCGGTTCCGCTTACGCGGCGTCCTTCGTGGCGTAGGCGTTGAAAACGCGGGCCAGTTGGGCAGCCGGGGCTTGCGTGATGCCGGCGATACGGGTCGCGGGCGTGTTGAGCAGGCCGAGGAACGACGCGCGGATCTGATCCAGCGACGGCAGTTTGGAGAGAACCTCCACGCCCTTCGCGTCCAGAACCTTGTCACCCATGAAGCCGCCCAGAACGACGAACTTGTCGTTGCCCTTGGCGAATTCGGCGGTGACCTTGGCGGCCGTCACCGCGTCGTCGGCATAGGCGATGCCCACCGGACCCTTGAACAGGCCGTGGTAATCGCTGCCTTCAGCGGCTTCGAGCGCCTTCAGCGCCAGGCGGTTCTTGACCACCTTGAACGCGGCGCCTTCTTTACGAAGACGGCCACGCAGATCTTCCATTTCCGCAACGGTCAGACCCAGGTTGTGGGTCACGACCACGGCGCCCGCGTCGGCGAAAACGCTTTTCAGCGATTCGATCGACTCGGCTTTTTGTGCGCGGTCCATTGCGGTCTCCAGTCTTGGTATTCGTCCCCGGGCTTATTCCCGGAAACGTATGGCCAAAGCGCCGCGCATCGCTGCGAGACGTTCAGGCCGGTCGTATTGTCCGAAGGAAGCTCAAACCCCGTGCCCCCGTTTCCGGGTGACGGCGATCGTCTGCATCCCCATCTCCCCACGGCGTCAGAGGGCTCTCTGACAGTTACGGCGGTGGGTGGCCCCCACGCCCCGAAGTTCTCGGACAGGACCGCCGCGTCCCGAAGGCTGCGACGGAGAAGGCGCGCTCTATACACGCAATCGCCGCAAACTCAAGCGCCCACGCGCATGCAGGCCATCTGCACAGGAAATCCTCACGACAGCCCTCGCGAACCGGGGCAGTGTCGTCGGCCTGACGGCAGGGGATCCGCATGACCGAAACCATCGAAGCCACCGGCCGCGACAGTCTGGGCCGCGGCGGCACGCCCGCGCTGGCCGGTTTCCGGCTGGCGGTCGGCCTGGCGCAGGGGCTGGCGCTATGGCTGCTGTACCGCTCCGCCCGGATCAGTGACTACGGTGACCCCCGGCTGGATTGGCCCGCCACCGTGCCGGAGCTGTTCGGGCCGCTGGCGATGATCCTGGTCATGGTTCCTGTCCTGCTGCTGGCCGGCGCCGGGCGGATGCGTGTCCGTACCCTGCTGCTCTGGATTATCGGTGCGACTGCCTTCCTCGCCCTGCTCGGCTGGCACGGCGCCGCGGCGCAGTCGATGACCGAGTACGGTCCGCGCAGCCGACCGCCCTTCCTCCCCTGGCCCATGCCCCTGTTCGCCGCGGCGGCCCTGTTCATCGGCCATCATCTGATCCTGCCCGCGGATCTGGAGCGGAAATGGATCGCCGCCTTCCCCACCTATTTCGACACGGCATGGAAAGCCGGAGTTCAGTTGGCCCTGTCCGTCGGCTTCACCGGCGCTTTCTGGATCCTGCTTTTCCTCGGCTCGGCCCTGTTCAAGGTGATCGGGCTCGACTTCCTGCAGGACCTGATCGACCAGCCTTGGTTCTCCATCCCGGTCACCACCCTGATGTTCTCGGTCGCCGTCCATCTGACCGATGTGCGCGACGGCCTGATCCGGGGCGTGCGCAGCGTCGCCCTGATGCTGCTGTCGTGGCTGCTGCTCCTCATGACCGTGCTGGCGGCCGGCTTCCTCGCCGCCCTGCCCTTCACCGGTCTGGACCGCCTCTGGGACACCGGCAGCGCCACCGCCCTCGTGCTCTCGGCCGCCGCCGCCCTCATCATTCTCATCAACACCGCCTATCAGGACGGACGCGAAGACAACCTGCCGCCGCTGGTCCTGCGCTGGGCCGTGCGGGTCGCCGCCGTCCTGCTGACGCCGCTCGTCATTCTCGCCTTCTGGGGTCTGGCCCTGCGCATCGGCCAGCACGGCCTGACGCCGGACAGGATCATAGCCGTCGCCTGCGCCATCATCGGCGCCGCCTATGCCGCAGGCTACGGCTATGCCGCCCTCCGGCCCTTCTGGAGAAAGGGCGCCGACTGGATGCAGCCGCTGGAGCGCACCAACGTCCTGACTGCCGTTCTGGCCATCGCGGTCATCCTCGCCCTGTTCAGCCCCGTCGCCGACCCGGCCCGCCTGTCCGTCGCCGATCAGGTCGCCCGGCTGGAGCGCGGCGCCGTCAAGCCGGATCAGTTCGACTTCCGCTTCCTGCGCTTTGAAAGCGGCAAGGCCGGCGAGGCCGCGCTGGAACGCCTGACCCGCTCTGCCGCCCCCGACATCGCCCAACGCGCCAGACAGGTCATCGCCATCAAGAACCGGTGGGACTTGCGGGACGAAGGCGAACCGGATCGTATTCCGGTGTTTGAGGTCGTCGGGTCGCCGCTGCCGGCGGACTTCGTCACCGAGGTCCGTTCTGGTGACGACCGGTATGATTGCGTGGGCCAGGGCATCTGCGTCGCACGCGCAATCGACCTGAACGGTGACAACGTCATGGAAGTGCTCATCGCCAGATCGTTCTCCGTCGATCTGTGGGCCCGGAACAGTGATGGCGTCTGGACCCGTCAGGGCGCCTATCCGCACCTGCGTTGCGTCGGAGGCCGTCGCGAGGATGCACGGGAGCGGCTGAAGCAGGGGGGCGTGCGGATCGCCGAACCCCGCTGGCCCGCGCTCTCTTTCGGCGACGGCCCGGCCGTGGCGCCCCAACTGGAGCAGGACATCCGCTGCACGCCGTCCCCCGCCGGCGCGACGGCCCCTGCCCCGGTTACGGTGACCGCGACGCCCGCGCCCTAACACCTCGTTCACCCTGCCCGACCACCTGATCTTCACCTTGTGGCGGCTAAAACGTCCCGGAATGAGCCAGCTCCACCATTGAGAGCCGGCCGGGACGTGATGGAACAGGGGCCGTTCGCATGGCGAAGACCGTACTTGTCGTGGACGATGATCCGACCCAGCGCCGCCTCGCTCAGGCCGTGCTGGAGCGCGAGGGTTATATGGTCGTCCATGCCGAGGGCGGCGGTCAGGCCATCGACCGCCTGACCAGGGGCGGCGGGGCCGACGTCGTTCTGCTGGACATGGTCATGCCGGGCATGAGCGGCATGGAGGCCCTGGCCGAAATCCGCACCGCGGGCGTGACCACCCCGGTCATCGTCCTGACCGCCAACGGCGGCGTCGATGCCGTCGTGAAGGCCATGCAGGCCGGCGCGCAGGACTTCTTCGTCAAACCCGTTTCCGCCGAACGCCTTCTGGTCGGTGTCCGCAACGCCCTGCAGCTGACCCAGTTGACCGCAGAAGTCGGCCGCCTGAAGAAGCACCACGGCGGCCGCACCTCCTTCGATGATCTGGTCGGCGACAGCCCGCCGATGCGCATGGTCAAGTCGCTGGGGGCTCGCGCCGCCCGATCCGGCATTCCGGTCCTGATCACCGGCGAAAGCGGCGTCGGCAAGGAAGTCATCGCCCGCGCCCTGCACGGCGCCAGCGACCGCAGCGGCAAGCCCTTCGTGGCCGTGAACTGCGGCGCCCTGCCCGCCAACCTCGTCGAGTCGATCCTGTTCGGCCACGAGAAGGGCAGCTTCACCGGCGCCACCGACAAGCATCTGGGCAAGTTCGCCGAGGCGTCGGGCGGCACCCTTTTCCTGGACGAGATCGGCGAACTGCCGCTGGACATGCAGGTCAAGTTGCTGCGCGCCCTTCAGGAGGGCGAGATCGACCCGGTCGGCTCCAAGCGCCCGGTGAAGGTCGATGTCCGCATCGTCTCGGCGACCAACCGCGATCTGGCCGAACAGGTGCGCGACGGTCGTTTCCGCGAGGACCTGTTCTATCGCCTGAACGTCTTCCCCATCGAGGCCCCGGCCCTGCGTGAGCGTCGCGAGGACATTCCGGCCCTGATCGACCACTTCATCGCCCGCTTCAATGTCGAGGAAGGCAAGCGCGTCGCGGGCGTCTCTCCCGCCACCGCCGCCCTGCTCAGCGCCTTTGACTGGCCCGGCAATGTCCGCCAGCTGGAGAACGCGGTCTATCGCGCCATCATCCTGGCCGACGCCCCCTTCCTTCAGCCGCACGACTTCCCCGCCATCTCGGGCATTTCCTCCCCCTTGGGGGAGGTGGATCGGCGCGACAGCGACGAGACGGAGGGGTTGCTGGACAACCCGCAATCCCATCTCTCCGACATCGACCTGCCGCCCCTGCCGGACACCCCGATCCGCATCCTCGATGACCGGGGCCACCTGCGGACGCTGGAGGAGATCGAACGGGACCTGATCCAGCACGCCATCGAGGTCTATGCAGGCCATATGTCAGAGATCGCCCGCCGCCTCGGCATCGGCCGCTCGACCCTCTACCGCAAGGTGCGTGAACAGGGGCTGGAAGGGGCGCTGAAGGACGCGGGCTGACCGCCGGACAGTGCTGCATATCGGCAACGCCTTCGGGAAGTCCCAAGTCTGAACGAAAGTTCATTGGCCTGCGCACCCGACGCCCGCAAAAGACAGAGAACGCGGCTCGACCGGCAACTTTTGGTTTCATCGCTGAAATGCGACGGAAACACGCGCGTCGCACGTTTGCTGCTCTGTCTTCATCACCTCCCCCGAGGCTTTTCGTATGCTGCTTGTGACCACTGCGTTGTCCGGCCTGATGGCCGGCGTGATTCAAACCGCGCCGCCCCCGCCCCAGACGCCCCCGCAGCAACAACCGGCTCCGGCGACCACCCCGACCACGACCGCGGACGATGCGGACGACAGCGCCTACGACCTCGGCACGGTGTCGGTGTCCGGCTCCCGTCCGCGCGGCAGCGTTGATACGGACATCCCGGCCGACGTCACCCTCGACGCCAGCCAGATCCAGGCCTACGGCGCGTCGAACATCGCTGAGCTGATGACCTATCTGGAGCCGCTGACCCGCAGTTCCAGCGGTCGCACCGACCTGCAGCCGGTCTTCCTCGTCAACGGCCGCCGCATCTCGGGCTTCCAGGAAATCCAGGGCATCCCGACCGAGGCCATTGAGCGCACGGAAATCCTGCCCGAACAGGTCGCCCTGCAGTTCGGCTACCGCGCCGAGCAGCGCGTCGTGAACTTCGTCCTGAAGGCCAATTTCAACTCGTACACCGGCGAACTGACCGCCCGCGGGCCCAGCCAGGGCGGCCGCACCACCACCGAGATCGAGGGCAACGTCCTGCGCATCAGCGGCTCGAACCGCTGGTCCATGGACGCCGAGTACGAACGTTCGACCCCGCTGTTCGAATCCGAGCGCGACATCGTCCGCGACCCGGGCTCGACGCCCTATGACCTGATCGGCAACGTCACCAGCAGCCCGTTCGGCGATCCGATCGACCCGGCGCTGGGCACGTCCACCACCTCGCCCGTTCCCGGCGGGACCACCACCCCGACCCTGGCCGACTTCATCGCCGCTGCCGCCGACGGCATCCGCACCGACGACCTGGGCGCCTATCGCACCCTGCTGTCGGAAAGCGAGCGCTCCACCGTTCGCGGCACCATCAAGCGCGACCTGAACAGCACCACCCAGCTGACCATCAGCGGCAGCCTGGACGACAATTCCAGCCGCAGCTTCAACGGCCTGCCAGGCGTCAGCCTGAACCTGCCGGAGACCAACAGCTTCTCGCCCTTCTCGGACGACGTGCTGGTGCACCGCTACATCGACGACGCCGCCTCCCTGCGCCGTCAGACCGACTCCCTCGCCGGCAAGCTGGGCGTCGTGGCGGACGGCTTCATCGGCGACGACTGGCGCTGGACCGCCACCGGCAGCTACGAGCGCACCGAGACCGACACCACCACCGGCCGAGGCTATACCTCGGCCCTGTTCCAGTCGCGTCTGGACGCCGACGATCCCACGGCCAACCCGTTCGCCGCGCTGAACCCGTCGGACTTCACCCGCACGCCGAACGACACCGCCAACTCGGTCTCGGAACTGCTCAGCGCCGAAGTCGTGCTGAACGGCGACATCTATGACCTGCCCGCCGGCAGCATCTCCTCGACCTTCAAATTCGGCGCCGACACCCGCTCGCTGGATTCGACCAGCACCCGTCTGGGCGTCACGACCGACCGTTCGCAGTCACGCGACCGTTTCAACGGTCAGGGCACCTTCAACTTCCCGATCGCCAGCCGCCGCACCGGAACCCTGCCGATGCTGGGCGACCTGTCGGTCAACGCCACCGTCGGCTACGAGGACCTGTCCGACTTCGGCGGCCTGTCCAGCTTCAACATCGGTATGAACTGGTCGCCGATCGAGCCCCTGTCCTTCCTCGTCAGCTACGCCGACGAACAGGGCGCGCCCAGCATCAGCCAGCTGAACGATCCGGTCATCTCGAACCTGAATGTGCCGGTGTTCGACTTCGCCACCGGCCAGACCGTGCTGGTCACCCAGATCACCGGCGGCAACCCCAACCTCGAGTCCGACAACCGCCACGTCTGGCGCGTGGGCGGCACCTGGCGTCCGATCAACGGTCAGGACCTGTCGATCCAGTCCACCTGGACCTACAGCCGCACCGACGACTATCTGGCCGCCTTCCCGACCATCACCCCGGATCTCGAGGCCGCCCTGCCGGGCCGCTTCGTCCGCGACGGCGACGGCAACCTGCTGTCCATCGATGCCCGCCCGCTGAATTTCGACAAGTACGAGCGTCAGGACATCCGCACCGGCGTCAACTACTCGCGCGCCTTCGGCACCCCGAACGCGGCGGCCAGCCAGACGCCCCTGCCCGGCATGCCCGGCGGCCCGCGTCCGCCCGGCGGCGGCGGCACCTTCCGCGTTGAAGGCGGCGGCGGCGGTGGCGGCGGCGGTCCGCGCATGGAAGTCCGCATGGGCGGCGGCGGCGGTCGTGGCCGCGGTCCGGCCATGCAGCCCGGTCAGGGTCGCTGGAACATCTCGCTGTTCCACACCGTGCGTCTGCAGGACGAGATCACCATCGCTGACGGCCTGCCGATCATCGACATGCTGGACGGCGGCGCGACCTCGGCCAACGGCGGCAGCCCGCGTAACGAGTTCCAGCTGATGTCGGGCGTCTTCCGCAACGGCTTCGGCGGCTTCATGTTCGCCACCTGGCGCGAGGGCACCACCGTCAACGGCGGCACGGGTCCGGACATCACCTTCGCCGACCGGACGACGGTGAACCTGAACCTGTTCATGGACCTGAACCAGCGCACCGAATGGGTCGCCAAATACCCGATCCTGAAGGGTACGCGCATCCAGTTCGGCATCCAGAACCTGTTCGACAGCCGCCCGGAGGTCTCGACCTCCACCGGCGACCTGCCGCTGAACTACCAGTCGGACTACCTGGACCCGCAAGGCCGGGTGATCAGCCTGACGCTGCGCAAGATCATCTTCTGAGGGATTAGGGATTGGGGACTAGGGATTAGGTGGCTTGCGGGTCGCTCCGGCGTCAGTACCGGACTGATCTGGCTAATCCCTAATCCCTACTCCCTAATCCCCCTTATTCCCCCACCGCCGCTTCGGCTCCTCGCCCTTGGCCTTGGCGGTGATCTCCTTCAACTTGCGGCCCTGCATGGCTGACAGGGCCTGACCGGGCGCGCCCAGTTCGGGGTCGCCGAAGGCGCGGCCGTGGGTCTTCACCCGCTCCGAGACCGAGTCCAGGAACTCACCCTCCCATTCAGACAGCGAAACGCCCGCCTGCTCTGCCGAGCGGCGGGCGCGTTTCAGGGCGTTCAGCGCCGCCCGCTGCGCGGCCTTGCGCTGGGCTTCAAAGGGGCTGGGCGGGGGTTTCCGCTTCATCGCCGGTCTCGGAAGGGATTGGGGGCTAGGGACTAGGGATTAGTAGGGTGAGCGTTCCGCTGACGCCAAAGCGACCCGCGATCCGCCTAATCCCTAATCCCTAGCCCCCTAATCCCTCAAAAGTCAGACCTCGCCGAGAGCCGACAGATACAGGTCCAGGATCGCTTCCTCTTCCTGACGCTTGGCCTTGTCCTGCTTGCGGATGCGGATGACCTTGCGCAGCACCTTGACGTCATAACCCTCGCCCTTGGCCTCGGCGAAGACCTCCTTCATGTCGGTCATGACGGCCTGCTTGTCCTCTTCCAGACGCTCCAGACGCTCGATGATCGAGCGCAGGCGGCCCTGGGCGGTGGCGGTCAGGACGTCGGGCGACGAGTCGAAGGTGGCGTCATCGGCCATGGGAGAACTCCGTAGAAGGGGAACCGGCCCTCGCCTCGCCCGAAGGCGGCGGGGAGCGCACTTGATCCGGGTGCTAACCACGTCCCCGCGCGCGACTCAACGTCGGACGCGAAAAAGGCTGCGGACGAAATCCGCAGCCCTTTCGATAACCCGGTCTTCGCACTGGAACTACAGGCGACCGCGTCGCCTGCGTTAGCGCAAAAAGCGTTCTTAGCCTTGCTTCGCTTTGAAGCGCGGGTCGGTCTTGTTGATCACGTACACCTTGCCCTTGCGGCGCACGACCTTGCAGTCGCGGTGGCGGGTCTTCAGCGACTTGAGCGAGCTACGGACCTTCATGGTCGTACGTCCTGGGCAAATCAAAACAGAAAAGCCGCGGGCGGACCTGCGGCGGAGCGGTGCGTATAGAGAGGAGTCGTGGAGAGGTCAACCGGACTTCTCGCAACGGCTCGCCCGATTGACGGAACGCCGATTGCGTCATCTCCTCCGTCCCGGAAGGACCCCCATGGCCAACAATCTCTACGACAAGAACGGCAACCACCTCGGAACCGTGAAAACCCAGCAGGAAGCCGACAGCGAAGCTCTCGGCGCCATGCTGTTTCTCGTCGCCCCTTTCACCCCCATCCTTTGGTTGGCGTGGAAGGCCGGGGCGGCCCTGATTGACGGCCAGAACTGGCACCCCCTTCCCGCAATCCTGATCGGCCTGCTCATCGTCGGCGTCTGCCTGTTCGGTCTCTATCGTTCGATCTGGATTCGGTATGCCTACTTCGGCGGCCTGACCCTTGCCCTGACCGTACTCGCCTTCCGGTGGGTGGCTGAAAGGTCAGACACGATCTGGGCCTCGGCCGCCGCTGTGGTCCTCCTGCTCGTCGGCGGCCTTTTGACTTTCGGCGCCGCCAAACTCGACGGCCTGCCCCGTTGAGACAGACGGGACGACCGGAAAACGCACGATAGCGAAAATTCAGCTGAGCCGACGTCTGCATTCCCGACCCCGCTGCACCGGCGTCGAAGATGTCGTTGCCCGGACATCTCGCCCCCACGCACTGACACTGAAATGCGCAATCCGCGCTCAAGCAGCGAGCCGCCGCGCGGCGAGCGATAGCGCCCTTCCAAAGAATGACCATCGCTCTGCGCTGGAGGCCTGGCCTCCGAGTTGAACGGAGGGTCTGCGGAGTTGCACCTCCGCCGCGTAGCCCCTCCGCCACCAGGCCGTATCAGAGGACAGCGTTTCCTAAGCCCGCCACGGTCACCATACCAAAAAGAAAAACGGTTAATGACGCTGAATGGGGAAGGACACGGCAACGCTTTCTCCATCCGGGCGCTTTATGGCGAAAGCGGCGACTCGCGCACTTGTTATGAGGGCGTCGCTCGTGGGGACACTAGACTCTTGATCATGCGTATCAGCCTCCGCCTCCTCCTTTTGGGAACCGTCGCCGCCTGCGCGCCCATGCTGCCCGAAGCGCCGCCGGTCACGCCGACGCCCGCGCCCGCCGAACAGCCCGCGCCCGCCCCCGCGCCGACGCCGGAACAGCCTGCCGCGCCTGTCGTGGATCAGGCCGGGTTCGAGGGCTGGAAACAGGGCTTCCTGGCCCGTCACGGCGGCGTGCGCCGTGCGCAGTACGAGCGTGAACTGGCCGGACTGACCCCGGACGCCTCCGTCATCCGGCTGGATCGCAACCAGCCCGAGTTCAGCCGCCCCGCCGGCGCCTATGTCCAGAACGCCGTCACCCCCACCCGCATCGCCCAGGCGCGCCAGCGGATCGACCGCGTGCCGTGGGACGTGGTGCAGCGTTACGGGGTCCCCTCGGAAATCCTCGTCGGCATCTGGGCCCAGGAGTCCTCCTTCGGTCAGGTGCAGGGCAATCAGGACGTCATCCGCTCGCTGGCGACCTTGGCGTTTGACGGCCGCCGCCGCGACTGGGCCGAGGGCCAGCTGAAGCACGCGCTCGACATCGTGGTCGACGGCCGTCGCGCCCGCGCGGGTCTGAAGGGCAGTTGGGCCGGCGCCATGGGCCAGACCCAGTTCATGCCGGACAACTATCTGCGTCTGGGCGTCGATCAGGACAACGACGGCATCGTCGATATCTGGGGTGATGACGCCGACGCGCTCGCCTCCGCCGCCAACCTGCTGGCACAAGCCGGCTGGAAGCGCGGCCAGACCTGGGGTTACGAAGTCACCCTGCCCGCCGGCTTCGACTACGCCGAGGCCGAGGGGCCGAAACACAACTGGCGCTACTGGGCCGCGAAGGGCGTCACCCTGCCGGGCGGCGGCCAGCCCAACGCCGCCGAAGCGGCCGAGGAAGCCGCCATCCTGCTGCCGCAAGGCGCGCGCGGCCCGGCCTTCCTGGCCCTGCCGAACCACTATGTGATCCGCGCCTACAACAACTCGGTCAGCTACGCCCTCGCCATCGGCATGACCGCCGACGGCATCCAGGGCAAGCCCGCGCTCAGCAAGGCCTGGCCGAACGACGCCCCGCTGTCGCGGGAACAGCGCATCGGCGCGCAGCAGGCCCTTACCAACCTCGGCTACGACACCCGGGGCGTCGACGGCGTCATCGGCGCCAACACCCGCGCCGCCCTGCGCCGCTGGCAGATCGCCAACGGACGGCTCGCGGACGGCTACCTGACCGCCGATCTGGCCGACGAACTGATCCGCCGGGGCGGGTAGGCCTGGACCTCTTCCGATGGGAGAGGGCTTGAGCGCATCTGTTCTCTGCAAAGCCCTCCCCTCGAGGGGGAGGGGAGATCAGGCCACACTGTCACACCGTCCCGGCTCTCCGCTTCGCTTCGACCGGGATGACAAGAGCCCTACGACCAAATCTGACGCATCGGCATGTCAGACTGCGCCCCGGTCTTTGACATCGCGGTCCGCAATGCTCCTTCCGGGTTGAGCGCACGCTGACTCCGCCACACACGAAATCTCATCGCGGCGCCTCGCGCCCGATCCCGGCCTTGCGCCCCGACGCCCTCCCCCGGCGTTGAGCCCCGCACCCCATCCCCCGCCTCACGGGAAAAAGTGCACGATGTGCACTCCATTTTTTCTGAGTGCACTTTTCGCCGAATCCCTCGGGAGGACAGGGTTCCGGTGTTCCCTCCCCCACATGATCGTTGTTAACCGCTCCCGCCTTCGCTAGGCGTTTTCAAACACTACGCAGGAGCTGCCATGTCCCGCTTTGAAGGCACGTCGAACTACATCGCCACCGACGACCTCAAGATCGCGGTCAACGCCGCCGTCGCGCTGGAGCGTCCCCTGCTGATCAAGGGTGAGCCCGGCACCGGCAAGACGGTTCTGGCCTACGAGATGGCCCGCGCCCTGAACGCGCCGCTCATCACTTGGCACGTCAAATCGACCACCAAGGCCCACAACGGCCTGTACGAATACGACGCCGTCAGCCGCCTGCGCGACAGCCAGCTGGGCGACGAGCGGGTCCACGACGTCCGCAACTATCTGAAGAAGGGCAAGCTGTGGGAGGCCTTCACCTCCCCCGTCCGCCCCGTCCTGCTGATCGACGAGATCGACAAGGCCGACATCGAGTTCCCCAACGACCTGCTGCAGGAACTCGACCGCATGGAGTTCTACGTTCAGGAGATCGACGAGACGATCCGCGCCGAAATCCGCCCGGTCGTGGTCATCACCTCGAACAACGAGAAGGAGCTGCCCGACGCCTTCCTGCGCCGCTGCTTCTTCCACTACATCCGCTTCCCGGACGCCGAGACGATGAAGGACATCGTCGAGGTCCACTTCCCCGGCATCAAGGGCCGTCTCGTCTCCGAGGCGCTCAAGACCTTCTACGAAATCCGCGACACGCCGGGCCTGAAGAAGAAGCCCTCGACCTCGGAGCTTCTGGACTGGCTCAAGCTGCTGCTGGTCGAGGACATCGACGCCGAAACCCTGCGCGAGAAGACGCCCAACAAGCTGATTCCGCCGCTCCACGGCGCCCTGCTGAAGAACGAGCAGGACGTGCACCTGTTCGAGCGTCTCGCCTTCCTGAACCGCCGCGAAGGCGGCCGTCCGGGCAGCTGACCCTTCCGGGGTGACGCCGCCGCCGAACATGTGCAGTCTGGTCGACAAGGGTCCGGGGGGATCGATGACGAAACAGTTCCGCTTCATGACGCCGCCACACGCCCGGTCGGGTTCGGTCACGCCGGTTACCGCGATTTCACTGGATTCATCCCCTGCCGAGCGCAGGATGGCCGTGAGTTGAGGATCAGGACCATGCCGCTGCGTTCCGTCATCATTCCCGCCGTCTTCGCCGTCGCCGCCCTCACCGCGGCCTGCGACGAACGCGGCGTGCACATCACCTCGACCCGCACCGAGGACAACGACGCCAAGGGCGTGCTGAATGTCGTCCAGGCCCTGCAATGTCCGCAGACCCTGGGTTCGCTGACCCGCAAGGGCTCGGCGACGAACGAGGGCCGGGTCTGCACCTATGTCGGCCCCAAGGGCGCCGAGGTGACACTCCAGCTCGTCCCCCTGGACGGCAAGACCCCGCCGCAGGTGCTCAAGGGCTTTGAGGACCGTCTGTCCGCCTCCCTGCCGCTGGCGGTCGCCGGCCTGAACCGCGCCTCCGGCGAAGCCGTCGCCACGGTCGACGCCGGCCGCGACGCCTCGGGCGAACGGGCCACGGTCCGCGCGCCGGGCGTGGACATCCGCGCCGAGGGCGAGGACGCCAGCGTCAACCTGCCGGGCGTCCAGATCGAGACCAGGGGCGATCAGGCCAGCGTCCGCATCGGCGGCCTGCACATCGACGCCAGCGACAACGGCGACACCGTCGACATCGAGGGCTCGGGCGGTGAGGACGGCGACAACGTCAGCGTCCGCGCTCGCGACAACGCCGCCGAGGTCCGCGCCGTGGCGTCCGGCGACGCCACCCGGGCCAGCTGGGTGCTCAGCGACAACCGCGCCTCGGCCGAGGGCTGGCGCCGGGTGGGCTACGAAGCCCGGGGCCCCGTCGGCGGTCCTCTGGTCGTCGCCACCGTCCGCTCGCGCGACCGCAACGGCGGCCGCGTCTTTGAGGATGCCAAGGACCTCGTGACCCTGAACGTCGGCGAATAAGCCGGGGATGACGCCCCGCCGCCCTTGATCAGAGCGGCCTGATGCTCCACCACATCCAGCCGATTGAAACTGGATAACGCCTTGGCTTCCGCACCCCGTTCCTCGTCGAAAGCGCCCCGCGCCTGGCAGCGGATGCTGTCCGGCCGTCGACTGGACCTGCTCGACCCGTCGCCGTTCGACATCGAGATCGAGGACATCGCCCACGGCCTGGCCCGCGTCGCCCGCTGGAACGGCCAGACGATCGGCGAGCACGCCTTCTCCGTCGCCCAGCACTCCTGCGTGGTCGAGGAGATCGCCGCCTACATCAAGCCGGGGCTGGAGCCCAAATGGCGCCTCGCCGCCCTGCTCCATGACGCCTCGGAGTATGTGATCGGCGACATGATCTCGCCCTTCAAGGCCGCGCTCGGCGTCAACTACAAGGCCTTCGAGGCCCGGCTGGAGAGCGCCATCCACGTCCGCTTCGGCCTGCCACCCAAGAACCCGGTCGCGATCAAGACCCTGATCAAGAAGGCCGACCGCGCCTGCGCCTTTTTCGAGGCCACCCAGCTGGCCGGCTTCAACAAGACCGAGAGCCTGCAGATCTTCGGCGCCCCGCCGGCGGGCTATGACCTGATCATCGAGCCCCTGCCCGCCCCGGTCGCCCAGCAGCGCTATCTCGAGCGCTACCGCGTCCTGGCCGAGGCCGTCGGTCTTATCTCGGCCCCTGACGCCTGGCACACCGAATAGCCATGGGCGAACAGGGGGTTCGCATCGGCCTTTCGGCCGTGGTCATCGCGCTTCGGGACGGCAAGGCCTGCGTCCTGACCACGACCGGCGATGACGGCGCCGCCGCCCTGCCCTTCGGCCCCTTCGACCCGGCCCGCGACCGGACCTTCGAGATCGCCCTGCGCGACTTCGTGACCGCCCAGACCGGCTTCCGCCTCGGCTTCGTCGAACAGCTCTACACCTTCGGCGACCTCGGTCGGGCCAGCCCCCGCGCCACGCAGGGGCCCGAGCATCATCGCGAGGTCTCGGTCGGCTATCTGGCCCTGACCGCCGACGCCGCCGACCCCGCCCTCGCCGGCGCCCGCTGGAAGCCCGTGCTCGACATCTTCCCTTGGGAGGATCGCCGCGACGGCGCCGCCGCCTGCCTGTCCCGCCTTGTCGAAGGCCTGCGCGACTGGGCCGCCGATGACCCGCGCCGGGTGGGCCGGATCGATGCCCTGTTCGCCGCCGCCCCCGGCCAGCGCTGGAACGAGGGTCAGGTTCTTGAACGCTACGAGCTGCTCTACGAGGCCGGTCTGGTCGCCGAGGCCGCTCGCGATCAGGACAAGCCCCTGCCCGCCGGCGCACCGGGCCAGCTCATGGTCTCCGACCACCGACGCATCCTCGCCACCGGACTGGGCCGTCTGCGCAGCAAGCTGAAGTACCGTCCGGTCCTGTTCGACCTGATGCCGGAGACCTTCACCCTGTCCGGCCTGCAGGCCGCCGCGGAGGCCGTCGCGGGCCTCTCCGTGCACAAGCAGAACTTCCGTCGCGGCGTCGAACGCACCGGCCTGGTCGAGGCCACGGGCCTGATGTCCGTCGCCACCGGAGGCCGCCCGGCCGAGCTTTTCCGGGTCTCCGCCGGCGACCTTTCGACCGGCGAGGCGCTCGGCCTGCCGCTTCCCGCCCTACGCTGACGATTTTCCTGAAATCCCCGCTTGCGGCGCACGGCCTCCCCCATTAGAGAAGCCGCTCTCGTTCGACCAATGAACGTTCGGCCCCGCGGAGAGGTGGCAGAGTGGTTGAATGTACCGCACTCGAAATGCGGCGTGCGTGAAAGCGTACCGGGGGTTCGAATCCCCCCCTCTCCGCCACCGGCCCTGTCCCTGAAACCGAACATCTAACCCCCAACAAGTCCCGCGGGTCGGGGCGGCTCCGCGCGTTCCGCTGCGCGCTTCCCGGGAGCGCGCCGTCAGGGCGACGCGTCGCTGAAGCAGATGGCGGGCCGAAGCCCCGACGACACGCTCCGCGCGGGTCTTCCCCAAGCGCGTGGCGATACCTTGTCGCCCTTCGACCAAAGTCGCTCTCACGCCGGGCGATCCCCGATGTCACCCTGTCGGCAATGGGCGTCGTCTGACGGCGTCACAACGGTCGATAACGACCCCGCTGGGAGGCAAACGCATGACTGACAACACCATCGGCGCGCCGGTGGAGACGGAGCACGAGGTCGACAAGAACGACAAGCTCGTCATCCTGGCCTCCTCCGTCGGCACCGTTATCGAGTGGTACGATTTCTACCTGTACGGCTCGCTGGCCGCGATCATCACGGCCCAGTTCTTCTCGGGCGTGAACGAGACGACCGGCTACATCTTCGCCCTGATGGCTTTCGCGGCAGGCTTCGCCGTCCGCCCGTTCGGCGCGGTTGTCTTCGGACGTCTGGGCGATCTCTGGGGTCGCAAGAACACCTTCCTGATCACCATGCTGCTGATGGGACTGTCGACCTTCGTGGTCGGTCTGCTGCCCCCCTATGCCGCCATCGGCATCGCCGCTCCGATCGTTCTGGTGCTGATGCGCCTGATCCAGGGGCTCGCGCTGGGCGGCGAGTACGGCGGCGCGGCCACCTACGTCGCCGAGCACGCCCCCAAGGGCAAGCGCGGCTTCTACACCTCCTTCATCCAGATCACGGCCACGGCCGGTCTGGTGCTCAGCCTGGTCGTCATCCTCGGCGTTCGCTTCGCCGTGGGCGAGGAAGCCTTCACCGCCTGGGGCTGGCGCATTCCCTTCCTGGTCTCGATCCTGTTGCTGGGCGTGTCCCTGTGGATCCGCCTGAAGCTGTCAGAGAGCCCGTCGTTCAAACGCATGAAGGCTGAAGGCAAGGGCTCCAAGACCCCGCTGAAGGACTCCTTCGGCAAGTGGCCGAACCTGAAGCTGGTGCTCATCGCCCTGCTGGGCCTCACCGCCGGTCAGGCCGTGATCTGGTACACGGGCCAGTTCTACGCCCTGTTCTTCCTTGAGCGGGTGCTGAAGGTCGACGCCACCCTGGTCTACATCATGCTGACCATCGCGCTGCTGGCCGCCTCGCCCTTCTTCATCTTCTGGGGCTGGCTGTCGGACAAGGTGGGCCGCAAGCCGATCATCCTCGCGGGCTGCCTGATCGCTGCGATCACCTATTTCCCGCTGTTCAACGCGCTGACTGAGGCGGCCAACCCCCGTCTGGCCGCCGCGACCGCCGAGGCGCCGGTGACCATTTATGCGGATCCGGCCGACTGTAACGTCCAGTTCGATCCGGTCGGCAAGACGGTGTTCAACCACTCGTGCGATCTGGCCAAGTCCTATCTGGCCAAGGCCGGCGTGACCTACACCAATGTCGAGGCTCCGGCCGGAACGGTGGCCGAGGTTCGTATCGGCGATCAGGCCGTCATCCAGAGCTTCCGGGGCGAGCAAATGCCCGCCGCCGAGTTCGCCGACGCCAAGAAGGCCTGGGACAAGGGCCTGGGCGAGGCCCTGACCGCCGCAGGCTATCCCGCCAAGGCTGACAGCGCCCTGGTGAACAAGCCGATGGTCGTGGCCATTCTGTTCATCCTCGGCTTCTACGTGACCATGGTCTACGGCCCGATCGCCGCCGCCCTGGTTGAGATGTTCCCGACCAACATCCGCTACACCTCGATGTCACTGCCTTATCACATCGGCAACGGCTGGTTCGGCGGCTTCCTGCCCACGACGGCCTTCGCCATCGTGGCGGCCACGGGCAACATCTACTCCGGCCTCTGGTATCCCATCATCGTCGCACTGGGGACGGTCGTTCTGGGCTTCCTGCTGGTCAAGGAAGGCAAGGACGTCGACCTGAACGCCTGACCCACGCTCCTCCCCGAGCCGAAGGGCGGGTCGATCTGCGGATCGGCCCGCCTTTTTCTTGGCGGAGCCCCCGAGAGACTGTCTAGATAACCGCGATGTACGCCCTCATCATCCTGACGCTGGTCGCGGCCTATATGGCGGTGCTGTTCGCCATCGCCTGGCGCAGCGAGCGGCGTGGTCCGTCCACTCCGGGACGCCGGTTCGGCCCTTGGGCCTATGCGCTCAGCCTGGCGATCTATTGTACGTCCTGGACCTACTACGGCGCGGTCGGCACCGCCGCACGCAACGGCTGGGAGTATCTGCCGATCTATCTGGGCCCCATGGTCGGGGTCGTCGTCCTGTTCCCCATCTGGAGGCGGATCACCGCCGCCGCGCGGCGCGAGAACATCGGCTCCATCGCCGACTTCATCTCCTCCCGATACGGCAAGAGCCAGACCCTGGGCGCACTGGTCGCCTGCGTCGCCATCGTCGGGTCCGTGCCGTACATCGCGCTCCAGCTCAAATCGCTCTCGATGGCCTGGCAGTTGCTCACCGCGGGCACAGTCGTGGCGGGCTCCGAACAACTGACCGTCAGCGTGATCGCCGTGGTTCTGGCAGGCTTCACCATCCTGTTCGGGGCCAGACGTCCTGACCTGACAGAGCATAATCGCGGCCTGATCCAGGCCATCGCGCTGGAATCGATCGTCAAACTGGCCGCGCTCGTCGCCGTGGCGATCTTCGCCGTCATGCTCCTCCTGGGTTCGCCCGAGCCGAAGGCCGCGCTCTCCGCCATGGGCCAACTGGCCTCCGCGCCGGTGATCGACAGCCGCTTCATCGCCATCACCCTGCTGGCGACCCTCGCCATCTTCTGCCTGCCGCGCCAGTTCCACGTCGGCTTTGTGGAGGCCGCGGACGCCAGCCATATCCGGCGTGCCCGGTGGGTCTTTCCGATCTATCTGCTCATCACCTCGGTCGCGGTGGTCCCCCTGCTCGCCGCCGGCGGCCTGTTCGCCGACATCGGCGACCCGGACCTGTTCGTGCTGGCCCTGCCCTTCCAGCAGGACGCGCAGATCCTGACGGCGGTGGTGTTCGTTGGAGGCTTCTCTGCGGCGACCGCAATGGTCATCGTCGAGAGCGTCGCCCTGTCCGCCATGGCGTCCAACAGCCTGATCCTGCCCTTGCTGGCACGCGACCGCTGGCGCGCCCGCGAGGACGCCTCGGACATGGCCGGCGCCATCCTGCAGGTTCGCCGCATCGTTATCTGCGTGATCCTGTTCCTCGCCTGGCTCTATTTCCAGGCGACCGACCGATCCAGCGGCCTGGCCTCTATCGGCCTGACCTCTTTCGCCGCCCTCGCACAATTGGCCCCGGCCCTGTTCGGGGCCGTGCTCTGGCGAGGCGGTCACGCCAAAGGCGCCATCGCCGGGATAGCGGTGGGCTCGTCGATCTGGCTGGCCCTGCTGGCCATGCCCCAGATCGCGGCGGCGCTGGGCGCGGCGGAACTGAACCTGCTGCAGCTCGCCGATCCCTTGCCGTTGGGTGTCTTCCTCAGCCTCGGGGCGAACCTCGCCTGCTACATTCTGGTGTCCCGGGCCGCCCGCCCCCGCCTGATCGACCGGGTTCAGGCCCGGGCCTTCGTGGATCGGGTCAGCCCAGACTGGCACGAGCGCAGCACAGTCCCGTCGGGCGCCTCCGTGGGCGATCTCAAAACCCTCGTCGCCCGCTTCGTCGGCGACGCCGGAGCCGAACGATCGTTCGCCGCCTTCGCCCGCGAGGCCGGTCAGTCTCTCAAGGACGCCGATCCCGCCGACGCCGGCCTCGCCCGCGCCGCCGAGCGGATGCTGGCCGGCGCGGTCGGCGCCTCATCCGCCCGCCGGGTCATCTCGGCGGCCCTCGCCGGAGGAGGCCGCGCGCCCGAAGACGTGGTGCGGATGCTCGACGAGGCCTCGCAGGCCGTCCAGTTCAACCGCGAACTCCTGCAAGCCACCCTCGACAACATCGATCAGGGCGTCAGCGTGGTAGATGAGGACCTGCGCCTGATCGCTTGGAACGCCCGCTATATCGAGCTGTTCGATCTGCCATCGGGCTTTGTTCACGTCGGGCAGCCGGTCGCCGCCGTCTATCGCCTGAACGCCGAGCGCGGCGAGGTCAGCGTGGCGGATATGGAAAGCTGGATCGAACGGCGTCTGGACGCCCTTCGCCGCCGCGCGCCTCATGACCATGAAAGGGTCCAGCCGAACGGCCGGATCCTGAAGTCAACCGGCGCGGCCATGCCCGGCGGCGGCTACGTCACCTCCTACACCGACATCACCGAACTGCGCCGGGCGGCACAGGCGCTGGAGGAAGCCAACGAACAGCTGGAGGCCCGGGTCGCGGACCGCACCGAACGTCTGAATGAGGCGAGGCAAACGGCGGAAGACGCTGTCGCCTCCAAAACTCGGTTCCTCGCGGCGGCGAGCCATGACCTGCTTCAGCCCCTGCATGCCGCCCGGCTGTTCATCGCGGCTCTGAAGGACGAAGGCGGCGACGGCGCAGCGCGCGACCTCGCCGAGAACGCCGACCGCTCCATCGAGAGCGCGCATGGACTGCTCAAAGCCCTGCTGAATCTCTCGCGGCTGGAAACGGGCGGCGTCCGCCCGGCGGTCGGCGCCCTGTCGATTGAAGCGCTGTTCGCGGACCTGAGACGGGAGTTCACGCCTTTGGCCACCGCCAAGGGGCTCAAGCTCCGGATCGTTCCGTCCCGATTGTGGGTGGCGTCCGACCGCGACCTGCTGCGGTCGTTGCTACAGAACCTGGTCGGCAATGCGATCCGCTACACCGATAAGGGCGGCGTCCTGATCGGCGCGCGCCGGGTTGGCGCGAGCCACCTGAAGCTGGAGGTTCATGATACCGGACGCGGCATTGCGCCCGATCAGCAGGAAGCCGTCTTCGCCGAGTTCACACGACTGCCGGGACGAGGCGGGGATGAAGCCGGGGTCGGCCTCGGCCTCGCCATCGTCCGCCGGGTCGCCAGCCTGCTGGATCATCCGCTGACGCTACGGTCGGAAGTGGGGCGCGGATCGACCTTCACGGTCTCGGCGCCGGTGGCGGCGCCGATCATCAGCCGGCCCGACACAGCGCGCGCACCGACCCTGACCGCTGCCCCGCTGGCGGGCCTGAAGGTCCTCTGTGTCGATAACGAACCCGCCATTCTGGAGGGCCTGGTCGCCCTGCTGGGACGATGGGGGGCCACGCCGGTCGCGGTCTCCGACGCCGCGGCTGCGCTTGATGTGGCCCGAACGTCTGATTTCGACGCCGCTCTCATCGATCTGCATCTCGGACAAGGTCCCGACGGCCTGTCGGTCATTCAGGCGTTGCGCGAGCTCGGTCTCGCACAGATCGCCCTGATCACCGCCGACGCCGAGGAGGGCCTTTCAGCCCGTGTCACGGCGGCCGGAGCCGTCCTTCTATCGAAGCCGGTCAAGCCCGCCGCCCTGAAAGCCTTCCTGTCCAGCCGTCGGCGCTAGCGTTCAGACGTCCAGAGAAAGGGCCTGGGCCGCGATCACCGCCTGGGTCCGGTTGTGGACGCCAAGCTTGCGGAACACGCTGGTCAGGTGCGCCTTGATGGTCGCTTCGGTCACGCCGAGATCGAAGGCGATCTGCTTGTTCAGCCGCCCCTGTTGCAGGCCGATGAGGATCTTCAGCTGCGACGGCGTCAGGGTGGCGATACGCGCCTCCATCGGCTCGCCTTCATCCTCGTCATCAAGCGGAGGACACCAGCCGTCACCGGCGAGTATGGCTGTCAACGCCTCGACCATCTCGGGCAGGGTCGCGGATTTGGGAATGAAGCCGGCCGCCCCGAACGCAAGGGCCCGGCGAACGGTCGCGCCATCCTCACTGGCCGAAACAACCGTCACCGGCACGGCGGGAAAGTCTCTGCGGAGCTCCGCCAGCCCGGCGAACCCTTCGCTGTCGGACAGCTTCAGATCCAGCAGCAACAGGTCGACCGGTCCTGCGCCCAGAGCCTCCCTCGCTCCGGCCAGACTGGCCGTCTCGTGAAGCGCGGCATCGGGCGCCGCGCGCGCCAGCGCGGATCCCAGGGCGCCCCGGAAAAGAGGATGGTCATCGGCGATTACGATGCGGTCCAAATCGTATCCTCCCAGGTCCCGGCCGCAGTCTGACGCCACGTGTCCATGCGCTACACTGCCACCCCTCGACTTTGGTCGAAAGTAGACCAATGGCTAATGGTTCCCGACAAGGGGCCGCCGGATGGTGGCGTTCAGGAGGCTCGCAGCAGATGAGCCCGGGAGGACGCCATGACATTGAAACCCGCACTGCTCGCCGGCTGCGCGGCTCTCGCCCTGTTTTGCGCGCCGGGCCTCGCCCAGGCCCAGAGCCAGGACGTCGCCGGCCTCGAAGCCCGCATCGCCCAGCTGGAAGCCCAGCTTAATGAGCTGAAGACAGCCGTTCAGGCTTCCCGGGCGGAACAGGCCGTTCAGCAGCAGGCGGTGGCGCAGGACATCCAGCGGATCGAGCAACGCGCCGCCGCCGCGCCGCCCGCGCCCGCGCCCGCGCCCGCGGCTCCTGCCGACGGCTTCCGGATCGGCAACAACACCCTCCGCTTCGGCGGCTTCGTGAAGGCCGACTATATCATGTCCGACTACAGCGGCGGCGATCCCGCCAACGGCGACGCCTTGCGGGACTTCTACCTGCCCGGCTCGATCCCGGTGGGCGGTCTCGATGAAGGGCCCGCGTCTGACTTCAATGCGCGCCAGACCCGCTTCTGGCTGACGACCGAGGGCCTGATCGGCGGCCACCGGGTCGGCAGCCGCATCGAGATGGACTTCCAGGTTCTGCCAGGAGCGGGCGACCAGCGCACGACCAGCCCGTCGAACCTCGCCCTGCGCCGCGCCTTCGTGACCATCGACAACTGGCTGTTCGGTCAGGAATGGACGAACTTCCAGAATATCAGCGTCCTGCCGGACACCGCCGACTATATCGGGGCCAGCGAGGGCACGGTATTCGCCCGCCAGGTTCAGGTCCGGTACACGAAGGGGCCCTTCTCGATCTCGATCGAAAACCCCGAAACGACCCTGACCCCGTTCGGAGGCGGCGCGCGGATCGTCGCCGATGACAACAGCCTGCCCGACATCACCGCCCGCTACACCCTGACCCGCCCGTGGGGTGAGGCGTCGGTCGCGGGTATCGTCCGCCAGCTGACATATGAAACGACCGGGCTCGGCGCGATCGATGCCGACGCGACCGGCTGGGGCCTTTCAGCAGCGGCCCGGATCAAGGTCGGCGGGACTGACGACCTGCGCCTCATGGTGTCCGGCGGTGAGGGCATCGGGCGCTATATCGGCCTGAACTTCTCCAATGACGCGGTGCTGACCGCCTCAGGCGATCTGGAGCCCATCGGCGTGGTCGCGGGCTTCGCCAGCTATCGTCACGTCTGGTCGCCGCGCTGGCGGTCGAACCTGACGTATTCGGCCCAAAGCGTGGACAATGACACCTCGCTGACCGGCGCCTTGGCCAACCGGTCCGCCCAGAGCATCCGCGCCAACCTGATCTGGACGCCCCTGCCCGCCTTCGATGTCGGCGCCGAGCTGATGTACGGCGAGCGTGAGCTGGAATCCGGCGCCTCGGGCGAACTCAACCGTCTTCAGGTGTTTGCGAAATATGGCTTCTAGTCTTCCGAAAGCGTCCGTCGTGAGTGATCCCGAAACCTACCCCGTCGATCCGGCCTGGGCGGCGCGCGCCCACATGAACAGCGCCGCCCTCACCACCGCCCGTGTCTCGGCGCGTGAGACGCCGGAGGGGTTCTGGGCGGAGCAGGCGCGTCGGTTGGACTGGATGAGGGCGCCGACGCAGATCAAGGACGTGTCGTTTGACCAGGCGGACTTCCGCATTCGCTGGTTCGCCGACGGGGTGCTGAACGTCGCCTGGAACTGTCTGGACCGGCATCTGGCCGACCGCGGCGACGAGACCGCCATCATTTGGGAAGGCGATGAGCCGACCGATGACGGGCGACTGACCTATCGCGAGCTTCACGCCGAGGTCTGCCGCATGGCCAATGTCCTGAAGGACATGGGCTTGGTGAAGGGCGACCGGGTGACCCTTTATCTGCCGATGATCCCCGCCGCGGCTGTTGCGATGCTGGCCTGCGCCCGCATCGGGGCGGTGCATTCGGTGGTGTTCGGCGGTTTCTCGCCCGACAGTCTGGCGGGCCGGATTGAGGACTGCGGCTCCAGGGTCGTCATCACCACCGACGAGGGCGTGCGCGGCGGCAAGCGCATCCCGCTGAAGGCCAATGTCGATGCGGCGCTGGAGAAGGTGGCGCCCGAGGCCAAGGTCGAGAAGGTGCTGGTGATCCGGCACACCGGCGCCGACGTGCCGATCCTCGAGGGCCGCGACATTCTCTATGATGAGGCGAAGGCGACGGTCAGCGCCGACTGCCCCTGCGAGCCGATGAACGCCGAGGATCCGCTGTTCATCCTCTACACCTCGGGCTCTACGGGTAAGCCCAAGGGCGTGCTGCACACCACCGGCGGATACCTGTTCTGGGCGTCATGGACCCACGAGCTGGTGTTCGACTATCGCCCCGGCGAGGTCTTCTGGTGCACCGCCGATGTGGGCTGGGTGACCGGCCACAGCTATTGCGTCTATGGCCCGCTGGCCAACGGCGCGACGACCCTGATGTTCGAGGGCGTGCCCCACTATCCGGACCACAGCCGCTTCTGGCAGGTGGTGGACAAGCACCGGGTGGAGATCTTCTACACCGCCCCCACCGCGCTGAGGGCCCTGATGCGCGAGGGCGACGGGCCGGTGAAGGCGACCAGCCGAAGCTCCCTGCGCCTGCTGGGCTCGGTCGGCGAGCCGATCAATCCCGAGGCCTGGCGCTGGTATCATGAGGTGGTCGGCGAGGGCCGCTGCCCGATCGTGGACACCTGGTGGCAGACGGAGACCGGGGGGATACTGGTCTCCCCCCTGCCCGGCGCGACCGACCTGAAGCCCGGCTCGGCGACCAGACCCCTGCCCGGCGTCGAGCTGCAACTGGTGGACGCCGAAGGGCGGGTGCTGGAGGGGGCGGCCGAGGGCAATCTGGTCATCACCGACAGCTGGCCGGGCCAGATGCGCACGGTTTATGGCGACCACCAGCGCTTCTTCGACACCTATTTCAGCACCTATCCGGGCAAGTATTTCACCGGCGACGGCTGCCGCCGCGACGCGGATGGCTATTACTGGATCACCGGCCGGGTCGATGACGTGATCAACGTCTCGGGCCACCGGATGGGCACCGCCGAGGTCGAGAGCGCGCTGGTCCTGCACGACGACGTGGCCGAGGCCGCCGTCGTCGGCTTCCCCCATGACATCAAGGGTCAGGGCATCTACGCCTACGTCACCCTGAACAAGGGCGTCGAGCCGACCGACGATCTGAAGGCCGCCCTGATCGCCCAGGTCCGGCACGAGATCGGCCCCATCGCCGCCCCCGACGTCATCCAGTGGGCCCCCGGCCTGCCCAAGACCCGATCCGGCAAGATCATGCGCCGCATCCTGCGCAAGATCGCCGAGAACGAAATCACCGCCCTGGGCGACACCTCAACCCTCGCCGACCCCTCCGTCGTCGACGACCTCGTCACGAACAGGGCCGGGGCCGCTTAAACCGCTCCCAGCGCCTGCGTCAGCGCCGGGCGAAGTTGTCCTGCACCCGATTGACGGCGTCAAAGCCGACACGGGCGGTTGATCTGCGACGGGAGCGGGTCAAACCGGCTCATGACGCCGGCTGTCACCGGGTCAGCGATCTCGTCCGCGCATCGACCAGTTTTTGGCGAAGATCATCCAGTTGCACGACCCGAGCCTCCGGCGTGTGGGTGGCCATCACCCGGACCTGTCCGGCACGGGCCATGACGCGGCGCAGATGGGGGTCCTCGACCAGCCTCAGGATCGCCTCGGTCAGGCCCGGCGCTTCTGGCGGATCGACATAGAGGGCGTGCGGACCGCTGGCTTCGCGCAAGCCCCCCCGGCCCGATGACACCAGGGCCGCTCCAGCCGCATGGGCCTCAAGCGCGGTCAGGCCCAGCGCCTCTGCTACCCGGGAAGGCGTCACGGCGATGGCGGCGCGGCGGGTCATCGCCACCACGTCCGCCACAGGCGCGGAACGATGCACCTCGACCCGGTCGCCGAAGCGGGCCAGCGCCTCGACATGCGGCGCCGCCCAGCCAGAGTGCTTTTCCCAGTCGCCCAGCATCAGTGCGCCGCGCCAGTCCCGATGACGGTCAAGCACCGCCGCCAACGCCGTGCAAAAGGCGTCCATTCCCTTCTCCGGCATGGCGCGACCCACGAACAGGATAAGGGGCTCCTTCTGCTCGGCGCTCCCGCCCCAGACACCAATGTCGATGGGGTTGCAGACCGCCGAAAGCGAACCGCCGAAGCCCGGATAGTCGGCCCGAAATTCGGCGCAAGCGGCGTCACTGACGAACAGCAGGTGATCAAACGCCCGAAGACGACGGCGATAGCGGAAACGCTCGAACAGATTACCCGGCGGTTTGATCCGGGTGTGGCGATACAGAACGTGGACGGGGCCCGGCAGCCCTCGCGCCAGTTCCGCAGCGGGCCCCAGTTGCTGATGGTACTCGACGATATCGGGGGCGAGGTCGCGCAGCAGGCCGGCGACCGCCTTTGTCCGCGCCGCCTTGCCCAGGCCGCCCGGAACAGTGATGAGATCCGGCAAGACAGGATCGACCGCACCTGCATCGCAGATAATCCGAACATCGGCGCCATAGCGGCTACGGGCGTTCAGGACGGCGGCGACAGTCTCCATGGAGTTGGCGCGCCCCCGCTCCATCAGGCTCCCGCGCGGCATGACCACGGCGACACGCATATCAGACCGCCCTCTTTAGCGGACAGGTCACGCCGGACGGACGGCGGCGGTTCCAGGGGATCAACGCAGTTCCGGCAGGCGACGCATCAGCGACTGCCTCCACTTCCGCCCGCGGTCGGCGGCCGTCTTCGGCTGATTGCGCTCGCAGTAACGCATGTCCCCACCCCACAACGCGTGCAGGGGCCCGGCCAGATGGGGGTGGCGGTCATGCTGGTGGACGATGGGGCTGATGCTTCCATCGGGGTTGAACACCTTGCCGTCCACGACGCTCAATCCGGCGCCGGGCGTCATTCCAAGGGTGGCGACCCGGCCGAAATTGGGCTTCACCTCGGCTCGCACCAGATCCATATGCACAGCCAGATTGCAGGCCGCCTGATCGGCGCCGAAGGCCCCGCCGATCTGCGACCTTGGTATGGCGGCCAGCATCAGGATCATCCGACAGAAGCGGGCCACGTCATCGCGCGGGCCCATCACCGTCCCGACGCAGATGCAGGGCTTGTCGGCCAGGGTGGCGGTCATCTCCTCGCCGACCAGGGCCGTCATATGCTTCATGTTGAAGGCGTGATCGCGCAGAACGCCGCCTTCGTTCTCGACGAAGACCTCCAGCCGACGCGGCGGCGGCCCGAACGGCTCGGACTGGAAGACCACGTCGCGCACATCGGTCAGCAGCACATCGACGGCGTTCGGATAGCGTTCGATCAGGGCCGCATAGGCGGCGAAGCGCGACATCACCGGATGCGGCTCCCAACCCTCAACAGCCTCGGGATGAACCGCGTCCACGCCATGCTCGGCCAGCAGTTCAAGAACATCGGCGCGGCGATCCACCACCAGGGCGACGGCGCCGTCGAAAACCGCCCGCAGCGACCGCACGAAGGGCGCGATCATCGCCGCGTCGTAGCCGGTGGCGTAGCCCAGAACGAGGTCATCGGGCGCATCCAGCACCCGGGCTGCGCCGGCGGGACGGCTCATTGCTCCGGAGAGCCATCGGAGATAGGCCGATTTGGGCGTCGAGGTCTTCATCACATCAACATCTCTTTGGACCGCCCCCGGGCAGAAGTAGCCGGGGCTGGGCGCGAGGTAACGCACAGAGGGCCTGTAAGGTCTCACCGGGTAAGACGCCGCCGCCCGCCGCTTGCCTCAAAAGAATCTGCAGGGCCTGACCGAAGGACCGGTTCGGAGCAGGCCCCCCCCCCCGCACCGGCGCTCCCGCCGTCAGTTCCACAGCCGACACATCGCAGCGGTCTTCGGTTCTCACCGGTTTGCCCGACCGCCCGGGCCGTCAACGCGGGAAACAGCCCCCCTCACACGCCGGAATTGATACCGGACCACGGCCCGCGCCGCTCCGGGTCAATTTTGTGATAATGATTTGCAAATTCACATAAGCACGGATAACCCGGCGGCCTCAAAGTTCGGGGTGCATCCATGATCACGCGTCATCTCCTTTCCTCCGCAGCGGCGGCGGCCCTTTTCACTCACGCAGGCATCGCCGCGGCGCAGACCGCGGCGCCGTCGACCCAGGCTGTTCCGACGGTGGTCGTGGATGACACCACGACCACGCCGCCGGCCGCGCCGGTTTATGGCTCGGGCGGCGAGTCCGGCTCCACCACCCTGAATTTCGAAGCGATCCAGAGCCGTGCGCCCGGGTCCGGCGATGTGAACAGCATCCTGCGCATCCTGCCGACGGCGCAGTTCAGCAACTCGGCGGGCAATGCGACCCGCGAGTCGCTGCAGGATTTGCGCCCCGAGACCCTGTCCATCTCGGGCGGATCGGTGAACGACAACCTGTTCATCCTCGATGGGGTGGGGGTGAACAACTACGGCTACGACGATGACGCGCTCCCGGGCGACTTCACCGGCACCGGCGTCGCCGCGGCCTCGGCCCAGACGCACTGGGTGGACACCAGCCTGATCGGCGACCTGACGATTCGCGACTCCAACGTCTCGGCCCGCTACGGAGACTTCCAGGGCGGCGTCGTCGAGATCAACACCCGCGCGCCCGCGCATACCTTCGGCTTCCAGACCTATTACGGCATGACCAGCGACGGCATGGCCGAGTACCGGATGTCCGATCTGGCCCGCGACAGCTACGGCTCGGGCGCCCGCCCGGCTGAACCGACGTTCGAGAAGGAGCGCTTCGGCTTCAACGTCGATCTGCCGATCAATGAGCGCCTGCGACTGCTGGCCGGCTACAACCAGACCAACGCCACGGTGACCAACTTCCCCGGCGCCCTCTACACCGCGTGGGGGGAATGGGGCCAACGTAGCAAGGCCGAGAACTATCTGCTCAAGGGCGAGTACAATCTCACCGACTCGATCCAGCTGACGGGTCAGGTGACCTACGCCCCCTATGAGAGCGAGGCCCGCCAGACCAACACCGCCTACGACAACCAGATCATCTCGAACGGCGGCGGCCTGACGACCCGTCTCGGTCTGGACGGCACGCGCGGCGACGCGATCTGGAGCCTCGACCTCACCCACGCTGACACCGACAACGACCGCGACGCCCCCTGGGGCACCTTCAACATCTCCAGCTCCGCGCCCGGCATGACCGGCTGTTCGACCGGATCGTCATGCACCATTGGCGCCGCGGGTGACTTCTATCAGGACCAGCAGGCCACGACGCTGAAGGGCGAGTGGGAGCAGCCGCTGGGCTTCGGCAATCTCGCCGGCGGGTTCGAGATTTCGCACATTCAGGCCCACCGCGAGCGACCGCAGGAGCTGATTTCCCACCTGAGCGCCAACATCAACGTCAACACGGTCTGCACCCTCGGCGAGAGCCTGGCCTGCCGCAACGGCGCCTATGCCCTGACGACCCAGCTGCGCTACGGCGCCTTCGACGCCGACGCAGAGATCAACTCCTACGGCCTGTGGGCGGAGTATCAATTCGATGTCGCCGGCTTCGATATCCGCGCCGGCCTGCGCTACGACCACGAAACCTTCCTGGACAACCACAACATCGCGCCGCGCCTGTCGGTGTCGCGTGACCTGTCGTGGGCCGAAATCAACGTCACGGCGGGCCTGAACCGCTACTATAACCGCAGCTTCGTCGGTTACGCCCTGCGCGAGGGCGCGGGGGTGACCCGCACCTACACTCGCACCCCGACCATCGTCGGGACCGAGCGTCGCTGGAGCGACAACTGGGTGCTGACCAACCACACCGACAGCAACCGCTACTCGGGCCTTGGTCTGGACACGCCCTACTCTGACGAAGCCACCCTGGCCCTGACCGGGCCGCTGGGCTGGATCGGCGGTCAGTACCGCGTCAAGGGCGTCATCCGCGAAGGCCGCGACCAGATCTCGCGTTCGGTCCGCTTCACCGAGATATACGACAGGGAAACCGGCACGACGGCGACGCGGTCGGTCTACTACGGCGCCAATGACGGCGAGCGCAGCTACAAGGGCCTGTCACTGGAATACACCCGCCCGATCGGCGCGGATCACACCCTGACCTTCAGCACCAATTTCTCGCACACCGACGCCACCAACCTCAGCCTGTTCGACATGTCGGACGAGGTCGAGCTGTCGGGCGTGATGGTCTATTACCAGGGCCAGGTGGTCGACCTGATCCAGGCCCTGTCGGACAACCAGCTCGAGGACTACGCCTCGCCCTTCATGCTCAACGGCGACTGGAGCGCGCGCTGGTTCGACGGTCGCGTCCGCACCAACGTCAACGCCCGATACCGTCAGGGCATCGAGGTGGTCGCCGACACCGGCGCAAACATCAACGTCGGCGGCACGAACTACGACGTCTACGACAAGGTCGACTTCTCCGACTCGGTCGATGTGAATCTGAGCGTGGAGGCCGACGTGGCCCGCACGTCCTGGGGCACCGTCAGCGTGGACGCCCGGGTCAACAACGTCTTCAACACAGTCCTCAATCAGGACTACGAGTCGACCAGCCAGCCCTATCAGCTGGGTCGCAACGCATGGGTTTCGGTCAAATTCCGCTATTGAAGACCATTCCTGGAAGCGCCGTTCCGGCGTCCCTCGTCCTGGCGATCAGCCTGATCGCCGGGGCGTGGGCGTTCGACGGCGTGCGCGCTCAGGAAAGCGCGGCGCCGATACGGGTCGTACTGCCCGAACACCCGACGGCGGAAGACTTGCGCGCGGCCTATTCGGGCGCGCCAGAGACCTGGCCGGCGCCTGTCCTGAGGGACGGCGCGGCTTTCACGGAACTCGGTCCCCTGCCCCCGGCGCCCGCTCCCGCCGACAATCCCACGACGCCGGAAAAGGTCGCGCTGGGCCAACGCCTGTTTGATGACCCCCGCCTTTCAGCCTCCGGTCAGATCGCCTGCGCATCCTGCCATGCGCGCGAGCTCGGTTTCGCCGACGGCCTGCGCACATCCTTTGGCCATGATCGCCGGCGCGGACGCCGCAACTCCCCCTCCGTGGCGGCGTCCGGTCACATGCCGGTGCTGTTCTGGGACGGACGCTCCGACACGCTCGAAGCCCAGAGCCTGCACCCCATCGTCGATCCGCTGGAGATGGCCGGAGCCCTGCCCGAGATCGAGGCCCGGATCGCGGCCGAACCATCCTACGCCGAAGACTTCCGCAAGGCCTTCGGAGACGAAACCATCACCATCGACCGGATCGCCAAGGCGTTGGCGTCCTTCCAACGAAACCTGCGTCCCGGTCAGGTCCGGTGGCGACGTTTCATCGATGGCCAGCGGAGCGCGCTGAATGACCAGCAGTTGCGCGGCCTGCACCTGTTCCGCACCAAGGCCGCCTGCGCCAGTTGCCACAGCGGCCCGGTGTTCAGCGACGGCAAGTTCCATAATCTCGGCCTAACCTTCTATGGCCGCGAGCGCGAGGATCTGGGCCGGTACGAGGTCACGGGGCTGGCGCGGGATGTGGGCGCCTTCCGCACGCCAAGCCTGCTCAGCACATCGCGTACAGGACCTTGGATGCACAACGGTCTGTTCCCGAGCCTTGAGGGCATCGTCCGCTTCTACAACGCCGGCGGCGCCCATCCGCGTCCGACGGCCGCGCAGGAGGACGATCCCCTGTTCCCCAGGACCGACCCTATGCTGCAGCCGCTGAACCTGACCGAGGAAGAGATCGACGACCTCGTCGCCTTCCTGGAGACGCTCTGAGGTTGTGGATCAGCGCCCCGGACGGGTCCGGTAGTCCATGTTCACCGTGAACTCCCGCGACGCCCACCGGGCTCCGGGCTCCGGGCGCGGGAACGGCTGGGTCGACGCGATCTGATCCATGGCCGACCGGTCCAGCGCCCGAACACCGCTGGACCGCACCAGACGCAGGCCGCTGACCCGCCCGCGGCGATCCAGCCGGAAGCTGACGGTCACCAAGCCCTGTGCGTCGCCGGGATGGCGCTTGTGCTGCTCGATCCAGGCCAGCACCCGGGCGAAGTAGACGTCCGTGTCGGCGGCGGCGGCGGCGCCCAGCGCTTGCCCCCCGCCGCCCTGCGTGGCCCCGTTGAGGGAAGCGTCCGCCGATATCGGCCCTGAACCGGCTCCCTCGGCGTTACGCGCTGTCCCCTGCCGATCCCCGGTGTCCCGGGCGTTGTGAACGCGAGGGGTCGGCTCGTTGAGTTTGACCGGCGGCGGCAGGGTCAGGTCGGACGGAATGGAGGAGATCGTCTGACGGAGACGTAGCGGTGCGGCCACCGGCTGGGGCCGCGCCGCAGCCGGCGCCTCCTGCTCAGCCATGGAAGCGACGGCGGGCGGCGTCTCGGAGTCGAAGCGCGGCGAGGGCTCGAGCATCAGATTGATC
Organism: Brevundimonas sp. FG8; assembly: GCF_057808845.1. Classification (NCBI taxonomy): domain Bacteria; kingdom Pseudomonadati; phylum Pseudomonadota; class Alphaproteobacteria; order Caulobacterales; family Caulobacteraceae; genus Brevundimonas; species Brevundimonas sp. FG8. The sequence continues at coordinate 743,338 of NZ_JBMDIU010000001.1, read as the reverse complement.
ACCGGAGCCGCCCCTCCGTCCGACGACGGCGCCGCCTGCAGGCCGATCAGCATCACCAGACCGGCATGGGCCGCCGCCGCGATGCCATAGGCCGCGAACCGGCCACCGCGGTGGCCCTTCGCCTGTTGCGACTGTGGCTCCGGCCTGCCTGTGAGAGGGATCGCCGCCATGTCCGTCAGTCGTCCTTTGTCAGGCGTGCGGATCGCGGGGCGGGGAACGAAAACATGGGCAGTGAATAGCGATAATCACTCGCAAATTCCACACCTGCCGCACGTGAAAATCCCGCTGCGGACATCGGTGATTTTCTGCGCAAACTGGTCCCTCCCCGTCCCGCTGCGCAAGAATTTTGCTTAACGGTCTTGTGCGGCGCAGCGAGGCATGGTTTCTTAACGGCGTTGAACAGGAGCCCCCGTGGCCAATCGCGTCCACATCGTTGACCGCAAGAGCGCCGCCAAGGCGATCGCGGCCACGCGTGCGCCTTCGGTCCAACTGGCCCTGAACACCCTTATTATCGCTGTATCGCTCGCCCTCCTTACCGGAGCGGTGTGGACGCACGTGACCTGACCTAACGCAAAATCAGGATCGCCCGCAGCCACCCGCTTCCAACCAGGAAGCGGGTTTTTTGTTGTGCGCGATCCGGACACCTCCGGAGCGACCCTTCGCAATGACGCAAGATTTCACCTCTAACGACCGTCCCCCTAACGCGAGAAGTCGCGCGGTTACGGCCGGCCCGAACCGCGCCGCGGCCCGCAGCTACCTGCGCGCCGCCGGCATGCAGGACGCCGATTTCGACAAGCCGATGATCGCGGTGGTCAACACCTGGTCCTCGGTCACGCCGTGCAACATGCACCTGGACCGTCTGGCCGCCGACGTGCGCGCCGGGATCATCGCCGCGGGCGGCTATCCGGTCGACTTCAACACCATCGTCGTGACCGACGGCATCTCGATGGGCACGCCCGGCATGAAGGCCTCGCTGATCAGCCGCGAGGTCGTCGCCGACAGCATCGAGCTGGCCGTCGAAGGCCATCAGCTGGACGGCGTCATCTGCATCGTCGGCTGCGACAAGACCATACCGGCCGCCGCCATGGCGCTGGCCCGCATGGATATCCCGGGGCTGGTCTACTACGGCGGTACCATCATGCCGGGGACCATCGGCCAGAAGGAGGTCTCGGTTCAGGAGATCTTCGAGGCCATCGGCGCCCACGCCGCCGGAGCCCTGGACGACGCAGGCCTGAAAGCCGTCGAAACGGCGGTCTGCCCCGGCGCCGGCGCCTGCGGCGGCCAGTTCACCGCCAACACCATGGCCATGGCCCTGTCGGTCATGGGTCTGTCCCCGATGGGCGCCAATGACGTTCCCGCCGTCGATCCGGCCAAGGCCGCCGAGGGCGAGCGCTGCGGTCGCCTGATCGTCGAACGCGTCTTCGCCGGCGACAGCGCCCGCAAATACATCACCCGCGCCAGCCTGCGGAACGCCGCCGTCGCCGTCTCGGCCTCGGGCGGCTCGACCAACGCCGTCATGCACCTCACCGCCATCGCCGCCGAAGCCGGGGTCGAGTTCGGCGTCGAGGACTGCCATCAGGCTTGCGTCGACGCCCCCGTCATCTGCGACCTGAAGCCGGGCGGCCGCTTCCTGGCCTCGCACCTGTTCGCCGCGGGCGGCACCCGTCTGGTCACCCAGCGAATGGCCGAAGCGGGCAAGATCGTGAACGCGCCCACGGTCTCCGGCCGCAGCCTGTTCGCCGAGGCCGCCGAAGCCGAGGAGACCCCGGGCCAGCAGGTGGTCGCCACCTTCGACGCCCCCGTCATGGATCGCGGCAGCTTCGCCGTCATCTACGGCGACGTCGCCCCGGACGGCGCGGTCATCAAGCTGACCGGCCACCAGGTCGATCGCTTCGAAGGCCCGGCCTGTGTCTTCGACAGCGAGGAAGACGCCTTCCACGCCGTTCAGGACGGATCGGTCGGCGAAGGCGACGTCATCATCATCCGCTACGAAGGCCCCAAGGGCGGCCCCGGCATGCGCGAGATGCTGCAGGTCACCGCCGCCCTGAAGGGTCGCGGCGTGCACGACGTCGCCCTGATCACCGATGGCCGTTTCTCGGGCGCCAGCTACGGCTTCGTCGCCGGACACGTCTCGCCGGAAGCGGCGGTCGGCGGCCCCATCGCCCTGATCCGCGACGGCGACCGTATCGCCATCGACGTCACCCATCGCCGCATCGACGTCATCGGCGTCGATCTGGCGACGCGCCGGGCGGACTTCGCCCCACACACCATCCGCCCGGCGCACGGTGTCTTCGCCAAGTACCGCGCCTCGGTGGCCTCCGCCGCCCAAGGCGCCGTGACCATTCCCAACCCGCCCCCGGTCCAGCGTCCCGCCGAGACCGAAACCCGCGCCGCCCGAGAGGACGCCTGAACCATGGCCATCACCATCTACACCAACGACGATATTCGCCCCGGCGCCATCGCCGGTCAGCGCATCGCCATCATCGGCTACGGCTCGCAGGGCCGGGCCCATGCCCAGAACCTGAAGGACTCTGGCCATGATGTGGTCGCGGGCGTCCGCGAAGGCGGCAAGGGCTGGCGCAACGCCACCGCCGACGGCGTCCCGACCGCCGAACCCGCCGAGGCGGTCAAGGGCGCGGACATCATCGCCATCCTGACGCCGGACATGATCCAGGCCGAGGTCTATCGCGACATCATCGAGCCGAACGCCAAACAGGGCGCCGCCATCCTGTTCGCCCACGGCTTCTCGATCATCTACGGCCGCATCACGCCGCGCGAGGACATGGACGTCATCCTGGTCGCCCCCAAGGGCCCGGGCGATCTGGTCCGCCGTGAATACCAGCGCGGCCGGGGCGTCCCCTCCCTGTTCGCCATCGAGAAGGATGCGACCGGCAAGGCCCGCGACCGCGCCATGGGCTACGCCAAAGGCAACGGCGGCGCGACCGGCGGCCTGCTGGAGACCACCTTCCGCGAGGAGACCGAGACCGACCTGTTCGGCGAACAGGCCGTCCTGTGCGGCGGCGCCAAGGAGCTGGTCATGTCCGGGTTCAACACCCTGGTCGAGGCCGGCTACCAGCCCGAGATCGCCTACTTCGAGTGTATGCACGAGCTGAAGCTGATCGTGGACCTGTTCTACGAAGGCGGCATCACCAGGATGAACGAGTTCATCTCGGAAACGGCCAAGTGGGGCTCGGTCAAGTCAGGCCCGCGCGTCATCACCGACGAAACCCGCGCCCGCATGAAGACCATTCTGGATGAAATCCAGTCGGGTCAGTTCGCCAGCGAATGGATCGCCGAGAACGAGGCGGGCAAGCCCCGCTACGACGCCTGGGTCAAGGCTGACGGCGAACAGCCCATCGAACGGACCGGCGCGAAACTGCGCGAGCGCATGGCCTGGCTGCACGCCCCCAAATCGGAAGCCGCCTGAACCATGACCGCCTCCGCCGCCCGTATGTCTGAACCCGCCGCCGCCCCGAAAAGCGGCGCCCGCCTGCTCGTCTCCACCCTGGAGCGGCTGGGGGTTGAGGTCGTGTTCGGCTATCCGGGCGGCGCGATCATGCCCGTCTATGACGCCCTGGCCGGATCGAACCTGCGCCACATCCTGGTCCGTCATGAACAGGCCGCCGCCTTCGCCGCCGACGCCTGGGCCCGTCGCAGCGGCAAGGTCGGGGTCTGCATGGCCACCTCCGGTCCCGGCGCCACCAACCTGATCACCGGCATCGCCAATGCGATGATGGATTCCATCCCGGTCGTCTGCATCACCGGTAACGTCGCGCAAGGCGTCATGGGCACCGACGCCTTCCAGGAAATCGATATCCTGGGCGTCACCCTGCCGATCGTGAAGCACTCCATCCTGGTCCGCGATCCGGCCGATGTTCCGGCCGCCATCGAGGAAGCCTTCCATATCGCCGCCTCGGGCCGCCCCGGTCCGGTTCTGGTCGACCTGCCCAAGGACGTTCAGGTCGGTCAGACCACCGAGGACTTCGGCTTCAGCTATCCGAACACCGTCGTTCCGGTGGACCACGACGCCATCGCCGCGGCCGCGGACGCCATCCGCGCCGCGCAACGGCCACTGATCTATGTCGGCGGCGGCGTGAAGATCGGCGGCGCGACAGAGCAGGTCCGCGCCTTCGCGGAGGCCACTGGCATCCCGTCGGTCGCGACCCTGAACGCGCTGGGCACGATCCCGACCGACGCTCCAGGCTTCCAGGGCATGCTGGGCATGCACGGCACGCGCGCGGCCAACGAGGCCGTGCAGGAAGCCGATCTGCTGATCGTCTTCGGCGCCCGCTTCGACGACCGCGCCACCGGCAAGCTGGCTGAGTTCGCCCCCCACGCCCGCGTCATCCATTTCGACATCGACGCGTCCGAGATCGGCAAGCTGCGCGAGACCTGGATTCCGGTCGCGGGTGAGCTGGCGCCGGGCGTCGAGGCCCTGACCGCCCATCTGGCGGGCAAGGGTCCGGCCATTGATCCGTGGATGATCCACTGCGCCAGCCGGGTTCAGCGCACCGCCTTCCGCTACGCCGACGCTCCGGGCGAAGGCGTCTACGCCCCGGCCCTGCTGAAGGCGATCTCGGAAGCCGCCGGTGATGACTTCGTCGCCGCCTGCGACGTCGGCCAGCACCAGATGTGGGCCGCCCAGCACTGTCGGTTCGCAAAGCCGGAAGCCCACATCACCTCCGGCGGCCTGGGCGCCATGGGCTTCGGCCTGCCCGCCGGTATAGGCGCCAAGCTGTCCGATCCGGACGCCACGGTCGTCGTCATCGCCGGCGACGGCGGCTTCATGATGAACGTGCAGGAGCTGGCCACCCTGCGCCGCTACGGCATCCCGGTGAAGGTTCTGCTGCTGGACAACAGCTCCCTGGGTCTGGTCCGCCAGTGGCAGGAGCTGTTCTTCGACGGCAACTACTCGGAGATCGACCTGTCCGACAATCCGGACTTCGTGAAGGTCGCCGAGGCCTTCGGGATCGAAGCCTTCCGAATTAGCCGACGCGAGGAGGTCCAGGCCGGGATCGCCCGCCTGCTGGCCGCCGACGGCCCCTGCCTCGCGCACGTGATTATCGACCCCCGGGAAAACGTGTGGCCGCTGGTCCCGCCCGGAAAGAGCAACGCTGAAATGATGGAAGGCGCCTGAGCCATGAGCACCGAAACCCTGCACCTGAACATTGATCGCGCCGACGGCTCGCTTCAGCGCCTGATCGGTCTGGTTGAGCGTCGCGGCTTCCACATCGATGGCATCACCATGCGCGATGAGGGCCCGGCACGCCGAATCGAAATGGCCGTGCGCGGCCGCGACGCCGCCCGTTGCACCCGGACCCTGGGCCGACAGATCGACAAGCTGTTCGGCGTCACCCGCGTCAGCGCTTCCGCCTCGTCCTTCCATCCTGAGGTAGCGGCATGACCAAGGTTCAAAAGGCCGTCGCCGCCGATCCGAACCGGGTCATCGTCTTCGACACCACCTTGCGCGACGGCGAACAGGCGCCCGGCTTCTCCATGGGGCCGGAGGACAAGGTCCGCATGGCCCGCGTGCTGGCGGACCTGAAGGTCGATGTGGTCGAGGCCGGTTTCGCCGCCGCCTCACCCGGAGACGAAGAATGCGTGCGCCGTGTGGCCGGCGAGGTGGAGGGCCCCGTCTTCTGCTCGCTGGCCCGCTCCAACGAGTCCGACATCGATGCTGCGTACCGCGCCCTGAGCGGCACTCAGGAGCGCCGCATCCACGTATTCCTGGGCACCAGCCCGATCCATAGGTCGGCCAAGCTGAAGATGTCGAAGGCCGAGGTGCTGGCAGCCGCCGAGCGTTCGGTCGCCTATGCCCGCACCCGCTTCGAGGACGTGGAGTTCAGCCCCGAGGACGCCATCCGCACCGAGCCGGAATTCCTGGCCGAGGTGTGCGAAGTCGCCGCCGCCGCGGGCGCCACCACCCTGAACATTCCCGACACCGTCGGTTACTCCACGCCGGGCGAGATCGCCGAGATTTACCGCAACCTGATGGCCGCGGTCCGCGTGCGTCATCCACACGTGGTCTTCTCGGCCCACTGTCATGACGATCTGGGCATGGCCGTCGCCAACTCCCTCTCAGCGGTCGAAGCCGGGGCGCGTCAGGTCGAGGGCGCCATCAACGGCATCGGCGAACGGGCGGGCAACGCCTCGATCGAGGAAATGGTCATGGCCATCCGCACCCGGTCGGATCGCTACGGCCTGCACACCGGCGTGGACGCCACCCATCTGGTCCGCGCCAGCCGCCTGCTCAGCGAGATCACCCACACCCCGGTCGTGCGCAACAAGGCCATCGTCGGTCTGAACGCCTTCGCCCACGAGGCGGGCATCCACCAGCACGGCATGATGGCCGACCCGTCGACCTACGAAATCATGCGCCCTCAGGATGTCGGCTTCGAAGGCACCTGGTTCGTACTGGGCAAGCACTCGGGCCGCCATGCGGTCGCCAAGCGCGCCGAGGCGCTGGGCCAACCCGTATCCGGCGCCCATTTGGCCGCCGCCTTCGCGGGCTTCAAACGCCGCGCCGACGAGATCGGCGAGATCAACGACCACGAATTGCTGGCGATCATCGAGGCCTCGCGCCCGGACGCCGCCCCCCGACAGGAGTACGCGTATGCAGCCGCTGGCTGAACATATCTGGGTCAATGGCGAGCTGACGCCCTGGGCCGACGCCAAGGTTCACGTGATGAGCCACGCCCTGCACTATGGCACCTCGGTGTTCGAGGGCATTCGCGTCTATGACACCCCGGACGGTCCCTGCGGTTTCCGCCTGACAGACCATGTGCGCCGACTGTTCGACAGCGCCCGCATGTATCACTTCGAACTGCCGTACACAGTCGACGAGCTGGTCGAGGCCTGCCGCGCCACCGTGCGATCAACCGGGCTGACGTCCGCCTACATCCGCCCCATCGCCTTCCTCGGCGCCTGCGGCATGGGGGTGACGCCCTCTCCCCAGAATATGAACGTCGATGTCGCCATCGCCGCCTTCCCGTGGGGCGCCTATCTGGGCGAGGAGGCGCTGGAAAAGGGCGTCGACGCCTGCGTGGCCAGCTGGTCGCGAATCGCCCCCAACACCGTGCCCTCGGGCGCCAAGGCGGGCGGCAACTATCTGTCGTCCTATCTGATCGGGCGCGAAGCCCGGGTCGGCGGCTTCGGTGAAGGCATCGCCCTGGGCACCGACGGCCGCCTGTCGGAAGGGGCCGGCGAGAACCTGTTCATCGTCAAGGACGGCGAGATCATCACCCCGCCCGCCGCCGCCTCCATCCTGATGGGCATCACCCGCGACAGCGTGCTGAAGCTGGCGCGCGGTCTGGGGTACGAGACCCGCGAACAGATCCTGCCGCGCGAGGCCCTCTATGTCGCCGACGAGATCTTCATGACCGGCACGGCCGCCGAGATCACCCCGGTCCGCTCCGTGGACGGCATCGCCACCCGCGCCGCGGGGCCGGGGCCGGTGACCAAGGCGGTCAACGCCGCCTTCCGCGGCCTGTTCACCGGCGCCACGCCGGATCGCCTCAGCTGGCTGGAGCCGATCAACGCCCCCGCCCCGGCTCCGCAGCGCGAGGCCGAATATGCCTGAGACCCTGTTCGAGAAGGTCTGGAACCGGCACGTGGTGCAGGCGGAAACGCCTGACGCCCCGGCGGTGCTCTACATCGACCTGCATCTGGTCCACGAGGTCACCAGTCCGCAGGCCTTCTCCGAGATCGAGAGCCGGGGCCTGAAGGTGCGTCGTCCCGACCGCACCTTCGCCACCCTGGATCACTCCACCCCCACCCTGCCCGCGGACGCGAGCGGCGAGCGCCCCTACTACACGCCGGCCTCCAGGGCGCAGGTCGAGACGCTGGAAGCCAACTGCGCCCGGCACGGCGTCTCGCTGGCGGGCTGGGACTCGGCGGATCGCGGCGTGGTGCACGTCATGGGACCGGAACTGGGCCTGACCCAGCCCGGCATGACTGTCGTCTGCGGCGACAGCCACACGGCCACCCACGGCGCGTTCGGAGCCCTGGCCTTCGGCATCGGCACCTCCGAGGTCGGCCATGTGCTGGCCACCCAATGCCTGTTGCAGCGCAAGGCGAGGACCATGCGCGTCACCGTGGACGGACAGCTGCAGCCCGGCGTCTCGGGCAAGGACGTGGCGCTGGCCATCATCGCCCGTCTGGGCTTCGGCGGCGGCACCGGCTTCGTGGTCGAATACGCCGGCGAGGCCATCCGGTCGCTGGACATGGAAGGGCGGATGACCGTCTGCAACATGTCGATCGAGGCGGGCGCCCGCGCGGGCATGATCGCTCCGGATCAGACCACCGTGAACTGGCTGAAGGGCCGCAAGCACGCGCCCGACGCCGCCGTCTGGGACCAGACCGTCGCCGACTGGCTGTCGCTGGCCTCCGACCCCGGCGCGATCTATGATGCCGAAGTCCACATCGACGGCGGCGCCATCCGCCCCATGGCGACCTGGGGCACCACCCCGGACGCGGGCTCGGCCATCGGCGAGCCCGTCCCGGCTCCGTACGACGCCTCCGGCGAAAAGGCGCTGGCCTATATGGGCTTCACCCCCGGCGAGGCGACCACCGGCCATGCGGTCGATGTCGTTTTCATCGGCAGTTGCACCAACGGCCGCCTGCCCGACCTGCGCGCCGCCGCGGAAGTCTTGCGCGGCCGCAAGGTGAAGCCGGGCCTGCGCATGCTGGTCGTTCCCGGCTCGGAGGCCGTCCGTCGCGACGCCGAAGCCGAAGGGCTGCACACGGTCTTCACCGACGCGGGGGCCGAGTGGCGCATCCCGGGCTGCTCCATGTGTCTGGCCATGAACGGCGACATGGTGGCTCCGGGCCAACTGGCGGTCTCCACCTCCAACCGCAATTTCGAGGGCCGTCAGGGCCCCGGTTCGCGCACCATTCTGGCCAGCCCCGCCACGGCGGCGGCGACCGCCATCACCGGTGTCCTGACCGACCCGCGCGTGTTTCTGCAGGAGGCCGCCCTCCTCAAGCAGCCGAGCGCCGCGCGCGAGGCGGTAGGAGCCCAAAATGCCTGAGCCCTTCAAATCCCTGACCTCAAAAGCCGTGGTCCTGTCACAGTCGAACATCGACACCGACCAGATCATCCCCGGCCGCTTCCTGAGCACGACCAGCCGCGAGGGTCTGGGCGCATGGGCCTTCTACGACTGGCGTTATGAGTCCGACGGCTCGCCCAAGCCTGAAGCCATCCTGAACCGGATCGACCCGACCGAGCGCCGCATCCTGCTGGCGGGGAAAAATTTCGCCTGCGGCTCGTCGCGTGAACACGCTCCCTGGGCGCTGATGGACTACGGCTTCCGCGCCGTCGTCTCGACCGAGATCGCCGACATCTTCACCTCCAACGCCCTGAAGAACGGCTTCCTGCCCATCGTCGTCGATCAGGCGACCTGGGACGATCTGGCCGCCCACGCCGACCAGCCGATCACCATTGATCTGGAAACCTCAACCATCCAGCGCGGCAATGCACCGCCTGTCGCATTCGCGGTGGAGAGTTTCGCCCGCCAGTGCCTGCTGGACGGGGTCGACACCCTCGGTTGGCTGCAAGCCCGCCTGCCTGACATCGAAGCCTTTGAACGCCGGAAAGAGACCGTCTGATGCCCGCCTCCAAGACCTATGACATCGTCGTCCTGCCCGGTGACGGCGTCGGCCCCGAAGTAACCCACGCGGCCAAGGCCGTGCTGACGGTCGTCGGCGACTTCTTCGGTCACACCTTCAACTTCAGCGAACACCTGATCGGCGGCGCGGCCATCGACGCCACGGGCGACCCCCTGCCGCCGGAAACCGCCGCCGCCTGTCTGGCCGCCGACGCAGTGCTGCTGGGCGCCGTGGGCGGACCGAAGTGGGATGGCGGCAAACGCCGTCCGGAAGAAGGCCTGCTGGGCCTGCGCAAGGCCATGGGCCTGTACGCCAACCTGCGTCCCCTGCAGGTCTCGCCGGTGCTGGCCCACCGTTCGCCGCTGAAGAAGGAGATCGTCGAGGGCGTCGATCTGATCGTCTTCCGCGAGCTGACCGGCGGCATCTATTTCGGGGAAAAGACCCGCACCGCCGACCGCGCCACCGACCTTTGCGAATACACCGTGCCGGAGATCGAACGCGTCGCCCGCGCCGCCTTCCAGACCGCCCAGCAGCGTCGCGGCAAGGTCACTTCGGTCGACAAGGCCAACGTCATGGAAACCAGCCGCCTCTGGCGCGAGGTCGTCAGCCGCGTCCATGCCGAGGAGTTCCCGCGTATCGAACTGGAGCACGCCTTGGTCGACTCCATGGCCATGCACCTGATCCGCAAGCCGCGCGAGTACGACGTCATCCTGACCGAAAACATGTTCGGCGACATCCTGTCGGACGAGATTTCGGTGCTGGGCGGCTCCATCGGCCTGCTGCCCTCGGCCTCGCTGGGCTCCAGCGGTCCGGGCCTGTTCGAACCGATCCACGGCTCGGCGCCGGACATCGCCGGTCAGGACAAGGCCAACCCGGTCGGCACCATCCTGTCCGCCGCCCTGCTGTTGCGTCACAGCCTGGGACTGGAGGACGAAGCCGGCTCCATCGAAGCCGCCTGCGCCGCCGTCCTGTCAGCCGGAGCCGTCACCGCCGATCTGGGCGGGGAGCTGGGCACCCGCGCCGCCGCCAACGCCGTGATCGACGGGCTGCGCGCCATCCACTGGGCCGCCGCTCATCGCGTCCAGATGCACTGGGCCTGAACCGGGCCTGATCGGCATAGCCCGAAATTGAAGCGCCCCGCCTCTCTCTCGAGGGGCGGGGCGTTCTGCGTCAGCGAGGATATTGCATCGGCACGGTCAGGCGGCTGTCGCCGCTGGCCGGGACCGTGAACTTCACCTGGTCCCATGTCGGCGCCGCGCGGAGGGCCGCGCCGTTGACCATGGCCCAGCCCTCCGCCGGCATGCCGCCCTCAATCTTCATTTGCCCGTTGCTGTCGACGTCGTGCAGGACCGACAGCGAATAGTCGCCGGGCGCCACGTCGCGGAAAGTCACGGTGACCGTCCCGGCCTCCGGATTGCGCACGACATCGCCGTAGGTCCCGGCGGGTTGCAGGAACTGATCCCGCGTTTGCAGGGCGGCCAGCAGTTGGCCGCCGCGCGCCTGCACGCCGGTCAGGGTCACGGTGACGTCTCCTGCAAGCGCGGGGGCGGCGGCGAGGCAGGATGCGGCGGCCAAGGCCGCAAGGATGATCTTATTCATGACAGGTCTCCAAAAGCGGGCCAGCCCCGCCTCATGAAGAGTACTTTGCATTCTAAAGTTCTCTGTGTCAAATTCAGTCTCACTGCTTCTCACGGTCGGGCCACAGGGTCGCGCCGTGCTCACCGGGCCGCACCGGTGCAGGTCACGCGCAATTTTTCACCTTTCGGGTTGACGGCGAGGGGGATTGTCCGTCAGCCTCCGTTCTGAACTTGAACTGAGCAGGTCCGCCGTGAACCGCCTCGACGCCCGCATCGCCATCGCCTCGACCGCCTCGTGCGGCGGCGCGACCGCGCGCGTCATTGGTATGACCGGCACCACCACCATCACCGCTCCGGCGGGGAACGGTTAGCGCGCACCAAAGCTCAGGAACGCAAAAACCCAACCCCGCCCGGATCGCTCCGGGCGGGGTTTTTCTTTTCCTCCCCTCTCCTCGAAAGCCCCTCCGATGAACGCCCAACTCGCCGTCCTCGAACGCCCCGTACCCGCCCTCCCCGCCGCCTCGCCCGAGGTGGTCGTGATGAAGTTCGGCAGCTCCGTGCTGGTCGATCCCGCCGACGCGCCCAAGGTCGCCTCCGACATCTACGCCGAAGTCCGACGGGGCCGACGCGTGGTCGCCGTCGTCTCGGCGCTCGCCGGTGAAACGGACCGCCTGCTCGCCGAGGCCCGCGCCCTCGGTCTCGCCCACGACAACAGCCTGCTGCCTGCCTACGTGGTTCAGGGTGAGGAACGCTCCGCCGCCCTGGTCGCCCTGGCCTGCGATCGCGTCGGTCTCAGCGCCGCCACCCTGACGGTCCGGGAGCTGGGCCTCGTCGCCGATGGCCCCTGCGAGCACGCCCGCCCGCTGTCGCTGGACCGCGCCGCCCTCGACCGCGCCCTGCTGAAGCATGAAGTGGTGGTCGTCCCCGGCTTCGGCGCTGTCTCGCCCGAAGGGCAGGTCGTCCTGCTGGGCCGTGGCGGATCGGACCTGACGGCCCTCTTCCTCGCCGCCGAACTTGAGCTCGACAGCGTCCAGCTGGTGAAGGACGTCGACGGCCTCTACGACCGCGACCCCAACGTCCATCCCGACGCCCGCCGCTATGATCAGGCCAGCTGGGCCGAGGCCAAGGCGCTGGGCGGCGGCCTCGTCCAGCCGGACGCGCTCGATCTCGCCGAGGCCCGCAAGCTGAAGGTCGAGGTCCGCAACTACCTCGACGGCCACCGCACGGTCGTCGGCCCGGTCGGCGCCCCGCCGAAGCCCGCGCCCGCCCACCGTCGTCTTCGTGTGGCCGTCGCCGGCTGCGGCGTGGTCGGCGGCGGCGCACTGGCCCGCCTGCTGGTCGATCCCCGCGTCGAGGTCGTCGGCGTCCTCGTCCGCGATCCGTCCAAACCCCGCGATGTCCCCGGCGCATCTGATGCCCAGCTCGCCCCGCTGCTCGTGTCCACCCCCGTCGCCTTGCTGGAGCGGGACCCCGATCTTGTGCTCGAGGCCCTGTCGGAGGCGAAGGCCGGCTACGATGTCATCGCCGCCGCCCTGTCGCGCGGTGTCTATGTCGCCACGGCCAACAAACAGGCGGTCAGCGCCGATCCGGACGGCCTGCTCGAACTGGCGGCTCGCAACGACGCGAAACTGCTCTGGTCCGCCTCGGTCGGTGGCGGCGTGCCCATGGTCGAGGCCGTGCGCGCTGCCCGGGACGAGGCTCCGGTCGTCGCCTTCGAGGCCGTGCTGAACGGCACCGTCAACTTCATGCTCGCCCGTCTCGGCGAAGGCGCCGCCTTCGATCAGGCCCTGTCCGAAGCCCGCGCCGCCGGTTTCGCCGAGGAAGACCCGTCCTCCGATCTGCAAGGCCTCGACGCCCTCGCCAAGGTCCGCCTGCTCTCGTTCGAAGCCTTCGGCGTGATGCCGGACGACGTCGCCATTCATCGCGATGTTCTGGACCCCGCCGCCCTGCCGCCCGCCGGTTCGCGTCAGCTCTGTCGCTGCGAGCTGAAAGACGGCAAGCTGGTCGCCGCCGTCCGTCTGGTCTCGGGCGCGCTGGACCCGCTGTTCGCGGAGCTGAAGGGAGAGGGCAACGCCTTGAAGGTCATCTCGCAGGACGGATCGGTCGTGCGCCGTCGCGGCCGCGGCGCCGGTCGCTGGGCCACGGCGGAAAGCCTGCTGGCCGACCTGTCCGACCTCGCCGCCGCCCGCCTGTCGAAGGCCGTCTGACCATGGCCGTCTTCACCCCCGTCGAGGAGGCCGACGCCGAGCCCTTCATTAGCCGCTATGGGCTGGGCGCCCTGCGGTCGCTCACGCCCATCGCCGAAGGGGTGGAGAACACCAACTACCGCATCGACACCGACCGGGGTCGGTATGTCCTGACCCTGTTCGAGGGTCGCACGGACGCCGCCTCCCTGCCCTTCTGTCTCGGCCTGACCGCCCACGCCGCCGACAAGGGCCTGCCCTGCGCCCGCGCCGTGCTCGATGATCAGGGGCAGGCCGTCGGCGAACTCAACGGTCGCCCCGCCGCAATCCTCGAATGGCTGCCGGGGGCCTGGAAGCGTGAGCCCTCGCTGGAGCATCAGCACGCGGCCGGCGCCCTGCTGGCGCGCCTGCACCTCGCGGCGGTCGACTTCCCGCTGGAGCGCGCCAACCCGGTCGGGCCCGCCGCCCGCCGAGCCCTGTTCGACCGCTGCCTGACCCGTGCTGATGCCGACGACCGCCTGCTGCTGGGCCGGATGGCGCCGTGGGTCAGCGGCGCGAGCGGCGATCCCGCCGCCGGGCTGCCGCGTGGTCCGATCCACGCCGACTACTTCCCCGACAACCTGCTGTTCGACGAAGACGCCCCCAGCGGGCTGATCGACTTCTATTTCGGCTGCACCGACGCCCTCGCCTACGATCTGGCCATCGCCCTTTCGGCCTGGGGCTTCGACGCCGACGGCCTGCCCCTGCCCGCCGCTCTGGCCGCCTTCCGCTCAGGCTATGAGTCCGTGCGCCCGCTCTCGGTGGCCGAACGCGCCGCCCTGCCCGCGCTTGGCGCCGTCGCCGCAGTCCGCTTCACCCTGACGCGGCTGCACGACCGGCTGTTCCATGATCCCACGCGTCTGGTGACGCCCAAGGACCCGACCCCCTTCCTGAGACGGCTGGACTGGTGGACCGAACAGGCCGCGCTGGCGGCTTAACCGATCGCGGCCAGCACCGCCTCAAGCGTCGCGTCCACCGTCTCGAACTGCTCGGTCTTGCCCTCCAGCCCTTGCAGTTGCGGCGGACGCTCAGGCGCGAAGCCCAGCGCCGCCTCAACGCTGTCGGGGAATTTCGCCGGGTGCGCGGTCGACAGGGCGACGACAGGCCCTGTCCGTTCGACCCGCCGCGCCGCATGCAGCGCCACCGCCGTGTGCGGACAGATCACCCGCCCGTTCTCGCGCCAGGTCCGCTGCATCTCGGCCACCGTCTCCGCCTCGCTGACCGAGACCGCCGACACCTCGCGCCGCAGGGCCGCCAGCACGTCGCCCGGCAGGGTCACGTGGCCTGCCCTGTTGAAGTCCTCGAACAGCCCCCGCGTCAGGTCCGCATCCCGCCCCGTCGCCTCGAACACCAGCCGCTCGAAGTTCGAGGGCGCCTGAACATCCATGCTGACGCTGGCCGTCGGCTCGGCCTGCGTCCGCTCATAAACTCCCGTATGTAGCGCCCGCACCAGCGCGTCATTCCGGTTCGTCGCCGCCACCAGATCGCCGATCGGCAGGCCGCATTGGCGCGCCACCCAGCCCGCGAAGGCGTCGCCGAAGTTTCCGGTGGGCACCACATAGGTCGCGGGCTCCGCCAGCTTCGCCGCCGTCGCCGCGTAATAGGGCGCCTGCCCTGACAGCCGGGCCCAGTTGATCGAGTTGACCGAGCTGACCCGCCGGTTCGCCTTCAACGCCGGGGCGCCCAACAGGGCTTTCACCAGCCGTTGGCAGTCGTCAAAGTCACCGCGCACCGCCAGGTTCAGCACGTTCGGCGCACCGGTTGTCGTCATCTGCAGCCGCTGCATCGGCGACACCCGGCCCAGCGGGTGCAGCACCACCAGATCAATCCGGTCCGCGCCCGCGAAGGCCTTCACCGCCGCCGCGCCGGTGTCCCCGCTGGTGGCGGTCAGCAGCAGCAGGCGTTCGCCCGTGTTCGCCAGCAGGCTCTCGGCCATCCCGGCCACCAGTTGCATGGCCAGGTCCTTGAACGCCGCCGTCGGCCCGTGGAACAGCTCCAGCACATGCAGGCCGGGCTCCAGCTCGACCAGCGGGACCACGTCGGGATGCAGGAAACGCTCCTGCACCCGCCGCGTCGCCGCCGCCAGCGCCCCCGCCGGAAGCCCCTCGCCGACGAACGGCGTCAGCAGCCGCTCGGCCAGCGTCGCATAGTCCGCGCCGCCCGCGATCAGATCGTCCAGCGACAGCTTCGGCCAGGTCGCGGGCGCGAACAGGCCGCCGTCCGGCGCGATGCCGTTGATCACGGTCCCGGCGAAATCGACGAGCTGGGAACGGCCACGGGTGCTGACATAGGACGGGGAGGTCATCCCCTTTCGTCGGCGACCGGATCGCCGCCGTCAATGAGTGTCAACCCGCTGGAAGGAAGCGGCAGGCTGATGCGGACGCGAGCGTCAGACACCGTTGCTGGAAGGTCGCGGGATCAGGACGCTGTCCGGTATCCAGCCAGCGCTCGAGCGCGTCCAGCGTGGTCAGATAGCCGCCGTCCTGAAGCCTGCTGTGCTGGTTCTCGTCCGTCAGCGCCTGCGCCAGCAGATGCGAGCGCCCCGCCGCCGCCACCGTTCGGGCGTACTCAGCATCCGCCAGCCAGGTCACCGTCGGATCGTAGCGCGCATGGATCGTCACCGTCGGCGCCACGATAAGCCCCGACAGATCAGCGTCATAGGCCAGTCTTGCAACAGCCGTCGGGTCCGCCGTGAACCGCTCCACGCCCGCGTTCAGCGCCGCGTCGTCGGAAGAGCCGCTGTACACGGTCCGGCTGTTGTCGAAAGGATTCAATCCGCCCAGCCGCCTCTGCACCAGATCCTGGAACAGGAAGGTCGACCAGGTCATGTGGGCGATCAGCTCGTCCTCCTCGATTCCGGTCACGGCGAGGATGTCGCGCAGCCTGCGGGTCTGGTCCGCGCGCCGGTCCCGCTGCGACAAGCCCACGCCGGTGCACTCCACGATCCGCCGCCGCAGTTCCGCCCGCGTCATCGTCGCGTTTGCGGGCAGCCCCTGCCAGACCGGATAGGCGCCGTCCTGCCGCGCGGGATGGTTTCCGCAGTAGAACTGGTAGACCGCCCGCAAATCGGCCCGGAACTGATAGGCCTTCGTCCCGCCCATCAGCACGCCGTTGGTCAGCAGGACGCCATCGTAGTTGGGTCGCCCCTCGATATCGAGGGCGTAAAGCTCCGCCGCCTTCGCCGCGACGTTCCCGCCCCACGACTGGCCGTGAAGGATGGTCCGGGCCGGACGGCCGAAGCGCGCCCAGAAGATCTTGCGGCTGTTGTCCGCGTCCTCGGCGGCCATGCGCACGCCGTACCCGCCCCGGCGATAGGTCGAGCCGATCCAGGCGTAACCCTGCTTCACCATCACCGAGAACCGGTCCAGGTCCTCCAGCGAGTCCGGAGCTTCGGGCTCGCCGGTGCGCGGACCGCCGTGGGCGTGGACGATCAACTTGCGGTTCCACGTCGTCGGCATGGCGATGATGTACCAGGCGCCGTTGACGTCCCGGCCTGAAAGGCAACGCACCTCCCGCCCCACGGAGGCCGGACAGTTGATCGGCGTCGGTTCCACCGCTTCGAGCGGCGACGGGGTCGATGCCGCACCTTGCGCCACAGCGAGGCCGGGCGTCGCCAGCATCAGGCCCCCGAACAGAGCGGCCAGTCGTTTCATCGGAACCCTCATCAAAGGAAATCCGGCGCGGATCGGGGGAGGCACGATCCGCGCCGGTTCAGCCCGGTTCAGTCTCAGAACGTCTTCGAGATGTCGACGTACCAGTAGCGGCCATACGGGCGCTGCACTGAACCGAGATAACCACCGTCCGCCAGCGACGGACCTTCATCCGTCAGATCGCGGACGCCGATACGCAGATCCGTCCCCGAGGCGGCGCCGAAACGCTCGTCGAAGGCGTACTGGCCGTACAGGTTCAGCGTCATCTGGTCGGTGACCTTCCACGCCTGACCGGTCGAGCTCAGCAGGCTCGTCTGGAACACCTCGCTGACGTACTGGGTCGAGGCGCCCACCCGCCACGGGCCGTGCCGCCAGGTGAAGCTGGCGTTGACCTTCCACTCGGGGCGGCCGTTCTGGGCGATCAGCTGGCTGGAGTCCGGCAGCGGAGTCAGGGAGTCGATGATCCCCGCCTCACGCGCGGCGTACAGCGAGTCCACGATATCCCCCGGCGCGCGCGAGAACTTCAGCAACTGCTGGGCGTTGGCGCGGAAGATGAAGGTCCCCCACTCGGTCCGACGCTTGGCCCAGGTGAAGCCGAGGTCCAGCCCTTCCGCCGTTTGCGGCAGCAGGTTGATGAACCGGTCGCTGATAGTTTGCGCCGTCCCCACCGCCGTCAGGCCGGTGCCGTCGAACAGATCGATGTCGTCCTGCGTCGGGGTCGCACGGACCACATTCGGATTGGTCCCGCCCTGCACCCGGTTCAGATACTCCAACGCCAGCGCGGTCTGGGCGCCCAGCAGTCCGACGATCTGCTCCTGCTCGATCTTCCAGCGATCCACCGTGAAGGTGAAGTCGCCCAGCACTTCCGGAAGGAAGGTCGGCTGGAAGACCAGACCATAGGACTGATTGGTGCTCTCCTCGGGCTTCAGGTCGGGGTTGCCCGCGATCTGCAGCGAGACGCTGGCCGTGCGGGTGCACTGGGTCATGTTGGCGATGGTGCCGTTGCGGATGTCCGCTTCACAGCGGATGAAGTCCGGGGCGCTGGCCAGACGGGCGTACTGGGTTGCGTTCACCTGTTCTAGGTTCGGCGCGCGGAAGCCTTCCGAATACGAGGCCCGGAACCGCAGGCCTTCCACGATATCCCAAGCGAGGGCGATCTTGGGCTTCCCGACCGAGCCGAAGTCCGAATAGTCCTCGAAGCGACCCGCCAGCTGAACGTCGATGCTCTGCACCAGCGGGATGTTCATCTCCGGCGAGATGACCGGAATGGCGAACTCGACGAAGGCGCCCGCCACAGTGCGGTCACCCTTGCTGTCCGGGTTGGGACTGACCGCCGAAACATTCGACGGATTGACCTCGCCCGTCACCATGTCGACGAAGGTGAAGGTGCCGTCCACGTTCTCGTCGCGGTCGTCGCTCTGGGTTTCACGACGGAATTCGACGCCCATCGCCACGCCTACCGGGCCGCCCGGCAGTTCGAACAGGTCGCTCCGCGACATCTTGAAGTCGGCCAGCGCCAGCGTGGTGCGCGAGACGCGACGCATGTCGAACACGATGGCGTCGATGGCCGCCTGCGACGACGGCGTGCAGTCATTGTAGCTCGGCGTATCCACACACCCGCCGTTGAACGGGTTGTAGGCGTCGGGCGTCGACAGGGCCAGCTGGGCCTGCAAGGCCGTCATGTTGATGTTGGGCGAAATGTCCTCGGCCTCGGCCTCGGAGTAAAGAAGCGCGCCCTCCCAGTCGAACCCGCGCCATTCACCACGCAGGCCAGCCAGGAAGCGCGACTGATAGTTCTTGACCTTCACCTCCTGGAAGCCCGTGTCCGCGAACCGGTAGTTGCCCAGACGCACCGCCAGCCCCGAGGCCGGAACATTGGTCAGGTTGGGCAGGCGGTTCGGGTTCGGCGCCCCGTTCATCATAGTCGGACCGAACGGGTTCCAGTAGTTGGTCGCCGGAATCCACAGACCGTTCAGATTGACCACCGGCGGCTGGATCGCATTACTTTCAGCCGCATAGAAGGACAGCTCGCCGAAGGCGGTCAGGTTGTCCGTCAGATCGTAGTGGCCGGTCAGGAAGATGTTGGCCCGCTCGACGGACGGGCGCACCGTCGTGCCCTTGCGGGTATCAAACCGCATCTCGCGGTTCACCCCGTTGTAGGCCGCCGCGCCGCTGACCAGACAGATGTCGCCCAGATCGGCGCCGACGCAGCCGAAGCTCTCCGGTTGATAGTGGAAGGCGCCGGCGGCGGTCGTCACGACCGTGCCGTTGGAGCGCGGGCGGGTCGCCGTCGTCACGGGCGCGATCGTCAGCGCCGCCCAGGTCGTGTGCGACGAACGACCGTCCGGCACGGTCGAGGTCTCGTAGCCCGGGAAGCCCGAGAAGAAGGGCCGCATGTCGTCGCTGAAGGTGAAGTCCTGCTCATCGGCCATCAGCTTGGTGCGACTGGAATAGTTGGCGAACAGCGAGACATTTCCGCGGTCGAAATTCTTGCCGGCGAAAACGTTGAGATCGAGCTCGCGCATGCTCGTGCCCTCGGCGCCGCCGTAGCGGCTCTCGAAGGTGAAACCGTCGAAGTCGTCCTGCAGCACGGTGTTGACCACGCCCGCCACGGCGTCGGCGCCGTAGATGGCCGCCGCGCCGTCCAGCAGCACCTCGACCCGCTCAAGTCCGGCGACCGGAATGGCGTTGGAGTTGTAGCTCAGCACCGGCACCGTGCCGGTGTCCGACGTGCCCTGGCTGGTCGGGTGCTGCACCACGCGACGCCCGTTCACCAGCACCAGGGTGTTGCCGACCCCCAGCGAGCGAAGGTTGACCGAGTTCACGTCGCCGCGCGCCGAGTTGGAGGTCTGCGGGTTGTTGGCGCTGTCGAACAGCACGTCGCCCATCTGCGGGATCGACCGCAGCAGGTCGTCACCCGACACCGCGCCGACGCTGTCGATCTGCTCCTGATCGACCACCACGACCGGCAGGGCGTTGGTGGTCGAGGCGCCGCGGATTTGCGATCCCACGACCACGACGTCGCCCAGTTGGGCCGCCCCGTCCTGGGACGCGTCCTGTTCGGGCGCGGTTTCGACCGGCGGCGCCTCCTGCGCAGCCGCGGCGCCCGCGGCCAGCAGCGTCAGCACCGCCGCGCCGCCCAGCAGCGCGCTTCTGTATCTCGACTTCATTCCCGTTCCTCCCTTTTAACCCCCGCCGTTTCTTCAGTCGGCTGTCAGGGTTTCCTTGTCTCCCGGCCCTGCGGCCGGATCAGGCGACGCGGCGAGCGCCCCCGGCTTTGATCCAAGGGCGGCATGGAGCGCATCGCGATCCAGTTCGCCCTCCCAGCGCGCGACGACCAGGGTCGCCACCGCGTTTCCGATGAAGTTGGTCAGCGCCCGGCACTCGCTCATGAAGCGGTCGATGCCGAGGATCAGGGCCATGCCCGCAACCGGCACCGCGGGCACCACGGCCAGCGTCGCCGCCAGGGTGATGAAGCCGGCGCCGGTGATCCCCGCCGCGCCCTTGGAGCTGAGCATGGCGACCAGAAGCAGCAGGATCTGTTGTTGCAGGCTCAGTTCGATGTTCATGGCCTGGGCGATGAACAGCGCCGCCAGCGTCATGTAGATGTTGGTGCCGTCCAGATTGAACGAATAGCCCGTCGGTACGACCAGTCCGACCACGGACTTCGGCGCCCCGGCCTTCTCCATCTTCTGCATCAGGCTGGGCAGGGCCGCCTCGGAAGACGAGGTGCCCAGCACCAGCAGCAGCTCTTCCTTCAGGTAGCCGATCAGCTTGAAGATCGAGAAGCCGTTGGCGCGGGCCACCAGCCCCAGCACGCCCAGCACGAAGACGAGGGCCGTCAGGTAGAAGGTGGCGATCAGCGCGATCAGGTTTGCGATCGACGCGAGGCCATAGGCCCCGATCGTGAAGGCGAAGGCCCCGAAGGCGCCGATGGGCGCGGCCTTCATCAGGATGGCGACCAGACGGAAGATCACCTGACTCAGCGACTCCAGCGCCCGCACCACCGGCTGGGCCGGCGCGCCGACGATGGCCAGCGACAGGCCGAACAGGATCGACACGAACAGGGTCTGCAGGATGTTGCCCTCGACAAAGGCGCTCACCAGCGTCGTCGGGATGATCCCGGTCAGGAAGCCGACGATGGTCGATTCATGGGCGGCCTGCGCATATTGCGCGACCGAACCCGCATCGAGGGTCGCCGGGTCGATGTTCAGCCCATGGCCGGGACGCACGACATTGGCGATCACCAGACCGATGATCAGGGCCAGGGTCGAGAAGACGAAGAAGTAGGCGAAGGCCTTGCCGGCCACCCGGCCGACGCGTTTCAGGTCGCTCATCCCGGCGATGCCGGTTGAAATCGTCAGGAAGATCACCGGAGCGATGATCATCTTCACCAGCTTGATGAAGGCGTCGCCGAGCGGCTTAAGGTCCTTGCCCAGCTCGGGCCAGAAATGGCCGATCAATCCGCCGGCGATGATGGCGCCGAGGACGAGCACATACAGGCTACGGTACCAGGGCTTGCGCACGGCGCCCGCCTCCGGCGTGGATGCAATCTGGATCAAAAGACCCTCCCGAGTGAGACCGCTTGCCGGTCCCGGATTGGTTCACCGTCTGATGCGGTGACGTGGAGCTATTATCGAAAGCCCCGGTCCGACCTCGCAAGCGGAAGGCCGAAATCCATCATCACACTGACATTACTTGATTTATTCCCGATTTCGCGGGTGCAAAAACTCAAAACTGGGCGGATTTCCGCACATCATTTCTGGACTTGTGTGCGAAATCCCGCATTACTCTCCCGATGCCCCGTTTTCTCGATTCCGCACAGGGTCAGTGGCGCCTTTTCGCGCTGTTCTGGCTGATTGTCGCCGGGGTCGTAACGCTGCTCGCCGGAGAGTTCGCCCGGCGCGAGGCGCGGGCTGAGGCGCTCGACCAATCCTCAACCGCCACCGCCCTGCACGCCGCCGTCCTGCGCAGTGAGCTTGAGCGGCACCGCTCCCTGCCCATGGTCCTGGCCCAGGACCCGGACCTGCAATCGGTTCTCGCCACCCCGTCCCCCGCCGGGGTGGATCGCCTGAACCGCAAGCTCGAAGGGCTGGCCCGCGAGACCCGCGCGGCGGTCATCTATGCGCTGGATGCGCGCGGCCTGGCCCTCGCCGCCAGCAACTGGAACCAGCCGATCAGTTTCGTCGGTTCGGACTATCGTTTCCGCCCCTACTATTCCGAGGCCATGCGCGACGGGCAGGCCAGCCTGTTCGCCCTCGGCACCGTCAGCGGACGCCCGGGCCTGTATCTCGCCCGCCGGGTCGAAGCCGCCGACGGTCGTCCGCTGGGCGTCGTCGTCGCCAAGCTGGAGTTCGATACGCTGGAGGCCGACTGGCGCAGGTCGGGTGAACCGACCTATGTCACCGACGGCGACGGCGTCGTCCTGATCACCACCGTACCGGAGTGGCGCTTCCATACGACCGGCGCCCTGCCCGCCGATCGCCGTCACCGGCTGGAAGTGGACCAGACCGCCGGACGCGTGGACCTGTCCGCCCTGCCCTTCGAGGCGCTCCAGCCGGGCATGATCCGCCTGTCGCAAGACACTCCTCCCGATCTCTACGCCCGAACCTCCGTTCCGGTCCCCGAGATGGGCTGGCGGCTCCACCTTCTCTCCCCGGCCGGGAACGGCGTCACCCGGGCCGTGGTCAGCGCGAGAGTTCTGGCCCTTCTCAGCGTCACCCTGCTGGCGGGCCTGACGGGCGTTCTGCTGCGCCGCCGCCAGCGCGCCCGCGCCCGTTCGGCGGAGGACGAGGCCGCCCGGATCGTGCTGGAGCGCACCGTCGACGCCCGCACTGCAGAACTCCGCGCCGCCAACGATCAGCTCAACCGCGAGATCGAGGAGCGGCGGCGTCTGGAAAAGGGCCGTCAGGACCTTCAGGATGAACTCATTCAGGCCAACAAGCTCGCCACCCTGGGCCAGATCGCCGCCGGGGTCGCGCACGAGATCAACCAGCCGCTCGCCGCCATCCGCACCCACGCCGACACCGCCGCCGTCTATCTGGATCGCCAGGACGCCGAGGCGGCGGGCCGCTCCCTGACCCGGATCAACGACCTGACCCAGCGGGTCGGCGCCATCACCGACGAACTGCGCGCCTTCTCCCGCAAGACCCGCTCCGGAACGGTGGCTGTCGGCGTTGACGCCGCCATCGACGGCGCCCTGCTGCTGGTCAGCCCCCGTCTGCGCGAACAGGGCGTCACCCTGAAGCGCACCCGCGCGCCGGAGGGTCTTGAAGTGCTGGCCGAACGTAACCGTCTTGAACAGGTCGTGCTGAATCTGCTCCAGAACGCCATTCAGGCGCTCGACGGCGTCGCCGCCCCGGTCATCGAGATCGCCGTCTCCGTCCGCTCCGGCAAGGTGACGATCAAGGTGGCCGACAACGGCCCGGGCGTTTCGGCGGAGGTTCGCGAGCGCCTGTTCACCCCCTTCACCACCGACAAGCGCGACGGGCTGGGCCTCGGCCTCGTCATCAGCCGGGACATCGTCGCCGGCTTCGGCGGCGAGCTGCTCCACGCCCCCTCTCCCAAATCCGAAGGCGCCGTCTTCAAGATCGTACTGGCGAAGGCCGAATGAGTTTCCAGCCCTGTAACCGCATCGCCCTGATCGAGGACGATGACGCCTTCCGGTCCGCCCTGTCCGAGCGCCTGTCGCTGGCGGGCCTGTCGGTGTCGGAGTTCGCCTCCGGCGACGCCGCGCTGAAGGCGCTGGACGGCCGCTTCGACGGCGTGGTGGTCACCGACCTCCGCATGCCCGGTCTGGACGGACGTCAGGTGATCGACCGTCTCGCCATTGTTGATCCGGACCTGCCGGTCGTCGTCATGACCGGTCACGGCGACATCGCCGAGGCCGTCGATGTGATGAAGCGCGGCGCCTATGATTTTCTGGCCAAGCCCTTCGCCCCGGAACGCCTGCTGGAGACCCTCCACCGGGCTCTGGAGAAGCGCGCGCTGGTGCTGGACAACCGCCGCCTCGCCGCTCTCGCCGTCGAGGACGAATGGTCGATCCCGCTCAGCGGAGAAAGCCGCGCCGTCACGGCCCTCCGCGCCGCCATCCAGCGCCTCTCGGACGCCGAGGTCGATGTCCTGATCGAGGGCGAGACCGGAGCCGGCAAGGAGGCCGTCGCGCGCGCCATCCACAACGCCGGACGCCGTCGGCTCAAACCCTTCGTGCCCGTCTCCTGCGCCACCCTTCGCGACGAGGGTCTTGAGAGCCAGCTGGTCGGCCATGCCGCCGGCGCCTTTCCCGGCGCCCTGCGTCGCCGCGAGGGCCAGATCGAGCAGTCGCATCAGGGCAGCCTGTTCCTCGACGAGATCGACCTGGCCCCCCGCGCAGCCCAACTCCTCCTCCTGCGGGTGCTGGAGGAGCGCGAGGTCATGCCGCTGGGCGCGGCCGAAGCCCACGCGCTGGACCTGCGCATCCTCGCCGCCACCAAGTCCGACCCGGCCGAGGCCGTCGCGCGGAGCGACCTGCGCGAAGACCTGTTCTACCGCCTCAACGTGGTGCGCGTCCGTATCCCGCCCCTGCGCGAGCGCCGCGAAGACGTGCCGGTCCTGTTCGCCCGCTTCCTCGACCGCGCCGCCCGTCGTCTGGGACGCCCCATTCCGTCCATCGACCACGCCATCCGCCGCCGCCTGCTGGAACACGACTGGCCGGGCAACCTGCGGGAACTGTCCAACTACGCCAGCGAAGTCGCCGTCGGCATCGCCGCCCCGGCCGAACGGCTGGAGACGGACCGCAGCCTGTCAAAACAGGTTCAGGACTATGAGGCTGAACTGATCCGCGAGGCCCTGACCGCCCACGGCGGCGATATCCGTCGGGTCACGGAGACCCTGCAGATCCCGCGCAAGACCCTCTACGACAAGATGGCCCGCCACGGCATCCAGCCGTCCGAGCATCGGCGGCGCTAACCCAGCGCCGTCAAACCCACCGCGATCGCGCCCATCGGACCGGCCTTCGGCCCCAGCCCCGGCGGCTGAAGGTAGGCCTCCACGTCCGCCGCGATGGCGCCCGCCACGCCGTAGCCCGCGAGGCTTTCCACCAGCGCGGCGCGCAGACGCTCGAACAGCCAGGGCTGGCCGTCCGCCACGCCACCGCCGATCAGCACCCGCTGAGGACAGGCGGTCAGCACCAGATTGTGCAGCATCCCGGCCAGCGCATGCACGACCATGTCCCAGGCCGGATCGTCCGGCGTCACCTCGACACCGGGCTTGCCCGCCCGCGCCTCGACCGCCGGTCCCGACGCCAGCCCCTCAACGCAGTCGCCGTGATAGGCGCAGACGCCCGGCCACTGATCGCCCGGAAGACGGCCGACCTTCAGATGCCCCAGTTCCGGATGGCCCAGCCCGCGCACGGTCCGGCCGTTGACTACCACGCCGACACCGATCCCGGTGCCGACGGTTGCATAGGCATGGCTGTCCAGCCCCCGCGCCGCGCCCCAGCGCCCCTCGGCCAGCGCCGCGCCGTTCACGTCCGTATCCAGCGCCACCGGCACGCCGAAGCCCTCATGCAGCACATTCAGGCTGGCCCAGCGCCAGGCCAGCTTGGTCGTCTCGGTGATGTGCCCGTACTTGTCCGACTTCGGGTCCAGCTCCACCGGCCCGAAGCTGGCCAGACCGATGGCGGCGAAGCCCGGCCCCGCGGCCCAGCGCTCCAGCACCGCCCGGATCGCGCCCAGGGTCTCCTCCGGCGTTGTCGTCGGCAGGCGCACCTCATCGCGGATGTCGTCCGGCCCGGACGCAAGCACGCAGACACATTTCGTGCCGCCCAGTTCGACGCCCGCGATCAGCGGAGAAGCGATTCCCGTATTCATGACGGCACCCTGCCGCGTCAGATCACGCGGCGCCATGCCCCGCGCTCTTGGCGCCGGGCGATTCCACCTGCACTGGTATCCCATGAGACTGCAGGACGACGTTCTCGACTGGCTGGAGGCCGAGGCCGTCCACATCATCCGCGAGACGGTCGCGGGCGTCGCCCGCCCTGTCCTGCTGTTCTCGGCAGGCAAGGACTCCGCCGTCCTGCTGCATCTGGCGCGCAAGGCCTTCCATCCCGCACCGCCGCCCTTTCCCCTCCTGCACGTCGACACAACCTGGAAGTTCGACGAACTGTACGCCTTCCGTGACGCCGCGACGGCGGGGCTGGACCTGATCATCCATCGCAACCCGGAAGCCCATGCCGCCGGGATCAATCCCTTCGATCACGGCGCGGCGGTTCACACCGACCTGTGGAAGACCCAGGGTCTGAAGCAGGCGCTGGATGCGGGTCGCTTCGACGCGGCCTTCGGCGGCGCCCGTCGGGACGAGGAAGCCAGCCGGGCCAAGGAGCGTATCGTCTCTGTCCGCGGCGCCGCCCACGGCTGGAACCCGCGCGCCCAGCGGCCCGAGCTCTGGAGTCTCTACAACACCCGCCTCAGCGACGGTCAGTCCCTGCGCGTCTTCCCGCTGTCCAACTGGACCGAGCTGGATGTCTGGCGCTACATCCGGCGCGAGGGGATCGCCGTCCCGGACCTCTACTTCGCCGCCGACCGTCCCGTGGTCGAACGGAACGGCGTCCTGATCCTCGCCCATCCGCGCCTCCCGCCGCGTCCGGGCGAAGTCCCGACGATCCGGCAGGTCCGCTTCCGCACCCTCGGCTGCTGGCCCCTGACTGGCGCGGTCGAGAGCGAGGCCGCTGATCCGGACGCCGTCATCGCCGAGCTCGCCGCCGCGCCGAACTCCGAACGTCAGGGACGCGCCATCGACCTTGACGCTCCCGCCGCCATGGAGCGCCGGAAGCGCGAGGGCTATTTCTGATGCGGCCGGTTCGCCTGATCGCCTGCGGCTCGGTCGATGACGGCAAGTCGACCCTGATCGGTCGGCTGCTCCACGACACGGGCGCCGTCCCTGCGGACCAACTCGCCGCCCTCGGCCCCGCCCCGGACCTGTCCCACCTGCTCGACGGCCTCGCCGCCGAGCAGGAACAGGGTGTCACCATTGATGTGGCCCACCGCCCGTTCGACCTTGACGGTCGCCGCTTCATCCTCGCCGACGCCCCGGGTCATGAGCAGTACACCCGCAACATGGCCACCGCCGCCTCCACCGCCGATGTCGCTGTCGTGCTGGTTGATGCCCGCAAGACGCTCCAGCCCCAGACCCGTCGTCATCTTCGCCTGCTGGCCCTGATGGGCGTCCGCCGCGTCCTGCTGGCGGTCAACAAGATGGATCTGGTCGATCACGCCTCGTCCCCCTTCCACCGGATCGAGAGTGAGTTCCGCGCCTTCGCCTCGTCGCTCGCTCTGACCGATCTCACCGCCGTTCCGCTCAGCGCCCTGACCGGCGCGGGCGTCACCCGTCGTGACCCGGCCCTGTCCTGGCATGACGGGCCTCTGCTGTCGGAGTGGCTGGCGGCCACGCCCCTCCCCGCCGTCACTGACAGCCCCTTTCGCCTTCCGGTCCAGACTGTCATTCGTCACGGCGAGCACCGCAGCTTCGCGGGCCGGATCGCCGCCGGCGCCGTCCGCCCCGGCGATCCCGTTCGCGTCCTGCCCTCGGGCGCCGAGGCCGTCATCGCCACCGTCACCGGCGCGGGCCCGTCCGTCAGCCTGACGCTGGACCGCCCCGTCGAGGTCTCGCGCGGCGACTGGCTGGTCTCGCCCGACGCCCCGCCCGCCGTCGCCGATCAGTTCGAGGCCCATCTGGTCTGGATGTCGGACCAGCCCCTTCTGCCCGGCCGGACCCATGACCTGAAGATCGGGACCGCCACCGTCCCCGCCCGCGTCATGGAGATCAGACACCGCGTCGATCCCGACACCGGAGAGGCTCTGGCCGCCCGCACCCTGGATCTGAACGACATCGGCCTCGTCACCCTGTCGCTCGATGCCCCGGTCCCGTTCGAGCCCTATGCCCGGAATCGCGACCTCGGCGGCTTCATCCTGATCGACCGGATGACCTCGGCCACGGCGGGCGCGGGCATGATCCGCTTCGCCCTGCGCCGCGCGACCAACATCCGGCCTCAGCCCCTTTCCGTCAGCCGTCAGGACCGCGCCGTCCTCAAGGGTCAGCACCCGCTGGTCCTCTGGTTCACAGGCCTGTCCGGCGCCGGCAAGTCAACCATCGCCGACCGGGTCGAACAGCGCCTGTTCGCGGCGGGCCTGCACTCCACCCTGCTGGACGGCGACAACGTCAGGGGCGGGCTGAACCGCGATCTGGGCTTCACCGCCGCCGACCGCGTCGAGAACATCCGCCGCGTGGCCGAGGTCGCCCGGCTGATGACCGACGCGGGCCTGATCGTTCTGGTGGCTTTCATCTCCCCCTTCCGCGCCGAACGGGAGATGGCGCGCGGCCTGATGGCGCCCGGCGAGTTTCTGGAAATCCACATCGACGCACCGCTGGCCGTCGTCGAGTCGCGCGACGTGAAGGGTCTCTACGCCCGGGCCCGCGCGGGCCGTCTGGCCAACTTCACCGGCATCGATAGCCCCTATGAGCCGCCGACAGCGCCGGACCTCCGGATTGATACGACCGCCTGCTCCTGCGAACAGGCGGCCGATCTCATCATGGACCTGATCCGGAGCCGGCAGGGGCGCTGACACCCCTGCGCCTCACATCCGGATTCAGGCGCCCAGCAGCTCGTCCGCCGGGTTCGGCAGCAGCAGGCTGTGATCGCCGTGGGTGTTCCAGGTCGACAGATCGGACACGACCCTGAAGTCCGGTCCGCCCGCATCATCGACGCCCGGCAGCACCAGCGCGTCTCCGGCGTGCTTGTCGAAGACATACAGGTCGTCCGAGCCCGGCAGGACCAGCGGCTCGCCCGCGGCCTTGCCGCCCACCGGCAGGAAGTCGTCGTCCGCCGGCGTCGGCTGCACCTGCGGCCCTGCGTCCGCCTTGTCCGACAGGGCCGGGAACGAGATGGGCGACAGGAAGGCGGTGATGTTCGAGAACTGGAGCTGCTCGACCCCCGTCACGATGGTCGTGCCGTCGCGGCCGTTGACCGTGTCCACCACCTGATAGCTGTCGCCGCCCAGATGGGTGACCTGATACTCGTCCGCGACGCCGCGCAGCACCACCGTGTCGGAGCCGAGGCCGCCGTTGAGGGTGTCATTGCCGCCGCCGCCGATCAGGAAGTCGTTGCCCGCGCCGCCGATGATGACGTTGTTCAGGCCGTTGCCCGTACCCTGGAAGGCGCCCGACCCGATGTACTCGAGGTTTTCAAGGTTTGGGCCCAGGGCATAGCTGCCGTGGTTGGTGCGGACGGTATCGATACCCTCGCCGACAAACTCGGTCACGGTGTCGTTGGCGGTGACGACATAGATGTCGTCGCCCAGACCGCCCTGCAGGGTGTTGGCCGCGCCATCACCGCCGATCAGGGTGTCGTTGCCGTCCAGCCCCAGCAGGGTATCCGCGCCCAGACCGCCGTTCAGGACGTTGTCGCCCGACGAGCCGAACAGCAGGTCGTCGAAGGCCGAGCCCGTGGCGTTCTCGACCGACGAATAGACATCACGCGCGCCGAAGCCGTCGTCGAAGGCGAACTGACCGGCCAGACGGACGCTGACAGCGCCGGTCGAACCCGAATAGTCCGCCGTGTCCGACCCGGCGCCGCCGACCAGAATGTCCGCCCCGGCGCCGCCGGCCAGCACGTCATTGCCGTCCGCCCCGTTCAGGATGTCAGCGCCCACGCCACCGCGGATCGTGTTGTCCGACGCGTTGCCTACGCCGTTGAACGCCGCCGAGCCCGTATAGGTCAGGTTCTCGACGTTGGCGCTCAGGGTCAGGCTGGTCAGGTTGGTCTGGACGGTGTCGACGCCCTCGCCCGCCAGTTCCACGATCGAGTCCTGGGTGGTGACGACATACAGGTCGTCGCCCGCGCCGCCGTACAGTTCGTTGGCCACGCCGTCGCCGCCGATCAGGGTGTCATTGCCCGCCAGACCCAGCAGGACGTCCCGCCCCAGACCGCCGGCGAGGACGTTGTTCAGGCTCGAACCGATCAGGGTGTCGTTGTGGTCCGACCCGGTCACGTTCTCGATGCCCGACAGGGTGTCCGTGCCGCCCATGCCGTTGTCGCGGGTGACGTTGCCGTTCAGGCGCACATCGACCCCGGCCGTCGCCAGCGCATAGCTGATGGTGTCGACGCCCGCGCCGCCGATCAGGCTGTTCACCCCGTCCAGACCGACCAGCAGGTCGTCGCCGTCGCCGCCGTTAAGGACGTTGTTCCCGACGTTGCCGGTGATGATATTGTTCAGGGCGTTGCCCGTGCCGTTCAGCGCCGTTCCGGTCAGGACCAGGTTCTCGACGTTGGCGGTCAGGGCGTAGGAGATCGAGGCCCGGACCGTGTCCGTACCGGCGTTCCCGGCTTCGGTCACCACGTCGCCGACATGGTTGACGACATAGGTGTCGTTACCGGCCAGCGCGGCCATGGTGTCGGCGCCCGCCGTGCCGGTGACGAGGTTGTTGCCCGCCCCGACCACGACCAGTTGCGCCAGCAGGGCGTCGTGGTCGCTCGCCTGATCGGCCATGAAGGTGTTGATGTGCACCCCGTCGAACTGGGCGCCGTTCATCAGCGAACCCGAGACCAGCATGTGGTCCAGCGTCTGCGAGTTGCCGCCGAAGACGTAGGAGTAGCGCTCCTCTTCCGGCAGCAGGCTCCACAGATTGTTCAGGCCGCCGTCTTCCAGCAACGAGACCGACTGCTCGAAATAGAAGGCGTTGAAGTCGCCCGACACCACGATGTGCGCATTCGGATCGACCAGACGCAGATTGTCCAGATAGGCCTCGATGGCCTGCGACTGGGCCAGACGACCGCCTTCACCGGCGTTCGCGGGCGGCTGGGTCGAACCCATGTAGGGGTCCGAGCCGATGCGCGAGGTCGAGTGGATCGACAGGGCGGTGATGATCTCGCCGTTGAACTCGAACTGGGCCGACAGCGGCTTGCGGCTGCCGGTGAAGGCCGGGTCCAGCAGGGCCACCGCCGAACCGTTGACGTAGTCCACGCGGTCCGGGTTGTAGAGGAAGCCGTTGCGGATGTTGCCGCCGGCCTCACCGCCGGACGAGCCTTCCGACGCGGGCGGAACCTCGACGTACACGTAGGTAGGGCCGCCGTTGGCGACGATCTGGTTGATCAGGGCCTGCGCCGACGCCTGCCCCGACAGGGTGCCGTCGTTGCCGTCCTGCACCTCGATCAGGCCGATGATGTCCGGCGTGCCCATGTTGTTGACGATGTCCAGCGCCAGCTCGGTGATCCGCGCGCCGTCGCCCGGGTCCAGGTTCTCGACGTTGTAGCTTGCGATGGTCAGGTGCTCGTTGGCGCCCGTGTCGGCCTGCACCAGATCGGTGGTCTCGGCCGTGGCGGTCACGTCCTGCACGACCGTCACCGGGTCGCGCACGATCAGCTCGTATTCGCCGCCGAAGTAGCTGATGACTCCGCTCACATCGCCCAGCCGGTCGCCGACCGTGTGGTTCGGCGAATAGGCGCCCGAGATGGTTGAGTCGTCGTAGATGATCAGGGCTTCAGGGTTGAAGTCGCCGGCCGAGTTGGTGATGCCGCCCCGGTCGTTCATCCCGGTGGCGTTCGCCCCCGAGTTGGCCACGACGTAGGTCGAGCCCGAGGCCGTGTCCGACACCGCCTGCGCGTCGCGCACGGTGACCAGCATGCCTTCCATCGACTCGTAGAAGTCGATGGCGTCCGTCTCCGGGTCGAACGAGGTGAAGTTGTCGTCGTCGACCAGCGCCGTCGGCGCCTGGTACTCGCCCACGCCGTTGCCGATGTAGGTCATCTGCACCGTGCCGGTGCCGTTGGCGGCGTAGTTCAGACCGTTCACGCCCGCCGCGATCTGGGTGGTGCTCAGGTTGCCCGCCGCGCCGATGGACTCCTGCACCACGCCCGACACGGTCACGGCGCTGCCGATCACGATGCCCGTGGGCGCCGTGCCGGTCGAAACGAAGATGGCGTCCGAGGTGCGACGGTCGCCGTCGCCGTTCGGGTCCTGGATGTAGAAGCCGTTGTTGTCGATGGCGGTCACGATGCCGGTCGTGGTCACTTCCTCGCCGACATAGGTCGAGATGTGGCCCGCGCCCTGGATCGTATAGATGGCGGTCAGGTCGTCGTTGGTGATCACGCCCGTCGCCGCGCCGTCGGTGATGACCGCGTCATTGGTCGCGTTCGACAGGTTCAGGGTGAACCGCTCGGTGGCTTCCGAGGCGGTGTCGCCGTTGACGGTGATCGTCACCGTCTGGGTCATCTGGCCGTCCGCGAAGCTCAGCGTGCCCGAGGCGGCGGCATAGTCCTCGCCGGCCGTCGCCGTGCCGTCCAGCGTGGCGTAATCGACGCTGAAGGCGCCCGTGCCGCCCGCGCGGGTGATGGTGAAGGTCAGGGTGACCGTGCCGCTGTCGCCCTCGACCACCGACACATCGGCGACCGACACCGTCGGCGGGGTCGCGTCATCGTTGGTGATGGCGCCGATGCCGACGCCGTCGCCGATCACCAGACCGCCGGTCGGGTTCGACAGCTGGACTTCGAAATGCTCGGTCAGTTCAGGGGTCACATCGCCGAAGACCGTCACGGTGAAGGTCGCGGTCAACTCGCCGTCAGCGAAGGTCACCGTGCCGTTGGCGCGGCCATAGTCCTCGCCGGCGTTGGCGTCCGTGCCGTTCCCGGGGATCGGGTCCTGCGTCGACCAGTCCACGGTCGCCGCGCCGTCCGCGGTCGTGCGGGTCACGGTGAAGGTGATCAGGCTCGTACCGTTGTCGCCCTCGGCGACGGTGGCGTCACCCACCGACACCACCGGGGTGAAGGTCTGGCCGGTGTTGATCGCACCGGCGGTGTCGCCGCCCGTGACCACCTGCCAGGTGAAGTTGTCCTGTCCGCCGATGCCGACGCGGCTGATCGAGGTGCCGTTGGCGTCGCCGGGCTCTTCCACGCCCGCGCCCACATCGACGCTGGTCATGCCGGCGGCCGGGCCGTTGGTGGCGGTCATCACGCCTTCGTAGCTGATGAACTCGACCACCTGTCCGGTCGCGACGTTCACCAGCGCGATGCCGTCCGGCGAACCGTTCTGGATGCCCGTGGCCGCGAAGCTCAGCACGCCCATGCCGTTCTGCATGTCGGCGAAGGTGCCCGACAGGTTGATCGTCGAATACGACTGGCCGTTGCCACCGTTGTACAGGACCAGCGCCCAGCCGCTCAGGTTGGTGCCCGCGCTGCCCGCGATCTCGATGAACTCGTTGGTGTCGGTGCCGGCGTTGTCGTAGTGGAATTCATTGATGAAGGGCGTCACCGACCCGGCGGGGACGTCGTCATTGTTGATCGTGCCCTCGCCCGCGCCGTCGGCGATGGTGCCGGTCGACGGGTTGGTCAGGGTGATGTTCAGGGTCTCGTCGCCCTCGACCGCCGTGTCGCCGTTCACCGTCACGGTGATGGTCGCGCTGGTCTGGCCGTCGGCGAAGCTCACCGTGCCCGAGCCCGCCACATAGTCCGCCCCCGCCGTCGCCGTGCCGTCCGAGGTCGCCCAGTCCACCGTCGCGGCGCCCGTCCCGTTGGTGCGGGTGACGGTGAAGGTCATCGTCACCGTTCCGGCGTCGCCCTCGGTCACGCTCGCATCGCCGATCGAGAAGGCCATGCTGCCGCCGACGCTGAAGCTGCCCGGAGGCGTCTGGTTGACGGTGTCGCTCACGGCCCAGTTGCTCTGGTTGCCGATCAGGGCCAGCAGTTCGGCGCGCGTGCCGGACACGCTGCCCGAATAGGCGGCGTTGTCGATCTCGTTCAGGGCGATGGCGGTCGTGCCCTCCACCAGCCCCGGCGGCAGGGCCGAGGTGTTGGTGTTGGTCGCCGTCGTCTGCCAGCCGGTCGCCTCGTTGTTCACCGCGTACAGGAAGGTCGGGCTGTTATCCGCGCCCTGATAGGCCAGGATCTGGTCGCCGCTGGTGGCGAAGTTGACGTCGCCGCTATCGCTGACCGTGCCGACGTTCACCGTCGAGACGGTCGAGGTCGTGTCGATGGTGATGACCGTGCCGCGCGCGACGCCGCCCGCCGGGGCCGTCCAGGTAATCGTGCCCTCGCCGGTCCGGAAACTTCCGGTGCTCAGCCAGCCGTTGTCGGTGAACTTGATCACCTCCCCCGGCGCGATGTCGACCAGAACGACGAATGCGAACGTCTTGGTGGTGTCCGCGTTCATCGAAATGATCGCGATATCGCCGGCGGCCAGGGTCATGATGCGTCCTCGGTCTGTTCAGAAGCCGGGCGCGGAGAGGTCGCCCGGTGCAAATGCTCCGGGGCCGGACCACATTTCAATTGTGGCGACCATCCCCCCTTGAGACCAAGTTTTTACTGGCGACCCATTGGATTTCAAGACTTTCTTAAGACTTAAAACCGTCACGAAACCGCCAACTACATGAACGACCTCAGGTTTCGTTTCAGACGCGAATTAAGGCGGCGCCGCCGGATCAAGCGGGCTTGCTGACCTTGCTGCTCGCGGCCTTGAGGTCCTCGACGCGCTTCCCGGGCCGCCCCCTGATCGGCCCGGCAGGCTTGCCCCCGTGCACCGCCCGTCCCCGCGCCTCGACGTCCTTCAGGATGGCGTCCAGCTCCTCGTCGGTCAGGTGTTCGATGCCGATGAAGCGCGCGTCGGCCTTTTTCACCGCGTACAGCAGCTCATCCAGCTTGGCCTGCATGGCCGCCCCGTCGCGGTTCTGGGTGTTCTGGATCAGAAACACCATCAGAAAGGTGATGATGGTCGTGCCGGTGTTGATCACCAGCTGCCAGGTCTCGTTGAACCGGAACACCGGCCCCGACAGCGCCCACAGCACCACGATCCCGCAGCAGCCCAGAAACGTCCACGGCTTGCCCGCGATCTTCGCCGTCAGGGTCGCGAACCGGATGAACAGCTTTTCCATGACGGCGAAACCTCGTGGAACGGTGAAGGTTGCTTCGACCGGGCGCGCTGCGGCCGGGAAGGCGCCGGGAGAGGTGATTGGTGACTGGTGATTGGTGGTTCACGGCATCGCGGCCAGCGGGCCATGGCCCACGGGCGGTTCAGCGGCCACCCACCAATCACCAATCACTTCCCCCGCACCGCCGCCAACCGGCATTCCCCCGCCGCCCGTGGAGCCTACCGCCCCTCCGGCACCCGCCGCGCCTGCGTCAGCTGCTCGAACGCATAGCCCAGCGACAGGACCTTCGCGTCCTCCCACTTGCCGGCCATGATGCTCAGCCCCACCGGCATGCCCCGGTCAAGGCCCATGGGCACGGTCAGGTGCGGATAGCCGGCGATGGCCGCCAGACGGCTGGCCGAACCCTGCATGTCGTCATCGTCCTCGCGGTCGTTGGTCCAGGCGCGCGAGGTGGTCGGCGCGATCAGGGCCACGACATTGTGGTCCGCCATCATCCGGTCGATCCCGTCGGGACCCGCGGCCCGCAGCGAGCTTTCGCGGGCGTGTACATAGACCGGGTCTTCCAGTCCCGTCGTCGCCTCGGCGCGCAGGAACAGCTCCTGTCCGAACAGCACCGTCTCGCGCGGCTCGGCGGCGTTGAAGGCGATCACATCGGCCAGCGTCCGGGTCTTCACCTGCTCCGGGTCTGTCGAGGCCAGATAGGCGTTCAGATCGACCTTCAGCTCGGTCATCAGGACCTGCAGCTCCCAGGTCCCCAGATTGCGCCAGTCGGCGGGCGGCTCGGTGATGTCCACGATCTCGGCCCCGCCGTCGCGCATGACCTGCAACGACCGCTCGAACACCTCGCGCGTCTCCTCCGAATAGGACGGCAGCAGATAGCGCAGCACCCCGATCCGCGCCCCGCGCAGGGACCCGGCGTCCAGCGCCGCGCGATAGTCCACCTTGCGCGCATCCGCCTCGGCCGTCGCCGCATCCAGCGGGTCGCTCCCCGCGATCACGGTCAGAATGCGAGCCGCATCCTCGACCGTGGTCGTCATCGGGCCTGCGGTGTCCTGCGAATGGCTGATCGGCACGATATGGGTGCGCGACACCAGCCCGACGGTCGGCTTGAATCCGACGATCCCGTTCACCGAGGCCGGACAGGTGATCGACCCGTCCGTCTCCGTTCCGATCGCCGCCGGCGCCAGCCCGATCGCCACCGCCACCGCGCTGCCCGACGACGACCCGCACGGGGTCCGCTCCGGGTCGTAGGGATTGCGCGTCTGCCCCCCGACCGCGCTCCACCCGCTGATCGAGTTCGACGAACGGATGTTGGCCCATTCGGACAGATTGGTCTTGCCGAGGATGATCGCCCCGGCGTCGCGCAGACGTGTCACCAGCGGCGCGTCCCGGCCCGGCGCATTCTCCGCCAGCGCCAGCGACCCCGCCGTCGTATGGAATTCTACCGCGTCGATGTTGTCCTTCAACAGGACTGGGATCTGCCAGAGTAGCGGCGTGAACACATGCTCGGTGTGATCCTGGGCAGCAGCTATATCCAGCGCATCGCCGTTCATCGCGACAACGCTGTTGTATTGCGCCGCCTGTTCTACCCGTTCCGTCAAACGATATACGAGGCCAGTGCCACTATTGGCGTCGATGTAGGCTCGAGCCTCCGGGAGACTCAGCGATTGTGGTAGCGGGTCTGCTTCGTTGATGGCGCCCTGTTGGTACGGCCGGAAGTTAGCTGGATCGAAGTCCTTAGCGGTCACTATGATAAGCGGCGGCTCGCGGCTTTGCGCCAGCGCCGTCCCCGCCGCCAGCATCACCAGCGCCGCGGCCGCCCCCGCCAAAGCCCTCCCCTCGAGGGGGAGGGTTGGGAGGGGTGGAGGCAGTCTGCGTCCGGATGGATCACCAAAGGCTCCGTCCAACCGAAGGCCGAGCCACGCGCGCAATATCTGGATCATCACTGCCATCACCCCATCCCCCCACCCCTTCCCCCTCGAGGGGAAGGGGCGATCATCAATGCGACCGCGTCCCGATGGTCCGGTCCAGGAAGTCCAGATACGTCCGCCACTGTTGCAACTGGCGCTCGTTGCCGCGCACCCCGTGACGCTGTCCCGGGTACAGCATCAGCTCGAACGGCTGGCTGTTCTGCTGCAGGGCGTTGATCACCCGCGTCGAGTTCTCGAGGATCACATTGTCATCGGCCATGCCGTGCATCAGCAGCAGCCGCCCGGTCAGGTTCGGCAGGCGCGGAATGACGTCCGAGGCGGCATAGCCTTCGACGTTCAGCTCCGGCGTCGACATGTAGCGCTCGGTATAGGCCGTATCGTACAGGCCCCATTCCGTCGGCGGCGCGCCCGCCAGCGCCCCGGCCAGCCCCATCCGCGGCTCCGTCGCCGCCATCAGGGTCATGAAGCCGCCGTAGGACCAGCCCATCATGGCGATGCGGGCATCGTCCACAAAAGGCAATGATCTCAGATAGTCAGCCGCCAGGACCTGATCCTCGATCTCAGGCTGTCCCATCTTCAGATACAGGGCCTGCTTGAACGCAGCCGAGCGGTCGCCCTCTCCCCGGTTGTCGAGGCGGAAGACGATGTATCCGGCCTCGGTCAACAGTTGATTGGTTGACGACTGCCAGCCGCGTTTCACCCCGCCGCCCGACGGTCCGCCATACACCTGCATGACCACCGGATAGGTTTTCGTCGGGTCGAAACCGGGCGGCGTCGTCATCTGCCAGACCAGGGTCTCGCCATGGCTTTCCAGCGTGCCGAAGGTCACCTCGCCCCGGCGCGACGCGAACGGATAGGCCGGATGCCCCGGCTCCAGACGGTTCTCCTCGATCCAGCGGATGCGCGTTCCATCAGCGCGATACAGGGCCGATTGCGACGGCGTGTTCAGGTCGGTGTAGGTGCCGACGAAGGCCGTGCCCGTCCGGTTCATCGACGCGCCCCACCAGCCCCCGGCAGAGGTGATCGCCACCGGCGTCACCGTCCGGCGCAGGCTCGCGCGGAACAGCTGCTGCTCGATCGGCAGTTCGCGTCCGTCCCGCATCGAGGCGGTGAAGAAGACCTCGCCCGTGCGCTGGTTCACGCCCGCCAGACCCTTGACCGGATACTCACCCCGGGTGATCGCCCGCAGGCGGCGGCCGTCGCGGTTGTACAGATACAGATGCTTCCAGCCGGTCTCTTCCGTCGACCAGATGAAGTCGCCGTTTTCCAGCGCGCGGAAGTCGTGGCTCAGCGGCACCCAGGCGTTTGACGTCTGGCTGACGATCACGCGCGACGCGCCCGTGGCCGGATCGACGCTCAGCAGGTCCAGCGTCTTCTGGTCCCGCGACAGGCGCTGGACGTACAGCACGCTGCCGTCCGACGACCAGTTCACCCGCGCCAGATAGATGTCGGTGTTCGGGCCCAGATCGACCTTGATCCGGTTCCCGGTCTGGCGGTCGTGCACATACAGTTCGACCACCGCGTTCGGACGACCCGCGCGCGGATAGCGCTGCTCCACTGTCGTCGCCCCGCCGCCGGTGATGTCCAGACGCGGAATGATGTCGACCGTGCTCTCGTCTGTATGTTGCAGGGCGATATAGCGCTCGGTCGGGCTCCACCAGTAGCCGGTGTCGCGATCCAGTTCTTCCTGCGCGATGAACTCGGCCGTCGCCCAGGTCTTCAGCCCGTCGCCGTCGGCGGTGATCGCCGTCTCGGTGTTGGTGCTCAGATCATAGACGACCAGATCCTGATCCCGGACGTACGAGACGAAATTGCCCTTCGGCGAGACCTTGGCGTCGATCTCGTCCGCCTCGGTCTCGGTCAGGCGGCGCACCGAACCGTCAGCCCGCGTCGCCAGGAAGATGTCGCCTTCCAGCGGCGCCAGGATGTAGCGCCCCTGCTCGTCCCACGAATATTCGACCACGCCGCGCGCGCTGATGCGCATGCGCTCGCGACGGGCCTTCTCGGCTTCCGACAGTTCGCCCGCGTCGGGGACCAGCGCCCGCGCGTCGATCAGCTTGAACGGCTCGCCCTCGCCGGTCGGCGCGGCCCACAGGTCCTGCACATCGGCGTCGTCCTCGCGCGAGCGCAGGAAGGCGACCAGTTCGCCGTCCGGCGAGAGGCTGACGCCCTTGGCCACCGGCCCGGCCAGCGACGGGTTCGCGAACACCCGCTCCGGCGTCAGGATCGCGCTCTGGGCCGGCGCCTCGGCGGGCGCGGACGCCTGCTGGGCCATCGCGGCGGTAAACGGCGACAGCGTCGCCACAAGCAGGGTGGAGGCCAGCAGGATATTACGCATGAACGCCCGACGATGGATTTTTGAACCGGACCCGGACGCTAGAGACGGAATCCGCTCCCGTCACCCCCAACATTCCAACCCTCTCCCGGCGGGAGAGGGCTTGAGGCTCGCAGAGCGCAGCGATGCGCCAGCCGAAAGGGTGAGGGGCTATGGTCAGCATTCGGCGTAAGCCGCATCCCTGTCCTGCGCAGCGGCTCACGCCGACTGAACCAGCCGACCCTCACCCTTTCGCGCAAGGACGACGGCTACGCCGCCGTGCGCTCAATCCCTCTCCCATCGGGAGAGGGAATTCACACACACGTCCAAAAACGACGCATCGGCATGCCAGACTGCACGCCGGTCTTTGACATCGCGGTCCGTGGTTGCTCCCTCCGGGTTGAGCCTACGATAAACGCCCGCCACACAAGAAATCCCGCTGGACCACCTTGTCGCCAGCCCCTCGGGTCGCGCCCAACGCCCTCGCCACCGGTTGAGCCGCCCCCGCACACCCCGCCTCACGGGAAAAAGTGCACGATGTGCACTCCATTTTTTTCCGAGTGCACATTTCGCTCCGACGGCGCGACACCGCCGCCCTTCCCCCCCGGCGCGGCGCGCCGTAATAAGCGCGGCAATGACCGACGCCGTCGCCCCTCCCCCCGCCAAGGCCTCGCCCTTCCATGAGCTTGAGGTTCTGACCGTCCACCACTGGACCGATCAGCTGTTCAGCTTCCGCATCCGCCGTCCGGAGGATTTCCGCTTCCGTTCGGGCGAGTTCGTGATGATCGGCCTGCCCGGCGAGGCCAAGGACGGAATGGCGGGAAAGCCCGTCCTGCGGGCCTACTCCATCGCTTCCCCGCACTGGGACGAGGAGCTGGAGTTCTTCTCCATCAAGGTGCCCGACGGTCCCCTGACCTCGCGCCTGCAGAAGATCCAGCCGGGCGACACCGTCCTGATGGGCAAGAAGCCGACCGGAACCCTGGTGCTGGACGCCCTGACCGGGGGCGAGCGCCTCTGGCTGATCGGCACCGGCACGGGGCTCGCGCCCTGGCTCAGCGTCGCCCGCGACCCGGACACCTACAGCCGCTTCGGTCAGGTCATCGTCTGCCACACCGTCCGCAATGTGGCCGACCTGGCCTACCGCGACTTCTTCACCCACGGCATCCACGAGGACCCGCTGGTCGGCGATGAGGCGAAGGCCCAGCTGGTCTACTACCCGACCGTCACCCGCGAGAAGTTCGAAACGCCGGGTCGGATCACCGACCGCATCAAGTCCGGCGACGTCTTCGCCGACCTGCAACTGCCAATCGGCTTCTCGCCCAACACCGACCGCGTCATGCTGTGCGGCTCGATGGCCATGATCAAGGAAACGGGCGAACTGCTCGAAACCTACGGCCTGAAAGAGGGCTCGAACGCCGAGCCCGGCGACTATGTTCTGGAGCGCGCCTTTGTCGGCTGAGTCCCCCGTGATCGTCCCCATCGACGCCCGCGTCGCCCCGGAAGACTGCCTGACCATGGCCGAGGTCCGCCACGGCGTCGACGCTCTGGACCGCGCGCTCGTCACCCTGCTGGCCGAGCGCCAGCGCTACATGCACGCCGCCGCGCGTATCAAGCCCAGCCGCGACGTCGTCCATGACGACGCCCGCATCGAGGATGTGGTCGCCAAGGTGCTCGCCGCCGCCGGACCCGCCGGCCTCTCGGCCGACATCGCCGAGCCGGTCTGGCGCACCCTCGTGGACCGCTGCATCGCCCACGAGTTCAGCGTCTGGGACAAGACACGGACGTAAGCGTTCCTCCCCCTTGGGGGAGGGGGACCGCGCGTAGCGTGGTGGAGGGGCGCCGGCGGCAGTTACCCCCTCAGGCTCCGCAGCATGATCTCATGCCGGTACGCCGCCACGTCGCTCAGGGCGATCTCCAGCTGATCCCTGACCCGGTCCAGCAACGGCGGCGCTTCGGCCTTCTGCGCCGCCTCCGCCGTCCGGCAGGCCTGCGCCAGCGCATCCGCCCCGATGCCCGAGGCCGCGCCCCGGATCGTGTGCACGGCGTCGCGCCAGCCTTCCTCACGGATATCCAGCATCGGCGACCACAGGGCCGCCTGCTGGCCGAACAGGCCCAGGACCTCGTCGGTGATCGCGTCCTCGCCGCCGGTCATCCGCTCCAGAACGGAGAAGTCGACCGCCCCCGACAGGTCCCGACGCGCCATCAGCCCTCGGCCTCCTCACCCTTGGCCAGCCGCGAGTTCCGCGACGACCAGACGAGGTAGATCACCAGGCCCAGCCCGTTCCAGCCGAG
This sequence comes from Brevundimonas sp. FG8, assembly GCF_057808845.1. Lineage (NCBI taxonomy): Bacteria > Pseudomonadati > Pseudomonadota > Alphaproteobacteria > Caulobacterales > Caulobacteraceae > Brevundimonas > Brevundimonas sp. FG8. The sequence goes on along the minus strand of NZ_JBMDIU010000001.1, from coordinate 701,854 downwards.
GAAGTATAGCTGGGTCGAACCCTTCAGGCTCAGGAAGAAGGTGATGCAGCCGACGATGGCGATACCGCCGACCAGCCACCACAGCGGGGCCTTGAACTTCCGCACACGGTTCGGCTCACGGATACGCAGCACGATCAGGCTTACGCCCACGGCCATGAAGGCCATCAGCGTGCCGGCGTTGGCCAGCGAGGCCAGTTCGTCCAGCCGCATGATCCCCGCCAGGAAGGCCACGACGATGGCGGTGAAGACCGTCACCACCACCGGCACGCCCCGGTTCGAGATCTTCGCCAGACGGCTCGGCAGCAGGCCGTCGCGCGACATGCCCAGGAAGATGCGGCTCTGGCCGAACAGGAAGGCCAGCAGCACGGTCGGGAGAGCCACCACGGCGGCGGCGGCGATCCATTGGGCCGCCACGCCCTGCCCCAGCCCGCGCATGATGTGGGCCAGCGGCTCAGGGCTGTCGGCGAACGAGGCCACCGGGGCCGCGCCGATCGCGGCGGCCGCGACGGCGATGTACAGCACGGTGCAGATCACCATCGAACCGACGATGCCGATGGCGAGGTCGCGTTCCGGCTTCTTGGTCTCCTCCGCCGCCGTGGCGATGGCGTCAAAGCCGTAAAAGGCGAAGAAGATGATCGCCGCCGCCGCCATGACTCCGGTCTGCACGAAGGGCGCGCCGAACCCGTTGGGCATGAAGGGGCTGAAGTGGGCCGTGTCGAACTTCGGCAAGGCGATGGCCACGAAGGCCACGAGCGCCGCGATCTTGATGACCACCAGAATGGCGTTGAGCGTCGCGCTCTCGCGGGTGCCCAGCAACAGCAGGCCGGTCACCACAGCGATAATGAAGACCGCCGGCAGGTTGATCAGTCCGCCCGCGACGTGCGGCCCGACCGTCAGGGCCGTCGGCAGATCGATCCCCCATCCGGCGAGGAAGGGCACAGCATAGCCCGACCAGCCCACGGCCACGGCCGAGACCACCAGCGAGTATTCGAGGATCAGGCTCCACCCCACGATCCAGGCGAAGATCTCGCCCATCGCGGCATAGGAGTAGGTATAGGCGCTGCCCGAGGCGGGCATGATGGTCGCCAGTTCCGCATAGGCCAAGGCCGCGCAGGCGCAGACCAGACCCGCCAGCGCGAAGCTGATCAGGACAGCCGGGCCCGCCAGTCCGGCGCCCACGCCGATCAGGGTCAGGATGCCCGTGCCGACGATGGCCCCGACGCCCAGCGCCATCAGGTGCGGCCAGCCCAGCGTCTTCTTCAGCGCGGGCCCGTCATGCGGCGCCAGCATCGCGTCAATCGAGCGGCGGCGGTTCCAGAAGGCCATATCTGCGTCTCCCCTGCGCCGCTCCCCGGCGGCTGATTCCGCAGCGAACCTAACCGCTCCTGCGACAAACCGATACGGACACGCAAAAGCCGCTTGCGTTCTGCGAAGCGAGCCTCTATCTCCCCCCCCTCGCCGACGCGGTCCCCACCGATTGTCAGCGTGAAGACGATGAGTTCGGGTGATTAGCTCAGTTGGTAGAGCAGCTGACTCTTAATCAGCGGGTCCACAGTTCGAACCTGTGATCACCCACCATCGTTTCCCTTTACTTCCGATGACTTGAAGGTTCTGTCGCTCCGGCGACAGCCCTTTGTCATGAGCCCCGGGGCCCGAAAGACCGGAAGCCGCCCCCACGCCGCCTGTGCGGCGCTGGAGGCTTTCCACCAGCGCGCCCCCTGAGCTGCTACAGGTCGGCCGGCTTCAGCCCCGGTCGGACCGATGGCGGGGTCTGTCCCTAGAAGCGACTTCGAAGCGTCACCCGGACCGTGCGTCCAAGCGGGTCCGTGACATCCCGGCCGTACCCCGGAGCGGAACGGCCGTCACCGAGCCGAGCCGTCTGCCGGGTGTCGAACAGGTTGGTGACCTCGAGTTCTAGGCGCAGACCCGGATCCTGTCGCGCCGGCCCCTCGTCCATTGTCGTGCTGAGCCGCTCCAGCCGGTAGCCGACCTTCAGATCGACCGTATTGAAGGCGTCCAGTCGGAGATCATCCGGCCCATCCTGCCCGACCATCCGTCGCACGCGCGTCGGCTCCCGTCGTCGCGCCTCCAGATTGGTGGTCCACGGCCCGAGCCGAACATCAGCCCGAAGGCTCAGCTGATCGGCGACGCCGCTTCCACCGTCCCCGTCAAGGCGATTCAGAAGCGGGTAGTCGGCCCGCAGAACGACGCGATCCACCAGTCGGCGGCTTTGTCCGACGCCCAGTTGAAGGGCGTCCCCTCTCCCCTCGCCCAGCGGCACGGTCATGTTCAGCGTCCAGGACAGGGTCTCGGTCTGCACCCGGTCCAGATTGATCGGGCGTTGGTCGATGCGAACGAGCCGCCCGGCGCCGTCGCGGATGAACCGGTCCGGGAAGGCCGCCTCGGCCGCGGGTGAAAGCGCCGGCACGGCGCCGATGGCGTCACGCGTGTCCTGCCTGACCCACGAAAGATTGCCTTGCAGACGCCACGGCGTGAACGGGCCGAGCGTCATCGACGCGGCAAGACGATCCTGCCTCTGATTGCGCAGGTCCGGATTGCCGCCCAGCACAGGGACGATGTCCACGGCCTCCCCGGCCTGCAGATCGAACACGGTCTGCGGCGCCCCGAACACAACGGGCGCCAGCCGCTGCTCATCCGACGGGCTGTCCGTGGACCCCGCCCACTGGGCGGTGAAGCGAGCACCTCTCACGGGCGACCAACTGAGAGCGGCGTTCAACCCTCCCTCCAGATCCGAGGCGTTCGCATCACGCAGACGTCCGCCCAGGGTCAGCGCGGCGTCACCGAGAGACCCGGTCGTCCCTCCGCGCCCGCGTCGGGCGGCGCGGGACAGGGGCAGGCCCAGTCCGGCGCGAACGTCTAGCCCCCCGGCGGACCGTTCCTGCGCTCCCTCCGGCGTCTCGGTCCGGGTTTCGGTCCGGTTCCATCGCCCGGAAAGGGTGAGGGTCGCGGGCCCGGCCGGCAAGGCGAATACCCGGCGATCGGCCGTGACGTGAGCCGCCAGCCCCGTGGTCGTCGCGTCGAGAGGCGCAGCCCCGGACTGCCGGGTCTCCGCCAGCAGCCCGTCCAGCCCTGCCCTCACGGTCCAGCCGCCCGCCTCCCCGCCTACGCTGGCGTTCAGGGCCAGGGTCTCCGCGCTTTGCTCGAGCGGGGACGTGACGCCGTCCAAAGCCACGTCAAAGCGCTCCCGACGGCCCGAAAGCGTCCCGTTGAGCGATACGGCCCAAGCTTCGACCGTGCCGGTCCCAGCAAGATTGACGGTCATGTTGCGGGTTTCAGGCCGCAGGGTCCTGTTCCCGTCCGACGTTGTGCCGGCGCGCTCCGCCGCCTGCAGGGCGGTGTCGCGTCCGGCCTGCAGCCCATACTGACGCGTGTCGTCCTCCTGGATCGAGGACCGGCGCAGATCGAGGTTCACCCCGGAAGCGCCCCCGGCCGTCGGCCGCCAGCCCGCCGCCATGCCGTCCCGACTGTGAAACTCGGGAACGAGAACCACATTGAGCACCCGTCGGCCCGGATCCTCGCCATAGCGCGCGGCGGCCTCGGGCGGCAGAAGTTCGATACGGGACAGGGCTTCCGCCGGGAATCCCGTGAAGTTCCGGGGATCAAGAATCCGCCGCCCGTTGATGATGACCACCGGCGGTTCGTCCGGGCCCAGCGTTTCCCCCAGCCGGGCGATGACCTCGCCGATGTTCCACGCCCCCAGGCGATCGATCTCTTCGGCGTCGAACTCGCGCTCGGGTGTGAACTCCGTCGCACCGCGCCGCCCTTCGACGATCACCTCCTCCAGCACCGTGACGTTGCGGGAATGCGGGTCCGCGACGGCCCGGGGGTGCGCCTGTGGCGGGCCGGCACGGCCCTCCGGCTCCGCCTTCGCCGCGCCGCCGCTCGCCAACCCGACGCCTGCGCTTGCCAGCAGGAGCCCCGCCAATCCTCGGCCCCTCGCCGCACGCAGGAAAATGCCGGGCGCACGAGGCGCCCGGCAAGTCTGCGGGATCGGGGAGTGAAACTTCACTCGCTCAGAGGATAGTCAGGCCCGGGATGGAGATCGCACCGCTCAGGATGGTGCAAACCGGATCGCCGGGCGTCACCGGATCGAGCACGTCGTTGTTGAACGTGATCTCCTTGGTGGCATTGCTCCAGGCCACGATGATGGTGTCGTAGCACGGCTTGTTGGCGATGGTGTTGGCGCCGATCGTCAGGGCGATACGGTCCGTGTAGCCCGGCACCACGGCCAGATTCCAGGTGCCGTAGGGCGCGACGACGAAGCACAGGAAGTCGCCGGCGTAGATATCGCGGGTGGTGATGGTGGCGCTGGTCGACCCCATCGAAGCGACATCGACATCGACGTCGCAGTTCAGGGTCGCGGTCTGCTGCAGATCGACATTCCCGGAGCCCGACAGCGCGCCCGAGCTGGGCGAGAAGGTCTGGGCGAAGGTCGGCGACGCCATCGTCAGGCTGGCGAGGGCGGCGGCGGTGAAGGCGAGTTTCCGGATCATGGTAGTCCTCCCGTTTTACGTGAGCCCCTCGTTGGAGCGCCTACATAAAGTTGCCAACAACGCGAAGAGTCAACCCAATTAATTGTTTAATTTCAGTGACTTGATTTGGGCGCAGCCGATCTTGAGGCCGGACTCGCCGGTCGTTCAAACCCCTGTGTCAAAAAACCTGCGAACGGATCGGCAGGCCTCAGAATCTCCGGCTGAACCGCACCGCGATCAGGCGCGGGTCGAGGGTGAAGACATTGGTCGTCAGTCCGGTGTCATCGCTGTTGGTGAAGGCGTCTGTGATCGGCGTCTCGTCGAAGACGTTCTTGACGTAGGCCTCGATCGTGAACCCGTCCGGATGGGACAGCGACACGGAGAGGTTGGCGTTGTCCCACCCCTTCAGCCGATCATATTCAGTGTTGTAGATCCGCGCCCAGCTCTCACCCTGGCGGTAGTAGTCCCCGCGAACGGTCAGGTCCCATTGCTGCAGGGCGAAGGTGTACTGAACGCCCAGGTTCAGCGTCCAGTTCGGAGAGTTGGGCAGTTCGTTGCCGCCCACGTCCGCCATGAATCCACGCCCGCCGTTGGGGGCCTCCAGCAGCGGATTATAGGTGAACCCGTACAGGCTGTAGAAAGGAATGGTGGACGGGAAGGACGGGTCGAAGGTGCCGAACCGGCTGGATCCCGCGCACAGGGCGCTCAGCGCCAGTTGGGTCTGGTCCGTCGGCGACACATACCGGTTAAGGATCGCTTCCACATAACGCGTCGGGGCGATGCAGTTGGACGGCACCTGGATCCAGGGCCGCAGCACCGTCCAGTCGGCATTGCCCTGGGTCCGATCCATCACATCGATGGACTGCGAGCCGTCGGCCAGCCGGGTGTTCAGCCAGCCGAAATTGGCGTCCAGTTGCAAACGCTCGACCGGCCGCCACAGCGCTTCGATCTCCACCCCCCAGATCCGGGCGTCGAAATTCTCGTTCAGGGAGATGCGGTCCACGATCTGGGAGACCTGATAGTCTTCGTAGTCGTAGAAGAAGGCCGTCGTGTTCAGCCGCAGCGTGCCGTCCAGGAGGGTATTCTTGGCCCCGATCTCGATCGCCGTGACATATTCCGGCTCGAAGGTGCCGGCCAACGGCTGGTACTGAACGACCGTGGGATTGATCTCCATCCGCGGCGGGTTGGTGCCTCCGCCCTTGTAGCCGCGGGACAACGACGCATAGATCAGGGTGTCATTGGTGAACGAGAGATCGGGCGACCAGTCGACCACGAGCCGACCGGTGACGGCATCCCATTCCTGCTCAACGTCCGGCAGGGCCGGATAGTCCTGGCGGACGTACCCGCCGGAGGACGAGCCAGGCGTCCCGTTCAGCTCCGCCCCCATCAGCAACTGGCTGGGATAGGGGGTGGTGACCTTGCGATCGACGGTGTAGCGCAGCCCGGCCGTCAAACGCAGTTCGGGCGCCAGTTGCCAGTAGCCCTCCCCGAAGACGGCCCATGACCGGGTGTGCACCTGGTTCTTGCTGCGGAAATAGTTGTGGCCGTCCTCGCCGAGCGCGTCGAGCGGGTTCGGGTCCACATAGACGCATTCGCGAGCGACGCTGGCGTCGCAGACCAACGGCCGCAGCCCGGTGTTCGCTGTCGTGAGGTCCTGATTGTACCAGTACTGCGCGATCAGGGTGAAGACGTTGTTGAAGACGAAGTAGTCGTCCTGCGATTTGAAATCGAGATAGTTGGCGCCGACGCTGAAGTTGAACAGTCCGTCCATGTCCGACTGGAGGCGAAACTCCTGGTACCACTGCCTGTTGTCCGAGCGGCTCATGTCCACGGACAGCATGCGGTTTGACGCTCCCAGTTGCGGGTCCGTGAACACGCCGCCCGGCGAGATCGGCGAGGTGATCGGCTGGCGCGCCGTGTTGAACAGGTTGGAGGAGTCCACGAAGATCGGGTTCGAGACGTACCGCGCATAGTCCTGGGAGGCGTAGTAGTCGTCCGCTGACCACGCCGTCTGCGAATGGAAGGTCAGCGTGTCGCCCAGATCCAGCGACATATTCAGTTGAACCACGTCATTGGCGGCCCGGAACACCGGATCGTAGCTGGTCGCGATCTCCCGCAGATCGCGGGACTGGGTGACCCCCTCATAGGGGTCCGTGCCCAGCGGTATCGGATACACCCGGACCCGGGGATTGGTCGCCGAGTTCCAGCCCAGGCCGATATTGGAGCTGGCGAAGCGGATGTAGGCCAGAGACCCGCCGTTGGGGGCGCCGAACGCGGCGTCGTCATAGAGCGAGCCCGGCATACAGCCCTGGCTGAGCTGGTTGCGGATCAGACCGGCGGGCACGTTCACCGACCCGAGCGTCGCGGGCCCCGGATCGCGGGTGCAAAGCTGCTTGCCCGTGCGCGACCGGTTGTCGTCTTCCTCGAAATGCTCCCAGATCAGGTTGGCGCGGAAATTGTCCGTCGGCGTCCAGGCTGCGGACAACCGGGTCGACCACAGATCCCGGTCGTTGACGTGGGTATCGTTGAAACTGTTGTAATCGAAGCCGTCGCGCTGGGTGAACGAACCGGCCGCGCGGACGGCGAAGGTGTCGCCCAGCGGAATATTGAGCATCGCCTGTCCGCGCAGGGAGCCGTAGTTGCCGGCCTCCCCAAGCACAAAGGCCTCATGGCGCCCGACCGGCAGATTCGGGAACATGTTGACCACGCCGCCGGTGGCGTTGCGGCCATAGAGAGTGCCCTGCGGTCCCCGCAGCACCTCGACCCGATCAACGTCCAGGTATTCCTGCTCGAACAGCCGGTTCCGGATCAGCGGCGTGTTGTTGAAGCTGACAGCGACCGCCGGGTCGCTGGAGGCTGACACGGCCTTGGTCCCGATCCCGCGGATCGAGAAATTATACATGCTGAAGTTTGATTTCGAGAAGCTGACGTTCGGCACCGCCCGCAACAGCTCCGAGCCGCCCTCGATGCGTAGCGAATCCAGCACCTCGGACGTCAGGGCCGTCACCGCGATGGGCACATCCTGAACGGACTGCTCCCGCTTCTGGGCCGTGACGATCACATCGTCGATGACCGTTGCAGTTGCATCATCCTGCGGCGTTGCGGGCTGGGGGGCGGACTGGGCCAGAGCCTGGCCTGCCCCGAACACCAGGGCGACGGCGGACACGGTCAGCGCCAGACGCGCGCGAATACAGGCCTGTGAAGCCATCAGATCCCTCCCAAGGCGCGCCGTTCCCCAACGGCGCTGATGTCGTTTCCTCCCGCCTCATGTTTCGCCGCTCGGTGGGACGGGACCACCGGCAGTTGCGACCAGCTTCGCACTACTGACGATCATGTCAATATCTATTGACATTAATGTCGGCGAAACCGACACCCTCGCTACTGACATTGGTGTTAATTTTGACCAGCGAGCGGGGCGTTCTCATGGAGCGGGATGCGATCATCGTGGGCGGAGGTCTGGCAGGCCTCGTCGCGGCCGATGAGCTGACCACGGCGGGACGCAGGGTCGCCCTCGTCGACCAGGAGACTCCGGCCAACCTCGGCGGTCAGGCCTGGTGGTCCTTCGGCGGACTGTTCCTCGTCGACAGCCCGGAGCAGCGACGGCTTGGCGTCCGTGACTCGTTCGACCTGGCCTGGTCCGACTGGTCGGGAAGCGCGGGCTGGGACCGCCTCGGCGGGGCGCTGGCCGATGACGTCTGGGCTGTTCGCTGGGGCCGCGCCTATGTGGAGTTCGCCGCCGGCGAGAAGCGCCGCTGGCTTCGGAGCCGCGGCATACGTCTGACCCCTATGGTGGGGTGGGCTGAACGAGGCGATGGCCGCGCCGACGGTCACGGCAACTCCGTCCCTCGCTTCCACGTCGCCTGGGGTACAGGGACCGGCGTGACCGCGCCGCTCGTCGCGCGGGCGCGCGAGGCCGAGACGCGCGGTCTGTTGACCTTTCACCATCGCTGCCGCGTCGACACCCTGACGATCGAGGCCGGGCGCGTTACGGGTGTAGAGGGCGTTCGCCTCGCGCCGGACGCCGCGCCGAGGGGCGCCCCCACCAACAGGCGCGTCACCGGCGCATTCAATCTCTCGGCTCCGGTTGTTCTGCTGGCGACGGGCGGTATCGGCGGCGACCACGCGCGGGTTCGTCGCCACTGGCCGGATCGTTTGGGGCGTCCCCCTCGCGACATGCTTACCGGTGTGCCCGCCCATGTCGACGGCAGGATGCTGGACATCGCCGCGGACACGGGCGCGCGTGTCGTGAACCAGGATCGCCTGTGGTGCTACGTCGAGGGCCTGAAGAACTGGAACCCGGTCTGGCCGCGCCACGCGATCCGTGTGCTGCCCGGCCCGTCGGCGCTCTGGCTGGACGCCCTTGGCCGCCGCCTCCCCGCCCCGGCCTTGCCCGGGTTCGACACCCTGTCGACCCTTCGGCATCTGCGCACCACGCCGGACCTGGCTGGCTACGACCATTCCTGGTTCATCCTCACCCAGGCCATTCTGGAAAAGGAATTCGCCCTTTCCGGCTCCGAGCAGAACGCCGACCTCACGTCAAGCCGCTGGCTGGAGGTTCTGCGAACCCGGCTGGCCCCGGGCGCGACGCCGGAGGTAGAGGCCTTCAAGCGCCAGGGCGAGGACTTCGTGGTCGCCGACGATCTGGACACCCTTGTCGAACGCATGAACGCCCTGACCGCCCAGCCCCTGCTGGACCCGGCGCTGGTGCGTCGTCAGGTCGAGGCCCGCGACAGTCAATTCTCAAACCCCTTCTCCAAGGACGTTCAGGTGCGGGCCATCCATGATGCGCGGCGCTATCTTGGCGACCGCCTCGCGCGGGTCGCCCGCCCTCATCGCCTGCTGGATCACGCCGCCGGTCCCCTGATCGGCGTCCGTCTTCGCATTCTGACGCGCAAGAGCCTCGGTGGTCTGCAAACAGACCTCGACAGCCGTGTTCTGCGCCCCGACGGCTCTGTGTTCGAGGGTCTTTACGCCGCCGGTGAAGCGGCCGGCTTCGGCGGCGGCGGCGCCCATGGCTACAATGCGCTGGAAGGCTCTTTCCTTGGCGGATGCATCTTCACCGGGCGCGCCGCCGGCCGAGCCATGAGCGTCGATCTTTAGGCGCGGTGCATCGATCAGTCGCCGTCTGAACGCTCAGCACTGACGGCCAGATCGCGACGCAACAGCTTGCCCACCGCGCTGCGCGGCAAGGGCTCTGATCGAAACTCCACCACTCTCGGCGTCTTGTAGGCGGTCAGATGGGCGCGGCAGTGGCGTAGCAGCTCCGCCTCGGTCAGGGTCTCGCATCGCGGCACGACCACGATCTTCACACGCTCACCCTGCACCGGATCCGGCAGGCCGAGCGCCGCCACCTCCGCCACCAGGGGATGCGCGGCGACGACGTCTTCAATCTCACTGGGATAGACGTTGAACCCGGACACCAGGATCATGTCCTTTAACCGATCCACCAGCCGGACCCGCCCGTCGGCCAGCATGACCCCCACGTCCCCGGTTCCGAGCCAGCCGTCGCCGGACAGGATCGCCGCCGTATCCTGCGGTCGGTTCCAGTATCCCGTCATGACCTGAGGACCGCGCACGCAAAGCTCGCCCGGCTCTTCCACGCCGCACCAGCTTCCGTCGGCGCGACGCATGCGGACCTCGGTGGACGGAACCGGCCGTCCGACCGTTCCGTCGAACCCCATCGAGTCCGGCCGGTCCAGATCGACGTGGCCGATGCAGACGATGGGCGAACATTCCGTCAGCCCGTATCCCTCCACCAGTGGCGCCCCGGTGACGGCCTCCCACGCCCGGGCGACAGCGCTTTGGGTGGCCATGCCTCCGGCGATGGTGAGCTTCAGATCCGAAAAATCCCGTCGGCGAAACGCCGGGGTCGCCAGCAGTCCCGCGAACAGGGTGTTGAGCCCGGCCAGACCAGCGAAGCGCTCGCGCGCCAGGATCAGGTTGACCAGTCGCGCATCCCTCGGATTGGCGATGAGCACATTGCGACCGCCCACGCCCGTGAACATCAGCAGGTTCGCCGTCAGTGAGAAAATATGGTAAAGCGGCAGCAGGGTCACATTGCTCACCGCCGTCTCCGGCGGGATTTGCCGCATCACCCATGCGCGCCCCTGCAGCACATTGGCCACGACGTTGCGGTGGCTCAGCATGGCGCCCTTGGCCGTCCCCGACGTTCCGCCCGTGTATTGCAGGAAGGCCAGATCATCCGCCTCGCGCGGCGCCCGGCGATAGCCGGCGGCCCGACCCCGGGCCAGCACCCGCCGCCACGGTTCAGCCGCGACCGGGCCGGTCCATCGCGCGGAGGCGGCGCGACCGCCGAGGGCGTTCACCAGCCATCGCCTGGGCGCCGGCATCAGATCGCCCAGACCCGTCAGCACGACCCGGCGCACGTCCGTTCCCGCCACCCCCTCCGCCAGCGTCCCGGCGAACAGGCGCGCCGCGACGACCACGCAGGCGCCGCTGTCCGCCAGCTGGTGACGCAGTTCGCGGGCGGTATAGAGCGGGTTGACGTTGACCACGACCGCGCCGGCCATCAGCACCCCGAACAGGGCGACCGGATACTGCAGGCAGTTGGGCATCATCAGCGCCACGCGGGCGCCGGGTTCCACCCCGATGGACTGCAGCCAGCCGGCGAAGGCGCGCGCTTCGGCCAGGGCCCTGCCGTAGGTCAGGCCGCTGCCCAGGCTGACGAAGCCGGTCCGCTCGCTGAACCGCTGCGCATCGGCCGCGAAGAGATCGTCAAGGCGAGGCTGTCGTGACAACTCTTCCAGGATGCAGACGGGCACGTCCGCCCGATAATGGTCTGTCCAGAAGCGTCGCGCCCACAGCGCATCGTCGCCCTCGGTCGCTCCGTCCACCCGCGCCGGCCCTAGTCCGCCCGCCGCCAGGTCTGCGTCCGGCACAGAACCCGCGCGATGCAGCCCCGCACGGCCAGCCTGTCCGGCGCCGTCAGGGTCAGCGTGCCGCGCTCGGCGGTCTGGCCGCTGTTGGGATCATACAGGGGACCGCCGCGCCACTCGTCCGGACCGCCGGTGAAATTTCTCAACACGAGCACCCCGCGCAGAGGCCTGTTCCGCAAGGCGGCGTCCCGGTTGCGGACATCCCGCTGATCCGCATTCCGACGCAGAGGGGCGGCGTCCACCAGCCGTCCGCACAGGGCGGCGCCGCACCGGTGAATTTCAACCACCCCGCCCTCGGCCGGCGTGCGCCAACGCCCGAGGACTGACGCCTCCTGCGCCGCGGCCGCGGACGGAACGGCGAAGAGAACGAGGCCGGCCAGCAGAACCGCTCGCATCAGGCGGCCCCGTGGTAGGCGTTACGGAACTCGGGCGGCACCCGATCATAGAGCGTCGCCCCCGCCAGCCCCAGCCGCGTCCGCGCGGCGACCAGCGGTTCGGCCAGCAGGGCCTCATAATCAAGCGCGGGCAACCAGGCCGCGCGTCGTCCTCGTCCGAACGCCTCCAGCACGGACCGGGCGCAGGGATGCCCCGTGCGCGCCCGGGCGAACTGGATCGCCACCCCCGCCGCGATCAACCCGAACCCCGGGCTGCGCGTCTGCGGCAGGGAGAAGGCGACCACGCAGGCCTCGCCCAGGGCATCGGTGCGGTAACCGGTCAGGACATGCCAGATGTCGTGCACATCACGCAGGCGTCTCGCGTACCAGGCATGCGGATGCGCCGCCTCGATCTCGGTATCGGCCACCTTGCGGCTTTCGTCGGCCAGACCATAGGCGGACAGGTTACGCTCGTCGATGAAGGCCAGGTACGCCGCCCCGACGCTGTCCGCGGGCAAGGTCTCCAGCCACTCGCGGTCCTGCAGTCGATCCGCCAGCTCCCCCATCAGGAAGGCCTGCCGGGCGCCCTCGGAATCCTCCAGGAGCCTCTGGTAGCCCCGGCGCAGCGAACCGCCGGCCAGAGCGTTCATGATCTCGAACACCTGGGTGGTGTCCTCCTTGTCGGCGATCAGACGTCTCAAGGCCTTGAGCGCGCGCAGCGGCTCGACGCGACGCGGCTTCAGCCGCGTGGACGCCCGCGTCGCCGGATGACCGGGGCGGCGAAGGTCCGCCATATCGACCAACAATTCGGCTGTCACTTGCTCTCTCCGGGGGCTGAGCTTAACCATCGCTATCTACATGGATGTAACTTACATAGATGTCAATAGTAGCCTCTGGACGTCGGCGGCGCACGCCTGATGAAGCCCGCTCCGAAGCCCTGGTCTTCGCGCGGCGACGCCTGCTGGACGGCGGTCCTGACGCAGTGACGCTCAAGGCCGTCGCGGACGACCTCGGCATGAGCCACGCCAACCTCATCCATCACTTCGGCTCCGCCGCCGGCCTGCAATCGGCCCTTATGGGGTCGATGGTGTCCGACCTGGCCCAGGCGCTCGATGCGGCGATCGCCCGGCTTCGGACGGACGAGGGCGCTCCGCTGGAGCTGATCAACGCCGTCTTCGACGCCTTCGACAGGGGCGGCGCCGCGAAGCTGGCCGCCTGGATCGTTCTTCGGGGCGACCTGTCACACCTCGATCCGGTGCGCGACGCCGTGACCAATCTGGTGGACGCGGTGCGGGAAAAGCTCGGCGATCCCGACGGTCAGGCCCATACCCGCATTCCGGCGGCGGTGCTTTTCATCGCCGTCAGCGCGTTCGGCGAAGCCCTGATCGGCCCCCCGCTGCGCAAAATGCTGGATCAGGACGACGAATCCGGCCGCCAGATCATAGCGGGCCTGCTGCCTCATTTCCTTTTGAAGCCCGACGCCGTCTGACCGCTCGCCCGCCCGGACGGTCAGGATCGTCTTCCTCCCGCTGGCGTTGGATACCGGGCGTAAACAGGGAGACCGGCTTGGACGCGTTGGACGCCTGGCTGAAACAGGGCGTAAGACCAGAGACCGCCGGTGCGGTCTTTGATCACCTGCCCGCGAGTCCGGTGGAGGCGCTGCAGGGGACGTGGGACGGCGCGGGACTGCCCAGCGGCCATCCCCTCGACGGTTTGCTCGAATACCATGGGTGGCGGGGCAAACGGTTCCGCGATCCCGACACGGTTGATCCCCTGCTGTTCCGTCACGGCTCCGGAACCCTGTCCGTGGCCGCGGCCCGCATCCCCTACAGCCTCATCCTGCGGCCGCCGCGGCTCGCGCGCGCCGCCGCCGCCCGACAGGCGGTCGCCGTCCTCTTGCCGCTGCTGTCCACGCACCGCCCCGGCGCTCGCCTTCGCCTCGCCCAGTGGGGCTCAAAAGTCTCGGCGGCGATGATCTACGACGGCCTGCCGATCATCGATCACTTCCGTCGGGTGGACCAGAACCGGGTCATGGGACTGATGGACTATCGGGACATGCCCGCCCCCTTCTTCTTCCTGCTGACCCGCGCGCCCGAAATCCGCGACGCCGGATAGCCCACCGCCTTCCCTCCGGCGGCCAACCTGCCTAGTTTCCGTGCCGTTCACGGGTGGAGGCTTTCCCATATGCGGCATCTCGGACTGACGGCTGTGTTCGCGACCCTCGCGCTGGGCGGTTGCGCCACGGCGCAGGAAGCGCCCCCTGCCCCGCCCACGCCCTACGAAGCCGTCGATCCCTTCATCGGCACGGCGGGCAAGGGGCACACCTTCCCCGGCGCCGTCGCCCCCTTCGGCATGGTGCAGCTCAGCCCCGACACCGACTTCCGCCCCTTCCGCCAGTCCTACGACTGGGCCGCGGGCTATCGCTATGACGACCCGACCATCCTCGGCTTCTCCCACACCCATTTCTCCGGCACCGGCCATTCGGATCTGGGCGACGTCCTGATCACCCCGATCTCGGGTGAGGTGCGCTGGGATGCGGGCGATCCGGCCCAGCCGGGTTCGGGCTATCGCTCCCGCTACAACAAGGCCTCCGAACGGGCCGAGCCCGGCTATTACGCCGTCAGCCTGACCGACTCGGGCGTGCGCGCCGAACTCACCGCCGGCGTTCGCGTGGGCCTGCATCGCTACAGCTTCCCCCGGTCCCAGCCCGCCCGGATCCTGCTGGACTTCCGTCCGTCCATCTATGACTACCCGGGCAAGGTGCTGTGGTCGCGCATCCGGGTGCATCCGGACGGCGCCGTCACCGGCTTCCGCGAAACGCGCGGCTGGGCGCCCGGCCGCCAGCTCTATTTCGCCATGCGCTTCTCCAAGCCGCTGGTCGGCTACCAGCTTCAGGATCGCGACACAGAGGTTCCGTATCGCGGCTTCCGTCAGCCGGGCCGCGATATGACGGACCGCGCGCAGGTGCAGGGCCGCCAGCTCGAGGCCGCCTTCGACTTCGGCCAGATCACCGGCCCCCTGATGGTCAAGGTCGCCGTCTCCTCGGTCGATGAGGCCGGCGCTCTCCGCAATCTGGAGTCCGAAGGCGGCGCCTTTGATTTCGACGCCGTCCGCGCCGCCAGTCGCAACGCATGGTCCGACGCGCTGCAGGCGGTCGAGATCGAGGCGCCCGAGGAGATGCGGACCAGTCTCTACACCGCCCTGTATCACTCGCTGATCGCGCCCTCGGTGCACGGCGACGTGGACGGCCGCTGGCGCGGGCCCGACAATGCCGTCCACCAGTCGGACTTCACCGTCCACTCGACCTTCAGCCTATGGGACACCTTCCGCGCCCAGCACCCGCTGCTGACGCTCGTCCAGCCCGACAGCCGCAACGCGGACATGGTCAACTCCCTGATCGCGGCCCAGCAGGTCAGCCCCTACGGCATCCTGCCGGTCTGGTCCTTCGCGGGTCAGGAGACCTGGACCATGATCGGCTACCACGCCGTCCCGGTCATCGCGGATGCGTATCTGAAGGGCGTGCAGGGCATCGACGGCGAGGCCGCGCTGAACGCCATGACCGCCAGCGCCACCTACCGTCCCTACGGCGGTCTGGGCGACTATATGGACCTCGGCTGGGTGCCGATCGACCGCGAGCCCGAGGCCGCGTCCAAGACTGTCGAATACGCCTACGACGACTGGACCATCGCCCGCATGGCCCAGCGGCTGGGTCGCTCCGACGTGCAGGCCGTCTTCGACCGCCGCGCGGGCTTCTGGCGCAACACCTTCGACCCGGAGACCGGCTTCGTCCGGGCCCGTCTGGCCGACGGGACCTTCCGCACGCCCTTCGACCCGACCGCCATCAACTACGGCTCGGACTATACCGAGGGCAACGCCTGGCAGTACTCATGGTTCGTGCCGCAGGACATGGCCGCGCTGGTCACCGCCATGGGGGGCGACGAAGCGACCGTCGCCAAGCTCGACGCCATGTTCGACTACGACAACACCGGGCTGGACTACTCCCACGCCGAGGACATCGCGGGTCTGATCGGCCAGTACATCCACGGCAACGAGCCCAGCCATCACTCGGCCTATGCCTACGTCTTCGCCGGCGCCCCCTGGCGCACGCAGGCGCGGCTGAAGCAGATCATGGACACCCAGTATCACGCCGGTCCGGCGGGTCTGGCGGGCAATGACGACGTCGGCCAGATGTCGGCCTGGCTGATGTTCACGGCGCTGGGCTTCTATCCGGTCACCCCCGCCTCGGGTCAGTATGTGATCGGCCGCCCGTTCGTGGATCGCGCGGTGCTGAACCTGCCCAATGGCAATCGCTTCATCATCTCCACCGAGGGACTGGCGGACGAGAACCTCTACGTCCAGTCGGTCACCCTGAACGGTCGTCCGCTGAACCGCACCTGGATCGGCCACGACGAGATTCAGGCCGGCGGCACGCTGCACTTCGTGATGGGGACGGAGCCGAACCTCGTCTGGGGGACCACGGCGGCGGAACGGCCGTATGCGATGACGGAGTATGGAGGCTAGGGACAAAATGCGTCAATGACGCACAAAATGATTGATCCCAAATACGTCAAGGGCGTATATTGATCATGGATTTCTTTCGAACCAAAAGTTACGAGAAGGGGCTGAAACGGCTGGCGAAGCTCGGGGCTTCACAGGCCGATCTGGATGCCATCGAGCCCATGATCGCCGCTAATCCGGAGACTGGCGACCTCATCAAGGGCTCAGGCGGTCTTCGAAAAATGCGCTTTGCCTACGGCGCGGCTGGAAAGAGCGGCGGCGGCAGAACGATCTACTATGTGCTGATAGGCGAAGATCAGGCCTATCTGCTGACCGCCTACCCCAAAGTCGACAAGGACGACTTGTCGGCCGACGAGCTCAAGATGTTCAAGGCTCTGATCAAGGAGTTGCTCAAGTGACCAAGCGCACCGCTACAGGTCTGGAGATCGAGGCTGCTCTCCGGGAAGCCATCGCCCACCGCAAGGGCGAGGTCACGCTGGCGTCACGTCATATCGACCCCATGTCACCCGAACGGATCAAAGCCATCCGCAAGTCCGTTGCGAAGAGCCCCAAGGAATTTGAGGCCCGGTTCGGCATTCCGGCTCGAACCGTGGAGGGCTGGGAACAGGACCGTCGTAAACCCGACCCCGCAGCCCGCGTCCTCCTGGCCGTGATCGAAAATGACCCGGGAGCAGTTGACAGGGCGCTGGACCCCGCCTGACGAGCCGGACGAGACGCGCGGCTCCTCACCCCCGCACAAACCCCCTCAGCACGCACGCCTCCGTGCTCAACTGCAGCCGGTCCAGGTCGATCCGCTTCGGCTCGGCGAACATGATGAAGTAGTACTTCATCTGCTCCGACCACCAGTAGCCGGGGCAGTTGTCGCCCTGCGCCATCGGCCGGGTCGTGATGTCGGCCAGCGAGGTGTAGCCGAAGGCCGCCTTCGAGGTCGCCTTCATGTTCTGATAGTGGAGCGCCGTCAGGACGCGATAGCGCTCGTCCCGGTCGCCCAGCCACAGGTTCAGGCAGGCGTCGGCGAACTCGGGGCGCAGGCCGGTGCCCTTGCCGCGCGGGGTGCGGGTCCGCACGTCGATCGATTCCGGGATGATGACGTACTGCTCCTGCATCTCGGTATAGGTCGCCAGGAAGTCGTCACCCGCTGTCTTCAGCCCCACCTGTCCCAGCAGCCCCGCCAGATAGGCGCCCAGAACCGTCTGCGAATACGCGGTCGTCTCGGCGGTCTCATAGTCCACCATCGGGAACCACAGACGGCCGTCGAAGCGCTTGCCCTGATGGGCGACCATCGCGCCCATGCACTCCTCGGCCCAGCGCTTCATGTCCGCGTCGCCGAACAGCTCCCAGCTGTCCCACAGATATTCGTAGAAGCTGTCCGCATGGACGTCGATCGAGGCGTTGCGGCTGGTGAACAGCCCCGTCTCCGCGTGGATGTTGGCGGCCATCAGCCCCTTGTCCGACCGCATGTCCAGCGCGTGCTTCATCGCCCGCTTGGCCGCCGCATAGTAGCGGTCGTCGCCGGTCAACTGGCCCAGAACCCCGAACTCGGTCGCATAGGTGCCGATCTCGGCCAGATTGGTCTCCGGATCGCGCACAGCCCCCGTCTTCAGGTTCACATAGCGGTACGGCAGGCCGTGCGGCGAGGCGTCGAACGCCTTCATCAGCCGGTCGGCCAGATCCTTCGCCTTCTCCAGCAGCACCGGATCGCCGCACGCCAGATGCGCCGACACCAGACCGCCGACCAGACGGATATTGGTCTCGAACACCTGAGAATAGGCGTCGATGTCGAACGACAGGCTGGACTTCACCCAGTCCACCCCCGCCTGGAACTCCTCGTCCAGCTCCATGATCCACAGGGTGTCCAGCGCCTCGATCAGCGACAGGCCCAGATCATGGCCCTCGATGAAGAACGAGCGCGCGGTGCCGGAGACCGGATTGATCTCGTCCTTGCCCCAGGCCTTGGCGACATAGTGGTCCCACGCCCATTTGAACTCGGCCTTCACATCGGCGCCGAGGGCCGCCCAGTCTTCCCCGGACAGGGCCTCGCTCCGCAACGACGGCGCGGCTTGCGCGGGCAGGCCCGAAAGGCCGAGAGCGGCGAGACCGCCCGAAAGCGCGAGGGCGTGGCGGCGAGTCAGTCGGTTCTGGATCATGGCTCACCCTATCGCGGCCTGCGGCGCCTGCAACGGCTCAGGCTGCCTGATCATCCATCATCTTGCACGCGGCGATGAAGGCGTCCGGCACCGGCACGGTCCGGCGCGGCTCGTCCGGGGCCACGCACACATAGGTCAGGCCGACATCCGCCAGCAGTTCATCGCCCCGGAACACCGCGACCCGCGGCTGGAATGATGTCCGCCCGAACCGCTCGACCCGCGCGCCCAGCCGCAGCTCGTCGTCGAACCGCGCCGAGGCCCGGAAATCCACCGACGCGCCCGCCGCGAACATATCGATGCCCAGCTTCGCCAGCCCGTCCACCCCGGAGAAGCCGATGGCGCGCATGTATTCGCTCATCGCCACGTCGGCGTAGACCAGATAGTTCGGATTGAAGACCACGCCCTGCATGTCCACCTCGGCCCAGCGCACGCGCAGGGGCTCGAAGAAGGCGAAATCGGCGGGCGTCGAAGGGGTGTCGAAAGCAGGCATGCCGACACGCTAGGCCGACGCTTCAACGCCCCGCAAGGCGCCGCCACGTCAACGCCAGGTCAGCGAAAGGGATCTCAACCGAAGGCCGCCATCCCCTGGCTGTTCGGCATCCACGGCGGTTCCGGCATGGCGGCGCGGGCCTGCGCCTGCGCGCGGGTCCAGCGGTCGTGCAGGTCGGTGAAATAGGGATCGTCCGCCTCGATCCGCCGCACGTCGCCGCTGATCATGTCGCGGCGCAGGGTCAGCATGTCGAACGGCGCCCCCACCCCGACATTGCAGCGCATGGTGGTCGAGAACGAGATCAGCCCCAGCTTCACCGCCTCCGCCAACGGCGTGCTGCCGCGCAACCCGCTGACCAGAATGGGCTTGCCATACTTGGCCTCGCCGATCTGCAGGAACGGCGTGTCCGCCCCGCACTCGATGAAATTGCCCTGGCTGTAGATCAGATACAGCTGCATCGGTCCGCCGGCGATCTGGCCGCCCAGCAGCATGGTCGCCGAGGTGTTCAGACTGTCCGCCTCCAGCGCCGGGGCGATCGACTGGCGGACGTTGCGCAGCGCATGACCCAGCAGCTGGGCGCAGCGGAACAGGGTCGGCGCGGTCTCCAGCGTCTCCGGCTCCTCGCCGACATTCAGATGGACGCCCTCGCGCACCATGGCCAGCGCCGTCTGGGTGACCGACAGATTGCCCGCCGTCGCCACGGCCAGCACCCGCTCGCCCGGCCTGTCGACGACGTGCAGCTTTCGATACGACGAGATGTTGTCGACGCCCGCATTGGTCCGCGTGTCGGCGATCATCGCCAACCCTTCATCGACCAGCAGGCCTACGCAGTAAGTCATTGGACGTGTCGTATCCCGCGAACGTCAGAATTCGACGAACCGTAACAGATTCCCGCGACCATCGACCCCGCGTTCACGCCTGTTGCTGACCCTGTTGCATGTCCGCATCACGCACCGTCAGCTTGACCGCCAGCGTCTCCCCGGCCCCGCCGTAGGTAGCCCCGCGCACCGGCGCTGCGCCGAGGTAATCGAGCCCCGTCGCGATCCGGACGTAGCGCTCGGTTGGACAGGTGCCGTTGGCCGGATCGAAGCCGACCCAGCCCAGCCCCTCGATCCAGGCCTCCGCCCAGGCGTGGGCGGCCTCCTGATCGGCCCGGTCCCGCCGCGCCAGATGGCCGGAGACATAGCGGGCCGGCACGCCCATGTGCCGGGCGCAGGCGATGAAAACGTGGGCATGGTCCTGACAAACCCCCCGTCCGAGGGCCAGCACCTCACTGGCGGTATGGGTCGGCGTCGTCACCCCCACCTCGAAGGCCACCGACCCGTGTATCCCGGCCATCAGCCGATGCATCCGGTCCAGCGGCGGATGGGCCTGAAACTCCGACGCGAAGACCGAGATCAGCCTGTCCCGCTTCGTCAGGTCGGTGTCCCGCAGAAAGACCAGCGGCGACAGACGCTCCTGATCCGGCGGAATGACCCCCGCCGTGTCACTGGTCACCACCTCCCCGGTCACCCGGATGGTCAGGGTCTTCGTCGGCTGCTCGGTGTAGAGGGCGTGGACGATGTTGCCGAAGGCGTCCTCGGACTTGCGCAGACGCGCGTCCACGTCGGTCTCCACCTGCCAGTGACGCACGGTCTGCGCCTCGCTGGAGCGCGGCGTCAGACGCAGGTTCTGCACGATGAACCGCGCCGCCCGGTCATAGGCGTAGGTTGTGGTGTGATCGATCCCGATACGCATGGATCAGCTCAGATACTGTTCGTGGATGGCCTGCCCCAGTCGCCCGTTCTCATTCAGGAACGACTGGATGTATTCGTGCAGACCGGACTGGAAGATGGTTTCGATGCGTGAGGCGTCAAACGCCCGCATCCGCTCCGCCGCCAGTCGCTGCGCGGGACCGCGCCGGCCGTAATCGTTGGCCAGCTTCTCCAGATAGCGCACGATGGACGCCTGACAGCTGGCCAGTGATCGCGGCATCTGCCGGTTCAGCACCAGCAGGTCCGCCACCAGCCAAGGCTTCACACTGTCCCGATAGACCCAGCGATAGGCCGTCAGGGCCGACACCTCGCGCAGCAGGGTCGTCCACTGGAAGTAATCCAGCTGACCGCCCACCCGTTCGCCTTCGGGCAGCAGCAGGTGGTACTTAACGTCCAGCAGCCGGGCGGTGTTGTCGGCCCGCTCGATGGCCGCGCCCAGCCGCAGGAAATAATAGCCGTCGTTGCGCAGCATGGTCCGCGAGGCCGCGCCCTCGACTGACAGGGTCACGGTCTTCACCCACTCGAGGAAGTGGCCGAAATCGTCGCGTCGGGTCGGTTGTCCCTGTTCGGCCAGCCCGTTCCAGGCGCCGTTGATCGCCTCCCACAGCTCCACCGTCAGCGCGGTCCGCACCGAGCGAGCGTTGGTCCGCGCCCGGGTGATGCAGGCGGCGATGGATGAGGCGTTGTCCGGCGAGAAAGCCAGATACTCCCGCACCGACTTCTCGGTCGGCGCCCGGCCCAGCGCCTTGGGCGCCCCGGCCGACGCCAGCGCGCTGGCCCACACCGTCTCGGCGTCCCCGTCGCCCCGCGTCGGGATGGCGGCCAACCGGATCGTGGCTTCCAGAATGCGGGCGAGGAAGTCCGCCCGCTCAATATAGCGGCCCGTCCAGTACAGGCTGTCTGCGGTACGAGAAAGCATCAGACGTCCAGCACCCAGGTGTCCTTGGTTCCGCCGCCCTGGCTGGAGTTGACCACCAGCGAGCCGGGCTTCAGCGCCACGCGGGTCAGGCCGCCGGGCGCCACCTTCACCCCGTCGGGGCTCGACAGCACGAAGGGCCGCAGATCGACGTGCCGTCCGTGCAGTTCGCCCTTGTCCAGCGTCGGCGCCGTCGACAGGGCCAGCGTCGGCTGGGCGATGAAGTCGTCGGGGTCATTGATCAGCTTCTTCCGGAAGCTTTCGATCTCGGCCTTGGTCGAGGCCGGGCCCACCAGCATGCCGTAGCCGCCCGAGCCGCCGACCTCCTTGACCACCAGATCGCCGAGGTTGGCCAGCACATGCTTCAGCGCGTCCGGCTCCCGACAGCGCCAGGTCGGCACATTGTTCAGGATCGGCTCCTCGCCGGTGAAGAAGCGGATGATCTCCGGCATGTAGGTATAGACCGCCTTGTCGTCGGCCACGCCGGTGCCGACCGCATTGGCCAGCGTCACCGTGCCCTCCTCATAGGCGTTCATCAGCCCCGGCACGCCCAGCGCCGAGTCCGGACGGAAGGTCAGCGGATCGAGGAAGGCGTCGTCGATACGGCGGTAGATCACATCCACCTGCTGTCGACCTTCGGTCGTGCGCATGAAGACCTTGCCGTCGTCGACGAACAGGTCCCGCCCCTCGACCAGTTCCACCCCCAGCTTGTCCGCCAGGAAGCTGTGCTCATAGTAGGCCGAGTTGAACGGCCCGGGCGTCAGCACCACGATCGTCGGATCGCTTCCCGCCGCTTCCGGCGCGCAGGCCCGCAGGCTGGCCAGCAGCATGTCCGCATAGGTCTCGACCGGCCGCACCGGATAGTCGGCGAACAGGTCCGGGAACAACCGCATCATCATCTCGCGGTTCTCCAGCATGTAGGAGACCCCCGACGGCGTGCGGCAATTGTCCTCCAGCACATAGAAGCCGTCCTCGCCGGTCCGCACCAGATCGACGCCCGCGATCTGCACCCAGATGTCGCGCGGCGGGCGGCGGCCCTGCATCTCGGGCGCATACTGCGGATTGGTCAGGATCAGTTCCGCCGGGACCACGCCGGCCTTCAGACATTCCTGCTTGCCATAGACGTCGGCGAGGAAGGCGTTGATGGCCGAAACGCGCTGGATCAGCCCCTTCTCCAGCCCGCCCCATTCAGCGGCGCCGATGATGCGTGGCACCACGTCGAACGGGATCAGCCGCTCGCTGGACTCGGCGTCGCCATAGACGGCGAAGGTGACCCCCATCCGGCGGAAGAACAGCTCCGCCTGACGCGACCGCGCCTGCAACAGCCCTTCGGGCGCGTCGGCCAGCCACTTCGCCAGTCCGCGATAGCTGTCACGGACCTTCCCCCCGTAAACGGGCGCCCCACCGGACATTTCGTCGAAGGCCATGCCGCTCCCACCGCAATGAATATGCAGCGTGACCCGACAAGTGACGCTCGCGCAACAGGAATGTTGCGGTGCGGCAAAGGTTCAACCGGAAACGTACAGCCGCCGGCATGACGGCGAACCGCCCTCCTGCCCGGTAGCCACAAGACCATCGTTACCCAAACAGGCGGAGGGACCGGGCCCGATGAGCCCTCACGGCCAAGGCTGTCAGCTCCCCGTGAACGGCTGGAACAGCCCGGAATCGCTCCGGTTCTGAAGCTCCCCAACGACAGGAGCTTCAGCCATGAACCCCACCCGATATCGACCGCAGAACGACCTTGGCCGCCGCGACGAGGAGCGTGGCCGGGAACCGCGTGACCGGCGTTACGACGAGGGCCGCAGTTGGTCCGAAGGCGATGGCGGGCGCACGGCCGAGGCCTGGCGCGGCCAAGGCCAGTATGATCGGGATGAATACGACCGGAGTTCTTACGGTCAGGGCGACCATGATCGCGGCCGCCACGACCGCGACCCCGATCCGTCGCGGGCCTCAAGCCGGAACTACGGCTACGATCAGGGCGGCTATTCCGACGGGCGCTACGGTCGCGGTGATCGCGACTACGGCGCCTCATCGTCGCCGGACTATCGCGGCGAGACCTTCACCCGATCGCAGTATGACCGCCCGGACCATGGACGCCCTGACTACGCTCGCTCGACGCGGCCCGATCACGGCTACGCCCCCGGCGCGCAAATCTGGGAGGGCTCCGGCCCCGGCTTGAAGGGCGAGGCGCGCGCGGACCGGTCAAACCATGATTTCGAGCCCGACTACCTGCATTGGCGCGAGCAGCAGATGTCGAACTTCGACCGCGACTATCACGACTGGCGCTCCGAACGGCGCGAGAAATTCTCCGCCGATTTCGACAACTGGCGCAGCAGCCGTCCGAAAGTTCAGGCGGACAATCCCATCGTCGGTGACATTTCCGAGGGCGGAACCGGCGACGCCTCCAAGATCAAAAACCGCTAGGGGACGCGTCCAGCGTTCGACGAAGGGCCCGGCTGATCGCCGGGCCCTTTTCGTTGCGCCGGTAACTGAACGTTATTCACCTGAACGACGTCCGAGCTTCATTTGCCGGTCGTCTCACCGTCGCTGTCACGGCATACAGCCCCGCTAGGTCGGGAGTCTCACTCCCCGGGGGCTGTCATGATTCATCGCGTTCAACGTTCGTCCACCCTGCTCGGCGCCAGCGCCCTGGGCATCGTCTGGGCTCTGGCCGGAGCCGCCCACGCCCAGCAGGCCGAACCGGCCCAGCTGGACGAGGTCATCGTCACCGCCCAGCTGCGCGAACAGAGCGCCGTCGAGGTGCCCTTCGCCCTGACCGCCTGGAACGGCGAGCGTCTGGAGCAGCTGGGCGTTCAGGACTTCGAGGAGCTGTCGGCGTTCACCCCCGGCTTCCTCGTCCAGAACCAGTCGCCGAACAACGCCGGCTTCGTGATGCGCGGCATCACCTCTGACTCGGGCGAGGCCTCCACCGAGCCGCGCGTATCGGTCTTCCAGGACGGCGTCTCGATCTCCAAATCCCGCGGCTCCTATGTCGAGCTGTTCGACATCGAGCGCATCGAGGTCGCCCGCGGCCCGCAGTCGACCCTCTACGGTCGCGGCGCCCTGATCGGCGCGGTCAACGTGATCCAGAACAAGGCCGAGATCGGCCACTGGGAGGCCGAAGGCCGCGCCGGCTTCGGCGACTATGACTACCGCATGGGCGAGCTGATGGTGAACGCCCCGGTGGGCGAGAACGCCGCCATCCGCTTCGCCACCCGCATGAAGGCCCGCGAAGGCTATGTGACCAACCTGCTCGGCGGCGCCGACTACAACGGCTTCGACACCCAGGCCTTCCGCCTCTCGGGCGCCTTCCAGCCGACCGAAGGCTTCCGCTTCGACCTGATCGCCAACTACCAGACCGACAGCGCGCCGGGCACCGCGTTCAAGTCGCTGGCCTATGCGCCGCAGGACCCGAACACCGGCGCCGTCATCGGTTCGGCTGAGCCGTGGGAGGGCGCCGCCCTTACCCCGGGAACCAACATCGACGGCGGTCAGGATCTGGGTCTGGACCGCGAAGTCTGGGGCCTGACCGGCATCGCCCGCCTCGACCTGTCGGACAGCCTGACCCTGACCTCGACCAGCGCCTACCGCAAGTTCGACTCCTACGAAGTCTTCGACGCGGACGGCATCTCCCTGCCCCTGCTCTCGGCCGTGGAAGACGCCCAAGGCGAACAGTGGAGCCAGGAGCTTCGCCTGAACTGGGACAACGGCGGCGCCGTCTCGGGCTTCTTCGGCGTCGGCTACTTCAAGGAAGAGGGTTCGCAACGGACCCCGACCGAGTTCAACGAGCGCATCGCCCTTGCCCAGCTGGCCGGTCTGCTGGACGGCGCCCCCGGCGTCACCGGCCCGAACTTCCTGCCGCTGGCCTTCTATTCCAGCCCGACCCTGCTGGACCCGATTCTCGGCGGCCTCGGCCTGCCCGCCCCGGCCATTCCGGGCATCCGCGACAACCTCAAGGCCTCGCATATCGAGACCGCCACCAACACCAGCGAGCTGCAGTCGGTCGACCTGTTCGCCGACGTCACCTGGCGTCCGACGGATCGTCTGGAGTTCTCGGCGGGCGTCCGCTGGACGCAGGACGACAAGACCAGCGGCTTCTCGTCCGCCGTGCTCAACGGTCGTTCGGTCGCCGGCAGCCTGCTGGGCGTCCAGCAGATTCAGGGCCAGATCGCGCGACTGATCGCTTCCGGAACCCCGGCCGACCTGGCCCAGGCCGCCCAGCTCGGCGCCCTGGCCAACGGCATCGTCGGTCAACTGGCCACGCCGGGCGCCGCCACCGCGCCCTTCTCGGCCACCTTCCCGGCCTTCGGCCTGACCTTCCAGCCGACCGCCAACAACGGCGACTTCATCTATCAGGATCTGGAAGACGACGGCTTCACCTGGCGCGTCACCGGCCGCTACGCCATCGGCGATGAAAGCAGCCTGTACGCCAACTACGCCCGCGGCCGTCGCCCGGCCGTGCTGGCCGCCGGCGCCCCGTCGGCCCCGTTCGGCGCCCCGGACTTCACCTTCGTGGACGCCGAGGAAGTCGACAGCTATGAGATCGGCGCCAAGACCACGGGTCTGTTCAACGGCGCCCTGCATCTGGACGGGTCAGTCTACCTCTACGACTACTCGAACTTCCAGACGACGGTTCAGGTCGGCACCCAGTTCATCACCACCAACGCCGGTGAAGCCCGCGCCTACGGCTTCGAGGGTCAGGCCTTCCTGAGCCTGAACGACTACGTCGATGTCTTCGGCACCTACGCCTACAACCACTCGCGGTTCGAGTCGGGCATCTACGACGGCAACCGCTTCCGCCTGTCGCCGGACAACCGCGCCTCCTTCGGCATGTCGGTCCGCGTGCCGCTGCCGGGTGGCGAGCTGGCCGTCATGCCGACGTACACCTGGCAGTCGGAGATGTTCTTCGACGACAACAACGACCGCACCGATCTGCAGACCGGCAACTTCGTGCCCGACACCGTCGTGGACGAGTATCAGGACGCCTACGGCCTGTTGAACCTGCGCATCCGCTTCACCAGCGCGCAGGGCGACTGGTCGGTCGAAGCCTTCGCCGACAACCTGCTGGACGAGAAATACATCAAGGACGCGGGCAACACCGGCGACGGTCTGGGTCTGCCGACCTTCATCGCGGGCGAGCCCCGCACCGTCGGCCTCGTCTTCGGCGTGAAGTACTAGGGTAAAGCCATGAGCCTGCACCGTCGCGGTCTTCTCGGTCTCCTCAGCGCCGGTGCGGCGGGCGCAAGCCTGCCCGCCGCCGCCCGTCAGGCCGTCGACGTTCAGTTCCTGCACGGGGTCGCCTCCGGCGATCCCCGTCAGGACGGGCTCCTGATCTGGACGCGCGTCACGCCGTCCGACCCGTCCGTCCGCGCCGTGCGGGTCGACTGGTCTGTCTGGCGCGACGGCGATGCGACCGCCTCCGTCGCCTCCGGCACGGTCGAGACCGGCCCCGAGCGCGACTTCACGGTCAAGGTGCCGGTCGCGGGCCTCCAGCCGGGCGTCGACTACCGCTACGCCTTCTCGGCGGGCGAGGTTCGCTCGCCTCAGGGCCGCGCTCGCACCCTGCCCGTCGGCCCGACCGCCGACGCGGTTCTGGCCGTCGCCTCCTGCCAGCTCTATCCGGGCGGCTACTTTAACGCCTGGGAGGTGGTGTCGAAGCTGGATCGCCTCGACGCCGTCATCCACCTGGGCGACTACATCTATGAATACGGCGCCGAGCCGGACTCCTACGGCATGACCACCGGCGCGCGTCTGAACCGCACGCCCCAGCCGCCGCACGAGATCGTCACCCTGGCCGACTACCGACAGCGCCACGCCCAGTACAAGTCGGACCCGGACCTGCAGGCCGCCCACGCCCGCGCGCCCTTCATCTGCGTCTGGGACGATCACGAGGTCGCCAACGACACCTGGTCCGGCGGCGCCGAAAATCACCAGTCGGAGACCGAGGGCGACTTCCTCGTCCGCAAGGCCGCCGCCCTGAAGGCCTATTTCGAGTGGATGCCGATCCGCGAGCCGGAAGGCGGCCTGACCGAGGACGCCATCTACCGCAGCTTCGACTTCGGCGATCTGGCCAGCCTGCTGATGGTCGAGACCCGACTGGTCGCCCGTCAGGAAGCCCTCAGCTTCGCCACCGACATGCCGGTCATCGGCACGGGCCGCGACGCCCGCCCGGACGTCGAGGCCTTCCGAGCCAAACTCAACGCTACCGACCGCGATCTTCTGGGCGACGCCCAGCGCGACTGGATCCGCTCCACCCTGACGGCCTCGCGCGAGGCCGGCCGTCCGTGGCAGATCATCGGCAATCAGGTCGTCATGGGCCGGGTGCAGGGGCCGGACATCACCAGGATGGCCTCACCGCTCGAGGTCTCCATCCTGCTGGCGCGCCTGCCCGCCGCCGTGCGCGCCGAGGTCCGCCAGTCGATCGAGCTGTTCAAGCTGGGCGTGCCCTTCAACCTCGACAGCTGGGACGGCTATCCCGCCGGCCGCGAGCGTCTGTACGGCGCCTTCGCCGACGCGGGCGTCCAGCCCATCGTTCTGGCCGGTGACAGCCACGCCTTCTGGGTCAACGACCTGAAGGACGCCTCGGGCCGCCGCGCCGCCGTCGAGTTCGCCACCAGCGCCATCTCCAGCCCCTCGCCCGGCGACCACGTCCAGGGCGTCCCCCTCGGGGCGGCCCTGAACGCGGCGAACGAGGAGGTCCTGCTCTGCGACCAGTCGGCCAAGGGCTTCGTCCTGCTGACCCTCACCCCGACCGAGGCGAAGGCCGAACTGCACACCGTCTCGACCATCTTCGACAAGCGCTACGACGCCTCGGTGCTCAAGACCTACACGGTCGCGAAGACGGCGGACGGCAACGGACCGCTGGTGGAGTCCTGACCCTCTCCCATTGGGAGAGGGAGACCGCGCACAACGGCGCAGCCGTTGTCCTGCGCGCGGTCGGGTGAGGGTCGGCTTCTAACCGTAGCCCCTCCCCCTTTCGCGCAGGCACTCGCTACGCTCGCGGGCGCTCAAGCCCTCTCCCGCCGGGAGAGGGTTACCGCGCCGCGCGCGGCGGGGCGTTCTTCACATACTGGTCCAGCCAGCGCACCGTTTCCCACAGCGTGTGACCGACCGACTCCCGCGCGCGATAGCCGTGGGCTTCCAGCGGCAGGACGACGTAACGCACCTGCGCCCCATTGCCCTTCAGCGCCGCATAGAAGCGTTCCGACTGCACCGGGAAGGTGCCCGAGTTGTCGTCCGCCTCGCCGTGGATCAGCAGGATCGGCTCGTTGACCCGGTTGGCGAAAGCGAAGGGCGACATCTCGTTGTACGTCTCCGGCGCCTCCCAGTAGGTGCGCTGCTCGGCCTGGAAGCCGAACGGCGTCAGGGTCCGGTTATAGGCGCCCGACCGCGCGATGCCGGTGCGGAACAGGTCGGTGTGGGCCAGCAGGTTGGCGGTCATGAAAGCGCCGTAGCTGTGCCCGCCGACGGCGATCCGGTCGCGGTCCGCCACGCCCAGCTCGACCACCGCATTGACCGCCGCCTCGGCGCTGGCCGTCAGTTGCTCGATGTAGGTGTCGTTCGGCTCGGCGCCGTCCTTGCCGATGATCGGCATCGACGGGTCGTCCAGCACCGCATAGCCCTGCGTCAGCAGGAACAGATGGCTCGATCCGCCCGGCCGCACGAAGCGGTTGGCGGTGTCCACCACCTGCCCGGCCACGGCGGCGTCGGTGAACTCGGCCGGATAGGCCCACATCACCAGCGGCAGCGGACCGTCGCGGTCCTTGTCGTACCCTGCGGGCAGATACAGCGTGCCGGACAGCTGCACCCCGTCGGCGCGGGTGTAGGTGATCAGCTGACGCGACACGCCCGCCAGCTGCGGCGCCGGATCGGTGAAGTGCGTCAGCGGCGTGGTCGTCGCGGCGTTCAGATCGCGCACGAACAGGTTGGCCGGATCGTTCTTCGTCTCGCGGCGAGTCACCAGACGGCGCGCGCCGTCATCCAGCACCCCGACGATGCTCTCGTATTCGCCCGCGGCCGAGGTCCACAGACGCTCCGACTGGCCGGTGTTCAGGTCCATGGCGGCGAGGAAGGGATACTCCCCTTCCCGCGTCGCGCCCGGTCCGGTCATCAGCAGGCGACCGTCGGCGGCGAAGCGCGCCACATTGAAGCCCTGCGCGTTCGGCTCGGTCAGGGGCGAACCCGGATTGTTGTACTGGTCCTGATAGTTCCGCTCCAGCAGCACCCGGCCCGTTCCCGGGTTCGACGGGTCGATGACGTAGCGGGTCTCGTGACGGGTGTTGAACCAGCGGCTGGTCACCAGCGCGGTGTCCGCATCGCCCCAGGTGATCCCGCCGTAGCGCTCGTTCAGGTCGATCAGGGTCGTCGGCTGCGCGTTGAACGGCGCGGCCAGCATGAAGACGCGGTCGCGCACTTCCGACGGCGTGCGCGGATCGCCGCCGTCCTGCGCCTCGGTCCAGACCAGGGTGGCGGGCGCATCGGCGCGCCACTGGATCGAGCGCGGGCCGGGCGCCACGGCGTCGAACGGCGTCGGCACATTATCCCGCAGCGGCAGGTCAGCGACCTGATGGACCGCGCGCCCCTGCAGGTCGATCACCCGCGTCTCGGACGGGAACAGACCGGCGGGCACCACATAGCTGTAGGGCCGCTTGACCGTCGTGGTCAGCACATGGCGCCCGTCCGGCGAGACACTGGCGCCCAGATAGACCGCAGGCGCGCCGAGATCGCGCGCGCCCCGGCCGTTGATCGGCACATAGGTCAGCTGCGAGGTGAAGTAGTGGTCGAACAGGGCCTCGTCGCCCGCGTCGCTCAGCAGGTCCTGATAGGTCCGCGCCGGGGCCACCCGGCCCATGCTCTCGGCCACGATCGGACCGGCGGGCGGACGGCTGACGTCCGGCGCCGCGCCCCGGCCCTGCGGAGTCAGGCGCACCACCAGACCGGCGCTGTCCGGCGTCCAGTCAAAGGCGCTTCCGGTGGCCGCGTTGACCCGCGCCTCCGTCAGCTTGCTCGCCCGCGCCGTGGCGACGTCCACCACCCACAGCTCCAGCCCCGTCGGGGCGTCCATCAGCAGGGCCACCTTCGATCCGTCCGGCGACCAGCTGGGCGACAGGAAGCGCGCATTGACGGGCAGTTGCACCGCCCGCGCCTCGCCGCCCGCGACCGGCTGGAAGCTCAGCCCGGTCAGCCAGCTGACCCGGCTGTTGGCCTGACCATTGTTGCGCGGATTGATGCGATAACCGCCCAGCCGAAGCATCGGCTCGGCCAGCTCGGCGATGGGCGGCAGGTTCGACCGGTCGAACAGCGCCAGCGTCGTCCGGTTCGGGCTCAGGCTCGAGCTCGGGGTCGGCTTGGTGTCCAGAATGTCAGCGATGGGCGACGGGGGCTGCTGATAGGTCAGGGCCTCCTGCGCCATGGCGGGACCGGCGACGGCGGCCAGCAGGACAAAGGCGGGCAGAGCCCGGGCGAGCAGACGATGACGCATGAAACAGCCCCTTGAGCGCCCGCTCACTCACGGGCGGCGGCACGCTAGAGGTCGTCTCCGAGTCCGGTCAAGCCGCTGTTATGGTGTATCAGTACGCGGCGGTGCGGGCTGCTGCCCCGGGAAGCGCGCGTCCTTGGCCCCGAACCACGCCTCGCGCAGCCCCTGCCTCGGCATGTCGGTCCCCACCTGCGCCAGCTGCCCGACCCAGGCTTCCGACACGCGCTCCACCGTCTCCGACACCCAGCCCGGCGCCTGCTGGTGCGACCAGTTCAGCGGCGAGACGGCGTTGAAGACCAGCAGGAACAGCCCGGCGATCACCAGCGTCTGGGTCGTCCAGCGCAGGTCCCGCGCGGCCAGCCCCTCATCATCAATGGGCGGTCCCGGCGGGAAGGCGAACCGCCCCAGCGCGACCAGCGGATTGGCCCGCTCGACCAGCGGCTCCGGCGCGGTCGGCAGGTCGTGGGCGTCGGCCGACTGTATCCAGTCGCTCGGCGGGTCCTGCGGAACCGGCAGGCTTTCATACAGCGGCGGGAACGGCGACTCCGGTCGATGCGTCGGGAAGGGCTCCAGCGGAACTCCGCCCTGCCCGTTCTGATCCTTCTCGTCGGTCATGCTCGTTCCCAACGCCTCAGAACTGGAAATAGATGAAGGGCGCCACGCCCTCGGGCCGCACGGCCTCGACCAGCAGGATGGCGATCCCGACCAGCACGCCCAGCGTGATCGACGGCGCCGCCTTCAGCCGCTCGGCCACGCCCTCGACCGCGCGCGGCGGCAGCCAGTGCATCGCCAGCCCGCCCATGATCAGCACCAGCAACAGCGGCGTCAGCATCGTCACCGGCCCGATCCGGCCCAGCCCGGCCAGCATCCCCATCGCCAGATCGAAGGTCTCGGCCCGGAACAGGATCCAGCCCAGACAGACGATGTGGAAGGTGATCAGAACCCCGACCGCCGTCGGCATCATCTTGCGGTCCCCGAACACCGAACGGCCCAGACGCTCGACCACCTGCACCCCGCCGTGCAGCGCGCCCCACGCCAGGAAAGTCCACGCCGCCCCGTGCCACAGGCCGCCCAGCAGCATGGTGATGAAGACGTTCAGGCATGACCGGATCAGCCCCTTGCGACCCCCGCCCAGCGGCACATACAGATAGTCGCGCAGCCAGCTGGACAGGCTGATGTGCCACCGCCGCCAGAAGTCCTGCATCGAACTGGCCCGGTACGGCTGGTCGAAATTGCGCGGGAACGAATAGCCCAGCAGGGCCGCGATCCCGATCGCCATGTCCGAATAGGCCGAGAAGTCGCAGTAGATCTGCACCGCATAGCCATAGACCGCCGCCGCGATGTCGATCCCCGAATGCGCCGACGGATCGAAGAAGACCGGATCGACCAGATTCACCGACAGCTCGGACGCGATCACCGTCTTCTTGAACAGACCCCAGCAGATCAGCAGCAGGCCATGCGTCGCCATCTCCCGCGTCAGCCGCGGCGACCGCTCGAACTGGGGCAGCAGGTCCGACGCCCGCACGATGGGTCCGGCCACCAGATGCGGGAAGAAGCTCATCAGCAGCATGACATCCAGCAGGCTCTTCGCCGGCGGCGTCTTCCCGCGATGCACGTCCACGACATAGCTGATGCCCTGGAAGGTGAAGAACGAGATCCCCACCGGCAGCACGATCTCCAGCAGCGGCAGGTCCCGCTCCCAGCCGAACTGCGCCAGCAGATCGCCCGCCTGCTCCACGAAGAAGCCGTAGTATTTGAAGAAGCCGAGGATCAGCAGGTTCACCGCCACGCCCAGCCCGACCAGCCAGCCGCGTTTCGCCTCGACGCCGTCCCGCTCCATCTTGCGCGCGATCAGCGCCGCTATGGCCCAGTTCAGGACCGCCGACAGGATCAGCAGGCCGACGAACCGCCAGTCCCACTGGGCGTAGAAGAACCAGCTGGCCAGCAGCAGGAACAGCTTGCGCCGCCCGTTCTCGCGATCCAGCGACCAGGTGGTGAAATAGACGAACAGGAAGAAGACGCCGAAGGCGAGCGTGGGAAACAGCACTACTCCACGCCCCCCTGCCCAAGGGACTGCCCTGCCTTCCAGCGGTCATAGGCGGCCATCAGGTCGCCCGACAGGATGCCGCCGATCCAGTCGGCCCCCGCGCTCGTGAAATGCACCCGGTCGCCGCGCATCAGGGGCTCGGCCCCCAGCGCCAGACGATCCGCCGAACAGTCTCCCCCCATCCGTCCGTGCCAGTCCCAGAACGCAACGCCCAGATCGGCGGCGACCCGGCGTTGCACATCCCGGACCACCGCCAGCTTCGGCGGCGGCGCCCGCATCCCGTCGGCGCTGCAACCGCCCGTCACGCCGCCGCGCAGCCCGTCCGGCGCGCCCAGCAGCATCAGCGCCGCCCCCGGCGCCAGCCGCCGCATCCGCGCGATCTGCCCGCGCAGCAGCGCCTCATACGCCGCGCCGTCCACCCCGTCGTCGAATCCATCATTGACGCCGTAAGCCAGCACGATCAGGTCCGGCCGCCAGGCGCCCAGTTCCGCCGCCACGGTCGCCTCGTCCCGCGCCGCCAGATCGCGCAGGCTGGCCCCGACCCGTCCCAGATTGGACACCGTCACGCCCCGCGCCGCGCCGGTCAGACGCACCGAGTCGATCACCGCCCCGTCGCCGCCCGCCACCAGCCGCACCGACCGCGTCGGCGCGGGCAGGATCATCTCGCGACAGACCGCGTCACCGCCCCGGCCAAGGTCCAGTTCGCGGCCCACGCCGCCCGCCTCGACCGACAGCACCGATCCGTTGGCCGCTCCGCGCCCGCAGACGCCCAGCACCGTCGCCTCGACGCCCGGCTCCAGATCGAAGCCCATCACCGCGTCCCGCGTGCCCGTCGCCCGCGTCCCCGCCAGACCGGTGCGCGGCGTCGGCGTCCCGGCCGGAGGCTGCAACGGCGCGTTCTCCATCACCCAGCCGCGCTGGCCCACCGTCACCTGATAGGGCGCATAGCCCTCATACGGGACGCCCGGCGGCAGCACGCCCCGCCCCGCCCGTCCGAACCGCCGTTGCAGGTCGACCCGCAGCTTGCCCGTGATCCGGTCGCCCGCCGTGTGACTGTCACCGATCTGCAGGATGTGGACAGGCCGGTCCCGCGTGCCCGCCTCCGTCGCCGCCAGCGCCTCGAACACGCCATCCAGCGCGTCCGGCCGGCACAGCCCGCCCGGACAGACCCCCACACCGGGCTCAGGCGTCGTCTGCGCCACATACGGCGTCTGCGCCACGACCGGAGCCGCAACCGCCATCAGCACCGCGATCAGCGCGCCCTGCGCCGTTTTCATGGTCAGTTCGCTGGCGCGGTCAGGCCCGCATCGCGCTTCAGCCGCTCGGCGACCGGCGCGCTCATCCGCAGGTATCCGGCCATCGACATGTGGATGCCGTCGTTGGCCCGCATCAGCGTCCGCCGTCCCGCGTCGTTCGGCAGATAGGCTTCGTACCCGCCGTCGGCGTTCGAGGTCAGGGCCGTGGTTTCGATCCAGGGCACGCCCAGCGCCCGCATCCGCGCCGACACCACCTCATTGATCAGGGCCATCCGCCCGTCAAAGCTCTCACGCTTCATGCGCGGCAGGCCGACCCAGTACACCGCCACGTCGCGGCTACGCAGCAGCGCGACCAGATCATCCACCCGCTTCGCATAGGCGGCCTTCCAGCCCTCGGTGCCGAAGGCGTGGACCGTGCCGTCCAGCTCGATCCCCTGCGCGTCATTGGTCCCGAACAGCACCACCGCCACATCGACCGGCTCGGCGTCCAGCTGGCCGCGCGTCCTGGCCTGAATGTCCACATAGTCGTAGCGGCTCAGGCCCGTGGAGACCTGCGAGAACTTGCTCACGCTGACGTTCGGCTGACCTTGCAGGTCGCGATACAGACCCGCGTACAGCCCGTCGGCCATCGAATCCCCGAACACGCCGATACGCAGCGATCCCTTGGCGATACGATCCGCGAGCGGGGTCACGGCGGCGCTCACGGGCGCGGGCGCGACCGGCGCAACGGCAGGCGGGGCTTCGGTTTCAGCAGACGGCGGCGCGGACGCCGAGGCCTGTCCGCCCAGCAGCAGGGTCGGATGGCGCATCCAGTCGCGCCCGTCCGGCGTCAACGCCAGACCCGCGATCACGCCGACCACGAACGTCGCCGTCAGTACGTTGATGCCGACCTTCACTCGCCCGCCCCCGGAACTGCGTACCGGACGCTTTTACCCTATCCGCCCCCGCCTGCCATCCGACGCCCGCCTCAGGCGAAGAAAAAGGTTAATGCGTGTTGCGGAAGTCAGCTCGACATGCCCCTCCACCGGAGACTTGACCGGGAACCGGAAGTCGCGATGGTCCCGGCCATGACCGACGCGGATTTGTATTGGGCGCCCCTCCTTGAGTTCAGACAGCAGCATGGGTGCTACGCTCGGCTCGGCTGGCGAGAAGACGGCTCAACCGCCGAGGGGTATTGGGGCCAATCTCTGATAATCCCGGTTCAGGGTTATCTGGAAGCCGGTGCAGGGCCGGAGCCGATAGGACTCGTCGAATGGGTCGAACTGTGCGCCGCTAAGGTGTCGGTTTGGGTTGAGGGATCGGCAAATCCGGTCAGCGGCTCTTTTGGAGGACGCCCGCTCCAGATCGCCGATGCGACCGATGAAGTCCTCGACGACCTTCAAGGACTTCCGCTCGAATGGGAGGTCCTGAACGGCAAACTGCACTTGCCCGGGTTGATCGACAATGAGCCAGTTCGGACGATCCGCTTCAGAAACCCGTACGGGCCAGCCCCGCTTTAGCCGAATGGGGCGATCAGCCCCACTTCGCCTGCGCCCATGAGGCCGCGAAATACCCGGCCACCGCGCAGGTTCCGGTCAGCACCGTCCCCCACGCCAAGTCGATCAGCGTCAGCTTGGTCGACCAGTTGGCCAACGTCGCCTGATTGGTCAGGTCATAGGTGGCGTAGCAGACGAACCCCAGCACGGCCCCGTTGATCAGGGCGCGGGTCCAGTTCCCCTCCTTCAGCGCCGGGGCGATGGCCAGAAACACCGTCGCGCCGATGGAGATCAGATAGAAGGCCACCGCCGCGACCATGTTCGGCTTGTCGGCGAGGATCGGCCCCAGCACCGGCTTGTACAGCCGCTCCGTCATGGTCGTCAGCCACACCGCGTCAATCGCCGCGAAGGTCAGCCCGGCGCCCAGATAGGCGAACAGATATTTGATCACGGTCGCGTCTCCCTTTTGGAAAGAGATACGCGGCGGAACGCCCGTTGGATGCGTCCCCGGCCCTCACCGCTACCATCATCCCCGGCAAGCCACGCAACAGCGCAGACCGGAAGATTATACGAACGCAGCCGTACTCCCCCTCACCCCTGCCGTATCGTTTCGATCGGGTGCGAGTAATAGAATAGGGAGGAGAGGGCTGAGGCCGCCTCTTTTCGGGAGGGTGAGATGCGATTGACGTTGATGGCGCTGCTCGTCGGTTTTGTGGCTTCGGGGTGTGCGAGCTCGCCCGGAACCAGCAGTTCGGAAGTCGCGATGATCCTTTGGCCCCGCACCGATGCGGGCTGCGACTTCGAAGACCCTGACCGAGGCGCGGCCTTGGCCATCAGCACAAGCCCCACCAATACCGCCACCCTTCGTGGACGGGGCCGCGCCACCACGGTTTACGTGGCGCGAAATGTTCAGCTCCTCGAAAGGCCTGTCGACGGGGACCGCCTCTGTCTGACTGTATTGCGCGGTTTGACGTGGGGAGAGAAGGACGCGGTCTTCGGCTTCGACGTTCAATTTCACAACTCGGGCTCCGCCGAGCTCTCCCCCTCCTATGTACGGCTGACCCGCGCGGCGACCGGGACGCGGCGGCCGACGGCTGTGCGCGTCGCCTTCGGATCCGGCAAGGTGACCGGTGGCAGGACTGAACCCGTCGGGTTTGTCGAATTCGATCTGGGCGTGGTCGGCTCCGCAAACGGGGCTCCGGCGCCGGCCGGCGTCGGCGTTCTGTCTATCCCTTCCCCCGGACAAGGCGGACTGACCAGGCTCGTCACCGTGATTGAGGAATCGAACCCCGGATCACCATCGACCCTTTCAAGGGGCATGGTCGATGAAGCCCTCGGCCAAACTGACCGCAGGGACTGAGTTGACGCATGTCGGGCCGATGCGTTCTCAAATCCGCCGTCATCCTCGGGCCTTACCCGAGGATGACGAGAAAAGGGACATAGCCGTGTCCCTGCCGTCGCGGCGCCGCTGGGTCCCGACTTTCGTCGGGATGACGATAGCGGTGGGGAGGTCTACGCCGGCTTCAGCCGATAGTGGGTCACGTCCCAGGTCTTGCCGCCGTCGTTCCCGAACAGGCCCGCCGTCGCCATGTAGAACCGCCGCCAGCGCCGCCGCCACAGCTCGGCGTCCGCGCCATAGGTCTCGCGCATCAGTTCCATCACCCGGTCGGACTGCGCGTCCATGTTCTTCAGCCAGTCATCGGCGGTGCGTTTGTAGTTCACCCCGTTCCAGGTCCACTGCTGCTCGACCTCGAACAGGTCCGGAAACTCACGCATCAGGCCCCGACTGGGCATCACCCCGCCGGTGAAGAAATGCTGGGCGATGAAATCGCCGCTGTCGGTGTGGTCGAACCGGTAGGGCGCGTCCCGGTGGGTGAAGATGTGCACGAACATCCGGCCGTCCGCCTTCAGCCAGCCCTTCGCCCGGGTCAGCAGCGCCCGCCAATTGGCCATGTGCTCGAACATCTCGACCGAGACGATCCGGTCGAACACCGCGTCCGTCTGGAAGTCGTTCATGTCACAGGTAATGACCGTCAGATTGGTCAGCCCCCGCGCCTTCGCCTCGGCCTCTATATGACCGCGCTGGCCGTGGCTGTTCGACACCGCCGTGATCCGGCTGTTCGGATAGCGCTCGGCCATCCACAGGCTCAGCGAACCCCAGCCGCAACCCAGTTCCAGCACCGATTGCCCATCCGCCAGACCGGCGTTCAGACAGGTGGTGGCCAGCGCCACCTCCTCCGCCTGATCCAGCGTCGTCGTGGGATTGGGATAAAGGCAGCAGGAGTACTTCAGCCGCTTGCCCAGACAGATCCGGAAAAACTCGGGCGGCAGTTCATAGTGCTGGTCGTTGGCCGCGTCCGTGTGCTCGGCGATGGCCCGCTCGGCCATCTGTCGGGCGAAGGCGGCCTGATCGTGCGGCCCCTCCCGGTCCAGACGTCTGCGCGCCTCATTGACCAGACTGTCGATGGCGGGCCGCGTCACGAAATCCGGGAACGGCGCGTCCTGCAGATGGCGAATGGCGACATTGGCGATGTTCATGCCCTGCATACGCACAAGACCGCTCATCGGATGCGCCACGCCCTTCGCTTCCGCGACCAACGCCGACACGACCAATTCTGACGCATCGGCCTGCTAGATTAAGCTCGGACGCCCCGGCTCAACTGATAGACGATCACCCGGATAATATTCCGCCCTCCTCCAACCCCCAATTCCCTCAAACCCCCGCCACCACTCGATTTCCGCCCGATCAGCCCCATAGACGACATAGACGGGATAGACGGCATAGACGGTGTATTTGCATCGTCTCCACCGTCTCACCCGTCCCGGTTTTCAGCCCCCGCTCCGCTGATCACCCAAAAGGCTGATCGGCCACACTTGCCCCGCCCGCCCCCTCGCGTTAGGGACGAACCAAGGTCGCCGATATTCATCAGGCGATGAAAATATGAGGAAGCGATGCGGAAGATCTTTCCCGACGTAGCGTCCGCGCTGGACGGCCTGACCTTTGACGGCATGACCGTCATGTCCGGCGGTTTCGGCCTGTGCGGCATTCCCGAGAAGCTGATCGCGGGCCTGCGCGACTCGGGCGTGAAGGGGATCACCGTCATCTCCAACAACGCCGGCGTCGACGGCTTCGGTCTCGGCCAACTGCTGGAGACCAGGCAGATCGCCAGGATGATCTCGTCCTACGTCGGCGAGAACAAGGAGTTCGAGCGCCAGTATCTGGCCGGCGAGCTCCAGCTGGAGTTCAACCCGCAGGGCACCCTGGCCGAGCGCATCCGCGCCGGCGGCGCGGGCATCCCCGCCTTCTTCACCGCCACCGGCGTCGGCACCCTCGTCGCCGAGGGCAAGGAAGTCCGTAACTTCAACGGCCGCGACTACGTCATGGAGACCGGCCTCGTCGCCGACCTCGCCATCGTCAAGGCGTGGAAGGCCGATGGCCGCGGCAATCTCCAGTTCCGCAAGACGGCCCGCAACTTCAATCCGATGATGGCCACGGCGGGCAAGGTGACGGTTGTGGAGGTCGAGCATATCGTCCCCACCGGATCGCTGGACCCCGACCACATCCACACCCCGGGCATCTACGTCGACCGCATCGTCCTCACCGAGTCCGAGAAGCGCATCGAACAGAGGACAGTGCGACAGCGCGAAGCCGTCTAGCAGGGGGTAGGGTGTCGGGTGTGGGGTGTGGGGTGTATGAAATGAATAAGCCACTCTCATCCTACCGCGAGCTGGGCGTCTGGCGAGATGGGATCGCCCTTGTGAAGGCCTGCTACCTGATCACCCAACGCTTCCCAAAGGACGAACTGTTCGGTCTGACATCGCAAATCAGGCGGTCCGCAGTGTCTGTTCCCGCGAATATCGCCGAAGGATACGGTCGGGGGAGCCGCAGGGACTACGTCAGACACCTGATGATCGCTCAGGGTTCGCTGAAAGAGCTGGAGACACATCCCATCATCGCCGCCGAAGTGGATTGCGGCCCAAAGACAGACATCGAGCCGATCCTGACACGTTGCGACCAACTGGGTCGCGGCCTCGGCGCCCTTATCCGCTCGCTTCGAGCAAAAGACGACTGACACCCCGACGCCCGACACCCGACACCCGACACCCCCATTCCCCACAACCCGGATAACCCAATGGCCCGCACTCGCGAACAACTCGCCGCCCGCGCCGCCCGCGAACTTCAGGACGGCTTTTACGTGAACCTGGGCATCGGCATCCCGACGCTGGTCGCCAACTACATCCCGCACGGCATGGAGGTCACCCTCCAGTCCGAGAACGGCATGCTCGGCATGGGTCCCTTCCCTTATGAGGACGAGGTCGATCCGGACCTGATCAATGCGGGCAAGCAGACCATCACCGCCATTCCCGAGAGCAGCTATTTCAGCTCCTCGGACAGCTTCGCCATGATCCGCGGCGGCCACATCAACCTGTCCATCCTGGGCGCCATGGAAGTGGCCGAGAACGGCGACATCGCCAACTGGATGATCCCGGGCAAGCTGGTGAAGGGCATGGGCGGCGCCATGGACCTCGTCGCCGGGGTCAAGCGCGTGGTCGTGGTCATGGATCACGCCAACAAGCACGGCCAGTCCAAGGTGCTGAAATCCTGCACCCTTCCCCTGACCGGCACGGGCGTGGTCAGCCGCATCATCACCGACCTGTGCGTCTTCGACGTCAAGCCGAACGGCGCCGGTCTGGAACTGATCGAACTGGCCGACGGCGTCACCCTCGACGAGGTCGCCGCGAAGACCGAGGCCACCTACACCGTTGCCGACAGCCTGAAGGCGTAGTTAACCTTTCACCCGGCGGGTCGCCCGCGCTCAATCAGCCTTTGCGGCGTAGCGCAATCAAAGAACCCGCGGGGTGGGAGTATCGAGATGGCTGACGGGTCTTATCGCCGACAGGGCAATGCGCCTGCGCCGGACGCCGCACAGGTTGAGGCGATCCATGACGCCTGGCAGGACGATCAGGCCCACGCCTTCGCCGAGCCCGCTCGCGCCTCTGCGGTCGAGAAGATCGAGCGCGCCCTAGCCGCCGCCCGCACCGGCGACCTGACCGAGGCCCACGCCCAGCTGACCCACGCCCGCTCCGTGCTGGAGGGCCTGCGGCCGGAGGCTCTGGAGCCCCGCCGGGGTCTGGCGGGCCTGTTCGACAGCCGGGGCCGCCGCCTCAAGACCTTCCGCGCCGCCTACACCCGCGCCGCCGCCACGGTGGACGAGGTCGGGCGCGAACTGGCGGGCTGGATCGAGGGCGTCGGCCGCCGCTCGACCGCGCTGGACACCATCTGGGCCGAGGCGCGCGACGCCGTGGTCGAGCTCGACGCGCACCTCGCCGCCGCCGCCCGTCGTCTGACCGGCCATGTGCCCGCGCAGGACGAGCCGCCCCACCCGCTGGCGGCGCGCAAGGCCACGCTCGACGCCTGCCGCGACGCCGCCGTCGCCGCCCTGCCCCTGATCCGCAACACCCAGAACACCGACGTCCGCTTCGCCGACCTGCTCAAGCCCTGCGCCGAGGGCGCCGTCGCCTGGCGCGACGACTGGAAGGAGGCGCTGGGTCTTTCAGGGCGCAAGCCCAGAAAGGTCCGCCCGGACCGCGAGCGCCTGCTGCGCCTGCGCGACGACCTCCTCGCCCGCATCGACCGCGCCCTGAAAGGCATCACCGCCGCCCGCGACCGCCGCGCCGACATCGAGGCCCGACTGGCGGGCGTCCGGAACGGGCTTTAGGTGACGATCCTGCCGATCCGCACCAGCGCCCCGCTGGGGTCGCTGACCGCGAACTCATAGGTCCCCCAGGGTTTCAGCCGGGGTTGATCGTCGTTCAGGATCAGCTCCCGAACCCGCTCCGCCACGGCGTCCACGTCTTCCACATAGAGGTACAGCCCCAGAGCGTTGTCCTCGATCCGGGCGGGCCAGCCGGGCGTTCGGTTCAGGTGCAGATGCCAGCCGCGCCCGTCCGACAGGATGCGGTAGTCGCCGTGGTCGCTGACCACCGCCAGCCCCAGCCGCCGGTAGAAGGCTGTGCTGGCCTCCAGATCCCGACAGGGCACGATGGCCGTCACGCGGTGCAGGTCGGTCATTGCGCGTCCTTCTTCGTCCCCGCCCCGAGACCGGCGGCGATCAGCGCCGACCATGCCGCGAACACGCCCGTCGCAACAACAGCCGGGATCAGCCCGAAGCGTCCTTCGCCATGAACCAGCCAGCCCGCCGCCAGCACGGCCGCGGCGAATCCGATCACGCTCGCGATCTTCAGGATCGCCTCCCGCCGGATCATCGACAGCCCCCACAGCGCCATCGCCGCCGCGACC
Organism: Brevundimonas sp. FG8; assembly: GCF_057808845.1. Lineage (NCBI taxonomy): Bacteria > Pseudomonadati > Pseudomonadota > Alphaproteobacteria > Caulobacterales > Caulobacteraceae > Brevundimonas > Brevundimonas sp. FG8. Next base: position 659,709 of record NZ_JBMDIU010000001.1, on the reverse strand, counting down.
ATCACCACACCGAACATCGCGGCGCTCTGGTTCAGGGCGCCCAGCACCGGAAGCTGGATCGCCGCCTCCGGCCGCCCGATCAGCCGTTCCATGGCGAAGCCGTTGACCAGGCCCGAGATGATCAGGGCGATCAGGCCGCCCGTGAACGCCAGTCGCCCCGCCCTCACCGACAGCCGCGCCTCGCCCAGCCAACGCGGTATCACGCTTCCACCCAGCAGGATCAGCAGCAGGCACAGGACCATTCCGCCGTGCACGGCGCTGTTGCTCCAGTCCGCCAACAGCTGGCCGTCATCGGGCCCTCGCAAGGAGGTCGGGTGATGCGACATCAGCAGCGCCGCCCCCACGATCCCCGCCAGCAGCAGGCCCGCCGCCTGCCGTTCCTCAAGTCTTGTCGTGCTCACGATGTCCTCCCGTTCAGCGCCCGAAGGCTGAAGGACCGTCGCAGGCCGTTCGAGAGACGAAACCGGCCCGTCGTCCGCTTCCGGACAATCAGGTCCGATTGTCCGCCATCGTCGCCGTGACCCGGGCATCGACCGTGGCTATCGTGTCCGGATGGACCAGCTGTCGCCCCGCGAACTCGACCGCCGCACGCAGCGGACGCGCAAGGCGATCAGCGACGCCTTCATGGGCCTGATCTTCTCCCGCCGGTACAGCGCTATCCGCACCGCTGATCTGATCGAGGCCGCCGGGATAGGACGCTCAACCTTCTACGAGCATTTCAGGAACAAGGACGACGTCCTCGTCTCCGCCATCGAGCCGCTGTTCACCCCGCTCGCCGATGCAGCCACGGGCAAGGGCGTCGTGGGGTCCGTCCGCTTCGTACTGGAGCATGTGTGGGAGCAGCGCGCCGCCGCCCGCCTGTTGTTCGAACCGCCCATGGCCGGCCGCCTGCAACGCAAGCTGGCGTCCATGATCGAGGAACGGCTCGGAGCGTCCTCTGACGGGGCCCCGAACGCCCTCATCGCCATGGGCGAAGCGGCGGCCATACTCGCCATGCTGCGGATGTGGCTGGCGGGCGAGGCGCGGTGCCCGGCGGACACCCTCGCGCGCCGGCTGATCGTCCGTTAGCCCGCCGGGACGTTCCGGGCGTTCCGGTCCGTCCACTCCACGATCTGGGTGTTCAGATCGCGGCTGGCCTCGTCGAAGGCGCTGATGATGGCGCCGACGCGGTTCTCGGCGGCGGGCTTCTCGACCAGGAAGACCTGCTCGGCCGTCACCGACCGGTCCTCGGCGTTCAGCAGCCTGACGCGGGTGATGATGGTCGCCACCGGCGCCGCGCCCGGCGAGGCGTAGCGCGCCTCGAAGGTCCGCACATCGATGTCCAGCGCCTGTCCCGAGCGGGTCAGCTCACGCGGCCCGACCAGACGCACCCGTTCGGCCTGGGCGGCGAAGGCGCTTTCCAGCGCATCGCTGAACAGGACGTCCGCCGAACTGACCCAGCGCGCGCCCTTGATATAGGCCGCCTCCGTCCCGGTGACGCCGAGGATGCGATCCCCGCGCACCGCCTGGGCGAACTCGGCGCGGCGCATGACGACCTGCACCCCGGCCACCGATCGCTCATTCTGCCCCATGGGCAGGTTGCCGAAGCGGTACAGCTGGACCGGCTCGGGCGTCGACAGCAGCGAGCATCCGCCCAGCAGGGCCACGGCGGCGACCGCGGCGGCGACCTTCAGAATACGCGTCACGGCTGGATCTCCATTTCACGGCTTTCGGGACGGGCGATGAAGTCGCGCGGGCTCGAGCGCACATCGTCGATGAGGGACTGCAGCGAGCGAATGGCGTCGTCCAGCTCGTTGATGGTCTGCTGCAGTTGCGGCAGGCCTGTCGCGGCGAACTCGCCCAGCGGCTGTTCGAGGTTGGTCGCGGACCGGTTGATCGACGCCGCCGCCGCCTTGGCTTCCTCCGCCGCGCTGTTGACGTTGGCGACCGCGCGCGCGCCGTCACCCTCGACCAGCAGTCGGGTGCTGGTGGCCAGCCGCTCGTACTCCGCGACGGCCGAGTTGGCGCGGGTCAGGGCCTGCTCCAGCTGTTCGAACATGCTCTTGCGGGCTTCCAGCTCGCTGGTCAGGGACTCGATGTTCTTCAGGCTGGTCGAGAAGCTGCGGACGTTGTCGTCGGACAGCACCCGGTTGATCCGGTTCAACGCATCCACCGTCTGGGCCAGCACCGTGCCGGAGCCGGACAGCAGTTCCGCGATCGGCGACGGCTGGCTCTGGATCACCGGATAGACGTTGTCCGGATACTGATCCTTGAGGATGGCGCTGTTCGGATCGCCCGCCGTGATCTGGATATAGTTCAGACCCGTGATGCCCTGCGGCTCCAGCTGGGCGCGACTGGTCACCCGCACCGGCGTGTTGGCGTCCACGCGGATGCGCGCGATGACCTGGTCGCCCTTGTTCGGGTCCAGGTTCAGGTCCGTGACCTCGCCGACGCGGATGCCGTTGAAATGCACCTCCCCGCCTTCCGACAGCCCGCGCACAGGCCCGTAGAAGACGATGTCATAGATGTCGTACTCGTTGTTGAACTGGAGGCGGGCCAGCCAGATCGTGAACACGGCCAGCGCCGCCAGTAGGGCGACGGTGGCGATGCCGACGGCGGCGTAGTGGGCGTCTCTTTCCATTGTCCGGCTCTCCTCAAGCCGCCTTGTGGACGGCGCGACCGCGCGGTCCGAGGAAGTATTCCCTGATCCAGGGATGGTCGGATGTCTCAAGCTCCTGCACGGAGGCCTTGGCCACCACATGCTTGTCCGCCAGCACCGCCACCTTGTCGGTGATGGCGTAGAGGCTGTCGAGGTCGTGGGTGATCATGAAAACCGTCAGGCCCAGATCGTCGGACAGCTGTCGGATCAGATCGTCAAAGGCCGCGGCGCCGATGGGGTCCAGCCCCGCCGTCGGCTCGTCGAGGAACAGCAGCTCCGGGTCCAGCGCCAGGGCCCGGGCCAGCCCGACCCGCTTGCGCATGCCGCCCGAAAGTTCCGCCGGCTTCAGATGGTGCGCCTCCGGCTTCAGCCCGACCATGGCGATCTTCATCTCCGCCAGCTCGCGGATCACGTCGCGTGGCAGTCGGGTGTGCTCCACCAGCGGCGAGGCGACGTTGTCGATCACGCTCAGGGACGAGAACAGGGCGCCCTGCTGGAACAGGATGCCGGTCCGGCGTTCGACGTCCGCCTCCTGCGCCTTGGTCATCGCCGAACGGTCGTGGCCCAGAAGGCTGATGGTCCCGCCCTCGGGCTCCTTGAGGCCGATGATGGTGTTCAGCAGCACCGTCTTGCCCGTGCCCGAACCGCCCACGACCCCCAGCACCTCGCCCCGCTCGACATCGAGGTTCAGGTCCTCATGGATCACACGCTCGCCGAACTGGCTCAGCAGGCCGCGCACCTCGATCAGCTTCTCGGGCGCCTTGGGGAAGGTCGGGATATGCGGAGCCGTCATATGTTCAGCTCCAGGAAGATGAGCGCGAAGACGGCGTCCAGCGAGATGATGGCGAAGATGGCCTGCACCACCGCCGCCGTGACGCGACGCCCCAGGCTCTCGACGTCGCCGGCCACCGCCATGCCCTGGCGGCAGCCGATGGCGGCGATGACGATGGCGAACACCGGCGCCTTGATCATCCCGACCATCAGATGGTTGCCCATCATCGGGTCTTCGCTGATGCGCTGGATGAAGAAGGTGGGGCCGTAGCTGAGCTGACTCCACGTCACCAGCAGGCCGCCGAACAGGCCCGAAATGATGCCGATGAAGGTCAGGATCGGCATCATCGCCAGCATGGCCGCCAGACGCGGAATGACCAGCGCCTGGAACGGGTTGACCCCCATCACCTGCATGGCGTCGACTTCCTGGTTCATTCGCATCGAGCCGATCTCGGCGGCGAACGACGAGGCCGAACGGCCCGCCAGCAGGATGGCCGTGATCAGCACCGCCAGTTCGCGCAGGGTCGCCACCGCGACCAGTTGCACGGTGAACACCCCGGCCCCGAACTGGGTCAGCAGATTGGCCCCCAGGAAGGCGATGACCGCGCCGATGAAGAAGTTGGTGACGGCCACGATCGGAATGGCGTCCAGGCCAGCGCGCTCGCCCTGACTGAACCAGGCCGGCCAGCGGATCTGGTTCCAATGCTTGACGGTCGAACCGGTCGCCACGACCAGTCGTCCGAGGAAGGCCATCGACAGGGTGGTCTCGGCGCCGACGTCATGAACCCCGCGCCCGACCTTGGCGAAGCCGCGGATCCAGCCTGCCGACTGCTTCGGCGGCCCGGCGCTTTCGCGCTCCAGCTTCTCGATCATCGCATAGGTGCGACCGGCTTCGGGCCGCGCGGTCCAGGCTCCATCGGGCAGTTTGACGTGTCCGGCCTGAATGATCGCCAACGCGCCCGCGGTGTCGAACCGCCCCAGTCCAGACAGGTCGACCGCGGCGATGTCACGTCCATGCAGTTGATCATCAAGGCGGCGCGACACACGACCCAGCTCGGTCGCGGTCCAGTCGCCGGTCAGACGCAGGGTCAGGCCCGGCCCGCCGTCATCAATCTGGAAGTCCGCTGCAGCCATGCCCCTACCTAAAACGCCCCGTCCCGGATGCCTATCGCCGTCCACGGCAAAGCTGCTCTACATATCACAACGCAACGCAGCCGTATTCGTTCAGCCACGGTTTCAAACGTTTACGCTTCAAAGCAGTCGTTGGACCATCTTCAGGTCCGCGACGAAGCGCTCTCGCTCCACCGCCGCCGCCTCGCGATCCGGAAGACGCAGCAGATACGAAGGATGGACAGTCAGCAAGGCCGTCGCATCGGATAGCGGAATGGGCTGACCGCGCACCTTCATCACCTCCGGCTTGCGGCCCATCACGCCCTGCGCGGCCGTCCCGCCCAGCATCAGGATCACCTTCGGCTTCACCAGCGACCGCTCCGCGTCCAGCCACCAGCGGCAGGCGGTGATCTCGCTGGTCGTCGGGGTCTGGTGAATGCGCCGCTTGCCGCGCGGCGTATGCTTGAAGTGGCGAACGGCGTTGGTGACGAAGGCGTCGTCGCGGTCGATCCCCGCCTCGGCCAGCGCCGCGTCCAGGACCTGCCCAGCCGGGCCGACGAAGGGTTTGCCCGCCAGATCCTCCTGATCGCCGGGCTGCTCGCCGACGATCATCAGCCGCGCCGGCCTCGCCCCCTGCCCGCACACGCCCTGCGTCGCATCGCGCCACAACGGGCAACGACGGCAGGCCTGCACCGCCTGCCCCAGCTCCTCCAGACTGGACGGCGTAAAGCCTTCCTCGAACGCCCGATCCCGGTTCAGGCGCGACAGGGTCTTGGCCAGACGCGGGTTGGGTTCGGGTGCAGGCGCGGCCACCATCGCCGCCTCCCGCGTCGCCGCGGATGCGATCAGGTCCGGGATCAGCGCCGCCTCGGGCAGGTTGGCCCAGTATCGCTTGGGCATCTCGCCCTGCATGGTCTTCGTCTTGAGCCGGGCAGGATTGAAGGTCGAGGCGTAATAGGTCTTCCAGAAGTCCTCGATTTCATCCTCGGCGGGCGCCATGTCGCGCGTGGCGGGCGGACCGAAGGTCATGTGCCGCGTATCCCAGTGCGCCTGCCCGTCGGGTGTCAGGATTGACCAGCGCATCGTGGTGAACCGGCGGGCGAAGAAAGGCGCCGTCCGCTCCAGCACCCGATGCGCGGGCTCGAACCAGCTGATCCAGTGCTCATCCCCCTCCTCTTCCGCCAACCGGAAGCGGACAAAGGCCTTCATCTTGTGGCTGGCCCGGCTGACGTTCTTCGCTCTTTCAAAGGCGTCGGCGACGTCGCCGTCAGAGACCACCCTGATCAGGTCCGGCTCCCGCTCCAGCCGCCACAGGAGGCGATAGAGCAGATCGAACCGGTCCTCGGACCGATGCAGGATCACCGCCTGCGCCAGTTCGACGAAGGCGCGAGGGACCGGAAACTGCGCGCCCTCTCCTTCTTGCGGTCCGGCCTCGTCAAACAGCCCGCCGTCTCCCCGCCCGACCCGGAACCCGGCCTCGCCCGGCCGCACGCCCGCGGTCCGGAACGCCCGCGCCGCCTTGCGCCAACCATCGAAGTCAGTCTCGCTGTCCAGCGTCGCGACGCGCATCAGAACAGGCTCAGCTGTTTCGGCGCCGGGTCCGGCGAGATGCGGGCCCGAAGGTCCGTCGCATCCGTCAATCCGCCCGGCGTCCAGTCCAGCGCGCTGATGAAGGGCCGCACCTTGTCGATCCCCCGGCACAGACGGGCGATGTCCTCCAGCCGCAGGGTGCGATAGCGGCGAACAGAAATCATCCGGTCCACCGACTTCACCCCCAACCCGGGCACGCGCAACAGCATCTCGCGCGAGGCCGTGTTCACATCGACCGGGAAATGCTCCCGGCGGTTCAGCGCCCAGGCCAGCTTGGGGTCGATGGCCAGATCAAGCATGCCGCCGACCGTCGCCTCTCCGATCTCGGGCGGACTGAAGCCGTAAAACCGCATCAGCCAGTCCGCCTGATACAGCCGATGCTCGCGCATCAACGGCGGCTTTTGCAGCGGCAGGCTGGACGAGGCGTCAGGGATCGGGCTGAAGGCGGAATAATAGACCCGGCGCAGGCCATAGCCGCCGTACAGCGAGGCCGAACGGTCGATGATCTCCGTGTCCGGAGCGCCGTCCGCGCCGACGATCAACTGGGTCGACTGGCCCGCCGGCGCGAATTTCGGCGGCTTGATCCGGTCGCGCTTCTCCGGCTTCGCGGCTTCGACGCCCAGACGCACCTGCCCCATCGCCTTCTTGATGACTCCGACGTCCTTCTGCGGGGCCAGTCGTTGCAGGGCCTCGTCGCGAGGCAGTTCGATATTGGCCGACAGCCGATCAGCATAAAGCCCCGCCATCTCCACCAGCTTCGGGTCCGCCTCCGGGATCAGCTTCAGATGGATGTAGCCCCGGAAGCCGTGCACCTCCCTCAGCGTCTTCGCCACCAGGACCAGCTGCTCCATCGTATAGTCGCCGGACCGGATGATCCCCGACGACAGGAACAGGCCCTCGATGTAGTTCCGGCGATAGAAGTTCAGCGTCAGGTCCACGACCTCCTGCACATTGAACCGCGCCCTGGGCACATTCGAACTCGCCCGATTGATGCAGTAGGCGCAGTCGTAGATGCAGAAGTTGGTCAGCAGGATTTTCAGCAGGGAAACGCATCGGCCGTCCGGGGTGTAGGCGTGGCAGATGCCCATGCCTTCGGTCGAGCCCAGCCCCTTGCGGTCCGACGAGTCCCGCTTCGACGTCCCGGACGACGCGCAACTGGCGTCATACTTGGCCGCGTCAGCGAGGACCGAGAGCTTTTGCCGGAGATCGAGTTGCGCCATTTGTTCTCACTATGTTCCATAGCGAGAACGGCTGTCCAGCGTGGCCGTTGCCGATTTTCCGGATTTAACTCAGGAAGTTGAGCAGCGAGACCTGTCTGAGCTGGTTGATCACCTGCGCCGAGGCCTCGATGGCGATCTGGGACAGCTGAAGATCCGTCACCGCCTTGGCCATGTCCGCGTCGGTGCGGTTGGAGACCAGCTCCGACAATGACTCGATCTGGGCCTTGTGCCCCTTGGTGATGTTCTCGACCTGATTGGCCAGCGAGCCGGTCGTGGCGCCCTTGTCGATCACCCCCTGCCCCGCCGTTTCCAGCCGGGTCAGCTGGGCCGCCAGAAAGGCCTTCTGCGTCTCGTTCAGCTTGCCGGTCAGGGGACCGTTGGGGCCCGTGCTGTAGTTCTGGATGTCCCGCAGGACCTCCATCACATCCGTACCGACGTCATTGGCGAGGAAGCCCGTCTCCAGCGTCGTGCCCTCGGCGACGCGGCTGGCCGTCTTCAGGCTGTCGTTGTTGAAGATGGAGGCGACGCTGGGCGCCGCGGCCAGTTCAGTCAGGTTGGTGACGTCCACCGGCTGGGTGTTCACCTGCGTGCCCGCGAACAGATAGCCGCCCTGATGGCGCATGTTCAGGCCGCCGCGGATGGTCTGGAACTGGCCTTCCAGCTCCAGCATCAGCGAGGTCGCCGAGTCCGAGGCCAAGGCGTTGCCGATGGTCGCGCGCGCGGCCTCGACCCCGTCGCTGATCTGGGTCAGCGCCAGATCCTGGGTGGTCAGCCGCGCGGTGACCGCATCGGACGTATCCAGAAAGCCCTGCAGCCGGCTCTGCGCGCCCTTCAGGGCGGTCAGGGTCTCGGACTGGCGGCCGAAGCCGGTCAGGTCGCTGGCGTTCTTCTGGGTGGATACCCGTTCCTGCGCCTCCGCCGCCCGGGTCTGGGCGGACATGAGGTCAAGCAGGGCCGACTGGTAGTTACCGAAGGTCGCGACGCGGTTCATCAGACCATCCCCAGAAGCGTATCGTACATATCCCTGGCCGCCTGAATGAGGCGGGCCGAGGCGTTGAAGGCCTGCTGGTAGGTGGTCATCAGCACCAGCTCCTCATCCAGATTGACGCCCTCATAGGCGCTGCGGCGGGCGGTCGCCTCGCTGTAGAGCGCAGCCGAGGATTCCTTGGTGTTCTTGGCCGCCGTCGCCTTGCCGCCGATCTCACCAGCCAGTTCGGACGCATAGCGCGAGACCGAAATGGAGCCGCCGGACGAACCGCCCGCAGCCTGAAAATTGGCGCTGCGCTCACCGGCGTCCGCCAGCAGCAGGGCGCCGCGACCGTCACCGGAACTGAGCGCCGGCGTGCCTGCCGCGGCGGCAAGGTTCAGTTGGGCCAGCGCCAGCTTCGACGGGTTCTGACGGATGTCCGTTCGCAGCGAGAAGCCGTCCGCCCGCGAGGCGCGAACCCCGGCGCCGATACCGAACATCTCGCTGGCGGACACGCCGGACGGGATCTGGACCGTGTTGTCGTTCAACACCGTCATCTTCGGCGCGGAGCTGTTGAAGGCGCTGAAGCTCAGCGAACCGTCCGCGGCCAGCGAGAAGGCGCCGTAGGCTCCTACCCCGGTCGATGGACTGTTCAGGGCGTTCAGCAGATCGCCCACCGTCCCGCCCGGCGGCACCGCCACCTCGATGTCCCGGATCCGCGAGCCGGTCTCGCTGCTGAAGCGGAACGTCATGGTCTCGCCGGCGGTGAAGCCGTGCGGCGAGGCCAGGGTCAGGCCGGTGTCATACAGCGCCGGACGATCCGTCGAGATCAGGTCGTTCAGGCCGAAGTAGTGGGAGAAGCCGCGCCCCGCCTTGTTCGACGGTGTCGTCGCGTCATCGGCGATGGCGATGCCGTTGGCGCTGTTGCTTGCCACGATCGACAGCTTGCCATCCACGAACTGCGCCGTGGCCGCCCCGCCCAGCTGGGTGTTCAGCGTCGCCAGGAAGGTGGTCGGGTCGGCGGCGACGCCGTTCACCGTCATCGTCGCGCCGCTGAAGACGATGTCGACCCGCTGCTGGACTACGCCCGCGCTGTTTGTCACCGCGATGGTGGTCTGGCCGGTGAAGCCCGCTATGGCGCTTTCGAGCGACTGTCCGACATTGCGACCGTCCAACCGGTTCGGCGCCGGCACCGAGGCGTTGGCGTTGTGGGCGCGGTTCAGCTCGTCGGCGACATGGGTGATCAGTTCCGCCAGACGGGCGGAGGCGGCGGGCGCCTCGACATCGCGCAGCTCGACCAGCCCCTTGATCTCGCCCGAGTTGACGCTGTCGAGCAGCGACATTTTCGAGCCGCCCGGCTCATTGATCCAGATGTCATTGAAGGCGGTCTGGCCGGTCACCGTGCCCGCGCGCTGATAGGACAGCGTCGCCGCGCCCTCGCCCGCCAGCGAGGCGCCGTTGCCGGTGCGGATCGAGATGCCGCCGATGCTGCGCGCCGTGACCTTGATGTCCATCAGCTCGGCCAGCTGACTGACCAGAGCCGCCTGCGCCGTCTCGGCTCCGGAGGCATCGGCGTTGACGACCTTGGCCCGCGAAATCTCGACGTTCAGAGCCTCGATCTGGCCCAGCAGGTCGTTGGCCTTTTCAACCGCGCTCTGGATGCGCCCGTCGGCGTCCTCGCGCACAGCCTGAATCTGGGTGGCGATCCGCGCGGCTTCGTCGAACAGCGCCTGTGTCTTGAACAGGGCGTCCTGACGACGGGGCGAGGACGTCGGGTCCTCGGCGCTGGAGGCGAAGGCGGAGAAGACGCCGTCCACCTGCGAGAAGAAACCGGTCGTGCCGCCCGGATCGCCGAACAGCGACTGGATGCGATCATACAGCTCGTACTTCACGCCCTGACGGGCCGCCTCGGCGCCGGCGTTGAAGCTGGCGGCCTGAAGAAAGCGGTCGGTGGCCAGCCGGATGCGCGTGACTTCAACGCCGCTGCCGACACCCTGGCTGGACAGCGACACCTGATCGGCGACCTTGCGGACATAGCCGGGCGTGTTGACGTTCGCGACGTTGTCCGAGACGACGTGCAATTGAGTCTGCGCCGCGATCAGGCCGGTATTGGCGTTGTTCAGGATGCTGGTCACCGACATGCGCGGACCTCCATCGAACGGGCGCCCGGCAAGGTCTGCCAGCCGCCACGCGCTTTTTGCCCGGCAGGCCGTTCAAGCCCGCCGGGCAAGTCCTTGATTTCACGCAAGATCGCGTTTCGCGCCTGTGTCATGACCGGCAAGGGGCGCAAACGGCGGGCCAAACGCCGGGACATGGCCGGGCGGTCAACGGCGCCGGGCAAGATTCGTCGGCACGCGGCAAGTTTGGACCGTCAGGGCAGAGCCTGACCGGCGAAGGCACAGCCCCTCAACCCAGCAAAATCAGGGGTTTGAGGCGGTTTTCACGAGTGGCCCGCGACTTGCGCCGCGGCTTTCGAATGTCCGGCGCAGCAGGCGCCCCCGTCACCCGCCCCGGCGAAATCCGCCACGGACCCCATGTCGACCGCATCAGCACTGCTGTCACTGATCGCGCCTTCCGCACCGACGACCTCGCAAGGGTCGGCGACGGCTGACGCGTCGGCGTTCGAGGGCCTGCTGGCTTCGATGCTGGGCGCCGGCGCGACGGGCGACGCCGGGAAGGGCCTGCTCTCGAGCGGCGCCGCGTCGCTGATCCAGACCGGCCTGGCGCTCACCACCCCGAGCCCCGCCCTGCGGTCGCTCCTTCTGATGAGCGGCGCGGATCTGTCGGTTGTTGCGGACGAGGCTTCGGCGCCCCTGGTCGACGGCGAGAGTGGCGATGCCGCCGCCACGCCCGCCCCCACCCCCGCCGTCGCGACAGTCGCCGATACCGACATCGCGCCGGCGCCTGTGGACGCCGAGCCTGTTCAGCCGACCGCTGACGCGGCCGCCCCGAACACCCCGGTCATCGCGCCGGTCATTACGCCCCCGGTTGTCTCGGCGCCTGTCGTTTCGGCGGCGGAACCGGCCGTGACTGGCGAGACCTCCGCCCCGACACCGATCGCTGCCGCTCCGGAAGCGATCCCGGCCGCCGCTGCGCCGTCGGAACCGGTCGCCCCCGTCGTCACGGCTCCGACCTCGACGGTTGAGACGGTCGTCGAAACCGTCCCCGCAGCCCAACCGACACCTGCGCAGGCCCAGACCCCGGCTCAGCCCATCGCGCCGGTCGCCACCACGCCCCTGCCTGTCGAAAAGAGCAAGACCTCCACGACCGTCGACACCGGTCCGCAGGTCCGGCCCGACGTGAAGGCCGACGTGCCCGAAACGCCTGAGATCCGCCCGACCGAACCCGTCGAGCCGAACCTCAAGGGCGCAGTGGCTCAACCGCTGACGCAACCGCCCGAGACCGTGAACGCCGTCTTCGCCACCCCGCAACGGCGGTCTGTCGGCGGCCTGGCCTACGGCCGCCGGGACGACAGCGCCATGATCGAGGTCGCCCGCTCGCTGACCGAAGGCGGATTGGAAGCCGATCCTGTGGCTCCGACGCCGGAGACCCTGCCGCCGGCGCCGGTGGTCCTGGACAAGACAACCGCCCGGCCGCTGGTGCAGCCGCCGGTCTCCGCCGCCGTCCCCACGGGCGCGCCGCTCGAGGATGACGCCACCGCCTCCATCGGAACCGCTGAAACGCTCGAGACCGCTGAGGCGCCGGATCTGACCGGCGTCGTCCTGCCGTCGGTCCCGGAAGCCGAAGGCAAGGCCGCCGATACGTCGCGCCCGGTTGAGGCGCCGAACCTGCGCGCCTTGGCGGATCGCGCGTCGCGGACGCTCGAGACCAACGCCGCCGTGGATACCAGCGCCCCCTCGACCCCGGTGACGACGACGCCGCAGGCCCCGACCACCCTGGCCCAGGCTCCCGCCGTGAACACCGTTGCTGCGCCCGCCGCCTCCGTGATTGAGGCCGCCGTGAGCGCCGACGCCTCCGACGAGGCCGCCGCCTCCGACGCGCCGGTCGATGCGGCCAGCCCGGAAGCGCCGCCGTCGGCCCAGACCGCCCACGCCACCCGCGAGTCCTTGGGCTCGACCCTGTCGCGCGCCGCGATTGACGCCACCGCCCAGATCGCCGCGCAGATCCTGAAGAAGCTGGATGGTCGCTCGACCCGCTTCGAGATGTCCCTGACCCCCGATGAACTGGGGCGTGTGGACGTGAAGCTGGAGATCGACGCCGAGGGCCGTCTGGCCGCCCGTCTGGCCTTCGATAACCCCGCCGCCGCGACCGACCTGAAGGGCCGTGTCGACGAGCTGCGCCGTCAGCTGGAGCAGCAGGGCTTTCAGCTGTCGGAGGACGCCCTAGAATTCACCCAGCGCGACAGCGGCTCCAGCGCCTTTGATCGCGGACAGGACAGCCGACAGGGCCAGGACGGGAGCCAATCCCGCGCCTTCTCCGCCGCCTCGCGCCTGAACACCGAAGCCGACATCGTCGCCCAGCCTCCCCGCTGGCAGTCGCTGTCCCTCGCGCCCACGGGCGTGGATATGAAGGTCTGATCGATGGTTGATGCCGTCACCACCTCGAACGCCGCGGGCCGGATCAACAGCGGCGGCGCGACGCTGGCCTCGAACTTCGAGACCTTCCTGACCCTGCTGACCACACAGCTGCGCAATCAGGACCCGCTGTCACCGGTCGACTCCAACGAGTTCACCGCCCAGCTGACCCAGATGGCCGGCGTCGAGCAGCAACTGCTGACCAACGACCTGCTGACCAGTCTGCTGGCGGCCCAGTCCGCGGGCGGACTGGACAACGCCTCCAACTACATCGGCAAGCAGGTGACCGCCGCCTGGTCCGCCACCTCGCTGGAAGATGGCAAGGCCACCTGGTCCTACGAGCTGGGGGGCACGGCCTCGGACGTGAAGCTGCAGGTGCTGGACGGCACGGGCAAGGTGGTCTGGGAAGGCCAGGGCGCCGAGAAGGGCATCGGCGTGCACGACTTCACGTGGGACGGCAAGATGACCGGCGGGGACACGGCCGAAAACGGCGGCGTCTACACGCTGAAGGTCACCGCCACGAACGCCAACGGCGGCAAGGTCGACAGCCAGACCCTGATCCGCGGCCGCGTCACCGGCGTCGAGATGTACGACGGCGCGCCGTATCTGGTGATCGGCGACTCCATCCTTCCGCTTTCGACCGTGATCTCGCTCAACGAGATCCGCGAACAGCAAGCTGACAACGACGATGCGGAGAATCCGCCCGTCCCTGACGAGGAGGTGGCCGCATGACGCGCTCCGCCGCCTTCCCGAACCCTATCCTTCAAGGAGCGTAATCCATGAGCCTGAACAGCGCCATGCTGGCCGGCGTGTCCGGCCTCGCCGCCAACTCCACCGCCCTGGCCGCGATTTCCCAGAACATCGCGAACGTGAACACCGTCGGCTACAAGCGGACGAACGCCGAGTTCCAGACGCTGGTGAACAGCCAGACCCGCGCCGGCGGCAGCTATTCCGCCGGTGGCGTGATGGCCAACGCCCGCTCGTTCATCAGTCAGGAAGGTCAGCTGCAACGCACGACCGAAGCCACCGACCTGTCGATCAACGGTCAGGGCTTCTTCGTCACCACGACCCAGGCTGAAAACGTCGGCGCCACCGACACCCGCCTGTTCACCCGCGCCGGCGCCTTCCGCGTCGACAACATGGGCTATCTGAAGAACAGCGCCGGTCTGTACCTGCAGGGCTGGCCGGTCGACTCGAACGGTGAAATCGCCACCGACCCGTCGGACCTGTCGCGTCTGCGCTCGATCAACATCGGCTCGGTCGGCGGCACCGCCGAACCGACCACCCGCGTCCAGATCAACGCCAACCTGCGCTCGACCCAGGACGTGTCGTCGGCGGCCGCCCCGAACACCTACAACAACGTCCAGGACGCCGCCGTGCCGCCGGTCGGCCACAATATGTCGGTCGCCTACAAGCGCACGGGCACGGGCACCTATGAGGTGACGATCAAGACCGGCATCACCTCGATCACGGGTACGGCGACCTACAATGCCGCCGGCGCCCTGACCGGCTTCGTGCCGTCGGGCGGGACCAACGGCTCGGCCACCGCCACGGCCACGGCCCTGACCATCACCCCGACCAGCGGCACCCCGCCGGTCGCCGGCACCGCCTTCGCCATCAACTTCGCCGACATCGGCATGGGCACGGACGGCATCGCCGAGACGAAGTACGACCCGACCGTCAACTCGATGGCCATGTACAACGCCGACGCCGACAACCCCGTCGGCGTGAAGCCCGACTTCAAGATGAACATCCCGGTTTCGGACTCCAAGGGCGGCCAGCGCAATCTGGAAATCCGCTTCCTGAAGAGCGCCGAGCCGAACCAGTGGTACGCCGAAATCGTCGCCGTTCCGGCTGAGGACGTCGTGACCGGCGCCCCCTACTCGAACGGCCAGATCAAGACCGGCCTGATCGCCTTCACCCCCTCGGGCCGTCTGGACATCGAGACGATGCAGGGCTGGCCGGCGGGCACGGGCCTGTTCGACGACCCGACCCAGGCTTCGCTGACCTTCCTGGAATCCGACCCGAGCAACACCATCGACCCGGCTGACCCGCTGGACAACGGCAAGGTCAAATGGGCCGACGGCCTGGGCATCGCCGCCCAGACGGTGACGCTGGACCTGAACACCTCGGCGGGCGGTCTGAGCCAGCTGAACACCGCCTCGGTGGTGCAATCGACCGTCACCAACGGCACGGCGTTCGGCAATCTGAGCGAAATCACCATTGATGAAGGCGGCTTCGTCACCGCCATCTTCGACAACGGCGTCATGCGCCGCATCGCCCAGGTCGCGGTCGCCACCTTCCCCAGCCCCGACAGCCTCAAGGAAGTCAGCGGCAACGCCTATTCCGTCAGCCTGGAGTCCGGCACCTTCAACCTGAAGGCGGCGGGAACCGGCGGTGCGGGCACCCTGGCGTCGCAGCAGCTGGAATCCTCGACGGTCGACCTGTCGGCGGAGTTCACCGGTCTGATCACCACCCAGCGGGCCTACTCCGCCTCGTCCAAGATCATCACCACCGCCGACGAAATGCTCGCTGAACTGATCAACATCAAACGCTGATATTCAGGTAACTGACGGTTAGTCTCGATGAAGACTTCGTTCGATATTGGGGGTGTGGACGGAAGGGATTTTATCCTTTCCTTCACCACGACGCTTAAACGGCCCTTAGCGGCCGGGCGCTACCTTGCACGCTCAATGGTGGTGGTGAATGAGGCATAAGCCCATGTTGCAAGAGCGACGCCTTAATAGTCGAGGCGAAGAATATGTGGTCGGACCGACCGGCACGCCGCTGACGCTGCGTGACCTGCCGCCGGCCAATACGGATCGCTGGGTGATCCGTCGCAAGGCCGAGGTCGTGGCTGCCGTTCGCGGGGGTTTGATCAGCCTTGAAGACGCGCTGGCCCGGTATCGCCTGACGGCGGAAGAGTTCATCGCCTGGCAGAAGGCGATCGACAAATGGGGCATGCAGGGTCTGCGGACCACGCGTATCCAGCACTATCGCGGCTGATTTCTCTCCCCGCGCAGCGCCTGCAGCGGCCGCCCCGGCAACGGGGCGGCTGTTGTCGTTTCAGCCTGATGTGAGGCGGGGCCTCGAAATCGCTCCCCTTTGATCCTAAATGGCCGCCATGAGTTTCGCCGAGGACATCTGCCCCGTTCCCGATATCGCCCCCATGGCCTCGCCGCAGGACATGGACGCGGCGATCGAGAGCGCGCGCCGGGCCGTCGGCCTGCCCGTCGGCAGCCGCGTGGTCGCCGCCATGTCGGGCGGCGTGGACTCCACCGTCGTCGCCGGCCTGCTGCACAAGGCGGGCTATGACGTCGTCGGCGTCACGCTTCAGCTCTACGACCACGGCGCGGCGCTCAAGAAGAAGGGCGCCTGCTGCGCCGGTCAGGACATTCACGACGCCCGGCTGGCGGCCGAGACCCTCGGCATCCCGCACTATGTGCTGGACTACGAAAGCCGCTTCCGTGACGCGGTCATCGACCAGTTCGCCGACAGCTATCTGCGCGGCGAGACGCCGGTGCCCTGCATCCGCTGCAACCAGACTGTGAAGTTCCGCGACCTGCTGGACGTCGCCCGCGATCTGGGCGCCGAGGCCATGGCCACGGGCCACTACGTCCGCCGCGCCGTCGGCGCCGACGGTCGGGCGCAAATGCGCAAGGCCATCGACCACTCGCGCGACCAGTCCTACTTCCTGTTCGCCACCACGCCGGAGCAGCTGGACTACCTGCGCTTCCCGCTGGCCGATCTGGAGAAGCCGCAGGTACGCGGCGTGGCGCTTGAACTCGGCCTGCGCATCGCGGCCAAGCCGGACAGCCAGGATATCTGCTTCGTCCCCAGCGGCGACTACCGCTCGCTGATCGACAGGCTGCGCCCGGAAGGCCGCGAGGCCGGCGAGATCGTGCACATGGACGGCCGCACCCTTGGCAGGCACGCGGGCATCACCGACTACACCATCGGCCAGCGCCGGGGTCTGAACGTCGCCGTGGGCGAGCCCCTGTTCGTGACGAAGCTGGATCCGGTGAAGCGCCACGTCATCGTCGGCCCGCGCGAGGCCCTGCTGACCGCGTCCCTGACGCTGGACGAGACCAACTGGCTGGGCGACCAGCCCACCATCGCCGCGGCCGCCGCTGAAGGCGCGCCCGTGCTGGCGCGTGTCCGCTCGACCCGGCCACCCTCCCCGGCCCGCCTTGAAATCGAGGACGGCGACGTCAGCGTGGTGTTCGAGAAGGGCGAGGAAGGCGTGGCCCCCGGTCAGGCCTGCGCCCTCTATGACCCCGCCGACACCGAACGCCTGCTGGGCGGCGGTTTCATCACCGCGACGACCGCTGTTGCCTGAGGTTTCAGCGGAGACGCTGGCGCTCGCCGCCCGGCACGGCCTGCCGGTCGAGATGCTGTACCTGCGCGACGCGTACCCGCGCGAGCGCTGGGCCGAGCCGGGCCTCGACCAGACCGCCGCCTTCTGGCTCCAGATGCACGGCTCCTTCCGGGGCCGTCAGGGCCATATGGACGGACTGGTCAGCCAGTGGCGCGCGGGCGGCGACATCCGCGCCCTGCACCGTCAGCTGATCCCGGCGCTCCAGTCCTTCCTCCAGCACCTCGACGGTCACCACCGCATCGAGAGCGGCCAGTATTTCCCGGCCATGCGCAAGATCGAGCCGAAGATCGCCCACGGCATCGACCTGCTGGACCGCGACCACGACGCCATCCACCACACGCTGGAAACCTTGTTCCAGTCCGGCATGGCCTTCCATCAGGCGATCTCGGCAAACGCTCCGGACGCCGCCGACAGGGCCGCCCGGCTGGGCGACGCCATCGACGCCGGAGCCGAGCCCCTGCTGCGCCATCTGGAGGACGAGGAAGACATCGTCATCCCCCTGATCCAGCTGCGCGGCTTCCAGCACTGATCGAAAATCGGGGCTGGCCTTCCGCTGAAGCTTCGGATATCAGCGCCCTCCCGAAAACGAGACGACCCATGTTCGCCTTCTCCTACGCCACCTCCCGGCTGCCCATGCAGCTCGACCGCCAGGCGGTCGAGGGCAATGGCGCGTGCGCGGAGGGAGTGTAAAGGAACGACAGGGCCGTAACGGCTTCGGTTTTCAAGCAACCCCTCCCGCCACCGGCCGGAGGGGTTGCTTGTATCCGCAAGACATCTCTCCCGCCGGTCCGGAAGGATCAGACGAAAGAAAGGAGAGACCCATGCGCGACTATGACGTGATCGACAGCCCGGGCGCGCCTATCAAGGCGTGGACCCGTGGCGTGCCGATCGAGGACGCCGCGCTCAAGCAGCTGAAGAACGTGGCCTCGCTGCCGTTCATCCACAAGCACGTGGCGGTCATGCCGGACGTGCACTGGGGCATGGGCGCGACGGTGGGGTCGGTGATCCCGACCGTGGGGGCCATCATCCCGGCCGCCGTGGGCGTGGACATCGGCTGCGGCATGATGGCGGTGCGGACCTCGATCCGCGCCGAGCACCTGCCGGACGACCTGTCGGGCATCCGTTCCGCCATCGAGGCGGCCGTTCCGCACGGCCGGACCGACAACGGCGGGCGCAACGACAAGGGCGCCTGGGCCGATGAGCCCCCGGCCTCGGCGGTCACCCGCTGGGCCGACCTCAAGGCCGGCTATGACGCCGTGGTGGAGAAGCACCCCAAGGCGGCGCACCCGCGTGGCTTCGGCCATCTGGGCACGCTGGGCACGGGCAACCACTTCATCGAACTGTGCCTCGATGAGGCGGGCGACGTGTGGGTGATGCTGCACTCCGGCTCGCGGGGCGTGGGCAACCGTTTCGGTTCCTACTTCATCGAGCGGGCCAAGCATGAAGCGCGTCGCTGGTTCCTGAACCTGCCGGATCAGGATCTGGCCTACTTCCCGGAAGGATCGGAGGGCTTCATCGACTACGTCCGCGCGGTGTCCTGGGCCCAGAAGTACGCCCGGGCCAACCGCGAGGTGATGATGGACAGCGTTCTGAACGTGCTGCGCGCGTTCTGGCCGGATCTGGAGACGACGCAGGAGGCGGTGAACTGTCACCACAACTACGTCTCGAAGGAGCGCCACTTCGGCAAAGACGTGTTCCTGACCCGGAAGGGCGCGGTGTCGGCCAAGCTGGACGAACTGGGCATCATCCCCGGCTCGATGGGGGCGAAATCCTTCATCGTGCGCGGCAAGGGCAATGCGGAAAGCTTCTGCACCTGCTCGCACGGCGCCGGTCGGGCCATGAGCCGGACCGAGGCCAAGCGTCGCTTTACGGTGGAGGACCACGTCCGCGCCACCCAGGGCGTCGAGTGCCGGAAGGACGCAGACGTGATCGACGAAACGCCGATGGCCTACAAGGACATCGACGCGGTCATCGCGGCCCAGTCCGAGCTGATCGAGGTCGTGCACACCCTGCGTCAGGTGGTGTGCGTGAAGGGATGACGGAGGCCGGTCGTGCGCAAGCGCGGCCGGCTTTCGTCGTTTCGCATCATCCCTTCGGCGGGCGCTGCGCCAGCACCTTCCTGAGCTGGCGTCCCACCGCCAGCGGGCGGCCGTCCGGGGCCCAGGCGGTGGCGTCCTCGACCGTCCAGCCGCCGTGGCTGTCGCGTGAGACGAACTCGAAATAGGCCCAGCCGTCCGGCGCGGCGTCCTCGGGGATCGGCCCGAAGAAGTCGTAGCGCAGGTCCGCCGTGGCCGAGATCGCCGGCGGGGCGGGCAGCATGGTCCAGTAGACCGGGAAGGTGGCGTCCAGCAGGAAGGCCAGACGCGCCTCATCCAGCGGCTTGCCGTCGACAGTGCGCATCCACACCCCCATCCGGTCCGTCTCATTGCGTCCGAACAGCTGGATGCCGCCGACGAAGCGATGCTCGACATGGTCCGTGAAGTGCGGGCCGAACTGCGGGTCCAGCGGGGTCAGGGCCTGGTCGGCCAAGGGCGGCGGTGAGATCGAGGCGGCGCGCAGTTCCGGCCCGTCTCCCGGCGCGCCGAAGGTGACCAGTCCGGTCATGGCCAGCCGTTCGGGCTGACCGGCGCGGATCGAGACATAGGAGGCCGAACGGCCCCCGCGCAGCAGCTCGCTGGTGATGCTCATCGGCTCGAACTTCGCGCCGATGAGGAACTGGGTCGCCACCGTCCGCAGCGGGGTGGTGATGCCCAGGCTCTCGCGCGCCGCCTTGGCCGCCAGCGCCGCCATCAGCCCGCCGAAGGGCGAGCCCCGCTCGGGCGGCGCCATGCGCGGGGCGTTGGAGAAGGCGCCGTTCATCGGGGCGATCAGACCGCCCTCGCCGTCCGGGGTCAGGGTCAGGGCTTCATCGAGGGTCTGTTGCGTCATGGGGTCGGTCTATCGGCGGAAAGAAGCGGGCGGAAGACCTGCGTCCTCCGCCCGAAGTCGAGGGATCGGCGCCGTGCCGGGAAGCTCCCGGACACGTCCGTATCTAAACAAGACTGACTTAGTGGGTTCAGATTGGCAACCCTCTTGCAAAAACCCTGACGCGGCGTCACTTTTACCTGCATGGGACGCACAGCCGACTACTCTCGCCAAAGCTGCACGGTGGCCGCCACCCTTGAGGTGATCGGCGATCCGTGGACGATGCTGGTCATTCGCGACGCCTTCAACGGCGTCAGCCGCTTCGAACAGTGGCAGGAGCGTCTGGGCGTCGCCCGCAACGTGCTGGCCGCCCGGCTGAAAACTCTTGTCCAGCACGGCGTGCTTGAGCCCCGGCTTTATTCGGAGCGCCCGCCGCGCAACGAGTATGTCCTGACCGCCAAGGGCAAGGATCTGTACGGCGTTCTGGTGACCCTGCACGCCTGGGGCGCCAAGCATGTCTATGGCGAGGAGAACGCCGGACTGAAGATGGTGCACAAGGACTGCGGCCACGACCTGAACCCCCGCATCGCCTGCGCCCATTGCAATGAGATCGTGAAGCCGCGTGACATCCAGCTGATCCACGACCGCACCCGCCTGACCGTGGGCGAGGTCATGCCCAAGGACGAGGTGGCCTGAGCACCGCCTCACCTCTCCATTCGCCCACTTGAGAAGCCCTCCCCCTCGAGGGGGGAGGGTTGGGTGGGGGTGGATGCAGGCGCTTTGAGAACGACCTCGTAGGGCTGCGTCGACCTCTCCAAACGCTCCCGGCCTTTCAATCTCCAGCCCTCACCCCCATCCCCGACCCTTCCCCCCTCGAGGGGGAAGGGAGCGACGCAGTCTGTCCAAAGCCTCGGCCCCTCTGCCAACCCCTACGTCCAAATTTGACGCACCGGCCTGCTAACCTTTGAAGGCTTGGGTCTTTGACAATCTGCCGGTTGAACCCTCGTTCAATCACCCCGCCTCGCGAGAAAAAGTGCACGATGTGCACTCCATTTTTTCAGAGTGCACTTTTTCCCAACGCGTCGGGAGCCCGGTGAGCCCCCATCCCGCCAATCACGCTATCCTCCCCCGCATGACCGACTCACAGACTGCCGGCCGTTGCGGCTGGTGCGGGACGACCGACGCCCTCTACATCGCCTATCACGACGAGGAATGGGGCGTGCCCGAGTACGACCCGCGCGCCCTGTGGGAGAAGCTGATCCTCGACGGCTTTCAGGCTGGGCTGGCGTGGATCACCATTCTGAGGAAGCGCGAGGGCATCCGCGACGCCTTCGACGGCTTCGACCCCGAGAAGGTCGCCGCCTATGGCGAGGCCGACATCGAGCGGCTGCTGAACGACCCGCGCATCATCCGTTCACGCGCCAAGATCAACGCGGCCATCCGCGGGGCGCAAATCTGGCTGGAGATGCGCGACAACGGCGAGGACTTCTCCGCCTGGCTCTGGTCCTTCGTCGGCGGCGCGCCGATCCAGAACGACTGGTCCGACTTCCGCGAGGCTCCGGTGAAGACGCCCGAGAGCGAGGCCATGGCCAGGGCGCTGAAGAAGCGCGGCTTCAACTTCTGCGGCCCTGTGATCGTCTATGCCTTCATGCAGGCCACAGGTCTCGTGAACGATCACCCGCGCTCATGCTTCCGCTATGAAGAAATCCGTGCGATGGGAGCCTCGCGGACGTTCACCGCCAAGGCCTGACCTCCGGTATTTGTAGCTGTCCGCTTCCCACCCGTTGCGGACATCGCTTCGAGCAGTCAGGCTCGATCCATGCCTGTCGTATATCGCTCCTTCGTCAACACATCCGGCTTCCAACGCATCGATCTCTTCGAGCAACAAGAGGGCGTTTACGTCCTTGTTTATGAGGCAGAGCGGCCTCATTCATCGACGCGCGACTACCTGCAAGACACATGGAAGCTGGCAAAAGAGCTGTGCTTTGAGGAGTTTGGCGTGCCGTTCGAATCTTGGCAGCGCATGGACGTTGCACAGCCGCCCCGTTGATAGGTGCCGTCCGCTTCCCACCCATTTCTGACCGCTAACGGGTCCGCTCTCGGCAAAATGTGATGTCACTCGTTATGCCAACTGTAGTTACCTCGATGCAGGCGGTCGGCATGGTCAACGACCACCAGACGACCTGCTTCCGTCACAAGGCCGTCCGCGATATGGCCCGCCCGTGAGTTCTGATCGCGCCTTCCCCACCCTGGCCCTCGAGACCCTGCTGGCCCAGTCCGCCGGCGGTCTGGTCTGTGGCGTGGACGAGGCCGGGCGTGGGCCTTGGGCGGGGCCGGTGTCCGCGGGGGCGGTGATCCTGAACCCGGACGACCTGCCGGCCGGCATCGACGACTCCAAGGCCCTGACCGGGAAGCGCCGCGAGGCTCTGGAGCCCGAGATCAAGGCCCGCGCCATCGCCTGGGGCGTCGGCTTCGCCTCGGCGCGCGAGATCGAGGAGCTGAACATCATCGGCGCAACCGGCCTGGCCATGTGTCGCGCCATCGAGGCCATGGCGGTCCAGCCGGTCGCGGCTCTGGTGGACGGGAACTACCGGTTCCCCCTTCCCTGCCCGATCCGGACGGTCGTGAAGGGCGACAGCCTGTCCCTGTCGATCGCGGCGGCCTCCATCCTCGCCAAGACGGCGCGGGACCGGGTCATGATCGAGCTGGACGCCCTCTACCCCGCCTACGGCTTCGCCCGGCACAAGGGCTACAACGCCCCGATCCACTCCGAGGCGCTCAGGCTGCACGGCCCCTGCCCCGAACACCGTCGGACATGGGGACCGGTGAAGGCGCTGCTCTAGACAGTCTCCGGAGCGCTGAACGCGCGTTGAAGCTTGCGGACCAGGTCGTCCGGATGCTCGTCGAAGTATGACACCGGAACATCGTACGGCTCCCCGGCATCCAGATGAAGCCGCAGGCTGAGATAGGTTCGCCCCCGCCTCGTCGTCATCTCTCCCCAGCCGACAGTCCGGATGCTTTTCAGAGGGATGGAGCGCCCAAGAAGCATGTTCACCCGCAGCCTGTCCCTGACCACTTCGAGAGCATTGTTCTCGACGTAAGCCTTCCAGAACCAGCGCCCGCCCGACCAGGCCAAACAGCCCCCGATCACGGTCAGGAACAGCAATCCCGGCGACCACTGATCCCCTCGCCAGACGTCCCAGAGCAGGGAGGCGGCGGGCCCGACAAGGAGCGCCACGAGGACCAGCGCCGCAAGGAAAGGCTCGCGTTTCCCGACCCGACTGAATCCCGCAATGCGCATACGCCCCTCCGACCGGCGGACAGGCTAGCGGGCTGAGGTTCAGATATGAAGCGCCCCGCCCAGCATGGCGCCCATCAGGGCCGCGACCACGCCACCGCCGACGATGACGGCCCAGCCGGGAATGGCCCGCGCCATCTCGCCGAAGGTCGGTTCAGGGACCGGCGCCGTATCGTTGGCGGGACGGTGATCGAAGCGAGGGGCCGAAGGCGCCTTCCAGCTGACGACGCCGAACGCATCGGCGGCCCGGTCGTAGGCGCGAACGCCTTCCATGCGGCGCGAGGGGGTCATGTGCAGCGTGTCCATGCCCGACTGAACGGTCCCGGACTCAAGCCGTTCCCTTCGCCCCCGCCTCAGGCGGCGTCGGCGATCTCGATCCGGCGCTCGCCGACCACGAACAGATACTCGACGTTCCGCAGTCGCCCGACCGCCCCGACCTTCTCGCCCCTGGGGTTATGGATGCCGATGCGGGCGCCGACGTAGCGGGGCCGGGCGATCTCGATCACCTGCACCTCGCCCCGGGCGGACAGCATGGCCACCAGCTGCTCCCGGCTCAGATAGCCCTCGTCATTGAAGGACACGACCAGATTGGGGGCCTTCAGATCGGCGATCACGCTCTCCAGCGCCGGACCGATACCGGGGCGGCTGTTGAAGGCGCTCTTGCGGGTCTTCACGTCGATCCGCTTGTTCGCCACCCCATAGGTCTCGGGCTTGTCCCACAGGACCAGACTTTCCCAGCAGTGGTAGTTCCCGAGGTAGGAATGCTGATTGTACGGCGGGTCCAGATAGACCAGATCGGCCTCGATCTCGGGCGCGATGGCGACCGCATCCGCATGCGTCGCCTTGCACGGCCCGCCCGCCACGCCCGGCAGGATGTCGGGCATCCGCAGCTCCAGCGGCTTCAGCGCCCGCGGCGCCCAGGACTTCATATAGGCCATCTGCAGACCGGCCGTGGAATCGACCCGGTCCGCCGCCTCCATCAGGGCCACCAGCGCGATGGCCTCCAGCTCAGGCTCCAGCGCCAGCGTCGCGATCCGCTCGCGCATGGCGTCGATGACGGCGCCGTTGTCGGGATGGAAGAAGCGGGCGTCCTCGCAGAAGGCCTTGGTGAACCAGCCCGCCTCGGGCTTCACCGCGCGCAGGTCCGTCAGAACCGCCTCGGCCCGTTCCAGCCAGCGCTGCCGATCCGCCTGCACATAGGCGGTGGCGAGGGTATGCGCATAGGCATTGTGGTCATTGGACCAGACCCGGAAGCCCTGCCCCTTCAGCGCATGGCCCACGCGGGCCGAGCCGGAGAACAGGTCGCACACCGCTCCCCCCTGCGGCAGCAGGGCGGCGACCGCAGCCGACACCTGACCCAGCAGGGCGCGTTTGGAGCCGATGTACTTGATCACGTCGCCTCCCCTCGCGAGGGATCAGGCGCGCCCCTTGCCGCCCTTCTTCGTCGGAGCATGGGCCAGACGCAGCAGATTCGCAGCCCCCGGCGCGCCGAAGGGCGTTCCCGCCAGGATCAGGATGCGCTGCCCGGGCTCGGCCAGACCATAGGTCATGGCGCTGTTCACGGCGTCCTCGGTGACGTCCTCCAGCGAGGTCGGCTCCTTGCCCAGCCGGGTCTCCAGCCCCCAGACCAGCGCCAGACGGCGGGCGGTGTCGGGATTGGGGGTCAAGGCCAGCACCGGCTGCAACGGCCGCTCACGGGCCATGCGCCGGGCCGTCCCGCCAAGGGTGGTGAAGACCACGATACAGGCCGTCGACTGGGCCTCCGCCGCCTTGCGCGCGGCGGCCACGAGGGCGTCGGCGTCGAAGTCGTGCATGCCCGCATGTTCAGCGTCCATCAGGCTGGGCCACAGGGGATCGCTCTCGACCCGCTCGATGATCCGGCTCATCACCGAGACGGCCTCCAGCGGATACTGGCCCGAGGCGGTCTCGGCCGAAAGCATCAGGGCGTCCGCGCCCTCATAGGCGGCGTTGGCCACGTCGGAGGCTTCAGCCCGGGTCGGCGCCGGGGCGCTGGTCATCGATTCCAGCATCTGGGTCGCGACGATCACCGGCACGCCGCGATCACGGGCGGCGCGGATGATCTGCTTCTGCGCGACCGGCACCTCTTCAGGCTCCAGCTCCACGCCCAGATCGCCACGGGCGACCATGACGCCGTCGCAGTAGTCCAGAATGCTCTCCAGTTGTTCCAGAGCCTGCGGCTTCTCGATCTTGGCCAGACAGGCGGCTCTGCCCTTCACCAGCTGCTTCAGCTCGGCCATGTCCTCGGCCTTCTGAACGAAGCTGAGGGCGACCCAGTCCACGCCGATCCGCAGGGCGAAGGCCAGATCCTCGCGATCCTTGGGCGTCAGGGCCGAGACCGGGATCACCGCCTCCGGCACCGCCACGCCCTTGCGGTCCGAAAGCTTGGAGCCGCTCTCGACCGTGACGTCGGCCCACTCATCCGTGCGCTCGCCGACGCGCAGCCGCACCCGGCCGTCATCCAGCAGCAGCAACATGCCGGTACGCAGGGCCCGGAAGATTTCGGGGTGCGGCATCTGCACCCGCGTCGCGTCGCCCGGCGTCGGGTCGAGGTCGAAGCGCATCTTGTGCCCCGGCGCCACGTCGATCTCGACGTCAGCGAAGCGGCCCAGACGCAGCTTGGGCCCCTGCAGGTCAGCCAGAACGCCCAGCGGACGCTTCAGCGCCATCTCGGCGCCGCGCACCGCCTTGAGGGCGGCGGCGTGATCTTCATGCGAGCCGTGGCTGAAGTTCAGGCGAAAGACGTCCACACCCGCCTGGGCGAGCGCCTTCACCGTCCCGGGGGCCCGGCTGGCGGGTCCAAGGGTGGCGACAATACGGGCGCGCCGGGCTCTGTTCATCGTGTGGCTCTGGTCTTTTTACGAGTGCGAGCCCCTTGTGCCTGTGAAAGGCGAAGCGGGTAAGGCCGCTCCGTGTCCTCGAAACACGAGTTTATGAACCCGCCCTCACCGGCCCGTCGGACAAGTGGAGCCGCCAGGCGCCTGCAGGTCGATGCAGCGGCCATCCAGTCCCGCCGGAGCCTGCAAGCCGATGATCGGCGCCAGGGTCGGGGCGATGTCGATGGTGCGGATGGGCAGGAACCGCTCCTGACCCTCCGCGCCCGGCCACCAGAAGATGATCGGCACGCGGCGATCATAGTCCCAGGGCGTGCCGTGGTTGGCGATGGTCGCGCCCACACGACCGCCGGTCACCACGTTCTCGCTCAGAGCGATGACGATGTCCGGCGAACGACCCGCGACGGTCGACAGACGCATGCGCTGGCGCACGGTCATCAGGTCCGGGGTCAGGTCGGCGGGCGGCGTGGACTCGGCCAGCAGGACCTCACGGCTTTCGGCGAAGGCGATATCCGGATTGGCGCGCAGCAGCGGCAGGGCGGCCTCGACCACCCGAGTGCGCAGCGGCTCGGGCAGGCCCTTCAGATCCTTGTCGCCGACCACCAGCCCACTGCCGCCCGACGCCAGCGGATTGTCGGCCAGACCGAACTGCGCCTTCAGCGTCTCGTTGATCGCGGCCAGACGACGGGCGTCGAAGCGGTGAGCATGAGGATAGCCACGCACGGCCAGGCGCTCCACGAAGTCCGACCCGCCGTGGTCGGCGGTCAGCACCACGATCGCGCCTTGCGGCAGGCGTTGCAGGAACTGACCGAGGGCGGCGTCCAGACGATACATCTGCTCACACATCTCCGGCCCCTGGGTGCCGAAGGTGTGTCCGATGCGGTCCGTGCCCGACAGGCTGACGCCCAGCATATCCACCACGCCGCGACGGCCCAGCTGCTTCGTCTCCAGCAGCTCGGTCGCGGCCTTCAGCGTCAGCTCATCCAGCATGGGCGAGGTGTCGAGCTTGAGGTTCTCCGGCGGCAGGGAGGAGTTGAAGGTCCGGCCGTTGATCATCCACTGACCGTCCAAGCCACGGCAGGCGTCGTGCTGGATCGTCCAGTGCGGCGGCGTGACCCGCAGACGTTCGGCGATCCGGCTGTTCAGGGCGGCGACGGGCTGCAGGCGATCCTGCGCCATCTGGCCCGGCTCCACATAGGTCGTGAAGCCAAAGCCGTCCGTATACCAGAAGGCGCCGTCGCCGAGATGGCCGTTCAGATTGATCGCCCCGCGATCCTTGCCCGACACGGCATAGACCCGGCTCTGCGGGCTGGCGGTCTTCAGCCAGTCCGCCAGGGTCGTGGCCTGAAGTTGCTCCGGACCGACGACGCCGTTGTCTGTGGTGTCATCGCCATGGGCCAGATGGTTCTGGGGCGCGAACAGGCAGTAGACTTCCTTGCCCGTCGCCGGATCTATCCAGTCGTTGGCCGGAATGCCGGTGCGGGCCGGGTTCATACCGGTCAGGACCGTGGAGTGGCCGGGGCAGGTCTCGGTGAGGCCGTGCTGCTGGAAGCCGTTGGCATGGACCCGCCCCTGCTGCGCCAGCATCGCCAGCCCGCCGCTGAAGTTGTCCCGATACTGGTTGAAAAGATTGGCGCTGAACTGGTCGATGACGATAGTCACCACCAGCGTCGGGCGGGAGGTCGATTCCGTGACAGCAGCCGGTGCGGGGGCGACGGTGGACGCCGCTTGCGCCTCTCCCTTCGGCAGCCAGCTCTGGACTGTGGCGCACCCGCCCAGAGCCATCAGGGCGGCGGCGGCGACAAAGGTCGTGGGGACTCGGATCACTGAAGCATCTCCTGCGGTCGCAGCCGCCTAGCGCTTCAGCGCGACAGCCCTGCGACAGGCGCGGACTGCTACGCTCCCCGGACGGTCGAGGCTAGCCCTGCGTCGCGTTCCATGCGCTCACGAAGGCGCGCGCCCGCTCTCCGACATCCGATGCGGTCATGCCCGGTTTGAACAGCGCCCCACCGATGCCGAAGCCCGATGCGCCCGCCGCTTTCCAGCCCGCCAGATTGTCCGGCGTCACACCTCCGACAGCATAGAGTCGCTGATCCACCGGCAAGACCGCGCGCAAGGCCTTCAGCCCGGCCGGGCCGGCGATCTCGGACGGAAACAGCTTCAGCACCTGCGCCCCGGCCTTCAGCGCGGCGAACGCCTCGGTGGCGGTGAAGACGCCGGGCATGGACAGGGCGTCGACCGCGATGGTCTCGCGGATCACATCGGCGTCGGCGTTGGGGGAAATGATGATCTGGCCCCTCGCCTTGACGACATCCCGGACCGCACCGGGCGTCAGGACCGTGCCCGCGCCGACCACCGCGCGATCGCCAAGCGCCTCGCGCAGCAGGCGGATGCTCTCCAGCGGACGGGGCGAGTTCAGCGGCACCTCGAGGCAGGTGAAGCCCGCCGCCAGCAGGGCCTCGCCGACATCGACAGCGTCCTCCGGCGTCAGTCCGCGCAGGATGGCCACCAGAGGCAGGGCGTCGAGACGCTCCAGAATTTTCGCAGTCATCGCATCGCCTTCCACGTTCGCCACAGACCGGCGGCGGTGGCCGCATCCACGTCCGCGACCGCCACATCCCCAAGTCCGGCCAGCGCCAACGCCTGTCGATACCGGGTGACCAGCGCCGGGGCGCCGAGCAGGGCGATCCGCCCGGTCAGGCCCTCACGCGCCTCGCCCGCGATCTCGGCGCCGATCAACATGCCGGACAGGTAGTCCTGCAAACCCGTCGGCGCAACGCGCCCGGCCAGCATGCCGACACGGGTCCCGAACAGGCTTTGCCCCAGAGGACCGTCCTCCAGACCTGCCAGAACACCTGCCTCGAAGGCCGCGTCGTCGGTTCCGGCAACCCCGCCGACGAACGAAGGACTGACGCTCAGCGCGGCGAACAGTTCGCCGGTCATATGGGTGCTGAAATCGACGATGCGTCCGCTTTCCAGCCGCGCCCACTTGCTGTGGGTGCCCGGTGCAATGACGCGATCAAACCCGGCGTCCAGACCGAACAACTGGGTCTCTTCGCCGCGCATGACGTCGTCCAGACAGCCGTCACGCCACACCGCCACCCCGGGCAGAATGCGGACCTCGGGTGCATCGGCGGGCGTCACCGCATAACTGGCGATGTCGTCCAGACCGGCGGGACAGGGCGCATAGGGCGCCTCCAGCCACCGGCCACGCGCGCCCGCCATGCCGCAGACGATGACCGGCAAATCTTCCGCCAGCCAGTCGGCGGCGACTTCGGTCAGGACATCGGCGAACTGATGGGACGCCAAGGTCGAGGCTCCTCGCCCGTCCGCGCGGCGATCCAGAACTGTTCCCTCCGCGCCCATGCGGAAGACCCGCAGATTGCTGGACCCCCAGTCCACGCCGATCAGGGCTGTCGCTGTACTCATGATATCCGGACTAGCGGAAAAGGAACGGCGCGGCGATGACCGCCGCGCCGATTAAAGTTCACGGCCCGGAGCAATAGGGAGACCGCCGGACCGCCGCGAAGCCGCTGAGGGAAGGGCCGAAGGCTTTCCAGCCGGTCGACCTTTCAGCAGGGATCGCGTTTTCACCAATGCAAATATGCTTCATGGGTGACAAATCCGTCAAGGTCATTCTAGATAGCGCTAACATTCCGACACAGAAGCGGTTTGAGGGAACATGACGGACGGGAAACGCGGTTTCACACGGAGAGAGGCGGCCGCGTTCGCTGCGGCGACACCCCTGCTGGCGGGCGCGGCGCCGCCGGAGGCGCCCGCAGCCTATCGCTGGCGGAACGTGAAGGTCGGTGCGGGCGGCTTCATCCCCGGCATCGTCTTCAGCCGCGTCGAACGCGATCTGGCCTATGCCCGCTCCGACATGGGGGGCGCCTATCGCTGGGACTCCGGTCAGTCGCGCTGGCTGCCGCTGCAGGACGACACCCCGATCCCGAATGACTACGGCGTCGAGAGCATCGCGCCCGATCCGGTCGATGCGAATGTGGTTCACGCCGCCGTCGGCGTCAGCCGCCACGCCCCGGCGGCCATGCTGCGCTCGGAAGATCGCGGCACGACCTGGCGCCGCACGCCTGTCGACTTCCGCATGGGCGGCAATGAAGACGGACGCGGCCTGGGCGAACGTCTGGCCATCGACCCGAACGACACCCGCATCCTCTACTACGGCTCGCGCCATGACGGCTTGCAACGCAGCACCGACGGCGGGTTGAGCTGGCGACGGGTGAACAGCTTTCCCGTTCGCGGCCTTGGACCGGACCTGAACGGCCCCACGCACGGCGGACTGTCCTTTGTCATCTTCGACCCTGCCAGCGGAACCCCCGGCGCGGGCTCGCGCATCATTCTGGTCGGGGTAGCCGATCCCGGCGGGCCACGACTGTTCCGATCAACCGACGCAGGCGCCAGTTGGGCGGCGGTCGAAGGCGGCCCTCGCCCCGAGCTGTCCGCCGCCAAGGCGGAACTCGATGATCGTGGCGTCCTGTTCCTGACCTGCTGCCTCGGCATCGGCCCCAACGGCGTCAGCGACGGGCAGGTCTGGCGGCTGGATACGAAGACCGACCAATGGCGCGACATCACCCCGCCCCGTCCACTGGGCGGCTTCATGGGCGTGGCGATTGATCGGACCAAGCCGGGCGTCGTCATGGTCTCGACCATGAACCGCTGGCAGCCCGGCGACACCCTGTGGCGCTCGATCGACGACGGCCGCAGCTGGAACAGCCTCCGCGAACAGGCGCGTCGCGACGTCAGCGCCACCCCCTATCTCTACTGGGGCAATGACGAACCGGATTTCGGCTGGTGGCTGGCGGCCCTGGCCATAGACCCCTTCAACGGCGACCGGGCCGTCTATGCGACCGGCGCCACCGTCTACGCGACCATCAATCTGTCCGAGGCCGACCATCGCCGCGCGACCGACTGGACGCCCTGGGTCGAGGGGATAGAGCAGACGGCGGTTATCACCCTTGTCAGCCCCCCGACCGGACCGCACCTGCTGACCGGGTTCGGAGACATCTCCGGCTTCGCTCACGAAGATCTGGATCGATCACCGGACCTGCAATTCACCACCCCGGTCTTCGCCAACACCAACCAGATTGATTACGCCGGTCGCGCGCCGCAGATCGTGGTGCGCAGCGGCACCCCACACGAGGGGGTCGGATCGGACGGGCATGACGGCTCGACCATCGCCTGGTCGGAGGATGCCGGCCGCAGCTGGAAGCCTTTGGGGCGCCCCCGCCCGGCGGGGCCCGCAGAAGTCTCCAGCCATCCCCGGATGGACCTGTACCGGGATGCGCCGATCACGGTGACGGCCGACGGGTCGACCTTCGTGCTGGCCACGCCTCAGGTGATGTGGTCCGCCGACAGGGGCGTCGGCTGGCGGCCATCGCAAGGGCTGCCCCCACTGATGCGCCCGGTCGCCGACCGGGTCGATCCGGGCCTGCTGTATGCGCTCGACTTCTCGAACGGCGGCTGGTTCGTCAGCACGGACGGCGCGCGAAGCTTCGCGCAGATCGCCAGCCGGGGCCTGCCCGCTGATCTGAATCCCGACCGCGCCACCTGGCGGGAGCAGGCCTGGCCGCTGAAGGCCACGCCACGCCACGAGGGGGATCTGTGGTTCCTTTCGCAAAGTGGCCTGTTCCGCAGCCGCAACGCCGGACAGTCCTTCGACCGGATCGCGACGGACCTGTCGGTCGAGATGATGGACTTCGGTCGCTCGCCCCCCGGAAAGACCTACCCGGCCCTGTTCGCCATCGGCACGCGCGGCGACGTCCGGGGCGTGTGGCGCTCGGACGATGAGGGCGTCAGCTGGATCCGGGTCAATGACGCCCGGCATGAGTACGCCCGCCGCTTCCGAGCCATCGCGGGCGACCCACGCGTCTTCGGGCGGGTCTATGTCGCCACGGACGGTCGCGGCGTGGTCTATGGGGAACCGGAGGCGCAATCGTGAGCAGCACCCGTCGCAATCTTCTGAAGGCCGGCCTCGCCGCCTCGGCCCTTCCGGTGGCGGGCTGCGCGACGACCGGCGGCGCCGCGGGCTCCGGCCCGTTCAGGCCGACGTGGGACTCGCTGATCTCCGGCTATTCGACGCCGGACTGGTTCCGTGACGCCAAGCTGGGCCTGTGGGCGCACTGGGGGCCGCAGTGCGTGCCCGAGTTCGGCGACTGGTACGGCCGCCAGATGTATATCCAGGGCAATCCCTTCTACGAACATCACCTTCTGCACTACGGCCACCCCAGCGAGACCGGCTTCCTGAACATCATCGGCCAGTGGAAGGCCGACGCCTGGCAACCGGAAGAACTGCTGGATCTCTTCCAGGCCGCCGGCGCCCGCTACGTCGTGGCGATGGCCCAGCACCACGATAACCTCGATCTCTTCGACTCGAAGCATCACGCCTGGAACAGCACCCGGGTCGGACCGGGCAAGGACATCGTCGGAACATGGGAGCGGCTGGTGCGTCAGCGCGGCCTGCGCTTCGGCGTCAGCAACCACGGCGCCCATGCCTGGCACTGGTGGCAGACGGCCTACGGCTACGACGCCGAGGGGCCGCGCGCCGGTCGCCGCTATGACGCCGCCACCCTGACCCGCGCCGACGGCGCCGGCAAATGGTGGGACGGGCTGGACCCGCAGGAGCTCTACACCGGCCCGACGTTCGCACCGCCCAACGGCATCAGCTCCATCGCCGAAATGAACGCCTGGCACGACGAACGGGACGGCCAGTGGATCGAGACCCCGCCCGAGAACAACCCCGCCTTCACCCGGTCATGGGTGGCCCGCCAGCGCGATCTCGTCGACCGGTACAAGCCGGACCTCGTCTATTTCGACAACTACGGCCTGCCGCTGGGTCAGCATGGGCTGGACGCCACCGCTTATCTCTACAACGCCTCGCTGGAGTGGCGTGGCGAACTGCCGGTCGTGAACGGCAAGCGGCTGGAACCCCGACAGCGGCGCGGCATCGTCGAGACCGTCGAACGCGGTTTCAACGACGCCCTGATGCCCGAGCCCTGGCAGACCGACACCTGCATCGGTGACTGGCACTACAACCGCAGCCGCTTCGAGCATCACAGCTATGTTCCGGCGAAGAGCGTGGTGCAGCGGCTGTGCGACGTGGTGTCCAAGAACGGCAACCTGCTGCTCAGCATCCCGATGCGCGGCGACGGCTCAATAGACGCCGATGAGCGCGCCATCCTCGGCGATCTGGCGGCCTGGGTCCGGGTCAACGGCGAGGCTATCTTCGAAAGCCGTCCCTGGCGCATGTACGGCGAAGGCCCCACGGCGGTGGCGGCGGGCATGCACGGCGAGGGCGGCGCCCGGCCGTGGACCTCCGGGGACATCCGCTTCACCACCCGCGCGGGCATCCTCTACGCGCTCGCTCTGGACTGGCCCGAGGACGGCAAGGTCCGCATCCGCGCTCTCGGTCGTCAGGCGCTGGAAGGCCGTGCGGTAGAACGGGTCGAGCTGGTCGGCGGCGGCGCCCTGCCCTTCAGCCAGACAGCGGAGGGACTGGTGATCGACCTGCCCTCGGACCGCCCCGTGGCCTTCGTCCCCGCCTTCCGCATTCGCGGGGCCGGGCTGGTCTGAACGAAAAGGGCCGGACGGGATCTCTCCCGCCCGGCCCGCTGTCTGATGGGGATCACCGCTTAGCGAACCGGCAGCTCGAACGGGACGGCCGGCAGATTGTCCGGGCCGTACAGGTTGCAGACCGGGCTGTCGGCCCAGCAGAACCGCACGAAGCTGGCTTGCGGCGCGTTCAGCCACACCGTTGAGCCCTGAACCGTCCCCGGCGTGAAGCGGCAGGCCTTGTCCTGATCACAGACCTCGAAACCGACCGCGTCGGTCGCACTGAGCGTCACCAGCCCCGTGCCCGCATGGGCGAAGTCGATGCGGATGCGGTCGCCCTCGCGCACGGCGCTGACCGGCGAAGGCGAGCGGGCGACGGTCATGTCTCCCGCCAGGCGACGGGCCTCGAGCGAGAGGCGGCGACCGACTTCACGCTTGTTGGTCGGATGGATGTCGTAGCGGTCGCCGATGTCGATGGCGACGGCGAGGCCCGCGTGTGGATCGGCCTCGACCACCTGACGCTGGACGTCCCGCAGGTCGGCCCATGCCGAGGCGTGCGGCTCACTCCACGCCGGGCCGAAATTGGCCAACTGGACGACGAGGAAGGCGGCGTCCGGATTCTCGAACCGGGCGCGCCAGTCCGCCATGATACCGGTCAGCAGACGGCTGTAGCCGACCGGATCGTTGACGTTTGACTCGCCTTGGTACCAGGCAAACCCGGTCAGGGCGTAAGGCCCCAGCCCGGCGACCATGCCGTTGTAGAGGGTGGTCGTGCCGCTGCCGCCGATCCACGGCACGCGCGGCGGTCCCGGCAGGCTGCCCAGCGCCGCGGAGGTCTGGAAGCGCCACGGAGCCGCCAGCGAGACGATCGAGCCGTCGGCGAGCTCGATCCGCTTGGTCTCCGCCGGTCCCCACATGCCGCCGCCGCCGCCGAGGTCGAGCGCGCCGACCGCGATGACGTTGCGGCCCGGACGCAGGACGCCCGCCGGAATGACGTAGTCGCGCGGCGTATCCCAGCCCTGCATGCCGCCGATGCGGTGACCGTTGACGAAGACGACGTCCATGTCGTCAACGGGCCCGAGGCTGATCTTCGCCTCGCCCCGCGCCTGCGCGCGGGTCAGCTGGATCGAGGTGCGATACCAGCCGGTGCCGTCATAGTTGCCGAGGGCCGGGCCGTCGGTCTCCCAGAAGCCTTCCGGCTTGGCCAGTTTCCAGCCGCTGTCGTCAAAGCGGGCGTCGGACCACGGGACGGTCTCCTTCAGCCCCGGATCGTTGGCGCGCCACCACTGTTCGGAAATCCGGTTCCAGTGCGCCGTGCCGGTCTCGGGCGAAGTCGCATAGGCGGACAGGAGGTCCAGCGTCTCGGCGTAGTCCCCCGCCTGACGCAGGGACGCTTCACTCAACCAATCCTCGATGATCGAGCCACCCCAGGAGGCCGAGATCAGGCCGATCGGCACCTGTTGGGTGCGCCGAAGTTCCTGTCCCATGAAGTAGCAGGCAGCGCCGAAGTTCGGGGTGCTGGCCGGGCCGGAGGCCTGCCAGACACTGCCCGCTGGCAGCCCGGTTTCATCGACGCGGGCCTCGCTACGGCGGTTGACCAGCAGCAGGCGCATCTGGGGATCGGTCGAGTTGGCGACCTCGGTCTCGGCGTTGGTCACCTGACGCAGACCGAACTCCATGTTCGACTGACCCGAGCACAGCCAGACATCGCCGATCAGGATGTCGTTCAGGGTCTGGGTCTGTCCACCGGACTGCGCCGACAGAACGTAGGGACCGCCCGCCGCCGGGGGCGCGACGTTCGCGCGCCAGCGACCGTCTTCACCAGCGGTCGCCTGCGTGCTGTTCTGTCCGAGCGTGACCGAGACGGTCGCCCCCGGCCGGGCACGCCCCCAGACCGGAACCGGGCCGCCGCGTTGCAGGACGGCGTGGTCCTGAAACACATCAGCCATCAGGGGCGCGGTCGTCGGCGTCTGGGCATGAGCCGCCCCCGCCGCCAGCATGAAAGCGAGAGCCAGCGACCCCGAACGTAGCATCATGACCTGTCTTCCCTCGGACTAGCGGCGGCGAACCTGAACGGCCGCGCCGGTGTACTCGACGACCTGCGCATTGGCCGCGTCCCAGTCTAGAGCGGAACGGTTCGTCCCGTTGATGAAGCGAACGCGGAAGGTGCGGTTCGCCGCCATGCCCGGGTACGAACCCTCGCGCGCGCCGATCGTCAGGACGCCCGAACGCTGGTCCCAACGCATCGGGATTCGCGAGAACTCGCCCCGCTCGTAGCCGTAGGTCGTGCCTGCGTCGTCATACAGATCGAAGCTGCCGTCGGCGCCCTGATAGACGGTCAGGGTGATCGGGCCGTCCAGCTTCTCGGCGGTGTGCTGCACCTGCGGGCCGGTTGGCAGGATCGAGCCGGCGCGGACATAGACCGGGATGCGGTCCAGCGGCGCCTCGACGGTCACCTCGCGTCCGCCGGTCTGCTTGCGGCCGGTGTACAGGTCATACCAGTCAGCCCCAGCCGGGAAATAGACGCTGCGGCTGCGGGCCCGGTACTGGTGCACCGGCGCGACCATCAGGGACGGGCCAAGGAGGTACTGGTCGTTGATGTCCAGCACCTTGTGGTCAGCGGCGAAGTCCATGGCCAGACCGCGCATGATGGTGCCGTCGCGGTGCCAGCTGTCGCCCGCCAGGGTGTAGATGTAGGGCATCAGGCGATAGCGCAGGCGCATCTGGTCGCCGAAGGCGGCGTACAGATCGGTGCCCGGCTCGGCCAGATTGTAAACCTCGCGCAGCGGGAACTCGCCGTGCGAACGGAAGATCGGCGAGAAGGCGCCGAACTGGAACCAGCGCAGGTTCAACTCCTCCCATTCGGCCTTGTCTTCGGGCTTCATCCCGGCCGGATTGGAGTAGCGCGCCTCGACCGCGAAGCCGCCGATGTCGTGGGTCCAGTTGGGCAGGCCCGACAGACCCGCGTTGACGCCCGCCGACACCTGCTCGCGGAGGTCGTCCCAGCGCGCCACGACGTCGCCCGACCACAGGGTCGAACCGGTGCGCTGCAGACCGCCCCAGGCCGAGCGGGTCAGGATGTAGGTGCGGGTGTCCGGCTGCTCGGCGCGGAAGCGCTGATAGACGCCCTCGGCATTGACCAGCGGATAGGAGTTGAAGACCAGCGCGCCCGGACCGGCTGCGGTCGGTCCCATGCGCAGGGTGCGCTCGGGGATATCGAGGTTGGAGTGCATGTCCGGTTCGACCGAATCCAGCCACCAGCCGTCGAAGCCCATGCCCTTGAAGCTGTCGGAAATCTGACGCCAATACAGGTCCCGCGCGGCGGGCAGATAGGGGTCGTAGAAGCTGTTCGCATAGCCCGGCCCGACCCAGTCCCTCGCCCCCATGTCCACGTTGCGCGTGTACATGCCGCCGATGGCCTCAAGCTCCTTGTAGTGCTCGGTCGTCGGATAGAATTTCGGCCAGACCGAGATGATGATGTTGGCGTTCATGTCGTGAACGTCGCGCACCATCTGCGCCGGATCAGGGAAACGGGCGCTGTCGAACTCGTGCGAGCCCCAGGCGTTCTCCGGCCAGTAGAACCAGTCCTGCACCACGTTATCGATCGGCAGGTTCAGTTCACGATAGCGGCGGACGGTGTCCACAACCTCGGCCTGGGTGTTGTAGCGCTGGCGGCTCTGCCAGAAGCCATAGGCCCAGCGCGGCAGCATGACGGCCTTGCCGGTCAGGCCGCGATAGCCGGCCTGCACCTGATCCAGGTTCTCACCACGGATGAAATAGTAGTCCAGGTCCGTCCCGGCCTGCGACCACAGCGACAGGGTCTGCTGGTCCTGCTCGGCCTGCGGGTCGAGGTGGCGCAGGGCGATGTAGCCGTCGCCGGGGATCCATTCGACCTTGATCGACACCTGACGGTTCGCCGGCAGCTCGACCTCGAAATCGTGGAACCACGGGTTCCAGTTCTGGCGCCAGCGGTCGATGCGCAGCTCGCCGTCGATCCAGACGCGGGCGTAGTTGGACGAATAGAGCTTGAACTTGTGCAGCCCCGCATGCGGGGTCTCGATGGTGCCTTCCCAGGTGACGCGGACGCCCTCCTGCCCCGAGCGCCCCATGTCACCGACCTGCACCGGCTGGGCAGGCTGGGCCTTGAAGCCTTCGGGCCAGCGCTGCTGGTCACGGATGAACTCGTAGTTCACCTCGTGCTCCTGCCGTTGAACCTTCAGTTCGTCATTCTGGAAATAGCTGGCGGTCAGACCGCCGAAGCGGCCCGTGGCGTCGCGGAGGATCAGGCGTTGATCCAGCATCCCGTACTCGCGGGGATCACCGAAACGGGTGATCGAGTTGTTGTCCCACAGCAGGCCGTAGCCGCCGGTCGAGGCGACGAAGGGAATGCCCACGTCGATGTTGTGCTGGGCCAGTTCAACGTCATGGCCGCGATAGTTGGCGACGCCTTGCTGGTGCTGTCCGAGGCCGTAGAAGGCGTCATCGGCGCCCGGT
Organism: Brevundimonas sp. FG8; assembly: GCF_057808845.1. Taxonomy (NCBI): domain Bacteria; kingdom Pseudomonadati; phylum Pseudomonadota; class Alphaproteobacteria; order Caulobacterales; family Caulobacteraceae; genus Brevundimonas; species Brevundimonas sp. FG8. The sequence goes on along the minus strand of NZ_JBMDIU010000001.1, from coordinate 621,386 downwards.
TCGAACACCTGACGGACGGTGTTGTAGCGGTGCGAGCCGGTCTGGTCCTCAATGGTGACCGGGGCGATTTCCCGGCCGTTCACGCGCTCGGCGAGGATCACCTGCCCCGAAGGATTGAGGAACCTCACGGCGCCGGTGGTCAGCGTCACCTCGGCGGTGACTTCTGCGGCCTTCACCAGCACCACGTCCGCGCGCTGCTCGACGGTGAAGCCGGTGGTCTGCGGGGTGGCCGTGACCATCAGGCTGGCCGGAGCCTCGAAGCTGTCATCGGGCGAGGCGGTGACACGGATGGTGCGCGGTCCATAGACCTGAAGACGCACGGCTCTCGCCTCACCGCTCGACGGAACGACGATGACGCCGTCGGGCAGGCGCTGGACGCGCTCGGTCGAGACCGACTGCACCATCGGCGAGGCGACGGCCCAGACCGGCGCCGCTGCGGCCAGAACAAGCGCCATCGCGGCGGATTTCAGGAGACGGGCGTGGGTCATGGCAAACACTCGTAACGTCGTCGGTCAGTAGGTGGCGGTGACCACGCGCAGCAGGCGCGGACGGTCGGTGAAGTTCAGGCCGTAGTCCGTCTGGTCGCCGTTCCAGATGCGTTCGAACACCCAGTTCTGGCGCTCGTCGAAATGGCCTTCCTCGATGCGCAGCACCATTCGGCGCTTCCCGTCGGTCGAGGGCTTGGCGTTGAAATCGACGCGGACGCGATAGCCGGTGACGATGAACTCACCGGGCGAGATTTCGGCGAAGACGGCGCCGCCACCGGGCGTCTCGGTGCCCGGCACCACGTCCTGCGGTCCGAGCCAGGTCCATTCGGGCTGACCGAACTGCCAGCGGCGATAGCCGACAGTGGCGGTCCACGCACCCAGATCGACCGTCTGCGAGCTGCGGTCGTCCGGCTCGGACACCCCGCGCACCTTGCCTTCCCACGACAGGCGGGCCCAGACCCGCTGCCAGGGGGCGATGACCCGATAGACGTCGCGCAACGGCGTCAGTGTCTCCTCGGTGACTTCCTGAGCGCCGAGCGGATAGTTGGCATAGCCGGTGTAGTCGATGCCGAAGGGCGAGTAGCCGAGACCGCCACGTCCGAGCACCGAAAAAAGGAAGCGGGCGTACTGCACGTCATTGCCGGTCTCGGCCACGAACAGCGCATTGTCGGCCCGTCCATAGCGGTCGAGGTGAGCCTCGTAGGTCCGCGAGGGGCGGTCGTAGATATCGGGCGACAGGAAGTCGATGGCGGGCGCGGCGGCCTGCCAGACCTCGATCACATTCCAGGTCGGCCCGCCGGAGGCATAGCTGTCGGGGGCCTGATGCTCGACGGGATTGCGCAGTGCCGCGTTGACATACATCGGCAGCGGATAGACCGCCTTCCCGGCCGCGGCGATCTCGCCGACGTAGGAGCCGATAGCCCAGGCGTGAAAGAACTCGTCGGCGTCATCACCGAAAACCTGACGCCAGGTTCCGGGCGCCTTGCCCAGACGCGTCAGCAGGGCCTGCGGCACAGGGCCGTCGAACAGCGCCTGCGCTTCGGGACCGTAGTCGCGGACCGAACCATAGGTGCCGGTCTCGTTCTCAGGCTGGACCATGATCACCGTATGCCGGTCGCCGTCGATGCGACGCAGGTGGGTCATCAGGGCGACGAAAGCGCGTTTGTCGGCCTCAAGCGTCGTGCGTGAGTGCGGCGACATCGCATAGGACGCGGTGCCGTCCTGACGGGTCAGCAGCGGGAAGCGCTCGGGGTTCAGCTTGACCCAGGCCGGCGCGTATTTCGGCGCGGTGTTCTTCCAGGTGGCGAACCACAGCAGGACCAGACGCACATTGTTGCGGCGCGCCTCGGCCACGACGTGATCGACGAAGCTGAAGTCAAACTCTCCCTCGACCGGTTCGATCTGCTCCCAGCCGATCGGCACCTGCACGGTGTTGGCTCCAATGAAATTCACCGCGGGCCAGGCTTCGGCCAGTGGAGCCGGATAATTGGAGGAGTTGTTGACCTGCGCGCCCAGGATGGTGAACGGCGCGCCGTCCACGATCAGGGCATGGCGGCCGTCCTGATTCAGCACATGCGGGATCGCGGCCTCGCCCCGCGCCGACGTCTGCGCCTGGGCGGCGGCTCCGATCGTCAGTGCGAGGCATCCCGCGAGAAAGGCCAGCGCGCGCGGCCGGGCGTTCACAAAACTCACCCCAGTCTCTCCGGTCTACCAATCGAAGGGAGGAGAGAGGGGGCGAAGCCCCCTCTCTCGCAGTCGCCCTAGAAGGCGGCGCGCAGAACGATCGCGACGCGACGATCCGTATCCACCCAGTTGTAGGGCGGCTTGCGGGTCTCGTTGCCCACCTTCAGCACGGTCCGTTCGTTGAGGATATTGGTCGACTGCAGACCGATCTTCAGATCATCATTGATGTTGTAGAAGATCGAGCCGTCCAGCTGGCCATAGTCGCTGGCCCAGACCGGCGCGTTCACGTTCGCGGCCGAGGTGGTCAGCAGATATTCTTCACGCCAGTTGTAGGCCAGTCGGGCGGAGATTCCGTACCGCTCGTACAACAGGGCCGCGTTGTAGCTGGTGCGCGACATGCCTTCGAGCGGCAGGGCGTCAGCGGAGGCCGTGTTCTGCAAGGGATCCAGCACGTTCTGGCTGGTGTTGCGACCACCATTGCTGTCGATGAAGGTGAAGTTGCCCTGCACCCCGAAGCCGCCCATCCAGCCCGGCAGGAAATCGAAGAACTGCTGATAGGCCAGCTCGAACCCGTCGACAGTGCCTTCATCCCCGTTGACGTAGCGCGTCATCAGGAAGTCGTAGGTGACGCCGCCGTTGGTGTACGACTGGGTCTCGGTCCCGGTGAAGATGTAGTCGGTGATGTCCTTGTGGAACACCGCCAGGGTCACACTGCCGGTCGGAGCGAAATACCATTCAAGGCTGAGGTCGTAGTTGGTCGCCTTGATCGGATCGAGCGCCGGGTTGCCGCCGACGCCGGTGAAGGGCGCGACGTCATCCAGGGTGTAGCCGTCGGCCTCGAAATTGATCGACAGGTTGGTGAACGGCTGCAGCTGGTACATCTCAGGCCGCACCATGGCGCGCGACACGGCGAAGCGCGCCTGCAGATCATCACGCAGGAAGACGCGCAGGTTCAGGCTGGGCAGGACGTCCGTATAGCTGTGATCGACGCTCGCGCCGTCCAGCGAGCCGCCGGTCGAGAAGGCGACGGCGCGGTTGAAGGCCGTACAATCGGCCGTCGGGTTGCCGACGGGCGGGCACGCCCCGGAGATCACCGGCAGGGTGGTGATGGTGTTCGTTTGCGTATTGGTCCGCACGATACGAACGCCGACGTTACCGTCGAAGCGCCGACCGAACATCGACTCGTCTCCGCCGAACCGGGCGTAGATATAGCCGGCCTGGGTTTCCTCGGTCAGCTCGGTGATGCCGCCGTTGCCGCCGCCCAGGCGATAGCTCTCATAGTCGTCCGAAAGCGGCGTCCAGCCCCAGCCGGAGCTCTGGGTGTTGCGCAGGATATCATAGGCATTCGCCGTGCCGCCGCTGACCAGCGCCGCGGTGGGGAACCAGGCCACGCCCGGAACCGGCGCGTCGCCACGGAAGAAGTTGGTGAACGAGAACAGCTCGGACGAAGCCGGCAGGCGCGGATCGACCGTGCCGCCCGGATAGCCGGTGTCGTCCAGATAGACGACCGCTCCACCGCCGTTGCCCCAGTACTGGTTGGACAGAAGCCCCCAGTTATAGCCGGTCTGGCGGTTGATGTAGTTCTTCTCGGTGCCGCGCACACCCATCGCGACCGACTTCCAGAATCCATCCGGATTCTCGAAGGTGTAGGTGGCGTCCAGACGACCGGCGAGTTCGTCGGCCTCATTGTCCTCGATGTGATCCATCGCCGCCGCCCACCAGTAGGTCGACTGATCGGTCGGCGTGCCGCCCGTGGAGGTGACCGTCGGCAGGTCGCCGTCGATGGTGATCGTCAGATCGGGGCGGTTCTCCAGCTGGGTAAAGGCCGTCATCGAGTAGATTTCGGCGGTCGACTTCACATACTGCAGGTCGCCGGTGACCGACCAGGGCGAGTTCGGCGTGTACTGGAAGCCGACCGAGACCTCACCGGTCCGCTTGGTGTCGTCGCCGACACGCGTATCGGTGTTGTAGTTGGCTTGGGGAACAGTACCGCCAATGAAGACGTCGTCTTCATTGTAGCGGTAGGTGGAGTTGGGCGAGAGAATGCTCTCGGTGCCGAGCGCGCGCTCGATATTGTAGGCATCCGCCTGCGATCCGAGAGCCTGGAAGGTGAAGAGCAGGTCGGCATTCGGACGCCACTGCGCCGCCAGAGCGACCGCGGTGCGCTCCTGCTCCCAGTCGATGGTCCGCCAGCCCAGATACTTGGGCACATAGACCGTGTCGCCCGCGACCCGTCCGTCCGAAGCGTTGCCGGCGTCCAGCACAACCGGATCATAGCGGTCCACCGAGATCGAGTCGGTGCGGTTGCCCACGTTCGAAACACTGATGTTGGCCAGCAGGCCGATCTCGCCGATGCCGGTGTCCCAGCGGTTCGACCCGATCATGCTGCCCGACCAGAAGCCGCGCTCCGACAGGTCGCCGTAGTTGTAGTCGGTGTTCACCGCCAGCAGATGGCCGCGGTTATCGAACGGAACCCGCGTGCGCAGGTTGATCGTACCGGCGATGCCGCCCTCAATCATGTTGGCGGCCACGTTCTTGTAGACGTCCACGCCGGCGAGCAGGTCGGCCGAGACATCCTCGAAGCTCAGCCCACGGCCGTTGGACGCCGAAAAGATGTCGCGCCCGTTGGTTTCGGACCGAACCCACGACAGGCCGCGAACGAACACGCCGCCGCCTTCGGCGGCCAGACGGGCGGGGTCACGGGCGGCGTTGGTGCGCTGAAGGGTCACGCCGGACACGCGTTGCAGCGCCTCGGACACGGAACGGTCCGGCAGCGCGCCGATGTCCACCGCGGTGATCGAATCCACGATCACTTCGGAATCCTGCTTGATGGACTGGGCGCTCTGCAGCTGCGCGCGAATGCCGGTAACCACGACCTCGTCCAGCTGGGCCGCGTCCTCATCCGGATCCTGGGCCGCGGGCGCGGTTTGCGCCAGGGCGCTCATGGGCGTCAGCGCCACGAGACTGAACAGTGACGCGCCACACAGCAGGGCCGCGCGGCCGTTACGCTTGATATGGGACAAGGTTGTCGTCCTTCCTGCATGCGCCAGCCGCTTTAGCGGTCTTGAGCGCGGTCCTCCCCGAGACGAAACAGAGCCTGAAACACCCCGCCGTCATTTCAAGGATGCACGGAGTTTCACGCGTTGAAAAGTAAATTCTGTTAGCGCTACCATTTCTCCGGCTTGCGTGACGCGGTCTCCATGGCGTTCAGTGTCCCGAAGCTGGCGTCAGACTGGCCGGAGGAAACATGGGCGATACCGATCCCCGCATCACGAGCGTTGTCATCGTCGGTGGGGGCACCGCAGGCTGGATGGCGGCGGCGGCCCTGTCCCGCGCTTTCGGCGACCTGCCTGAACCGGGCAGGCCGGTCATCCGTCTGGTCGAGTCCGATGCGATCGGCACCGTCGGCGTCGGCGAGGCCACCATCCCCCCGATACGGCAGTTCAACCGCTCCATTGGTCTGGACGAAGCCGACTTCATGGCCAGCACGGGGGCGACGCCGAAACTGGGTATCGCCTTCCACGATTGGATGGGGAGCGGCTCCCGCTATTTCCACGGCTTCGGCGACCATGGACCGGACGTTCAGGGCCAGCCCTACCGGCAGCACCTGTTCAGGCTGAAGGCGGAGGGCCGCCTGTCCAGTCTTGATCCCTGGTCCGTCCCCGCTGTGATGGCTGAAAGCGGACGATTCGGCCTGCCAGTTTCCGATCCCCGCTCCATTCTGTCCGCCTATTCCTACGCCTATCATTTCGACGCGGGACTGTTCGCCAAGCGTCTGTCAGCCTTGGCCCAGACCGCTGGTGTCGCGCGGGTGGAGGGACGGATCAGCGATGTCGAGGCCGCCGACGGACGGGTGCAGGCGATCCGGCTGGAGGACGGGCGGCGCCTAGAAGCCGATCTGTTCATCGACTGCTCTGGCTTCCGCGGCCTGCTGATCGAGGGTGCGTTGCAGGCAGGCTATGAGGACTGGAGCCGTTGGCTTCCGTGTGATCGGGCCATCGCCCTGCCGACCTCCGCCAGTCGTCCGCCAGACCTCTACACGACCGCCCGCGCCGCCTCGGCGGGCTGGTGCTGGCGCATTCCGCTGCAACATCGGGTGGGCAACGGCTACGTCTATTCGAGCGCCTTCATCAATGACGACGACGCGCTCGATGAACTTGTGAACGGGCTTGAGGCCCCGGCCGAGGCTGAACCGAACCGGCTGCGTTTCGTAACCGGTCGCCGCCGCGCGGCGTGGAAGGGCAATGTGGTCGCTCTGGGGCTGGCGTCGGGCTTCCTCGAGCCGCTGGAGTCGACCAGCATCAACCTGATCCAGACCGGCATCGGGCGGTTGCTGGAGCTCTTCCCTGATCGGGAGTTCGATCCGGCGCTGATCGCCGAATACAACCGCCGTACCGAGCTGGAGTGGATCGGGGTGCGGGACTTCATCATCGCGCACTATCATCTGGCGGGGCGAACCGAAGGCGCGCTCTGGGCCCACTGCCGCGAAACCGCGCCTCCGGACAGTCTGGCGGAGCGACTGGAGTTGTTCCGGGCCCGTGGCGAGATTGACCCCAGCCACTACGATTCCTTCCGCGAGGCCAGCTGGACCTCGGTCCTGACCGGGCTGGACGTCTGGCCGCGCAAGGTCGCGCCGCAGGTCTCCGCGCTCGACCTCGACGTCGTGGAGCGTCAGGCCGTGAAGGTCTCCGAGCTCATCGCCCGGGCGACCGCCACCCTGCCCGACCGGCTCGAATTTCTCCGTGGCGTCCAGATGAAGGCCGATGCGAGATGAGCACACCTCCTGAGCCGATCCGGAAAATCCTGATCGTCGGCGGGGGAACCGCCGGCTGGATGACCGCCGCTGCGCTGTCTCACGTGCTGCGCGGAGCCGTACAGGTCGAGCTGGTCGAATCCGAAGCCATCGGCACGGTGGGCGTCGGAGAGGCGACCATTCCGCCGATCCTGCTTTTCAACGCCTTGCTCGGAATCGACGAGAACGAATTCCTGCGCGAGACCCAAGCGACCTACAAGCTTGGCATCCAGTTCCAGGACTGGTTCCGAAAGGGTCACGCCTATTTCCATCCGTTCGGCCAGTATGGCTCCCGCGTCGGGGCCGCGTCCTTCCATCAGTACTGGCTCCGTCTCCAAGCGGCCGGGCTGGACGACGATCTGGACGCCTACTCGGCGCCGGCGATGGCCGCCCGTCTGGGCCGCTTCGCCCGCCCGCAGGGCGATCCGCGATCCATCAACGCCGCGATGGCCTACGCCTTCCACTTTGACGCCTCCCTGTATGCGCGCTTTCTGCGGGGGCGCGCCGAGCGGGCCGGCGTTGTCAGGCATGAGGGCCGTATCGCTGATGTCCGGATGGCCCCCAACGGCGACATCGGCGCGGTGGCGCTGGAGGACGGGCGTGTTCTGGACGCCGATTTCTTCATCGACTGTTCGGGCTTCCGCGGCCTTCTGATCGAAGGCGCGCTGAAGACGGGTTACGAGGACTGGACTCACTGGCTCCCCTGCGACCGGGCCGTCGCCCTGCCTTGCGCGCGGGTCGAACCGCCGACGCCCTACACCCGCTCCACAGCGCTGGAGGCCGGCTGGCGCTGGCGCATCCCCCTCCAGCACCGCACCGGTAACGGCTATGTCTATTGCAGCGAGCACATCAGCGATGACGAGGCGCTGGCCCGGCTTCGCGGGTCCATCGACGGCGAATGTCTTGCCGATCCCAACCTGCTGCGCTTCCGCACCGGGCGACGCAAGAAGGCCTGGAACCGGAACTGTCTGGCGATCGGCCTGTCTTCCGGTTTCCTGGAGCCGCTGGAGTCGACCAGCATTCACCTGATCCAGACCTGCATCACACGTCTGTTGCTCAGTTTCCCTGACAAGGCGTTTTCGCAGCCCGACATCGACAACTATAATCACCTGTCACAGCTGGAGTACGAGCGGGTCCGTGATTTCGTCGTGCTTCACTACAAGGCCACCGAGCGCACCGACACGCCCCTGTGGCTTCAGGTCGGCGCCATGGAGATACCAGACAGCCTGCGCCGGAAGATGGAGCTGTTCCGAAGCCGCGGGCGGGTCTTCCGTTTCGAGGATGAGCTGTTCCAGGACACCAGCTGGGTCGCGGTGCTTCTGGGCCAGGGCGTGAGGCCGGAGCGTCACGACCCGATCACCGAGGTCATGTCGCTGGAGGCTACCCGCGATCACCTGCACCGGATGCGGGCGTTGATCCGTGACGGTGTCGAGCGCATGCCGACCCATGATGACTTCATTCGGGGCGCGGTGCAGGCCGCGCCCCGCTGAGGTTCGTCACCACCAGATCGAATAGACCGCGATCAGGAACGCGATGACGCCGAGCGCCGCGATGTTGAAGCCCATGGTCGTCTTGTAGCTGACGCCCGCGAAGCTGATCGGCAGGGTGGTCTCCCTCTGCGGCGCGATGAACGACACCAGGATCGCCGCCAGCAGCGAGGCGATGAAGACCACGCCCACGCGGTTCATGAACGGCATGGTGAAGATATCTGCCGATTGCAGCCACCAGAAGACGCCCGACAGCACCACCGACAGGATGGCCCCGGTCAGGGCGCCGGCCTGCGACGCCCTCGGCCAGAACATGCCCAGCATGAAGATCACCACGATGCCCGGGGTGAAGAAGCCGGTGAACTCCTGAATGTACTGGAAACCCTGCTCGAAGCCGCCAAGCAGCGGACGGGCGGCGATCACGCCAACGACCATGGCCACCACCGCCGCGATCCGGCCGACCGTGACCAGTTGCTTCTCGGACGCGCCCTTGTTGGCCTTGGCGTAGAGGTCCAGCGTGAAGATGGTGGCGATGGAGTTGATCTTGGACGCCAGCGAGGCGACCACCGCGGCCATCAGGGCGGCGAAGACGATGCCCTTCAGCCCGATGGGCAGCAGGTTCATCATCGTCGGATAGGCCTGATCCGGCTTGGGCAGGCCGGGCGCCAGGATCAGCGCCGCCATGCCCGGGAGCACCACGATCACCGGCATCAGCAGCTTCAGATAGGCGGCGAAGGCGATGCCCTTCTGGGCCTCCTGCACCGACTTGGCCGCCAGCGCCCGCTGGATGATGTACTGGTTGAAGCCCCAGTAGCTCAGATTCATGATCCACATCCCGCCCAAGATGACGGAGAGGCCCGGCAGGTCCTTGAAGTAGGGGCTGTCAGGCGAGAGGATCATGTCGAACTTCTCGGGGAACTCGGTCGTCAGACGGCTGAACCCGCCCAGTACGCCCGCGTCGCCGCCGATCTGGCCCAGTGCGATGAAGCCGATGATCAGGCCGCCGGCGACCAACAGGGTCACCTGCACGATGTCCGTCAGGGCCACGGCCTTCAGACCGCCCCACAGTTGATAGGCCAGGGCGAAGACGCCGATGGCGACGATGGCCCACATCTGGTCCATGCCGGTCACCGTGGTCACGGCGATCGAGCCCAGCCACAGGATCGAGGTCACGTTCACGAAGACGTAGAGGACCAGCCAGAAGCCGGCCATCACGTTGCGGATCGTCGTGCCGTACCGCTGCTCGAGGAACTGCGGCATGGTGTAGATGTTGTTGGCGAGGAAGATCGGCAGGAACCACTTGCCGACAATCAGCAGGGTCAGGGCCGCCATCCACTCATAGGAGGCGATAGCCAGACCGATCAGGTAGCCCGAACCCGACATGCCGATGATCTGCTCGGCCGAGATGTTGGCGGCGATCAGCGAGGCGCCGATGGCCCACCAGGGCAGAGCCTTGGACGCCAGGAAGTAGTCGGTCGAGTTCTTCTGCGCGCCCCCCTTGCCGCGGGACACCCACTGGGCGAGAGCGAAAATGAACACCGCATAGATTGCGAGCAGGATCAGGTCGATCGGCGCCAGCGTCATGGTATCGTTTCCCCCGGCCGTCTTCGGCTCGAAGGTCCGACGCTAGGTTCAATTTTCACAATCGGCAATCGCTTTTACAGGTGATAACAACATGGCATTGACGACTGAGGGAGATTCCATGCTGGACAGCGTTGACGACGAAAGCCGCAAATACCGCGCCCCGGCGTTGGAAAAGGGGCTGGACGTTCTCGAGCTGCTGTCCCAGCACGGCGCGCCCCTGACGCCGTCGCAGATGTCGGCCATGCTGGGCCGTTCGGTCAGCGAGCTGTTCCGGATGATTCAGGTGCTGGAGTTCCGCGGCTATATCGAACCGACGACGTCCGGTTATCGACTGACCAACCGGCTGTTTGCCCTCGGCATCGCCCACGGCCCGGCCAAGGATCTGGTCGAGGCCGCCCTGCCCCACATGCGCGAGCTGGCCGATTCGACCGTGCAGTCCTGCCACCTCGTGGTCCGCTCGGATGACCAGATCGTCGTCGTCGCCCGCATCGAGGCGCCCGGCGACCTCGGCTACTCGGTCCGTATCGGCTATCGCCGCAGCATTCTGGAAGCCACCTCAGGCCTGCTGTTCTATGGCTTCGCCGGCGAGCGGATGCAGGCGCATATGCGTGAGACCCTGTCCGCCCGGTATGGCAAGAAACGCGTGGCCGACTATATCGCCGCCGCCGAAGCCGCCGCAGCCGAGGGACACGCCGAGCGCCCGAGCGACTTCGTGAAGGGGGTCACCGATCTGGTCGCCCCGATCATCGGCGCCGAAGGCATTCTGGCCACCCTGATCACGCCCTACATCGAGCGGACCCCCGCCGTCGGCTCGATCACCGACTCGGTCGAGCAACTGCAACGCGCGGCGGCGGCGATCTCGAGTGAAATGGGACATTCCGCGAGCTGACGCCCGATCCGGCGTTGACGAAAGCCTCCCTCGGCGTCATTTTTTACGCACAAAAATCAAGCCAAGAATAAAACCTTGGATGTGGCCCTTTGGGCGGCGGGAGCGAGATGGCGATCTATCCGGACCTCGAAGGCGCGACGGTCATCGTGACCGGCGGCGCCGGCGGCATCGGCGAGGCGATCACGCGCGCCTTCGTGGCGCAGGGCGCGCGCGTCGGCGTTCTGGACCTGGATAACGCTCGCGGCGAGGCGTTGGCCAAGGCCCTGTCTCCCTCGGTCGAGTTCGTCCGCTGCGACGTGACAGATATCCCGGCGCTCAGGGCCGCCATCGAACAGGTCCGCGCCCGTTTCGGCCCCATCGGCGTCCTGATCAACAACGCAGCCCACGACGAGCGCCACGCCACCCTCGAGGTGACGGAAGAGTACTGGGATGGCCGCGTGGCCGTGAACCTGAAGCACCAGTTCTTCGCCTCCCAGGCCGTGCTGCCCGACATGATCGGCTGGAAGAAGGGCTCAATCGTCAACCTGGGCTCCTGCTCGTGGATCATCGGCCAGGGCGGCATGCCCGCCTACACCGCCTCAAAGTCCGCCGTGCTGGGCCTGACCCGCTCGCTGGCCCGCGACTTCGGCGAGCATGGCGTGCGCGTGAACGCCGTGGCTCCCGGCTGGATCATGACGGAGCGCCAGCTCGAGCTCTGGGTCACCCCGGAGACCGAGAAGGAAATCTACGCCAACCAGTGCATCAAACGCCCGCTGGTCCCGGACGACATCGCCCGCGTGGTGGTCTTCCTGTCCTCGGATGATGCCTCGGCGATCACCAACCAACACTACGTCGTCGACGGCGGCTGGAACTGACTGAGATGACAAAGCCGCTTCGCTCGCGCGCCTGGTTCAACAACCCGGACAACCCCGACATGACCGCGCTCTATCTGGAGCGCTACCTGAACTACGGCCTGACCCGTCAGGAGCTGCAGTCGGACAAGCCGATCATCGGCATCGCCCAGACCGGCTCGGACCTGAGCCCCTGCAACCGTCACCATCTGGTGCTGGCCGAGCGCCTGCGCGAAGGCATCCGCGAGGCCGGGGGCATCGCCATGGAGTTCCCGGTCCACCCGATCCAGGAAACCGGCAAGCGCCCGACCGCGGGGCTGGACCGCAACCTGGCTTATCTCGGTCTCGTCGAGAGCCTTTACGGCTATCCACTGGACGGCGTGGTCCTGACCATCGGCTGCGACAAGACCACCCCGGCCTGCCTGATGGCCGCGGCCACCGTCGACATTCCGGCCATCGCCCTGTCGGTCGGTCCGATGCTGAACGGCTGGCACAAGGGCGAGCGCACCGGCTCCGGCACGATCATCTGGAAGGCCCGCCAGATGATGGCCGCCGGCGAGATCGATTATGACGGCTTCATCGAACTGGTGGCCTCGTCGGCCCCGTCGGTCGGCTACTGCAACACCATGGGCACGGCCACGACGATGAACTCGCTGGCCGAGGCCTTGGGCATGTCCCTGCCCGGCTCGGCCGCCATCCCTGCGCCCTATCGCGAACGGGCGCAGGTCGCCTATGAGACCGGCAAGCGGATCGTGGACATGGTCCGCGAGGACCTGAAGCCGTCGGACATCCTGACGCGCGAGGCCTTCCACAACGCCATCGTGGTCAACTCGGCCATCGGCGGCTCGACCAACGCCCCGATCCACCTGACCGCCCTGGCCCGCCACGCGGGCGTGGATGTGCCTCTGAAGGCCTGGCAGGACGAGGGGCTGGACGTCCCCCTGCTGGTCAACCTGCAGCCCGCCGGCGAGTATCTGGGCGAGGACTATTTCCACGCGGGCGGCGTGCCCGCCGTGGTCGGCGCGCTGATCGAACAGGGCCTGATCGCCGAAGGCGCCATGACCGCGAACGGCAAGACCATGGGCGAGAACTGCCGCGGCAAGGTCTCGGACCTGCCCGACGTCATCCGCCCGTTCGACAACCCGATGAAGACCCGCGCCGGCTTCATGGTCCTCTCGGGCAGCCTGTTCTCGACGGCGGTGATGAAGCTCAGCGTCATCAGCCCCGAGTTCCGCGACCGCTACCTGTCCAACCCGGACGACCTCAACGCCTTCGAAGGCCCGGTCGTCGTGTTCGACGGGCCCGAGGACTACCACCACCGTATCGATGATCCGGCGCTGGACATCACCGAACAGACCCTGCTGGTCATGCGCGGCGCCGGTCCGGTCGGCTATCCGGGCGCGGCCGAGGTCGTGAACATGCGGCCGCCCGCCTATCTGATCAAAAAGGGCGTCTCGGCGCTGGCCTGCATCGGTGACGGGCGCCAGTCCGGCACCTCGGGCTCGCCCTCGATCCTGAACGCCTCGCCGGAAGCGGCGACGGGGGGCAATATCGCGCTGGTGCGCACCGGCGACCGCCTGCGCATCGACCTGAACACCGGGCGCGCCGACATCCTGATTTCGGACGCCGAACTGGCCGAACGCCGCGCCGCCTTCGAGGCCGCCGGGGGCTACAAATATCCGGCGTCCCAGACCCCTTGGCAGGAGATCCAGCGCGGGATGGTCGGCGAACTGGAAACCGGCGCGGTGCTGGAGCCTGCGGTGAAGTACCACCGCATCATCGACAAGTTCGGCGAAGCCCGGGACAACCACTGACCTGAGTTCTTGTGATCCCGGACGCGCGCAGCGCGATCCGGGACGGGGCTCAGCCCTGAACCGTCACGTCCATCTGCATCGTCAGGGTTTCGCCCGGCGCCAGAACGGTCCAGCCGCTGGCCTCGCCGTCGGGCGCGTGGGCGGCGTCCGGGCGGTGCGTCACCGGCTCGATGCAGCAGAAGTCACCGCCGGGAACGAAGATGTGACGCCAGCCCGCATTGGCGGAGGCCGTGACGGTCGTGGTCCGACCGGGCTCCGCCAACACCGCCGCGCCGTCGCCGACATAGGCATGGTCCACGAACGGAGCCTCGACCACGCGCACTCCTCCCGACCAGTCATGGACATCCGACACCGGCAGCAAGGTCGTCGGCACCTCGTCCACGCCCCCGCCCCAGACCCGCGCCGCATCGAAGCGCAGGCGGGTCTTGTCCGTCACCGGAAAATAGGGGTGCAGGCCGAGTCCGGCGGGCATCCGGCTATCCGACAGATTGGTCATCGACAGGCCAACCGATAGCCCCGCGTCCCTCAGCCCGAACGTCTGCCGCGCCTCATAGGCCCAGGGCCAGGCGTCCGGCGCATGGCGATGGATCAGTGTCGCGGAAGTCTCGTCCCGCGTCTCGACCGCCCATGCGCTCAGCCAGCCGTCCCCATGCAGGGCATGCGGCGCGAACGCGGGCTGGACCGGCAGGGCGATCTCCCGTCCCTCGAAGGCAAACACCCCGCCGGCGATCCGGTTGGCGTAGGGCGTCAGCGGAAAGCAGCCCGCCTCCAGCACATCGGTCGAGCCGTCCGGCATCCGGCGCAGGATATCGACGCCATCCCGGCTCAGCGCCCCGATGGAGCCCCCGACCTCGGGCCGCAGGACCAGTCGCCAGTTGCCATGACGCAGTTCAATCACAGTTTTACCCGCGCCTGCGGAAGGCCCGGCGTCTCGACCCGCAAGGCATAGAGCCCGCCCAACGTCGGCTGCTCGGCGCGCTTGTCGGCATTGCCCAGCCAGGCCGTAGTGCAGAACAGGCTCTTCAGATCATCGCCGCCGAAGGCCGCCTTGGTCACCGTCTGGACCGGCAGTTCGATCTTCCCGATCCGCGCGCCGTCGGGCGCGAACCGCGCCACGCCCCAGCCGTTGAACAGGCCGACGTGCAGCACGCCCGCCTCGTCCATGCTCGGCCCGTCGGCATAGCCGTCCTCGGTCACGGCGAAGAGGCGCTTGTTGCTCAGTTCGCCGTCGTCATGGTCGAAGGCGTAGATGCATTTCTCGGTCGTGTCGTGGTGATAGAGGGTCCGGCCATCGGGGCTCAGCGCCGGGCCGTTGGTGACGCGATGGTCGTCGTCGTGGCGGGTCAGCTCACCGTCCCGCCAGCGATAGAGGGCGCCCGAGACGGTCTCCTCGCTGTCATCCATCGTGCCGAACCACAGTGTCCCGTCCGGAGCCACAAAGCCGTCGTTGATGCGGTTCTGCGGACGATCCTCTTCCACCCGGATGATCAGGGCGAAGTCGCCCGTTTCCGGATCGAACCGGTACAGACCGCCCCGCACGCCGCAGATCAGCGACCCGTCCTCGGCAGGGAGCGCGAAGCCGATCTGTTCTGGCGCATCCCAGCTGTCCCGGGCGCCGTCGTCCACGCCGTAGCGGTGCAGACGACGGCCCTTGATGTCGACGAACCAGACGCAGCGGCGGCGGTCATCCCAGACCGGCCCCTCGCCCAGCTCGGCCTGAAGGTCCCACAGCAGGACGGGCTCGGTTCCGATCTGCATGGGATCAGCCCGCGCTGTAGCTGGTCTTGATGGTGGTGAAGAACTCCGCGGCGGCGAAGCCCTGCTCGCGCGCGCCATAGCTGGACGACTTCGTCCCGCCGAACGGCACGTGATAGTCGACCCCCGCGGTGGGCAGGTTGACCATGGTCATCCCCGCCTTGGCGCGGCGCTGGAAGTCGCGCGCGTGCTTCAGCGAGCTGGTGACGATACCGGCCGACAGGCCGAACTCGACGCCGTTGGCGATCTCCAGAGCCTCTTCGTAGCTCTTCACGCGGATGGTCGAGGCGACGGGACCGAAGACTTCCTCGTTGTTGATCCGCATGTCGGCGGCGGTGTCGGCGATCAGGGTCGGCTGGACGTACCAGCCGGGCTTGTCCAGCTTCAGACGATCGCCGCCGGTGGCGATGCGGGCGCCCTCGCCGCGCGCGATGTCGATGTAGGTGTAGGAGGTCTCCATCTGGGCCTCGCTGACCGCCGGGCCCATCTGGGTGTTCGGGTCCAGAGCATCGCCGACGCGCAGCGCGGCGACCTTCTCGGCCAGCAGGGCGACGAATTTGTCGTGGATGCCGTCCTGAATGATCAGGCGGCTGGAGGCGGTGCACCGCTGCCCCGTGGCGAAGAAGGAGCCGTCCAGCGCGATGTTCACCGCCCGCTCCAGATCGGCGTCGTCCAGCACGATCAGCGGGTTCTTGCCGCCCATCTCCAGCTGCACGCGGGCCTGACGCTTGACCGCGCCCGCCGCCACACCGGCGCCGACGCCCTGTGAGCCCGTGAAGGAGATACCCGCGACGTCCTTGTGATCGACAATCGCCTGACCGACGCCGCCGCGACCGATGACCATGTTCAGCACGCCCTTGGGCAGGCCCGCCTCATGCAGGATGGCGACCAGCGCCTCGGCCGTCGCGGGGGTCGGACCGGCGGGCTTCAGCACCACCGTATTGCCGAACGCCAGCGCGGGCGCGGCTTTCCAGGCCGGGATGGCGACGGGGAAGTTCCAGGGAGTGATCAGGCCATAGACGCCGACCGGCTGGCGATAGGTCTGGACTTCCACGCCCGGACGGGTCGAGGCCAGGTTCTGGCCATGCAGGCGCAGGGCCTCACCGGCGAAATATTTCAGGATGCGGGCGGCGCGAGCGGTCTCGCCAATGCCTTCCGGCAGGGTCTTGCCTTCCTCGCGCGACAGCAGACGGCCGACCTCTTCCTTGCGCTCCATCAGCAGGTTGGAGGCCTTGTCCAGCACATCCGAGCGCGCTTCCGGCGAGGCTTCCGACCACGACGGGAAGGCCGCCTTGGCCGCCGCCACCGCATCATCGACGTCCGACGCCGAGCCATCCGGCGTGCGGGCCACGACCTCGCGCGTGTCAGAGGGGTTCGTGCTCTCGGCCGGGCGATCACCCCCGACGCGCTCGCCGTTGATCCAGTGCGAAAGCTCGAGGGTGTCGGTCATGGGAGGTATTCCTTGGAGAAGTCAGTCGTACAGGTCGAAGCCCGACGGGCGACGCATCAGATAGGCATCCGAAGCGCCGCCCGCCGTACTCCGTTCGGGGAGAAGGGTCAGCCGGTCATTTCTTCCAGTTCCTTGCCCTTGGTCTCCTTGATGAAGGAGCGGACCAGGAAGACGCTGATCACGGCGGCGGCCGTGTAGAGGGCGTAGGTGCCGACCAGACCGATACCTTCGGCCATGCCAGGGAAGCTCTGGACGACCAGATAGTTCGCGCCCCACTGGGCCAGGCCGCAGATGGCCAGCGCCGAGCCGCGCATCTGGTTCGGGAACATCTCGCCCAGCATGACCCACATCACCGGGCCCCAGCTGAAGTTGAAGAAGATGACGTACAGGTTGGCGGCAACCAGGGCGGTCATGCCGGCGGTGGCGCTCAGCGTCAGGTTCCCCGCCGCATCCGCGCCGGCGCCACTGAAGGCCCAGGTCATGGCGCCGAGCGTCAGGGCCATGCCGACCGAGCCGATCAGCAGCAGGGGCTTGCGGCCGATCTTGTCGATCACCGCCAGCGCCAGCAGCACCGCGCCGATGGAGACGGCGCCGGAGATGATGTTGCGCTCCAGCGCGACTTCCTCCGACACCCCGGCAAGCCGCCACAGGGTCTCGCCATAGTAGAAGATGATGTTGATGCCGACGAACTGCTGGAAGGTCGCCAGAACCAGACCGGCCCAGACGATCGGACGGAAGCCGAACTTGCCCGTGACGTCCCTGAAGCTCGGGCGGTGGCCTTCGGTGAAGCTGGCGCGGATTTCGCCGATCTTGCGGGCAGCCGCCTCCGCGCCGAACAACTTGGTCAGCACGGCCCGGGCCGCTTGGTCCTTGCCCTTCATGACCAGATAGCGCGGGCTTTCCGGGATCAGGAACAGGGCCAGCAGGAAGACGGCGGCGGGCGCGGCCTGCGCCAGATACATCCAGCGCCATGCCGTCGTCCCGGCGATCTCGCCCAAGCTGCTGCCGGCGTTCTGGGCGAGGAAATAGTTCACCAGGAAGGCGGCGGTCAGGCCGCTGATGATCATGACCTGCTGCACGGTGCTCATCCGTCCGCGGATTTTCGCCGGAGCGACCTCGGAGATGTAGAGCGGCGACAGCACGCTGGCCGCGCCGACCGCCATGCCGCCCGCGAACCGCGCGGCGACGAAGACGGCGTGCACGTCGGTGACACCCTGGATCAGGGCCCCGACAAGGAACAGCACGGCCGACACGATCATCACCGTGCGACGACCGACCAGATCCGCCAGTCGACCGGCGAAGAAGGCGCCGAACGCGCAACCGATCAGCAGCGAACCGACCGTGAAGCCCAGTCCGTTGGCGTCCAGATTGAACTGCGCCTGCAGCCCCGCTTGGGTGCCGTTCACCGCACCCGAGTCATAGCCGAAAAGAAGACCACCAATCGTGGCGACGGCCACGATGGCGATAATGAAGCCGATGTTGACCTTGTCATCACCCGCGATGTCAGGGCCTGAGCCCCCCGTCGGTCCTGCCATTCTCAATCCTCCCAGAGGGCTCTATCGGCCCGTTCAGATCACCGTCGGCCTAGCGCCAGCCGGCGTCCACGAAATACTCATGTCCCGTGATGAAACGGGCGTCGTCCGACGCCAGGAACATCGCCAGCGCGGCCACGTCGCGCGGCTCGATCCGGCCCTTGAGACATTGCGCCGCGACGATCTCCGCCTCCCCTTCCGGGGTGTACCATTTCATCTGGCGCGGGGTCTTCACATTGCCCGGCACGATGCAGGCGACCCGCACGCCGTCGGCGCCCAGTTCCCGCGCCAGCGCCCGCGTCATCCCCTCGATCCCCGCCTTGGCGGTTTCGTAGAGCGAAAGTTCGGGCAGCCCCAGATGCCAGCTGATCGAGCCGAGGTTCAGGATCACCCCCCGCCCCGCCGCCTGCATGGCCGGAGCCACCGACTGGGTCGCGAAATACAGATGGCGCAGGTTCACCGCGATCCGGTCCTCCCAATAGGCGGGCGTGACCTCGGCCAGCGCGTGGCGGTCGTCGTTGGCGGCGTTGTTGACCAGCACCTCGACCGGGCCGTGCGTTGCGGCGATCTCGGCCAGACAGGCTTGCAGGGCCTCGACGTCGGTCAGGTTGCAGGGATGGAAGACCGGCGCGGGCGACAGGCCGGCCAGCGACGCCTCCAGCGCCTTCGAGTCCTCGACCGCGATGTCCAGAAACACCACGCGGGCGCCCTGCCGGGCGAACCCTTCGGTCAGGGCGGCGCCGATGCCCGAGCCGCCGCCGGTCACCACGACCAGCTTGTCCTTCAGCGACGGATAGATCGCGGCACTCATACGCTCGCCCCCAGCAGGCCGCGCTGCGCCAGGTTGCGCATCAGGGCCGACACTCCAAACACCCACGGCGGCGCCTTGTCCGACGTGGTCACAATGTTCTCCAGCACGCCCAGCTTCGGCGAGGACACGCGCACGCGGTCCCCGACCTTGTGGGTGAAGCCCAGCCCCGGCGCGCCACGGTCATCGACCGGCGCGAACATGGTGCCGAGATACAGGGCGAAGCCGTCCGGATACTGGTGATTGGCACCCGCCGCCTGTCGCACCAGCTCTTCCGGGTCGCGGCTGATCAGGGCCATGTTGCTGGTCCCGTCCATGACGAAGCCGTCCGGTCCGATGACCTCCAGCCGCACCTCGGCCTTGCGGACGTCGTCCATGCCGAACCGACCGTCGAACAGGCGGATGAAGGGGCCGATGGCCGCCGAGGCGTTGTTGTCCTTGGCCTTGCCCAGCAGCAGGGCCGAACGGCCCTCGACGTCGCGCAGATTGACGTCGTTGCCCAGCGATGCGCCGACCGTCCGGCCCGACGGGTCGCAAACCAGCACCACTTCAGGCTCAGGATTGTTCCAGGCGGAGCCGGGATGGACGCCGACCTCGGCGCCCCAGCCGACCGACGACAGGATCGGGGCCTTTGTGAAAATCTCGGCGTCCGGACCGATGGCGACTTCCAGATACTGGGACCACATGCCGTCGGCGATCAGGGCGGCCTTCAGGGCCTGCGCCTGCTCCGAGCCCGGCTTCACCGCCGACAGATCGCCGCCGATGCGACGGCCCAGATCGGCGCGGATGCCTTCGGCGGCGGTGGAATCACCGCGCGCGCGCTCCTCGATCACCCGCTCCATCGCAGAGACCGCGAAGGTCACGCCCGAGGCCTTGATGCATTGCAGGTCGACGGGTGACAGCAGCTCGATGTCGCCGCCGCTCCAGGCCGTGCGGAAGTCCATGTCCGCGATAGGCCCCATATCCACGCCCTCGACCGTCGCCGCGTCAGGACGCGCCAGCAGGTCGGCCATGGTGGGGGCGGTAAGGCTGACGTCGATCAGACGACCTTCGCGAACCAGAACGGGCGACGGCCCATCCCCGGTTTGCACTCGCCCAGCCAGTATGGCTTCGGGCCAATCGGCCGGAAGGTAGTCCTGTATACGCAACGCTTCCCCCTCGCGCCCCATACGTGCGGGACGTCAGATGTTAGCGCTAACATTCTTCCAGAAAGATGAGCTGTCAAGCGGCCCGTGACGGGCGGCCGGCGCTCTAGCCGCGGGGAGCGGCGGAGGAGTCGCGAATAATGAGCTGGTGCCGGATCAGATGTTGGACGCCGCTCTCACCCTCGTCGGCGGGGCCCTGCGTCTCACTCAACAGGCGCACGGCGGTTTCCGCCATCTCGGCGACCGGCTGACGGACGGTGGTCAGGGCGGGCCAGATTTCCTGCGCCACCGGAATGTCGTCGAAGCCCACCACGGTCAGGTCACGCGGCACGTCCAGCCCACGCCGGTGCGCCGCCGCGATGGCCGCAGCCGCCATATCGTCGTTCGACGCGAAGATGGCTGTCGGCGGCGGGTCAGCCGCCAGAAGTCGCTCCGCCGCGTCGAAGCCCGAGCGATAGGTGAACTCGCCCGCCTCGATCAGCGCCTCCACCGGCTCGGCGAAGGCCGCCACCTCGGTTTCGAAACCGATCAGACGCTCGGCGCTGGCTGTCTGGTTGGCGGCGCCCTTGATGAAGCCGATGCGGCGATGGCCCAGCTCCAGCAGATAGCGGGTCATCTCGGCCGAGGCCGCGAGGTCGTCGATGCGGATCGCCGGAGCCGCCGACTTGAACCGGCCCGGCGCCACGGCGACCACCGCCAGCCCCTTCGCCTTGACCGCGGCCAGAGCCGCCCAGCTCTCGCCGTGCGGCGGCGGCAGGACCACGCCCGTCACCCCGCCTTCGGCCAGCCGCGTCACCGCCGCCCTTTCACTGTCAGGATCGGCTTCGCATTTCTCGAGCACCAGCTGTGCGCCGACCTGATGCGCGCCTTCCAGCGCGCCCAGCAGGAATTGGGTCAGGTATCCGGCGCTGGGATTGGAATAGAGCATGCCCAGTCGCCCGGCCCCGGCTCGCGCCAGATTGCGGGCGGCGGCGTTGGGGCGATAGCCCAGCTCCTCGATCGCGGCCTGTACGACCTCGCGGGTCTTTTCCCGCACACCGGCCGCGCGGTTCATCACCCGCGACACGGTCATGGGCGATACGCCCGCAAGACGCGCCACGTCGTCGATCTTGACGGCCTTGTTCACGTCCCTGCCCCGTTGACTGCTTCGCCCGAACCTAGAGCGATGCGGGGCCATACGCCAATGGGCCACAGATGGTGCGAGCGGCGGGACTCGAACCCGCATAGCCGAAGCCGAGAGATTTTAAGTCACACACGCCAGCATCAACCAACTGATACTTATCGTCATTTTATCATAGAGTAGCCGGGTGTGTAAGACTTTGTGTAAGGCGGATACTGGGACTCCAGCAGTCATGATACTCCCCCAACCGCGCATGGACCGCGCGTTCTCGCGGCTTAAGCCACCTAGACAGTTGAGTTCTTCACGGGCTCTCTGAGCCTGAAGCGATCACTGGCAAGTGCGATGACGTAAAACTGCACCAGCGGTAAAAGCCCGCGTGGCACAGCTCGGCGCTGAGCGACGCGCCTCACTGTGCTGTGACGGCGATGGCTGAAAGATCTGAGTCAGCCTCAATCGGAACGCCGGCGACTATGCGCTCTGAATAACGATCCACAAGCCTGACGGCATGAGGCCGGGTGAGAACAGTGAAGCGAACCAGCTCCTCCATGACATCAACGATGCGCTCATAGTAGGCGGAGGGCTTCATCCGTCCGCCGTCGTCGAACTCCTGGAAGGCTTTTGCTACGCTTGACTGGTTGGGAATGGTGATCATCCGCATCCAGCGGCCGAGCAGCCGCAGGGTGTTGACGGCGTTGAAGCTCTGCGACCCGCCGGAGACCTGCATGACGGCGAGCGTCCGGCCCTGAGTCGGGCGCACGCCGCCCATGCTCAAGGGCAGATGGTCGATCTGCAGCTTCATCAGGCCGGAGACTTGGCCATGCCTCTCCGGGCTGCACCAGACCATGCCCTCGGACCACAGGGCGTGCTCGCGCAACTCCCGCACCGCCGGGTGATCGTCGTCGCCGGGCGACCCCGGAAGCGGCAGGTCAGACGGATCGAAGATGCGGGTTTCGCATCCCATCCATTGCAGCAGACGGGCCGCCTCCTCGACGCAGAAGCGCGAATAGGACCGTTCGCGCAGCGATCCGTAGAGGAGCAGTATCCGGGGCGGATGGTCGTGCGGCCCCAGGCCGCGGGCCGGATCGGCCGGGAGATAGGCCTTGTCCAAGGCCGGCAGATGATCCGGATCGGGCAGCGGGCGCAGGCGGGAAAAAGTCATCAGAGGTCCTTGGTCAGATAGGCCGCCGACGCCGGGCAGAGCCCCGCGAACTCACGGGTCCGCCGGATCGTGTCGGGCGCCGTCTGGCGGTTCGCCACCCGGTAGCCGTGCCGGGCGAAGAAGGGCTCGGCCGTCGTGGTGAGCAGATGCAGGCGTACGCCGCCCAGATCACCGGCGACGGTTTCGGCGGCGGCCAGCACCCGGGCTCCCAAGCCGCGCGCCTTCCGGTCGGCGGACACGACCAGGGAGCGGAGCAGCAGGTCGCGCCCCTCCCCTTCCAGACCGACGTAGCCGACCACGGCGCCCTGGTGATCGGCGCTGAAGTAGCGGCCGGCCTCAGGCGCGGGCAGGCCTTCGGCCCGCAGCGCGGCGATCAGGCCAGCGTCGGTCGCCTCGATCAGATACAGAATCACCATCACCCGGCGTCCGCCGGCGGGACCGTGTCCGGGAACCAGCGCCGGCCCATCCAGAGGGCGACCGACACCAGCATGATCAATACCGGCACCTCCACCAGCGGACCGATGACGGCGGCGAAGGCGACCGGCGAGGCCAGGCCGAACGCCGCGATGGCGACCGCGATGGCCAGCTCGAAATTGTTGGAGGCCGCGGTGAAGGCCAGGGCCGTGGTGCGCGGATAGTCGGCCTCGATCAGCTTGCCCATCAGGAAGCTGACGACGAACATTATGAGGAAGTAGATCGTCAGCGGAATGGCGATGCGCAGGGCGTCCAGCGGCAAGGCCACGACCTCTCCGCCCTTGAGGCTGAACATGGCCACGATGGTGAACAACAGCGCGATCAGGGTGATCGGCCCGATGCGCGGCAGGAAGCGACGCTCGTACCAATCGGCGCCCTTGCGGGCGATCAGGCTGCCGCGGGTCAAAAAGCCCGCCAGGAACGGAACGCCAAGATAGACGAGCACGGCTCCGGCGATAGTCCAGACGCTGACGTCCACCACGCTACCCCGAAGGCCGAACAGCGGCGGCAGGACGGTGAGGAACAGCCAGGCGTAGAGGCTGAAGAACAGGATCTGGAAGATCGAGTTGAAGGCCACGAGACCGGCGACATATTGATTGTCGCCGCGCGCCAGCTGGTTCCAGACCAGGACCATGGCGATACAGCGCGCCAGGCCGATGAGGATCACGCCGGTCATGTACTCCGGCTGATCGCGCAGGAAGATCACCGCCAGGGCGAACATCAGCACCGGCCCGAGAATCCAGTTCTGGATCAGGGACAGGGCCAGAACCCGCTTGTCGGCGAACACGCGCGGCAAGGCCTCGTAGCGGACCTTGGCCAGCGGCGGGTACATCATCAGGATCAGGCCGATAGCGATCGGGATGCTGGTGGACCCGACCGAGAGGCCGTCGATCCAGGCCGGCAGACCCGGAACAACGGTTCCGAGCAGCACGCCCAAGGCCATGGCGGCGAAGATCCACACCGTGAGCCAGCGGTCGAGGAAAGACAGGCGGCGCCGTGGAGCGGCGGAGACGTCGGTCATCGTCTCACCCGCCGGCCGTCGGCGTCGATGACGACCTCGCCGTCTTCCTTGGTGAAGGGTTTCAGGTTCTCCCCCGGCAGCAGATCCAGCACGGCCTCGGACGGTCGGCACAGGCGGACGCCGAGGGGGCTGACGACGATCGGGCGGTTGAGCAGGATCGGATGGGCCTCGATCGCATCGAGCAACTGCTCATCCGTCAGGTCGGGGTTCCCCAGACCCAGTTCGGCGAAAGGCGTGCCCTTCTCCCGTAGCAGATCCCGCAGCGGGGCGCCGGTCCGCTCGGCCAGCCAGGCGACCATGGCGCGCGACGGCGGGGTCTTCAGATATTCGACCACATGAGGCTCGATCCCGACGTGCCGGATCAGCTCCAGGGCGTTGCGAGACGTCCCGCAGGCGGGGTTGTGATAGATGATAGTGTCCATGGCGTCTTCAGGGGCAACAGGGCGCGAGTTCGGCCAGAAGCGGCTCACACAGGTCCGCCCTGCCCCCGCAACAATCCTTGAGCAGGAACAGGACAAGGTCGCGAAGCCGGTCCAGATCGGCACGGTAGATGATCGATCGGCTACGGCGTTCCGACTTGATCAGCCCCGCCCGGGTCAGGACGCCGAGGTGTGACGACAGGGTATTGGCCGGGATGGCCAGATGGTTGGAGATGTCACCCGCCGGCAGGCCATCGGGTTCGTGACGCACCAGAAGGCGAAACGCCTCCAGTCGCGTGGATTGCGCCAAGGCGGCGAGGGCGAGGATCGAGGCTTCGGTTTCCATAATTCTGCATTAGTCGAATTATGGAATAATTCAAGCGCTCCAGTCGCTCGCCTCGATCAGGCTGCTCCGCCTCCCAGCCGCGGAATGGTCCGGATGTAGATCAACTCGGCGATCAGTTCGATCAGCGTCTGGGTCACGATGATGGCCGGAACCAAGGGGATCGCGCCGGGCACGACAAGAGCCAGCGGCAGGACCACCAGCGAGTTGCGGGTCCCGGCGCTGAAGGCGACGGCGCGCCCCGCCTCCGGCGCCAAGCGCGCGAGCCGCGAGACCGCCCATCCGACAAGCGGCGCGAGCAGGGCGAATGCGACATAGACCGGCACGACGCTCAGCGTCCTGTCGAGCGTCTGTCCGAGCTGCGGCACAACGGCGGCGACCACGATGAACAGCACCAGTGCCGTCGCAGGCACCGGCGCTAACCCCAGTCCTGACGAGACCTTCTGGCCGGTCCCGGCCAAGCGCCGCGACCGGCACCTGCAGGAAGGTGACGAACAGCATCAAGGCCAGCACCGGATTGATCGCCCCCTCAAGACGCTCGACGTCCGGGATCAGGACCCCGACAGCCGCCGCAAGGAGCACAGCGGCGAAGTAGATCCAGATCTGCCTGGCCTCGAGGGCGTAGCGAAGTTCGGAGGTGTTCATCGAAAATCCTGGGCTCGCGGCGCTCCACTTCCGTCGCCGACGAGCCCGACGTGTCAGGCCTTTTCCTTGCAGCCGCAAGCACCGGGCACGCAGCAG
Organism: Brevundimonas sp. FG8; assembly: GCF_057808845.1. Taxonomy (NCBI): domain Bacteria; kingdom Pseudomonadati; phylum Pseudomonadota; class Alphaproteobacteria; order Caulobacterales; family Caulobacteraceae; genus Brevundimonas; species Brevundimonas sp. FG8. The sequence continues at coordinate 595,852 of NZ_JBMDIU010000001.1, read as the reverse complement.
GCCGCGTAGCCGAAAACGGCGCCCGCGGTGGCGACGATCGGGCCGACGCCGACTCTTGGCTCGGGTCGCCCTTGGCGGGGTCGACGTTCAACGGCGCGCCGGGATTGAGAGACGTCATAATCAGGAGCATCCACAGGTTTGGGCCCGGGCCGACGGACCCGGGGCGATGAACTCGTCGGACAGGGTGTCGGCGGCGACGCGGTCGTCTTCCGGTGCGGCGACGATTAAGTGGACCGCCTCCGGGCGCTGTTCGATTCAAAAGTGAGGAAGGCGCAGCAGGCGGTTCCTTGGCGGACGAGTTCCTCCACATCCACGAGCCCGCCCGCCTCATAGGCGATACGCAGGGTCAGGTCGTTGCGTTGAGGACCCAGAAGGCTGCGCTGGTTCAGATCCGCGATCGACCGCATCCGAGCCTGGTAGTCGCCGCCCCCCCCAAAATGCAGCCGATCGGAACGTCCTTCGACAGCCTGTCTCGCTCTCCTGAAGGGCTCGGTCCGCCGTTCCATTGGACGTGTTGTAGGAGTTCAAGTAGCCTTAGCTTCAAGCCCTTTTTCCGGATGACCGCACGGACCGCGCGCTTTCCATCGGAGCTCTCGCCAAGCGTAGCGGGACCACTCCTCCGACAATCCGCGACTACGAGGAATCGGCTTGGCGCGCCGGACGGCGTGCGGAGACGGCGGTCATCGCGCCCATGGCGATGCTGACCTCACGCGGCTGACATTCATCCGCCGATGCCGCGAGCTCGGATTTCCAATCGACCAGGTCCGAGGTAACACACACACCAGAATTAAATATCTGATAGTTATATCTTTTCTCTTGCGAGTGTAAAGCTTGGTCTACGGCGTGTGCGGTGCGTAGGGCCCGTGCGGTTGAGCTGCTTCGTCAGCTGCTAGACCTGCACAGCGCCAGAGCCGGGCGTGAGTGGCGGTCTACTTTTAGAACATCGCTACGCTATTCAGCATCACCTCGAATCGCCAGATTCGAAAGCCGAGATGATAGGACACGGCCCGCCGTCGTCATGGGCGCAGGCGAAGGCGAGCCGTTCTAGCGCAGCCTTCGCCGTCTTCAGGTCCGCGATCCGGAGATCGAGGTCATCGATGCGATCACGCGCCATGGCGCGGGCGCGGGCGCGGTCCGCCCCTGCATCCAGAGTAAGCAACTCGCCGATCTGGTTGAGGGTGAACCCTGCTGCCTGGGCCTGACGGATGAAGCGGAGCCTGCGCACATCGCTATCGTCGTAGCGGCGGGTCGCCCCACCGGGGGCGGGCATTCGAAGAAGGCCGCGCCGCTGATAGTAGCGGATCGTCTCGACACCCACGCCGCCCGCCTCTGCCAAGCCACCGATCATCATCGCATCACCCTTGACTCCGTACCATGGTACGGAACCTACATGGGATCCAGATCGCTGTCATGGCGCTGGAGATGCCCGATGTCCGACATCAAGACCGCCACCCTCTATCGTATGGTCATGCCCGAGCATGTCTGCCCGTATGGTCGCAAATCCTTGTGGCTGCTGAAGCGAAAGGGCTACCGGGTCGATGACCGGCATCTGACCACCCGTGCCGAGACCGACGCCTTCAAGGCCGAGCACGACGTGAAGACCACACCTCAGACCTTCATCAACGGCGAACAGATCGGCGGCCACGACGACCTGCGCCGCTTCTTTGGCGAGAAGGTGCTGGAGCCGGGCGCGACCAGCTATGTCCCGGTTCTGGCGGTGTTCGCCGTGGCCGCGCTGATCGCCGTCGCCATCGTCTGGCTGCGGTTCGGAGCAGTGGTGAGCGTTTCGATCCTGCCGATGTTCATCGCCACGGCCATGTGTCTGCTGGCGATGCTGAAGCTGCAGGACGTGGAGAAGTTCTCGACCATGTTCCTGAACTACGACCTGCTGGCGCAGCGTTGGCCGGGCTACGGCTACGTCTATCCGTTCGCCGAACTTGGGGCTGGTGTCCTGATGCTGGCGGGCGCCCTGACCTGGCTGTCGGCGCCCGTCGCCTTGGTCATCGGCGGCGTGGGCGCAATCTCGGTGTTCAAGGCGGTCTATGTCGACAAACGTGAGCTCAAGTGCGCCTGCGTCGGCGGATCTTCGAACGTGCCGCTGGGCTTCGTCAGCCTAACCGAGAACCTGATGATGGTCGCCATGGCGGTCTGGATGCTGGCCATGCCGGGACACGGGTGAGCAGGGCGTAGCTTTTCCGATCCCGACGAGGGACGACGCTTTCCCGTGCGTATGTCTTTGGGCGCAAGCGTGCGCCCTGACGCAGCTCTGGGAGACCTGTCGTGCATCACAAGCCCTATCGCAGTTTCGCTATCGAACTGCTGATCGATTTCGCGATCATGTACCTGGTCATGTTCAGCATGATCGCGACGCTGAACCATTTCTATTTCAACCTGAACAATGTCTACATGACGCTGATGATGGTCGCGCCGATGGCCATCCTGATGCTCGTGATGATGCGATCGATGTATCAGGACAAACGGCTCAACCTGATCATCGGCGGGGCGGCTGTCCTCGTCTTCGCCTTCAGTTTCTACGCGATGCGCACTCAGGCCGCGATCGGCGACAAGGAACTGATCCGGGGCATGATTCCCCACCACTCCGGCGCGATCCTGATGTGCGGTCAGGCCAAGCTGACCGATCCGGAGCTCATCGCTCTTTGCGACGACATCGTCTCGGCCCAGGAGCGCGAGATCGCCCAGATGCAGACCATCCTCGATCGGCTTTGAGGCTCACAAACGCCGAGCGATGAGGGGCGTCGACGCCCGCGCCGTATAACCAACAGAGACCGCTTCGGTCTCCCTCCCGGAGTTCAGTCCATGCGTTCCTTCCTCCTCGCTCCCCTTGCCGTCGCGGCCGTCGTCGCCATGGCCGGACCGGCGGCTGCCCACGCTCGCCTGATCAGCGCCACGCCCGCCCCGGACAGCATGGGCGGACCGACGCGTACCGTGACCCTGGTGTTCAGCGAACGGTCCGTGCCGGCCTTCTCCGGTTTCGACGTCTACGATGCCAACGGGACCAAGCTGCAGATGACCACCTCGATCTCGGACGACGGCAAGACCCTGTCTGGCGCGCTGGCCCGTCCGCTCGCGACCGGGACCTATCGGGTCGAATGGCGGCTGGCGTCGGGTGACGGTCACCGGATGACGGGGAACTACACCTTCATGGTCCACTGACCGGTGACGGAGGCGGCGATCATCGCCATGCGCGGGCTCCAGTACGCCGGCGCCGTCATCCTGCTCGGCGGTCCTCTCCTCCTGCTGGTCAGTGTCCGGCGGGAAGAGGCGCTACGAGCGGCGGGCTTCAAACCCTTAATGCTCATCGCGGCGGTGGTCGTGGCCATCGCCTCCGCCCTCGCCCTGATCGCCCAGACGGCGATGATGGCCGGATCGTGGAGCGAGGCCTTCAAGCCCGCGTCCCTCTCCTTCGTCGTGACCGGCACGGCACTGGGCGTGGCCCTGCTGGTCCGGGCCGCGACCGCGACAGCCGCCGCCCTCCTTGTGTGCATCCTGCCGCCGCGCCGCATCCTGTGGAGTCTGCTGGCCCTGTTCGGCCTGATTGTCTCGGCCAGCTTCGCCTGGACCGGTCACGGGGCGTCCACCGAGGGCGGCGGCCGAATGATCCACCTCGGCCTGGACATCCTTCATGCGATCGCTGCCGCCCTATGGCTAGGAGCCCTCGCGGTCCTGACGCTGGTGCTGTCGCGCCCTACGATGCTGGAGCCTCGTCAGACCCACCGCGTCCTGCACGGCTTTTCGGGCCTGGGGACCTTGGCCGTGGCGCTGCTGACCGTGACCGGGATCGGCAACAGCTGGTTTCTGGTCGGGCCGGATCGCGTCGCGGCCCTACCGCAGAGCCTGTGGGGTCAGTTGCTGATCGGAAAGCTGGTCCTGTTCGCCTTAATGTGCGGGTTCGCAGCCATGAACCGGTTCCGACTGACGCCGGCTCTGGACAGGGCCGTTGACGAGGACGCCGGGGTGGCGTCCTCGCTGGTCGGACTCCGGCGCAGCGTCCTGCTCGAGACGCTGGCCGGAGCCCTGCTGCTGGCGCTGGTCGCGGTGATGGGCGTTCAGGCTCCGCCCGCCGCCATGTGATCAGTCCGACGCCCGCGACGACCAGTGGATGTGGCGAATGCGCCATCCTTCGGCCGTGCGGCCCAGCACCATGGTCTCGGTCGTGATCCGGTCGGTTACCCGTCCATTGAAGGCGCCCGTGGTCCGGCCCTCGGTGACGATCCAGGCGGCATCCCCCAGGGCCCGGCCGGAGCGCCGCGTGCGGACCGACTGCGTCTCGGCCGCGAAGGCTGCGTCGGAGGCCAAATGGTGGGAGGCATATTCATCCCGCGATCGCTCGGCATAGCCTTCCTCGAAGATCACCAACTCGGGATCCATCATCGCCAGCGCCCCGGCAGTGTCGCCGGCTTTCAAGGCTGCGTGGAAGGCGTCGACAGCGGTCGCGGCGTCGGCAGCGGCCGGCGCGACCCCGCCTTCCATGGCCTGCTGGCTGTGATCCTGAGCCGAGATCGGCGAAGCAGCGAGGACGACAACGGCGCCCATTGCCGTAACGAGGGATCTGATCATGGATGTTCCTTTCGGGTGAGAGAGCAGATTTGAGCAGGACAGCAGGGCGGTTACCCTAGCGGGCCTGAGAAGGTTTGGACGAGCGAATGAGCAGGCGACGCAACACCTCGCGCCCAGGCCGCTCGATCCACAAATGGATGAGAAGCGCCACTGTCAGGGTGACCAGCAGCAGCCCGGCTAGTTCGGGCGGCGACATCCTGTAGTCGCCGGGCAAATCCAGGATCGCCTGGGCGGCGTTGCGCCACACCATCAGCACCGGAATGTGGACGAGGTAGAGGGCGAACGACGCTTCGCCACCGAGCAGGACGACCGGCGCCGAGAGGAAGGAGCGGACGCCCGCTTTGGCTAGCAGTGCCAGGCTCAACAAAAACGGTCCGGCGCTGACTACGATAAGCCTGTCATCGACTCCGACCTGCATCAAGCCGAGCAACACCATGCTGGAGGTCACGGCGACCAAGCCCGCTATCCGTGGCGCGATCCCCCACCGTCGTCCCAGTTGATAGAGGCCTATGCCATAGAGAAACTCCGGAATGATCCGGAGCACCCCCATATTGTCCTCGGCGCGCGGTAGAACGATGCCGTAGCGGGCGCGGTAGACGGCGTCGATCACGACGAACAGGACTGCGGCGAGCGCAATAAGCGTCCAGGGCCGTGCCCTCCAGCGCAGGCCGATCCAGGCGTAGATCGGGAAAGCCAGATAGGCGAACCACTCTGCAGACAGGGACCAGGCGGGCCCGTTCCATAGCGCGAGGCTCTGCCTCGGAAACCAGGCCTGGACCAGAACAAGGGTTTGGACAAAGTCGCCGGCATTGAACCGTCCGGGCTCAACACCCACGCCCAGCAGCGGCGCCGCGAGAACCAGGGCGAGCATAGCCACAAGTATGAACAGATGCGCCGGATATATCCGTGCGGAACGGGCCGCGAGGAATTTCGGGTAGTTCTGGGGGCGCCCGTCACGCAGATAGACGTGGGCCATGATGAAGCCGGACAAGATGAAGAAGACGTCCACGCCCAGCCGCGCCCGATTGAGCAGTCCGGCGGCTTCAGGAGGCAGCGTCCAGTGCAGCTGGTAGTGAAACAGGACCACACCGAGCGCCAGGAAGAAGCGCACGCCGGTCAGGGGCGCGAGCACCTCCGGAAACCCAGAACCGACCTGCCCCACCCTGTCGTCCAACTTCATCCCCGGACCCGCTTTCGGGATCGATCTCTGCTATTTACGCAGCAGGGGGTCACAGCCCTCGCGAGGGGCTGGGTGAACTCCCGCGTATTGGGTGTGGGGCGGTAAGGCGGATGTACGATGACCGATGAACTCGAACGATTGATCCGAGCCGACGGATTGCAGGACACGAGCCGTCTGGATGGCGTGGAAGATGCCGTGTGGAATCGCGTCGGAGCACGTCAGGCGCAACGCAGGCTGACCCGCACCCAGGGCGCGGCACTGGGCCTTTCGCTGGTGATCGGGCTGACGAATGGCGGACTACTGATGCTTTCCTCCCGCCCCGCGCCGTCGGAGATGAGCGTGTTCAGCGTGTCCACGGGTCTGGCGCCCCTCAATGTCGGGGTCGGGTAATGACGGCCGGCTGGAAGACGGTGGCGGCGACGGCGCTGGCGGCGGCCGTGCTCAGCAGTGGCGCGACTTGGGCGGGCGCGGCCTGGATGATGCGTGAGCGTCAGGCGCCCAGCCTGCATGACATTGTCCATGAGCAACTAAGCCTGTCACCCGAGCAGGACCGGCGGCTGGACGCGATCGAGACGCGCTTCGCCGCTGAACGGCCCACGCTGGAGGCCGAGGTGCGCGCCGCCAACCGCGAACTGGGCCTCGCTATCGCCGCCAACCGGGGCGACACGCCCGAGGTTCAGGCCGCCGTCGATCACTTCCACGGGGCCATGGGCGACCTGCAGAAGGCGACCATCGCCCACGTCTTCGAGATGCGGTCCGTCCTGACGCCCGAACAGGCCACGGTCTTCGACGCCGCCGTCGCCGACGCCCTGAGCCGCGATCCCGGCTAGGGGGGTGAGCGTTGGGCAAAGCCTCGAGGTCCGTGCGGCGGGCGGCGACCGCGCCGCCTTCAGCGCCCTGATGACCGAGACCAAGCCGGATCTCTATCGCTTCATCCGCCGATATGTTGGTGACTCCGACGAGGCGCAGGACCTGCTGCAGGAGACCTACGCCTCCGCCTGGCTGGCCCTGAAGCGTTACGATTCTTCGCGACGGTTCGACGTCTGGCTGCGCTCCATCGCCCTGAACAAATGCCGGGACTGGGGGCGCAGGCGCACCGTCCGCCGCGTCGTGCGCGGCGTTATGGGGTTGGACGCGCCCGAAGCCCTGACGGTCAGCGACGCCGCGCCGGATGGCGAGAGCAGAATCGACGACCAGCGCAAGGCCGCTGCCCTGCAACGCGCCCTCGCCGATTTGCCCGATACGCTGAAGGCCCCGCTATTGCTGGCGACGCTGGAGGGTCGTCCTCACGCCGAGATCGCCGCCATCCTGCAGGTCACACCGAAGGCCGTCGAGACCCGGATCGCCCGCGCCCGGCGGACCCTGTCCGAGCGGATGGCGGCCCTGACCTGATCAAACCGAACAGGCGCGAAACCTGTGAGGGATGCGCACTTCGCCCGCGTATCGACTAGAGCAGCCCCACCGAGAGACCGCCCATGCCGATATCAGCCCTCGACCGCCGGACCCTGTTGAGAGGCGCCGTCGCGGGCGGCGGACTGATGGGATTGAGCGGCCTGTTGCCGGCGTGGGCCCAAACCGGTTCGCCGGGTCTGCGCGCCGACCTGCCGACCCTGACCGGGCCGAACATCGATCTGACCGTCGGCCATTCCCCATTCACCGTCGGTGGCCGGACCGGGCACGCGATCACCGTCAACGGCACCCTGCCCGCGCCGCTGATCCGTCTGCGCGAAGGCCAGAACGCGAGACTGAGCGTCACCAACACCCTGGACGAGGACACCTCGATCCATTGGCACGGCCTGCTGGTGCCGTTCCAGATGGACGGGGTGCCCGGCATCAGCTTCCCCGGCATCAAGGCCCGCGAGACCTTCGTCTACGAGTTCCCGATCAAGCAGTCGGGCACCTTCTGGTACCACAGCCATTCCAACCTTCAGGAGGCGATGGGCCACTACGGTCCGATCGTCATCGACCCGGCGGGCGCCGATCCGGTCGCCTATGACCGCGAGCATGTGCTGGTCCTTTCGGACTGGAGTTTCATGCATCCGCACGAAATCCTCGAGAAGCTGAAGAAGAGCCCCGGCTATTTCAACCGCCAGCGCACCACCCTCTCCGGTCTGATCTCGGGCGAGGACCGAATGAGCCTGGAGGAGCGGCGCATGTGGGGCCAGATGCGAATGGACCCGCGCGACATTCTCGACGTCAACGGCTCCACCTACACCTATCTGATCAACGGCCACGGGCCACAGGAGAACTGGACTGGCCTGTTCCGGCCGGGCGAGCGGGTGCGGCTGCGGATCATCAACGCCTCGGCCATGTCGATCTTCAATGTCCGCATTCCGGGCCTGCCGATGACGGTGGTCCAGGCCGACGGCGAGAACGTGCGGCCTGTCGAGACCGACGAGTTCCAGATTTCGGTGGCCGAGACCTATGACGTGATCGTCCGGCCGACCGAGGACCGCGCCTACACGATCGTGTCCGAGGCCATCGACCGCTCGGGCATGGGACGGGCGACCTTGACGCCGCGCCTCGGCATGACGGCCGAGGTTCCGCCGCTGCGCGAGGTTCCGAACCTGACCATGCGCGACATGGGCATGGGCGGGATGGACCACGGGAACATGGCTGGCATGTCCGGGATGGATCACGGCGCCATGGCCGGCATGGACCACGGAGCGCCCGCCCAGGGCACGGCGCCGGCAAGCGACATGGGCGGTATGTCCATGGCCGGCATGAACATGCGTGATCCCGAGAACGCCCCGCCGGACATGGCGGTCGGCGTGGGCGTCGACATGGTCAACATGTCGCCGATCAACCGTCTTGGCGAACGCCCGATCGGACTGGAGCACGTCCCGCACCGGGTGCTGGTCTATACCGACCTCGTCTCGCTAGATCCGAACAAGGATCAACGCCCGCCTTCGCGGACCATGGAAATCCACCTGACCGGCAATATGGAGCGGTTCATGTGGGGCTTCGACGGGCGGAAGTTCTCGGAACTGGTCGAACCGATCCGCTTCGAGCGGAACGAGCGGGTGCGCGTGACCCTGGTCAACGACACCATGATGGCCCACCCCATTCACCTGCACGGCCACTTCTTCGAACTGGTCACCGGCGGGCCTGACGGCCATCAGCCGCTGAAGCACACGGTGAATGTTGCCCCCGGCGGCAAGGTGACCTTCGACCTCACCGCCGATGCGCCCGGTGACTGGGCCTTCCACTGTCACCTGCTGATGCACATGCACGCGGGCATGTTCAACGTCGTCACCGTACGCCCCCTCGACGGAGCCGCCCAATGAGCCGCCTCGTCATCGCGCTCACGCCTCTCGTCCTCGTCGCCGGCGCCGCCCAGGCTCAGACGGCCGATCCGCATGCCGGTCACAGCATGCCGCCAGCGACCCAGCCCCAACCCCAGTCTCGCCCCCAACCCGCGCCCGATCCGCACGCTGGGCATGACATGTCTAACGTGCCGGCCGCTGCGCCAACGGACCCGCACGCGGGCCACGACATGTCGAACATGGCTGCTCCGGCTCAGACCGATCCTCACGCCGGTCACGACATGAGCGGCATGGCCATGAACGGCACGCGGGCCGATCCGTATGCCGGCCACGACATGTCGGGCATGAGCATGGGACCGCCCGACGTCGCGACCAGCGCGGACACTCCCGGCCGCCCGCCCGAAACCCCGCCGCCGGCCGCCGCCCTGACCGGCCCGGCCCATGCGGCCGATCTAGTCTTCGGAGCCGAGGCCATGGCTGCGTCCCGCCGCACCCTCATCGTCGAGAACGGGGACGTTCGCACGACCGCCGTCGTTATCGACCGCATCGAGGCCGGCTTCGGCGACGGCGGCAACACCTACCTGTGGGACGTCCAGGGCTGGAGCGGCGGCGACATCAATCGCTTCTGGTGGAAATCCGAGGGCAAGGGCGATCTCGACGGCAGGCTCGAGGACGCCGAGGTCCAGGCTCTCTACAGTCGCGCCATCGCGCCCTTCTGGGATCTTCAGGCCGGGGTGCGCCAGGACTTCCGCCCGGACGGCCCGGACACCGCCCACGCCGTGCTGGGGGTTCAGGGCCTCGCCCCCTACTGGTGGGAGATCGACGCCGCCGCCTTCCTGTCCACCGAAGGCGATCTGACCGCTCGCGTCGAGGCCGAATACGATCAGCGCATCACCCAGCGCCTGATCCTGCAGCCCCGGTTCGAGATCGAGGCCTCGGCGAGCGACGTCCCCGAGTTGGAGATCGGTTCCGGCCTGGCCTCGATCCAGGCGGGCGTGCGCCTGCGCTATGAGATCCGCAAGGAGTTCGCCCCCTACGTCGGCGTCGAGTGGACGCGTTCGCTGGGCGACACGGCCGACTACATTCGGGCCCGTGGCGGTGAGCCTGACGACACCCGGTTCGTGGTCGGCCTGAGGGCCTGGTTCTAGCGCCCGAGATGTTTGTGATGCCGTTGCTACCGTCCCGTCTATTAAGCCGCAGGGCAGTCTTGAGACATTTTCGGCTGGGCCGGGCAGGAAGCGCGAAGCAAGTTGGGTCGTTCGCGGCCAGCGATCATTTTGACGTGTCTGCATTCCGCCCACTGAGCACAGTTGCTCGAACACGAGGCGTAGTTGGCGTGGGACCCACTAGTCGGGATACTGTATTTGACGGCAGTCCCTCTTACGCATCTGGCCTTGGCGTTTGGTGACAACCATGACCGCCTTGCGCCACTACACTTTCGCGATAAAGGCCGCGCTTCTCGCGGCCTTGGCGATGCTGTTCGTTTCCACTGTCTCGATGGCGTGCGAGGCGCCTAATGATACTAGTGCGGCGGGGAGGTCGATGGCGGGAGATTGCGGCACTCCGCAACGGAAGGCGATCAAGCTCGTCTGCCAGAAGGCTTGTATGGTGTTTTGCCAAGGCCTTCGCTCGAACTACGATGTCCCTGCAGTCGCACGCGTTTATACGGTATTGCGCTATTCAACGACCGCCGAAACATACAACGAGTTCACCAATGAGGCAGAAGACCCGCCTCCGCGGCCCGGATCGCCTCATTAAAAGCCGAAATTCTTAAATCAAACAAAGATCGAAACCATGAAACGTACTCTTACCATCGCAGCCCTGCTGTTGCTCGGTTCCGGCTCAGCTGCCTTCGCCGCAGCCCCGGAATCAGTGGCGCAAGCCGTGTGCGCGTGCTGCAACGCCATCGCGGCCTGCATCTGCTGCTGATCGCATATACTGCGGACGCCCGCCCGAAAGGGCGGGCGTCTTGCGCCTCGTTCCCCCAGAGCGTCCTTAGACAGTGCTTCAATGACCAAGCCCTTGACCGCCCGCCGCGCGTTTATGGTGGGCTTGCCTCTTACCTTTCTGGCAACTGCCGTTCAGTCGATTCCCGGCAGGCTAATGACCGTTTACAAGACGCCGTGGTGTGGCTGTTGCGACGGTTGGGTCGCTCACATGCGGCAGGCCGGGTGGACCGTCGAGGTCGTCGAACACAATGACTTGACCCCGATTCGGGCTCGGCATCGCATTCCAGACCGACTGGCCTCCTGTCACACGGCAGTTGTCGGTGCCTACGCCATTGAAGGCCATGTTCCAGCCGCCGACGTGGACCGGCTGCTGAGAGAACGCCCGGCCGCTCGAGCCTTAACCGTCCCCGGCATGCCGGCCGGCTCTCCTGGCATGGAGGCCGCGGGAAGCGAACCTTACACCACGATCCTTATCCTCAATGACGGCTCGACCCGCGCTTTCGGGCGACACGGCGGGACCTGACAGTCGAAACCGGAGGTCATCGCCTTGTTTAAACAGTGCGCTGGGAACGCGTGGGCGCGAGCCACGCCTGAACGGGGCGATCAAAGCCGTAGCGGAACGTCGCCGCGCCAACAAAGGCCGCTAGAAGCCCCGCCATCCATACACTCCACTGAACGACATCCGGCCAACCAGACTGACCTAAGGCGTCGAATGCTCCGAACCAGACGATCCGGCTCACCTCGTTGGTGAGGAACATGGCGAATGACATTAGTCCGAGGTGTTCGACCAACCTCGACGGCCGCACGGTTGGCAAGGCTCCGGCCGCCCAGATCAGAACGGTTAGCAGCACCACTGAGACCAGAGCGAAGTGGCCGATCACCTGCGCCGCGACCAAACCGGCCACGGCGAGCAGACCGGTGCAGCCGGCCCCTCTTGGCGTCAGACACATACGGGATCCCAGATATGCAGCGGCGACACCCAGCAGGAACAACGGAAACGCTCGAATGAACCCGAATCGCAAAGGCAGGCGGTAGAGGGGCTCGCCGAGCCAAGTCCGGCACGCCCAGTCTGCGGTCATCAGCAATAAGCTGGCGCCGATCACCACGGCCCAAGGATCGAGCCGCCAGAATAGGCGGCAGATCCACGGCAGCAGAAGGTAGCAGCCGAGAAGGGCGGATAGCGTCCAGGTCGGCGCGTTCCACCCCTGCCCGCCTGGAATGCCGTAGGCCTGAACCAGGAAGACCTGCGACGGCAGCTGATCCCAGTCGAACCACTGCGGGTTGCTCGGCGCGATTCCGAAAAGTCCGGCGACGGCGATCAACAGCGCCAGCGCGCCGACCACCGCGAGATGAGACGGAGCGACGCGAAGAAAGCGCTGGCGGACATAGGCGCGTAGCGGGATCGTCCGGGCCGCGAAACCGTCGCCGTAGATGCGGGCGAGGACGTAGCCGGAACCGATGATGAAGAAGTTCGTCAGGAGATAGCCTCTGTCGAACACCGGGTGGAACTGACCCAGAGGGATCGGGGCCGCTTCGCGGAAATGATAGAGGATGATCAGCGCGCCGGCGACGAAGCGGAGGATGTCGAGCCAACCGCCCCGCGAAATCCTGACGGGCTGCGGTTGTGTATGCTTCGGCGCAATCATCAGGGTCGTGCCTGGCCGGCCGCTGCGGGGTGATCGTGATGGCGCGGAGCGAACTGCAACTGATCTCGCGTAAGGACAAGAAGGCCGAACCCCAAGAGGCATACAGCCGCCATGGCGGCGGTCATGACCCGGCCAGCCTGCCCCTTCCGCCCGAGACGATAGGTCATGATCGCCAAAAGCGACATGAGAATGCCGAAGGACACGAACACCGGGATCCGGTAGGTCGCCGCCAGCGGGACGGCGAGACAGAAGACGATCGCGCCGGCGACGAGGCTCGCGGCAACCGCGATCAGTGAATCCTGCACCGGTCGGAACGGCTCTGGCCTGCCGTATAGCTTGGACCGGCCGCGCCCCTTGTAGCGCCCCGGACGCCATCGGGGAGCCTTGCTCCGGATCGGGGATCGCTTGCCCCCCATGGCTTCAGCCCTGCGCGTCCGCCGGGCGAGCCGCGCGGTTTGCCAGCCACACCCGCATGCGGACGATTTCCGCTTCCTGGGTGCGAATGATCTCCTCCGCGAGGCCTTTGACCTCGGGATCCGAGCCTTGGTCGAGCGCAATCCTTGCCATGGCGACCGCCCCCTCGTGGTGGGCGATCATCCCGCGCATGAAGTCGACATCGGCGTCGCCGCTGTAGTCGATGTTCATAGCAGCGTGCATCCGCTCGTTCGCCTCCTTGTAGGAACTGGTGGCGGGATTATCCGAGGCGGCATCGCCGTGCCCGGCATGCTGGTCGATCGGGCGTGCATCGACTGCCGTCGGCTCCGGCGCCGGGCGACCCTGCCGCGAGAGCATCCCGAAGCCGAAGACCGAGATCAGGAGAAAGGCGGCGATGACGCCAACCCAGCCGAGACGATTCATTGGACTATCCTTTGCTTTCCTAGAGGCGGGTTATTCGACGCCGCGCGGACCGCGCCATGCCAGAAGGCGAAGCGCGTTGAAGACGACCAGCAGGGTAGAACCCTCGTGGAGGGCGACGGCAGGTCCGATGCCGAGACCGAGGATCGTCGCCGGGACGAGGAACGCCACGACCCCTAGGCTGACGAACAGGTTCTGGCGGATGATGCGGCGGGTTTGACGGCTAAGACCCACGGTGAAGGGCAACTTCGACAAATCATCCGCCATCAAGGCGACGTCGGCGGTCTCCAGAGCGACGTCCGATCCCGCCGCACCCATGGCGACGCCGACCGTCGCGGTGGCCATCGCCGGAGCATCGTTGACGCCATCGCCGACCATGGCGACCCTGGTCTCCGCCCGGAGTTTCTTGATGGCGTCGACCTTGTCCTCCGGCATCAGGTCGCCCCACGCCTCGGTCAGCCCGACCTGACCGGCCACCGCCTGGGCCGCCTTCTGGTGGTCGCCTGAGATCATGATCATGCGGCGAATGCCGAGCGCGCGGAGCGCGGTAAGGGTCTCGCGCGCCTTGGCCCGAGGCGTGTCGAGAAGGCCGATGACCCCGAGATCCTTTGTCCCGCGGCGAACCACCATGAGCGTCCGTCCCTGATTTCGCAGGGCCGCGACGGCGATCTCGGTGTCCGGTGCGAGCGGAGCGATGGCGTCCGAACCGAACATCTCCGGCTTGCCGATCCAAACATCCTGGTCGTCCAGGCGTGCAGTGACGCCCTTGCCGGTCAGGCTGCGCAAATCCGTTGCGGTTCGAACGGGGGCGGCGACCAACCGCTGGCTTCCGTCGCGGACGATCGCTTCCGCCAAGGGGTGATCGCTGAGCCGTTCGACCGCGACAGCAATCTCCAGAAGCTCGCTCTCGGTCGTCTGGCCGAACGGAACGACGTCGGTGATCCGCGGCCGCCCCTCGGTCAGCGTCCCGGTCTTGTCGAAGGCTATGGAATCGAGCGCTCCAAGATTTTCGAGCGGCGCGCCACCCTTGACGAGAACCCCGGCGCGGGCCGCCCGGGCGACCCCGGACAAAACCGCGCTCGGCGTGGCGATCGCGAGAGCGCACGGACTGGCGGCCACCAGCACGGCCATCGCCCGGTAGAAGCTGTCGCGGAACGGCTCGTCGACGACGACCCAGGCGAACAGGAGGACGAAGGCCAGACCGAGCACGAGGGGCACGAAGACGCGCTCAAAGCGATCGGTGAAGCGCTGGGTCGGCGACTTTTGGGTCTCGGCCTCGCTCACCATCCGGACGACCTTGGCCAGGGTGGTATCCTTGGATCGACGCGTCGTTTCGATCTCGATGGCGCCGCCGCCGTTAATGGTGCCGGCGAAGACCACCGACGCCGCCGAGACATTTACCGGCTTTGCGCGAGCCTCCTCGGGGTTCGGGACAGGCTGCTTGTCGACCGGAATGCTCTCCCCCGTGACCGGAGCCTGGTTCACGCTGGAGGTCCCCTTCACGACGAAGCCGTCGGCCGGGAGCCGCTCGTTGGGCCGAACGACAACGAGGTCGCCGACTTCCAGCTGTTCGACCGGAAGTTCGACGACAGCCTCGTCTCGCCGGACATGGGCGGTGCGCGGGGCCAAGGCGGCCAGAGCTTCAATCGCCTTCTTGGCGCGACCCATCGCGAAGTGCTCGAGGGCGTGCCCAAGGCTGAACAGGAATAGCAGCAGCGCCCCTTCCGCCCAGGCGCCGAGCGCCGCGGCGCCGGCAGCGGCCACCAGCATTAGGGTGTCGATCTCGAAACGCTTGCGCCGCAGGTTTCCAACAGCCTCGCCGACCGTGAACCAGCCGCCCAAGGCATAGGCGATCAGGAAAAGGCCGAAGGGCAGCCATCCCGGCACGCCCGAAATGAATTTCTCGATCAGCCAGCCAATCGCGAGCGCGACACCGCTGCCGACTGCGAAGATGAGCTCCGTGTTGGGTCCGAGGAAACCGCCATGACCATGGCCGTGCCCGTCGCCTTCGGAATGACCGTGGTCATGGCCATCGCCATCGGAGTGACCATGGTCGTGACCGTCATCGGGCGTATGACTGGCCTCGTGATCGGATGGCGCTTTTGGCTGCGCTTCAGGGGTCTTCGTAGCGGTTGAAGCGGCGCCCTCCGTCGCCCGCACTAGCGCGAGGCCGTGGCTCGCAAGGCGCTCGACAAGCGTTTCACGGTTCGTGATCTGCCGGTCGAACTCCAGGCGCAGAGCGCCAGCCGGATCCAGCACCGCCTCGATCACGCCGGCTTCTTCGCCGAGCGCGGCCGCGAGCGTGCGGGCGTGGCGGGCGTGGCGGACACCCTCCACTCGCCCGACGAGATGCCCGAAACGCTCACTGACCTCGGCTCCGGCCTGACGCGCACGGCGACGGACCTGAGCCAGGGACAGCTGGTCAGGGTCGTAGTGGATGCAAAGCTCCGGGCCGTTCTCGCCTTCGGCGACATGCGCTTCAGAGACGCCGGGTTCGACCCGCAACAGCGCGATCAGCCGCCCAACGCAGCCGTCATGCACATCGGGCGCATGAGGCAGGAGGACAGGAATGTTGAGGCGGAGGGTCTTGGGCATGATTGGGCTCCTCAGGAGACATCACGGGTGAGGGTGGAGCGGTCGGGCAGGACCATTCCGGCGCGCTGGGCGGCGGCTCCAGCGATGAAGGCGGCGATCGCAAGAGCCGCACTCAGGAGGATGACCAATCGCTTGCGGTTCATCTCGCCCCCTCACGGCAAGGCGATGAGGGCGTCGAGCCAGCCGAGGTTCTGGAGGTGCTCCAGTCCCTCGAACACGGGCAACGCCAGAAGGAAGACGAGGCCGTCGCGGACAGTCCGGAGGAAGAAGGCCGGCCGGACGGACAGTTCCGCCTCATCACTCCAGAGGCGCAGGTTCGGAACGAAGCGGGGGGTGCGCACGACGTAGCTGCGGTAGGTGTCGCCGAAGGCCGACGTCAGGAAGCTTTCCTCTCGGCTCGCGACGATGCGGAACACGATCCAGCATGCGACGGCGAAGGTGGCGCCGACGCTCAGGCTGCCCGTCTGTGCGCCGATCCCGAATGCGCCGATGAAGCTGAAAACATAAAGCGGGTTTCGACACAGCGAATAGGGCCCGCTGGTGACGATCTCCTGCTTCTTTCGGCCGCCGATGTATAGCGAGCACCATGCGCGCCCCAGGACGCAAACCATGATGGCGATCAGCCCGAGATGTTCGACGGGATGCTCGAGCTGTGGCTGGGCCTTCACGAGAGCGGTCCAGGCCAGCAGGGCGAACACCCCGGCGGCGATGAAGAGTTTGCGCCAGCGCTGGACGGAGGCGATGTCGATCAACGGCGGGCTCATGTCACCGAGCTCTCCGCGTCGCGTCGCGCAAGGCGCGCATCGCGTAGAATGTCGAAGCCGCCCTTGGCGGCTATGGCGGCGACCAGCACCCCCACCAGCAGGTCGGGCCACGACTGGTCCAACCACATCACCAGGCCGCCTGCGACGAGGATGCCGCCGTTCGAGGCGAAATCGTTCAGGCTGAATGTCTCGGCCGCCTTCATGTTGACGTCGCTGCTCTGCTGCCGACGGATCAACAGCAGGCAGATCAGATTGATAACCGCCGCTACGACAGCGAGCACCATCATGGTCGGTCCGACCGGCTCGGTTCCCGTCAGCGTCCGGCGCAGGGCGTCGAGCAGGACGAGGACCGAGAAGATCAGCAGCATCACGCCGGAGACCTGAGCCGCCCGCGTCCTCCAGATCAGCGCGCGCCCGACGGCGAGGAAGCTGATCAGATAGACGGCCGCGTCGGAGCCGTTGTCGACGGCGTTCGCGAGCAGAGCGCTGGAGTCGGCGGCGAGGCCGCCGACTCCCAGGCCCACGAACAGCAGAGCGTTCAGGAACAGCACCACCAGGAGGGTGCGGCGCTGGACCTGCTCTGTTTCGTGGGCCCCGCTCATTCCTCGATCCCTTCCGCCTTCCGGTGTTTCACGGCCTTGGCCGCGAAGGTCGGAAGGACAAGGAGCGTCAGCGCGGTGGCCGTGAGCAGGCCTCCGATGACCACGGTGGCCAGCGGCTTCTGCACTTCGGCGCCGGCGCCGTGAGCGAATGCCATCGGGATGAACCCGACGATGGCGACGAGAGCCGTCGTCAGGACGGCGCGAAGCCGGCTTGTCGCGCCTTCGATGGCGGCAAGACGCGGCGCCGCTCCGCCCGTGAGACGCTCCCGAATGGCCTGCATCAGCACGAGACCGTTCAAGGTCGCGACGCCGGACACGGCGATGAAGCCGACCGCTGCGGAAACCGAGAACGGCATCCCCCTGAGGACAAGCGCCAGGGCGCCGCCGACCAGAGCCAACGGAACGCACGCGAACACCAGGCCCGCCTCGGCGAAGGATCCCAGAGCCATGAAAAGCAAGACCCCGATCAGGATGAAGACGATCGGAATGACCAGCCCCAGACGCTGTTCGGCCCGCTTCAGGTTCTCGAACTGGCCACCCCAGGTCAGGGAGTAGCCGGTCGGAAGATCGACGTCGGCCTCCACCTTGGCCTGGGCCTCGGTGACGAAGCCGCCCAGGTCGCGCCCGCGAACGTTGGCCTGCACCACCATCCGCCGGCTGCCGTCATTGCGGCTGATCTGGTTCTGTCCTTCCGCGACCTGAATCCGGGCGACGGAGGAGAGCGGCACGGTCACGCCTGTGGCGGTCGTTACCGGCAGAGCCGCAAGGGCCGCCGGATCATTCCGTGCATCATCCGCGAGACGGACGACGACGCTGAAGCGACGATCGCCTTCGAAGATTTGCCCGGCCTCGGCGCCGCCGACCGCGGCCGAAACCGCCTCGGATACATCGGCGGCCGACAAGCCGTAGTTGGCGGCCGCGAAACGATCCACGCTGACGGTCAGGGTGGGCAGACCCGACGCCTGCTCGACGCGAACGTCGGCCGATCCGGGCGTTGCACGAAGGGCGGCGGCGACCCGGTCCGCAGTGGCCTGCAGCTGGGTGAAGTCGTCGCCATAGACCATCACGGCGAGGTCGGTCCGAACCCCCGAGATCAGCTCGTTGAAGCGCAGCTCGATGGGCTGGCTGAACTCGAAGCTGTTGCCGAGTTGTCCGGCGGCGAGCTCTTCGAACCGTTCGATCAGCTCCTCTTTCGGAAGGTTCGGATCGGGCCAGTCCTTGCGGTCTTTCAGGACGATGACCGCGTCCGAAATGTTTGGCGGCATCGGGTCCACCGCCGCCTCCGCCGTCCCGGTCCGGGCGAAGACAGTCTTCACCTCGGGCTGGGCCTTGATGACGCGTTCGAGGGCCATCTGCATCGCCAGCGATTGTTCCAGCGAGGCGGACGGCACGCGCAACGCCTGCATGGCGATATCGCCTTCATCCAGGGTCGGAATGAACTCCCGCCCCAAAGAACTGAAGGCGATGCCGCCAATGACGAGGGCGCCGAGCGCGGACGCCAGGACGATCTTAGGGCGGTCGACGGCGGCGCGGATCGCCGGTTCGATCCAGCGCCGCGCGTATCGGAGGATGAAGGTCTCGTGCTCGTGGGCGTGGCCGTGCTCATCGACCTCGACCTTCTTCGGATCCCGGACCAGCAGGGCCGTCATCGCCGGCACGAAGGTGAAGGAGAAGATGAAGGCGCCGACGAGGGCCAGCATCACCGTTGCGCCCATGGGGATGAAGGTCTTGCCCTCCACGCCCTCAAGCATCAGCAGCGGCGTGAAGACCAGGAGGATGATCAGCTGGCCAAAAGCAGCCGGTTTGACCATCTGACGCGCCGCGGCTCCAGCAACCTCGAGCCGCTCCCGACGTGTCAGCATTCGACCGGCTTCGGCCCGCCGCTGACTGAGCATCAGCAGGGTATTCTCGACCACCACGACCGCGCCGTCGACCAGAAGGCCGAAGTCCAGCGCGCCCAAGCTCATCAGGTTTCCGCTGATGCCAAAGCGGTTCATGCCGATGACCGCGAACAGGAAGCTGATCGGGATCATCAGGGCGGTGATCGAGGCCGCACGGATGTTGCCGAGCAGCAGGAACAGCACCACGATCACCAGCAGAGCGCCTTCGATCAGGTTCTTGGCGACGGTTGAGATGGTCTTGTTGACCAGCGAGCTGCGGTTCAGGACCGGTTCGGCGACAACGCTCGGCGGCAGGCTCGCGGAAACCTCCTCGAGACGTTCGGCTGCGGCTTGGGCCACCGTTCGGCTGTTGCCGCCGGCCAGCATCAGCGCCGTACCAACCACGGCCTCGTGGCCGTCGCGGCTGGCGCCGCCGAAACGCGGCGCCTGGCCAATCTCGACGGTGGCGACGTCGGCGACCCGGACGACCAGTCCGTTGCGGTTGACGACGGGGGCCTGGGCGAGATCCGGGATGGTCTGCGCCAAGGCGTCGGTCCGCACGGTCAAGGCTTCGCCGGACCGCTGGACATAGCCAGCGCCAGCCTGGGTGTTGGCCCGTTCCAGCGCGACGACGAGATCGTTCAGGCTCAGACCGTAACCCGCCAGACGCGCGGCGTCGGGTCGGACCGCATACTCCTTCACATAACCGCCGTTCACATCAACGCCGGCCAGTCCCTTCGCGGTCCGCATGCGCGGGGCGATGATCCAGTCCTGAACCGTGCGGAGGTAGGTTGCGCGGGCTTGGGGGGTGGTTAGAATTTCACCTTCGGGCGTCAGATAGGCGCCGCCGGCCTGCCAGCCGGGCTCACCCGGTTTGGCGAGGTTGGCGCTGTTGAACGGCTTGAAGTCGACCGTCCACATCAGCACTTCGCCCAGACCCGTGGTGATGGGCGCGAGCGCCGGCTCCACGCCGTCGGGCAACCGTTCGCGCGCCTGGGCCATCCGTTCGGCCACCTGCTGGCGGGCGAAGTAGATGTCCGTGTTGTCGGAGAAGATGACCGTGACCTGGCTGAAGCCGTTTCGGCTCAGCGACCGCGTGGTCTGGATGCCGGGAATACCCGCCATTGCGGTTTCGAGCGGATAGGTGACCTGACGTTCCATCTGCTCGGGCGCGAGTGCCGGCGCGATGGTGTTGATCTGGACCTGCCGGTTGGTGATGTCCGGCACGGCGTCGATGGGCAGCTGCGTCAGGTTGTAGAGGCCGAAGGCGGCGACAATCGCCGTCGCCAGGACCACGAACCATCGGAAGCGGACCGAGGCTTCGATAAGTGCTTTGAACATGACGCCCCCTAGTGCCCGTGCTCGGCTTCGCCCTTGGCCATTTCAGCCTTGAGCAGGAAGGCGTTGGCGGACGCCACGCGTTCAGATCCGGTGAGCCCGCGCAGGATCTCGGTGCGGCCCGCGGCCTGGCGGCCTGCGAGCACTTGCACGGCTTGGAAGCCTCCCTCGACCTGCACGAAGACCACGGTGTTTCCATCGACGGTCTGGACCGCCTCGGTGGGCACGGTCATCCCGCCAGTTGCCTCGCCGGTCACGATGGCGCCGGTGACGGCCGAACCGGCTGGCGGCAGAGACGCGCCAGAGGGTCGGGCTCGGATCACGGTCGCGCCGCTTTCGCTGAGACCGGCGTCGGCGGCGACGCCGGTGACGACGGCGTCGAACTCGCCGTTCGGCCCGGTCACGCGCATCGGCGCACCGGCACGCACATTGGCCGCAAGGGCAGGCGGTGCGTTGAAGACCATCTCGACACGAGCAGGATTGCTGACTTCCGCCACCACGCCGCCCTGGGCGACGAACCCGCCCGGACCGACCTGAACGCTGCTGACCACGCCTGAGATCGGACTGGTCACGCTGAGCCTGCCTGCAGCGTTCGGAGAGCCAGCGGCCGCCGAGCGGGCGCGAGCGGCGCGGGTCGCCGCCTCGGCGCTCAGGAACTGGGCGCGTGACGCCTCGACTTCCTGCCGCGCGACGATGCCCTGATCCGACAGACTACGATTGCGCTCGTAGGCTTGGCGCGCCGCTTCAGCGGACGCTCCGGCCGCGTCGGCTTCGGCGCGGAAGGTCGCCGCCTCGCCACTGACGAGGCTCACAAGCGGCTGGCCGGCGCGGACTGACTGACCCGGCGCGACGAGTACCCGCTCGACGCGGCCTCCGACGGCAGCGGCCACGGCAGCGCGAGAATCGACCATCGGCTCTACGCGGCCGGCGAGCCGGGTCTCCCCGCCTCCTCCACCGCCGACGCCGACGACCGTGATGCCCGCCGCCTGAACCTCTGCTGCGGTGAGTTCAATCCGACCTTCGGTCTCGGCCCCGGCGGCCTCCCCCTCGGCGTGTCCCCCCTCTTCCTCGGCATGGCCGGCCTCGCCTTCGGCGGCAGCCGGCGCGGCGGGTTCGGAGGACCGGGTGGCCAACCAGAGGCCGCCGCCTCCGAGAATGACCAGGGCGGCGACGCCGCCGATCAGCAGGGTCTTGTTCGATGTGCGCTTGCGCATCACTGGGCTCCTTCGAAGGGGGCGCGGCCATCAAGGCGCGCGAGATCGATCTCGGCTCGGACGCGCGCGAGACGCGCGTCGACCGCTGCGGACCGGGCGTTCACGAGGGCGGTGCGGGTCACCCGCAGTTCGACCTGGGAAATGCGGCCGGACTCAAAGCCGATGCGGGACAGGCGATAGGCTTCCTCTGCGGCGGTGACGCCGCCGTCAGCAGCGTTGACGCGGCTGACCGAGGCCGAAAGGCGAGCGACCGCGGCAGCGCGGTCCGCCTGGGCTTCCTGCCGCGCATTCATCAGCCGGGCATCGGCAGCGCGAAACTCGGCTTGCGCCGCTTCGATGTTTCCCCGGTTCCGGTCGAACAACGGCAGCGGCATGCTGACGCCTAAGGTGAGCGCCGTCGCATCTTCCGCCTCAAAGCGGCGGATGCCGATACTGGCGTTGATGTCGGGGCGGGCCTGAACCCGTTGAACATCGATGCGTCGTTCGGCGGCGGACCGTTGGGCCTCGGCGACGCGGACCGTCGGCGCATCCTCGATCACGGATCCGATCGTCGTCGGTGCCTCGTCAAGAAGGCTGTCTTCGATCTGCGTGACCGGAACCGGAATCATGGCGACAGCCGTGAGACGGGCATAGGCCGCGTCGCGTTCCGCGACAGCTTCATCCCGCGTCGCGCGCGCCGAGGCGGCCTCGGCCTCCCCCTGAATGCCGCGGAGGAGAGGTTCGCGACCTTCCTCCACAAGGGTCAGGGCCGCGCGGGCATCCGCGACGGTAAGGGTGAGGGTTTCTTCCGCGAGCGTGGCTCGCCTCTGCGCGGCCTCCGCTTCGGCATAGACCAGGGCCAGGCGGCCTGCGGCGTCGATGACCGCAAGGTCTCGTTGAAGGCCCACTGCGCCGGCCTCGGCGCGAGCGGCGGCGATGCGCGTCGAACGACGTCCCCACAGCTCGAGATCCTGACTGATCGCCAGGGTCATGTCCGCGTTGTTCAGACCCGAATAAGGGCCTGAGCCATAGGCGTTCTCGACATCGAAGCCGAGGACAGGGTTGGGACGCACCCGCGCCTGACGGACACGGGCTTCCGCTGCGTCGTAGTTGGCGCCCGCCTCAAGGGTCGCAGGCGCATTCCCGAGTTGAGCGAGGAGTTGGGCATAGGTCGGAGCTGGGTCAGCCCATACGGGACTAGCCAGGGTCGCCGCGATCGCAGCGAGGGCGCAGCCGACCGCGTAACGCGGCCGCCTGCGAGATGTGGGAGACATGATTCATTTCCAGAGTTTCTGAGGACGAAGAGGCGCGCGAAGGCGCAGGTCTTCGGTCAGACTCTGGGAGGACGCTTCAGGCCGTCAGGCGTGATGGACGCCCGGAAGTCATCCTGTCGGCCGCTTTGCAGGGGAGGCTCGCCGAACGACGGAGCAATGGCGTCCACGGCGGGACCGCGGGCCGTTGAAGTGTGATGGCAATGGCCATGCGAGCAAATCCCGTGACCGCCGCTCTTGCCGCTGTGGTCACCGTCGCTCTGATCATGATCGACCACCGCGTGAGCCGCGGGCGGTTCCGGCAGACAGGTCGCGGCGTCGACGGCGGGCGCAAAGAAGAAGGCGGCGAAGACAAGAGTCATCGCCACGATCAGCTTCGCCCATGTCGTCATCGACCAGGTCATCGCGCGCTGCATACTTTCGTTCTCGAAGTCAGGCAATGCGTTACAGTGTCCGAGCAACGGCGTTGGCTGCGCGACTCTCCGCCCTCGCCTGCACCAAGATCGAAATGGCGGACTGGAGGAAGACTCCGCCCAGCAGAAGGCCCGCCAGCAAGTCCGGCCACCGGGATCCAGTCAGCCAGACCAGCCCGCCGGCCGCGGCGACGCCCAGGCTGTGGATCAGATCGTTCCGTGTGCAAAGCCAGACGGAGCGCACGTTGGCGTCACCGTCACGGAAACGTACGAGCAGCAGGGCGGCGATTAGATTCGCGGCGAAGCCGACCAGTCCCAGACCGGTGATGACGACGCCTTCGGGCGGCTGCCCCGTGACCGCTCTCCAGACGGCGTAGCCGAGAATGCTCACGGCCATGATGAGGAGGCTTGCGCTCTTGAAGACTGCGGCGCCGGAGCGTACCTGCACGGACTTGCCGATGGCCCAGAGGCTGATGGCGTAGGTGGCGCTGTCGGCCAGGAAGTCCATCGCATTGGCGGCGAGAGCCGCCGATCCCTGCATGAGACCACCCGCGGCGACCGCGAAGAACCCACCCAGATTAAGGGCGATGACGGCCACCAGCACGCGCCGATAGGCGGGCGAGGCCCCGTCGAACCGGACCTGATGGCCGCAGCAGCCTCGTGACGGGGCGCAGGATTCTGTCGGGGCGGGCGTCGTCATGCGACCTTCATGCATCCTCTAGCCACTAGAGGATCAAGCCCTATATTTAGCGAATGGCCAGAGACCCATCCCCTCCCCCGCTCCGGACGATCGGTCGCCTCTCAGCCGAGACCGGCGTGAAGGTTCCGACGATCCGGTTCTACGAGCAGATTGGCCTGATGAAGGAAGCGCCCCGCACGGCAAGCGATCGGCGCCTCTACGACGGCGCGGCGACGCGGCGGCTCGCTTTTATTCGTCACGCGCGACAGCTGGGTTTCGAGATCGACGACATTCGCGCCCTGCTGGCGCTGTCCGACGAACCCGACCGCCCCTGCACGGAGGTCAACCGGATCGCCGAGCGCCAGCTTGCGGCGGTTGAGACTCGCATCGCCGGGCTTCAGACGCTCCACGCCGAGCTCGCCCGGATTCAGGCGGCGAGTTGTTCGGCTGGGCGGATCTCCGATTGCCGGGTGATCGAGGCGCTCGGAAACCACACGCAGTGCGATGGTCACCACACTCGTTACTCGGCGCGCGACTGACCGGGCGACGGCTGCCGCCCTCTATTTGCCCCGGTAATAACGGATCAGCGGCTCGTGCTGGGTGCTGTCGGGCTGCATGTGCCGGCTGCGAATATCCAGTCCAAGTGCCGGATCAGGTGGTAGGTACTCCTTATCGATCAGGATGATCTGGGTCTCGGACAACTCCCCGGCCTTCAGCGCGTAGACCATCCGGTAGAAGCCTTCGAACTGCGCCCTGTTTTCCCGTTCACTGATGTTCTTCATCGGGGAGTCGATGATCAGAAGCTCCGGCAGGGGCGCGTCGAGCAGGGCCGCTATCCGGTGGACGGCGATGGCGAAGCAGCATTTAAACAGGGTCTTCTTCCCGCCGCTGCTCATGGATGTGAAGGTCGAGGCCGTCAGATCGGATGGGTCGCTACTGAAGACGGCGGGGTAGAAGGTCGGCGGCTCCAGGGCGACGCGGTCGTCGCGCTGGATGCCCGGCACGCCGGACTGGACCAGAGCGTCGAGGAAATAGTCGCCGAGCCGGGTCAGACTGGTCCGGTCGGCTTCGGCCGACGTGCGGGCGTCCTTCAGGGCCTCCTTTAGCGTGAGTTCCAAGGCAATGATCTGGGCGAGCGCGTCGCGCTGTTGCTGCAGGAGGTCGGGAAGCCGCAGCAGCCATGCGAGGCTCTGCAGTTCGGCCTCGAGCGCCGCGCGCTCGCGCTCCTTCAACAGGACCGTCCACAGGAACGCCGAGTCCGCCTCCTCGCTCGCGCGGTTGCGCGCGGTTTCAAGAGACGCCTTCCGATCCAGCGCGCGCTCCCGACGCAGTCGGATGCGGGTAAGACTGCGGTCGATCTCTTCGATCGCGCTGTCGAGGTCCGCCCGGCGCGAGGCGATGTCCAGTTCCAGGGCGGCCTGCTCCGTCGCGTCGGTCAGTTCGAGCCTGTCATCCTGGCCGCAGACCTCGCAACAACGAGCCGGGCGCGCCGGAAGGCTCTGGTTGCATCGGGGGCAGTCCGCAAACCCGACGTCGCCGAGGATTTCGCGCGCCACGGCGGAGCGCCGGAACTTCAGGCCGAGGGTCTCGATCTCGTTTCGATGGCGCACGTGTCGTTCGCGCGCGGCAAGCAGTTCATCGGCAGCAACGTCGAGGCGGGCGATGCCCACGCCGAGACGGCGGGTCCGGCGTGCGAGGATATCGACGGCATGCTCCGTCTGGCCCACCCGCTTCAGCTCCCGCAGGGCCACGATGCTGGTCTCCGCCTCGGCCAGGGCCGCCTTCAGGGACGCTTCGCGCTCGGCGATCTGCGCTTCCGAGCCGGCGCCCACTTCGTCGAGGGTTCGGGTCAGGCTTTCGATGGCGGAGGCGCGGGCCGTGCGGTTGGCGCGCAGCTGATCGAGTTCGGCCTCGAGATCGGCGACCCGTTCGTCGTGATATCCGATGACGTACCGGATCACGTCGCGACTCTTCAGGCGCAGATAGAACTCTGCGTCCTCTTCCAGATGGAAGAAGGCGCTGTCGATGTTGTCCTGATCCAGATAGCAGACCCGCATCGCCTGTTCCTGGAAGAGGGGGACGCCGAGCGTCTTGCCCAGCACCCGCTCCAGCTCCGGCTTGGGATAGTCGACCGGTTCCTTGCCCTCGCGTCGTCGCAGATAGGGGTGGACCATGTCGCCCTGGATCGGGCCGGGGCGAACGATCGCCACCTCGATGACGAGGTCATAGAAGGTGCGCGGCTTGATCCGGGGGAGCATGGCCATCTGGGCCCGGCTCTCGATCTGGAAGACCCCCAGCGTGTCCGCCTTGCGGATCATCGCATAGGTCTTCGGATCCTCGGCCGGGATAGAGGCCAGGTCGAGCCCGACGCCCTTGTGGTCTCGCAGCAGGTCCAGGCCCCGCCGCATGCAGCTCAACATGCCAAGCGCGAGCACATCGACCTTCATGAACTTCAGGGCATCGATGTCGTCCTTGTCCCATTCAATGACTTGGCGGTCCTTCATGGCTGCGGGTTCGATGGGGACGAGATCGTCCAGTCGGTCGTCCGTCAGGACAAAGCCGCCCGGGTGCTGACTCAGATGCCGGGGAAAGCCGATCAACTGGCGGGACAGGTCGAGCGCCAGCCGGAGGCGGCGGTCCTGGAGGTTCAGGTTCAGTTCCTCGGCGTGTCGATCCTCGACGCCCTCGCTCGAATAGCTCCAGACCTGGGACGACAGCGTCTTGATCAGATCCTCGGACAGGCCGAGCGCCTTTCCCACGTCGCGCAAGGCGCCGCGCGACCGGTAGCGGATCACGGTGGCGCACAGCGCCGCGCGATCGCGGCCGTAGGTCTCATAGACCCACTGGATCACCTCCTCGCGTCGTTCGTGCTCGAAATCGACGTCGATGTCCGGCGGCTCCTTCCGCTCCTGACTGACGAAGCGTTCGAACAGCAGGTCGTTGCGGCCCGGGTCGATCGAGGTGATGCCCAGCACGAAACAGACCGCCGAGTTGGCGGCCGATCCCCGGCCCTGACAGAGGATGTCCCGGCTTCTGGCGAAGCGAACGATGGAGTTCACCGTCAGGAAATAGGGCGCATAGCCTAGGGCCTCGATCAGCGTCAGCTCATGCTTCAGGCTGGCGCGGACCTTGTCCGGCAGACCGTCCGGGTAGCGATCGGCCGCGCCCTCCCACGTCAGTCGCTCCAGCGCCTGCTGCGGGGTCAGGCCGGGCAGGGCGGCCTCTCTGGGATACTGATACGACAGCTCGTCGAGGCTGAACCGGCAGCGCTCGGTGATCTCGACCGCCCGGCGCAGAGCGTCCGGATAGCGGGCGAATAGCCGGTGCATCTCCTCGGCGCGCTTCAGATGACGATCGGCCGATCGTTCCCGCTTGAAGCCGACATCGTCGATCGTGCAGCCCTCGCGAATGCAGGTCAGCACGTCCTGAAGGATGCGGCGGTCCGGGTGGTGGAAGAGGACGTCGTTGGTCACGACGGTCTTCACCCCAAGATCCTGCGCCAGCTCCGACAGCTGATGCAGCCGCATCTGGTCCCGGGGGCGTCGCCGCAGGGTCAGGGCGC
Source organism: Brevundimonas sp. FG8 (assembly GCF_057808845.1). Lineage (NCBI taxonomy): Bacteria > Pseudomonadati > Pseudomonadota > Alphaproteobacteria > Caulobacterales > Caulobacteraceae > Brevundimonas > Brevundimonas sp. FG8. Next base: position 568,081 of record NZ_JBMDIU010000001.1, on the reverse strand, counting down.
AAAAGGCGTCAGCGCCGAAGATGTCGGCCAGGGCCGAGAGGCGTCGGCGGCACGACGCATCGGCGCGATCGGTGACGAGCACGGCGATCAGGCCTCCGGCATGGTCCGCCAGATCGGACCAGTCGAGGCGACACGCGCCCTTGCCAGCGCGCCCCTTGCCGAGGGTCAGCAATCGACACAGGCGGCTATAGGCCGCCCGATCGGTCGGGTAGACCAGTATGGCGGTCTCATCGACGAGTTCGAGACGACAGCCGATCACCAGTCTGACCCCGGTCGCCTTGGCGGCCTCATGCGCCCGCACGATGCCGGCGACGCTGTTCCGGTCGGTGATGGCGAGCGCCTCCAGGCCGCAGGCGGCGGCCTGGGCGAACAGCTCGTCGCAACCACTGGCGCCGCGCAGAAACGAGAAATGGGACCCGTCTCATCGCAAGCGTCCAGAATGAAGTCCGCCGCGTCGGCGCCGCGGCAACGCATAAGTTCGATCCGCCATCGCGCCCGACCGATCCCGGGGACCGGCAAGGGCGCCGATGGCTCGGCGCTGACGCGCCAGCGCGTGGCGGCGGCGGTCGGCTGGCCGAAGTCGGCGGCCTCCGCCGCCCGGCGCCATCGCCGGACCGCAAGGCCGATGACGCCCGACGCCTCGGCGGCCAGCTGCAGCCGACGTGAGGCGGTCATGGTCAGGCGGGACGTTTCGCAGACGACGCCCGCCAGCCCGCCATGGCGCAGGCCTTCCTCGAAACAGGCCATCAGCGCCTTCTCGTCGCCCGCCTCGACGTAGATGACCCGGTCCGGTCCCAGCCCTGCATGGTTGAGCGCGGGGGCGAACAGGTCGGGGCGGGTGATGCACCACAGAATCGGTCCGGGCAGACGGGCGACGATGCCCGCTGCGAACAGGGCGGCCGCCGCGCCGCCGACGGCATCGTCGCCGCCCCCGGCCACCTCGTGGAGCGCCCCGAGAGCGAGACCTCCGCCCGGCAGGGCGGCGTCCAGCGTCGCCACCTCGAACGGCAGCACGCCGGCCGCGCGACGGTCAACCTGCTCTAGCGCGCGAACTTTGGCGCGCAGATCGTCGAAGTGGGCCGAGCGGGCGGCCAGCATGGACGAACTCCTCCTCGTCTCTATAATGTTCCTGAAATGTTCTGGTTCGAAGGTGAGGCCGGAGTCAATCCGGCCGGCGCCTTTTCCCCCGGGATTTGCGGCGACCCCGGAGCCGTGAAATCCTTGGCGCGACGTCACGGGAGCTCAGGTCATGTGCAACGAGTACCAACTCATCCTGCCGTTCGACGATGTGATCGCGGCGTTCAATCTGACGGGAAATCGGCTCGTCTTTCCCGGCGGCATGCCGAACTTCGGCCCGATGGCCTCGATCCGCATCGGGGATCGGGCCCCGATCATCCAGATGGGGGCGGAGGGGCCCGAAGCCGTCATGACCCCCTGGGCCTGGAAGGGGCAGGGCGGACGCCCGGTCTTCAACTTCCGATCCGACGGGCGATCCTTCGAGGGGTCGCACCGGTGCCTGATCCCGGCGGACGGCTTCTTCGAGTTCACCGACCCCGAACCCGGACAGAAGCGAAAGACCAAATGGCGCTTCACCCTGTCCGGCCAGCGGCTCTTCTGGGTGGCGGGCCTGATCAAGGAGGGCGCCTTCGCCATGCTGACCACCGAGCCGGGGAAGGATATCGCCCCCTATCACGACCGGCAGATCGTGGTGCTTCGGCCCGAGGATGGTGCGGCCTGGCTCGACCTTCAGCGGCCCCAGACCGAACTATTGCGGGCTCTGCCCGCCGGGAGCCTCGACGTCGAGAAGGTCTTCCCCGCCGCCGCCTGAGCGCCGGTTTGAGCCTGGGCGGGTCGGGGCCTGACCGACCATGCCGGGGACCGATAGCGGTGACGGGGTGTTCGGGGCGGCCGGGGTCTCGCATCCTTTTCGCGCCAGCCGGCGCGGCCTCTCGATGAGGCGGATCTGACCGAAACCCGGTCGGCTGGCGCAACCGCTTGCGCGACTTTCATCCCCGGCCTGACGGCCTTCCTCGCGAAACAAGAAAGTCTCTTGTCGCGGTCCTCCGCTTCGCTGCGGGGGCTCGCTCCGCTCTCCCTGCGCGCCGCCCGGGCCCCGGTCTCCCGATCGCCATCGAGGCCGCGGCAGGCGTGGCCCGAAGCAAAGGAGAGACTGTCATGGCCACCATCGGCACCTTCACCGCCCAAGGCGACGGCTACACCGGTTCGATCAAGACCCTCACCCTGAACGTCAAGGCGGCGGTTCTTCGGCCCAACGAGAAGAACGACGACAAGGCCCCCGACTTCCGGATCTTCGCCGGCCAGACCGAGTTCGGTGCCGCCTGGAAGCGCAAGAGCCAGCAAGACCGCGACTACCTCTCGGTCAAGCTCGACGACCTGGACGCCGGGATCGTCATGCGACCTCTCGACGAAGCGATAGTTGCAAAAGGGGGAGTCGCCGTCGGTCAACGTCATCCGGGCGAGCTCGCCGGAGACGACGTCCTCGGCGTCGAAGATGTGGCTCGCATTCTTCAGGATGCAGATGCGCTCCAGGAAGAAATCCCGGAAGCCGTCGATCAGAACCCGCGCTTCCCCGCCCTCTATGAAGGGCAAGGGATGGTGGCGGCCCATCTGCAGCAGGCCCCGCAGCATCTGGTAGCCGAAATGATCCAGCAGACCGGCGTGATCTTCCGCGAAGGCGATCAACTCGGTCATGAAGGCGTGCCGGTTTTCCGGCTTCAGGTCGGGATAGTCGAACCGGGCCATCAGGGCCGCGGTCCGGGCCCGGTCGGCGCGAAGCACGGTGCAGAGGTCCGACTTCAGGGTTTCCCCGAAGCCATCCGGCATTTTCCCGGCCGCCAGCACCGAGTCGACGACATCGACGACGGACCAGTAGAAGGGGTCGAGCGCGAGGTAGTGGACGAGGAAGTCTTCCTCCAGCGCCCAGTCGAGAAACGTTTCCAGCTTCCTCGACCCGAGGACCTTCGGAAACTCGCCCCGGCCGAAGAGCGCGAAATGCAGCTCCTCGGCGTTGGGCTGGATGAAGGCCCGCGCCCTCAGCGGCGCGACATCGATCGGGGTCGAATCCCGACGACCGAGACCGCCGAGCACCCAGCAGTTCAGATCCGGGACGTTGAAGGCGTCGGCCTGGAGATGCAGTCGCCGGACATTGTTCGTTTCGTCGTAGTAGAGCCAGTAGGCCCGGTCGGCGTGGATCAGGCCGTGCGCCTCGATGGCCGTCCGCCTCAGCATGTTCACGTCGATGACCGGGCTCGTCGTCCCGGAAGGCTCGCTCACGCCTCGTCCTTCCCGGGGCGGGGCAGGGCGAGACGCTCGGCCGGGTGGACCTCGGGGAAGCGGTCGACCGTCCCGCGCCAGTCGTCCATCGCCGGCGACAGCCAGCGGGTCATCTCCAGCATGGCCTGATGCAGCTTGGGCAGGTTCCAGTAGAGAATGGGTTCGTGGTGGGCGATCCGGTTCCGCAGGAGCCGCACCTGTGTCAGGCGCGCGGTGAAGTCCTTCCTGGCCAGGAAGCGGCCTTCCCGCGTGGCGATCCGGTGCAGGGTGCGCTTCCACAGATCGTCCTGCTCCCGCCCGAACATCGAGGTCCAAAAGCTGAAGGTCAGGGCGGCGACCACGCGGCCGTCCTCGATCGGCTTGCCCGCCTCGGTCAGCTCGGCGATCGCCGTGCGCACCTGTTCGGCCTGACGGTCGGTGACGTGACCGGCCTCGGGCTGGAACCAGCCCGGGCCATGGGCCTCGGACATCACCGTATGGATGCGATTGCGCAGCGCCACCTCCAGGGCCTGGAGGGGCACATAGAGGGCTTCGGAGACCTGGGTGTTCAGCGTATAGAGGGCCACGGCGCGCTCGCGGTCGCCTTCCGCCCACGCGACATAGCGGGCGAAGCGTTCGAGAGAGAGCGCGGCTTCCACCGCATCGGCGTCGGCCGCCGGCCTTGCATCAGGGTGGGTCATGGATTATCTCTACCTGCGTACACCCCGGGATCGCCTCTGCTGCAAAGCATGCCCCCGGGGTAAATCATTTCTGGGCCCGGACTTTACGGCTGACGCAGTCCCACCGGAGTGGAGACACGAAGCCGGGCGGCCTCCCGATCCTTGCGCGCCTGGGTGAACTCGGGTTCGAGCTTGCGGACCCGTTCGATCAGACCATCGAGATGGTAGATGTTGGAGGCCCAGTCGCCGGCCGCCGTCTTGCGCATCTCGCGACGCACCAGGCCGGCCTGCTCAAGCTGCCGCATATTGGTCTGGATAGTCTTCGGCTTCACACCGATGCGGCGGCCGAGCTCCGCCCGCGACGGGAAGGGAGCGCGGTTCGGGTCCCGGTAATAGTCCAGCAGCTGAACCAGGATGTTGAACTGCATTGCGGTCAGCCCCAGTCGCGACTGCGCCTGGATCAGGATCGACGGGATGCCGGCATAACCGTTGGCGATGACGGCCTTGCCCCAGATCCGGTCCTGCGACGCGGCGGTCTTGGCGGGGGGCGGGGCGGGGGCGAGCGGCGGGAACGGGACAACGCTCGGTGAGGCGGGGGTGGACATGGCGGAAACTCCTTCCCCACGAACCTATGGGTGCGATGGGCGGCGAACAAGGTTCCGGGGTTGCGGAAGTATGGCACCGTCATGACCTACCTGACTGGGTATGCTTACGATCGTTACGCCAGATGCGCTGCTTAACGTCCCGCTGATTCAGCGGCAGACTGAGGACCCAGGTGGGGTTCGCACGAGCCCCACCGGTAGGGCGGGAAAAAGACCCACCCTCCGAGCGGGCGCGCCGCGAGGTCTTCCTCTTCCCGCCTGGTTGGGGCGCCCTTCAGGGCGGCGGGCGAGCGGCCGGAACCGGCCGCCGAGGGGAGGTCGGGCAGCCCCGTAAGCCTACGGGGCGAAGGGGGTGAGGGTCTAGGGCAGGATAGGCTTTGCGCCGGCAATGTCTGACAGACCCACTCGCCCATGGATCGCCTCACCCTTCGCCTCCCTCCCGATTTGATCCGCCGCTTCGACGCCGCCGCGGCCTCGCGCGGCGGACGCGCGCGGCTCCTGCGACGGCTGATGGAAGCGGCGGCCCAGGCGCCGCTTCCGGAGGCCCCGGCGACGCCGCCCGCGCGCCTGAAGGCCAAACTGGGCCTGCGGCTGACCATCGAGGATATGACCGCCCTGGAGCGCGAGGCGGCCCGGAGAGGCCAGTCCCGGACACAATGGACCGTAGCTCTGATCCGCGCGCGGCTGCATGGCCGACCTCAGCTCAGCCGTGGCGAGGCGATCGCTTTTCTGGAGGTGCAGCGCGAACTTCGCCGGATCGGCGTCAACATCAACCAGATCGCCCGGGCCCTGAACACGGCCGTGATGGAGGGCGCGGTGCTGGACCTGGAGGTCGCCCAGCTGGACGCCTATGCGCACGAAATCCGCGCGCACCTGGTCGGGGTGCGGGACGCCTTCGCGGGTAATCTGTCGTACTGGACGCCCGACCCATGAACGACTTTCGCCTCCCGTCAGGGTTCGAGGAGGCGCTGCGTCCTCCCGTCCGCATGCGGCGGGCGAGGCTGGCGCACGCGGTGCTGCGTGTAACGCGAGGGAAGGGAAGCGAGCCGGCGACCGCCAGGCTTCAGCGCGTCGCGCGCCGCGCCCCGGAGGTGATGGTCATCTTCACAAGCGCTCGACCCGCTTCCAGCTTCTCTTCAGGCATGTCGCCGAACATCACCTCTCCGAACTGATTGAGCAGCGAGTGTTCGACCCCCTTGAAGGAGAAGTCGTTGTGCCAGCCGTTGGCGAGGATAAAGAGCAGCAGACGCTCGCAGTTCTCCGGCAGGTCCTTCCCCTTCAGCCACTGACCGTAAAGCCAGAGCGCGACGTCAGCCATCTGGATGCCGGCGCTCTGATCGTCGGGCTTCATGACGAAGAGACTGCCCGGAGCCCGCTGCAGGGAGTATCGCTCGCCAGCCCATTCGATGACATCCGGCGAGGCGTTGGAAAACAGACCGTGCCAGGAGCTCAGCGTACGGCCGAACTCGTTCTGCTCATCGTGGATGATCGACGCGATCTTCTTGTTCAGGCGGCTGGACATGGACTGAAGCCCTTCCAGAAGGTTCGCGAAGGCCACCAGATTGGGGAAGTGGCCTTGTTTGGCGAGCTTCTGCTCGGTGGCGAACTGGACGCACTCCGGGTGAGCGATGATCCAGTCCAGCCCCTGCCCCAGCAACTCGCGCGAACGCGCATCGGGCAGGATGTCGAGCCGGGCCTTGATCGCCTCGCAGATCGGCGGAAGCGCTGCGCGCGCGTCCGCTTCCTTGGGCATCAGCAGGCACGTCCAGAAATCCCGGGCGATATCATCGGTGATGACGCCGGCGAGCTTGAACGCTCCGATGATCTTGAGCGGCTTCAGATTATAGGCGTGCCACGGGACGGCGGCGTTCTCCCCGGAATCGAACAGGGTGTCGAACATCTTGGTCGCCAGCAGGTACTTCTTCTCGACCCTCGAGACGAAGAAGGTCGCTCCGGCGCGATGCAGCAACCGGAGCAGGTCGTCAGCGATCGTTTCCAGTCGCCCGAGACCGAGCTCGTTCGCGTGGATGGCGGTAGCGCCGACCTTCCCGGCGATGGCCCGGACCTTGTCGCCGTAGTTCCGGTCGAAGTCGCCCCGGCTGACCAGGGCGGCGGTGTAATAATCGGGCTGCGCCGTGTCGAAGATGTTCCTTCCGGTGTTTCCGGATTCATCGACGTAGGCGAACAGCGGCGTGCGGGCTTCTCCCATGGTTTCTTATTCTCCGTTCTCAGGGGGGCCTGAGACATCGGAACCGGACACCACCAGTTCAAGGCGCAGCGTTCATCGAATTCGGGTTGGTGCGGGCGGCCGGGGTCGAACCGGCATGGGCAAAGCCCGACGGATTTTCATACCACTTCGACTTTCGCCGCCGCCCGAGGGCGTTCGTGGTCTGGACTATCCCTTCGTCATAGCCCGAAGGCCTTAGACGCCGCCCGTCTAGTCTCTACACCTTCCCGTCGAGAGACGGGCTTGGCTCGGGATCGCCATTTGACAGGGTTCCCCGACTTTGAGCGGTTCTACGTCCGGGATTTCCCCCGGCGCACTCAATCCTCAGCTTAAGTCCGTTGCGTCTACCAGTTTCGCCACGCCCGCGAGCCGAACCGGCTCTATAGCCGCGTTCGGCCGCTATCGCCAAGGCGAGGTCAGTCGACGTTCGCCGCCTGAGCCGTCCCTGCCCGCCCTTTGGCCGGCTTCGCCTTGCGGACGTTGATCGCCGAGGCGTCGAGCACGTTCTTGATGTGCGAGGCGTAGTATTTCTCGATCATCTCCACGCTGGTCCGGCAGTTCTTGGCGACCTGGTAGATGTCCGCCCCCTCCATTAGTCGCATCGAGATGTAGGTGTGCCGCAGGCTGTAGGCAGTTCGCGGCTTGCCGTCCCGGTCCTTCTTGAGCCCGAGTTCGTCCAGGATGGCGTTCAGGAGCTCGCGCTGGACCAGTCCGAAAACCAGATCGGTCGGCTGGCCGTTCTTGCGCTTCAGGACCCGCTCGAAGGGACGCACGGCGCCCGGCATGCTCTTGCAGTACCCGACGCCCCGCTTTCCCCGGACTTCGATCTCCAGGATCCGTTCGCCGGTGGCCTCGTCCTCGACGATGGAGACGTCCCTGAACTCAAGACGCTGCGCCTCGTCGGGACGAAGGCCGGTGTTGACCATGAACAGGACGAAGTCGTGGAACTGCTCGCACTCCTCGCGCCACCGTTCCTTTTTCGGGTTCTTTGCCCTCTCCCGCGTCGCTTCGTAGAGCCGCTTGTATTCCTCGGGGGAGAACCAGGCCCGATGGCTGATCTTCCCGGACGCACGATAGGGGTTGCTCATATCGGGGAGGGCCGAAATCCAACCCTTGCGGTTGGCGCTCTTCAGGATCTGTCGGAGGCAGACCATCTCGTTGTGGAGCGTCTGCCGGCTCGGACGCTTCCAGGCCTTGGCCTTGCCGATCCGCTCCCGACCGTCTGAGACGAAGCGCACCCGCTGTGGCTCCTCGGGAGGTGTAACCCGCTGAAGCCGATAGTCCTGAATCCGACCTGCAGAGACCTCGGAGATCGGCAGGTCGCCGAAGAACGGGTTCAGGTAGAGCCGGATCACCCTACCCTTGCTCGCGACGTACTGAGCGTTGCGCTCGCCCAGCGTCATCGCCGCGTACTCCTTCTCGAACGCCGCGGCAGCCTCGCGGAATGTCTTCTCGCCGCTTCGGCGCGGGGCGATCCGCTCCGGAATTACGACCATCGAATTTGGAGCCGTCGGCAACACGCCGTGCCTCCGCAACCGGTCCTCGGCTACGCGATCGAGATACCAGTCTCGGGCGAACTCTCGCGCGTAGGCGATGTTCGTTTCCTTCGTCGACTGACGATAGTTGCGACCGCTCAGGTACGTCGCGCACTGCCAGAAGCGGCTGTTCTCGCGACGGTACACATGGAGCTTTCCATCCATGAGGGAGTGAGACTCCGACACATGACCTCCTTGCCGCTCACGGCAACTGTGTAAGGCATGTGTAAGTCTCTACTCCTCCTAACCCATTGATTTAGATACGTAAATCTACGGTAGTGGGTTTTAAGTCTCCTGCGTCTACCAATTTCGCCACGCTCGCGGCGATCCGTCAGTGAGCAGGCGCACTCGCCGCCGAGCGCAGGGCCCGGAAGTCCACGTCGGAATCGGCGATCAGGTACACCAGCCCGGCCCACGCGGCCACGTTCTGGCTCAGTTGTTCCGGATCGATCTTGTCCAGGGTGTCGTCGGCGGTGTGGTGCAGGTCGAAATAGCGGGTGCCGTCTTGGCTCAGGCCGAACACCGGCACGCCCGCCTCGGCCAGCGGGCCGACATCGGCGCCGCCATGCAGTTCCGGGGTTTGCGAGGCCAGCACGCCGATGGGGTACAGCACCTGCGTCGCGGCGCGCTGGAAGGCGCCGTTCTGGGCGCCGGGCGGCAGTTGCAGGGCATAGACCCGGTCAGCGCCGAAGTCGCTTTCGCCCGCGATGATGTGCTGGTCCACCGCCGCGCCGATGCCGCGCAGATAGGCGCCGCCGCCGTTGCCTGTATCGGTTGGTTGGGACACTTCCTCCGAGCCGTACAGGACCACGCGCACCGTGCGCGCCGGACGACGGCCGCTTTCGGCGATGGCCTTGGCGGCGGCCAGGGTGATCGCTCCGCCCGCGCCGTCGTCGATGGCGCCGGTGCCGAGATCCCAGCTGTCCATGTGCGAGCCCAGCACGATCACCTCGTTCGGACGCGAGGCGCCCGTGATCTCGCCGACCACGTTCTGGGACACGGTCTCATAGGTATGGGCGGTCGAGGACAGGCGCAGACGCACCGTCTCGCCGCTGGCGATCAGGCGCGACAGCTGGCTGGCGTCCGGCGCCGACAGGGCGAAGCCCGGCAGGGGCACGCGGCCTTCGACATAACGGGTGGTGCCGGTGTGCGGCATGCGATGCTCATCCGAGCCGACCGAGCGCATGATGAAGGCGACCGCGCCCTTGGACGCGGCGGCGGCGGGGCCGGCGCCGCGGATGCGGGTCAGCGGGCCATAACCGGCGCCGTCCTGCATGCGCACCATCTGGCCCGCGTCGACATAGGCGATCTTGCCCGTCAGGGATCCGGCCGGGGCGGCGTTCAGGGCTTCAAGACTGGTGAAGCGCACCACCTCGGCCTCGATGACGCCGTTTGTGCCGGGCGAATGACCCAGCGCCGCGACGACCAGACGCTGCGGATGCGCGCCGACGATGGAGGCGCTCTCCTCCCCCCGCTCCCAGCCGATCAGCGGGAAGGTCTCGATGCGCACGTTCTGGAAGCCATGCTCCCGCATATAGCCGGCCGCCCATTCGGCGGCGGCCTGCTCCGAGGGCGAACCCGCCGGGCGCGCGCCGAAGGTCGTGGTCAGGCGGGTGACGTAGTCCAGCGCGATATTCTGTTCGAGCGCCGCGTCGCGAATACGCTCGGCCCGCTGGATCGTCGCGGCGTCCTGTGCGGCGGCCGGAAGGGCGAAGCCCAGCGCCAGCGCGCTGGCGGCGAGAAGACGGGCGGACAAACGCATGACGGCTCCGGGGGGACTCAACGATGGAGCCGGACCCTAGACCCACATTGTCGCACCGGGAAGCATGTCGGGGCGCCGCGTGTCAGCAGCGCCCTCAACGGTCGTCACAGGGCTCAGGCGTCGCCCTTGATCCACACCTCGACAGGCCCCTGCAGCTTCACGGTCAGGGCCTTGCCGCGGCGGTCGACACGGTTGCCGACGGCCAGACGGACCCAGCCTTCCGAGATGCAGTATTCCTCGACGTTGGTCTTTTCCTCGCCCTTGAAGCGGACGCCGATGCCCTGCGCCAGCAGGTCGGCATCGTGGAACTTGCTGTCGGGATCGACGGACAGGCGGTCGGGAAGGTCGGTCATGGAATGGCTCTTCGGCAAATCAGCCGACGCCTTTAGCGGTTCCGTCGCCCGGCTCCAAGCTCTTGACCTGACGCCGGGTCAATCCACTAGGTTCGTTTCAAATCACTACGGACCTCAATCGTGACCGACCTGACGATCCGCGACTTCACCGCCCCGGCCGCCGACGGCTATCCGCTGTCGATGCGGCTGGTCTCCGCCTCCGAGCCGATCGTGGCGGTTCTGGTCAGTTCCGGCACCGGCTTCCCCAAGGGGTTCTACGACCGGTTCGCCCGGTATCTGGCGGGCAAGGGCGCGGCGGTCCTGACCTATGACTTCCGCGGCATCGCGGGCTCGCGCCCAGACGATCTGGCGGCGATGCAGATGGACTATGTCGACTGGGGCCGTCTCGACATGCCCGCGGCGCTGGACGCCCTTATCGAGGCAGCGCCGGACCGGCCGCTCGTCCATGTCGGCCACAGCGTCGGCGGCCACTTCCTCGGCTTCATGCCCAATCAGGACCGGATTTCGAAACACGCCTTCGTCTCGGTCGGCAGCGGCTACTGGGGCCGCCACCACCGGTCCTACAATCCCATGGAGTTATTCTTCTGGCTCGGCTTCGGCCCGCTCAGCCTGGCCCGGCACGGCTATATCAAGGGCGGCGGCTTGTGGGCCGGGACCGACCTGCCACGCGGCGTCTTCGAGACCTGGCGACGCTGGTGCCTGAAGGAGCCCTACTTCCTCGATGAGCTGAAGCATGAGTTGAGGCCGCATCACTTCGACGCCGTCACCGCCCCGATCCACTCGTGGATATTCACCGACGACCCCATCGCCACACCCGTGACCGGGCCGATCCTGATGCAGGTCTACCCGAACGCCCCGCGCGACATGACCGTGCTCGCGCCCGTCGATTTCGGCCTGAAGCGCATCGGCCACGAGGGCGCGTTCCGGAAGGGCATGGAGCCGTTCTGGGATCAAATGGCGGACTGGCTGCTTGAACCGGCGACGTCACGGCATAGGTAAGCGCCTCCCATTCCCGGAGCCTTCCCATGACCGACCAGCCCGCCATCACCGTGGACGGCCACACCATCCCCCTGCTCGGCTTCGGGACCTGGAATCTGGAGCCGGCCGACGCCCGCAAGATGGTCGCCGAGGCCCTGCGTATCGGCTACCGCCACATCGACACGGCGTGGATTTACAAGAACGAGGCGGCGGTCGGCGACGGCATCCGCGACGCCATCGCCGCCGGCCATGTGAAGCGCGAGGACATCTGGCTGACGACCAAGATCTGGGTCGCGCACTTCCACCGCGCCGACCTGCTGAAGCAGGCGAAGGAGTCCGCCGAGGCGCTGGGCTTCACGCCCGACCTGCTGCTGCTGCACTGGCCCAAACCCGAGCCGTCGTTCGAGGAGACGCTGGGCGCTCTCAATGAGGCGCTGGAGCAGGGCTTCACGAAGAGCATCGGCCTGTCGAATTTCCCGTCGTTCGACTTCGCCCGCGCCCAGAGCCTGTCGAAGGCGAAACTGGTCACCAACCAGGTCGAGTATCACCCCTACCTGAAACTCACGTCGCTGATCGCCACGGCGAAGGAACTGGGCTCGTCGATCACCGCATGGTCACCGCTGGCCCAAGGCAACATCGCCACCGATCCGACCCTGATCGAGATCGGCAAGGCGCACGGCAAGTCCGCCGGTCAGGTCACCCTGCGCTGGCTGATCCAGCAGAACATCATCGCCATCCCCCGCACCAGCAAGGTCAGCCGCGCCGAGGAAAGCTTCGACATCTTCGACTTCGCACTGTCGGCGGAAGAGATGGACCGCATCCACGCCCTCGCCCGTCCCGACGGCCGCCTCGGCGACTGGCTCGACAAGGCCTTCCAGTGGGACGAAGAATGGGCTTGAGGTCGGGTCTGCGCTGACGCGACACGGCAAAGGCGGCGTGACAGAACCAGTCGGTCCGCCTAAGCCTCCGCCCATGGCCTACAAATCGCTGCGCGACTTCATCGAAATCCTCGAAGCCGAGGGCGAGCTCGTTCGGGTAAGCGAGCCGGTCTCCACTCATCTCGAGATGACCGAGATTCAGACCCGGCTGCTGCGCAACGGCGGCCCGGCGGTGATCTTTGAAAAGCCGGTCATGCCGGACGGCACGATCAGCCCCATCCCCTGCCTCGCCAATCTGTTCGGGACGGTGAAGCGGGTCGCCATGGGGGTGACGCTGGAGAAGAAGCAACGCACCACCGCCGCCGAACTGCGCGAGGTCGGCGAACTGCTGGCCTTCCTTCGCAACCCGACCCCGCCGCGCGGTTTCGGCGACGCGATGGAGATGCTGCCGCTGGCCCAGACCGTCATGGCCATGCGCCCCAGGACGGTGAAGACCGCGCCCGTGCAGCAGGTGGTGCTGAAGGGCGACCAGATCGACCTGACCTCGCTGCCGATCCAGGGCTGCTGGCCCGGCGAGCCCGCGCCGCTGATCACCTGGGGTCTGGTCGTCACCAAGGGGCCGTCCGACGCCCGCGAGGACGACTTCAACCTCGGCATCTACCGCATGCAGGTGCTGGGCAAGGACAAGGCGATCATGCGCTGGCTGGCCCACCGCGGCGGCGCCCAGCACTACGCCCGTCACAAGAAGACCGGCTCGCGCGAGCCCCTGCCCGCCGCCATCGTCCTCGGCGCCGATCCGGGCACCATCCTCGCCGCCGTGACCCCGGTGCCGGACACCCTGTCGGAATACCAGTTCGCCGGCCTGCTGCGTGGCGCCAAGGCCGAGCTGGTGCCCTGCAAGACCGTGCCGCTGATGGTCCCGGCCCAGGCCGAGATCGTGCTGGAAGGCCATGTCCTGCTGGACGAGCACCACGCCGAGGGACCCTACGGCGACCACACCGGCTACTACAACTCGGTCGAGACCTTCCCGGTCTTCCAGGTCACCGCCATCACCATGCGGAAGGACCCGATCTACCTCACCACCTTCACCGGCCGCCCGCCGGATGAGCCCTCGGTGCTGGGGGAAGCGCTGAACGAGGTCTTCATCCCCCTGCTGCGTCAGCAGTTCCCGGAGATCACCGACTTCTGGCTGCCGCCCGAGGGCTGCAGCTATCGCATCGCCGTGGTGTCGATGAAGAAGGCCTATCCCGGCCACGCCAAGCGCGTGATGCTGGGCGTGTGGAGCTACCTGCGCCAGTTCATGTACACCAAGTGGGTGATCGTCGTGGACGACGACATCAACGCCCGCGACTGGAAGGACGTCATGTGGGCCATCTCGACCAAGATGGACCCGGCGCGGGACATCACCCTGATCGAGAACACCCCGATCGACTATCTCGACTTCGCCAGCCCGGAGAGCGGGCTGGGCTCGAAGATCGGTCTGGACGCCACCGACAAGTGGGAGCCGGAGACCAAGCGCGAGTGGGGTGAGGAAATCCGCATGGAGACCGAGGTCATCGACCGCGTCTCAGACATGTGGGACCGCCTCGGCCTGCCCGGCGACAAGACGCCGATCTGGAGGTAGTCGCGCCCGTTGTGTTCCCGGCGCCGCTGTTCACGATGCAGTGCAACATCTGTGTCAGAAAAACGCTTCCCAAATGACAGTCTTGTAATCTAACGTCCGGGCTTCGCTTGGACACGGAGCCCCTCATGCGCGCACTCATCGCCGTTCTCGCCGTCGCCACCGCCATGCCGGTGATCAGCATTCCGACCATTTCCGACGCGCAGGTCCTGACCGGTCGCAATTCGGCCCGCGGCGCCTCGCGTCCGCGTCGCGTGCAGCCGCCGCGCCTCACCCCCGCTGAACAACAGCAGCTTTGGGACGCCCAGGACACCGTCGCCGACCTGAACGCCCAGATCGAAGCGATCCAGGAGCAGGGCGCCGCCGCCGGTGGCCTCAGCGCCGCCCAACGCGCCGAGATCGCCGGGCACACCACCCGTCGCAACGAGGCCCAGGCCACCGTCGACCGCCTGGTCGCCAAGCGCGGCGCCTGACGGCGCAAGGCCAATCCGGCTTTTTAACAGCCGGCGTCGCCCCTGCTCCGGGAGCGGCGCCGGCTGTTTGCGTTTGCGGGGGCGGAGAGGGTGACGGACGGCGCCCCAAGGCATAGGTTGCCCGGAACAAGGGTGGGGCCATGAGCGCGTTCGAGTTCTTCTTCAGCTTCTACGGCCTTCTGCTGGGCCTGTGCGTTGCCGAACTCGTCGGCGGTTTCGCCCGCGTGCTGCATGAGAAGGAGCGTGTTCGCTTCGGCTGGCTGACCCCCGTGCTGGCGGCCTTCGTCGCGCTGGATGTCGTCACCTTCTGGAACCAGGCCTGGGTGATCTTCCGCGGCGCGCCGTTCAATTCGGCCTTGCTGATCGTCGGGCTGATCATCGCCTCCACCTTCTATGTCGCCGCCAGCGTGACCTTCCCGCGCCTTACGGCCGAGGGCCAACACGGCCGGATAGATCTCGACCAGCATTTCTGGAAGCACCGCAGGCTGGTGTTCGGCTGCATCATGACCGCCAACCTCTGCGTCGGCCTGCTGTTCCTCGGACTGATGAGCGTCAACACGGGCTTCGCCGCCCTGTCCACCGTCCGCCTGTGGGTGGGCTTCGGCATATTCTTCAGCACCACCGCCGTCGCGGCGTTCGCGCCATGGCGCCCCGTCGTCATCGCCGCCCTTCTGATCGTGCTCGCCTACAGCCTGTGGAGCGCGTCTCAGGCCGCGATCCACCTGATGGCTTCGGGCGCCTGGTCGCCCGCGCTCGGGGTCACCGGTTAAGCCTGACCCGCTTGCGGCAACCCGTCATTTGGTCGAGGAAGGGCGCCATGCGCACGCCCCTTCTGATCGCAGCCGCCCTCCTGTTCGCGAGTCCCGCCATGGCCCAGTCTGTTTCCAACACCGCGCCGTGGGATCAACCCTTCCTGCCCCCGGCTCCGGAATGGAACGGCGCCAGCCGCGACCTGCTGCGCGACGCCTCCGACCCGTGGGTCACCGCGTTCGAGGCTGATCCCGACCACGACTTCAGCCCCGATTATGCTGACACCCGCGCGTGGTTCGACCGGCTGGACGCCGCCTCGGACCTGATCCGCATTGAACAGTTCGGCGTCTCGCCCGAGGGCCGCCCGATCTACGCCGTCATCGCCTCGAAGGACGGCGCGACCTTCGATCCGTCCAAGTCGGTGCTGCTGGCGCAGGCGGGCATCCACCCCGGCGAGATCGACGGCAAGGACGCGGGCATGATGCTGCTGCGCGACATCGCCTTCTACGGCAAGGATGACCTGCTGGACCGGGTCAACCTGATCCTGATCCCGATCCTGTCCGTCGACGGGCACGAGCGCGCGAGCGCCTACAGCCGCCCGAACCAGCGCGGGCCCCGTATTCAGGGCTGGCGCAACACGGCGACCAACCAGAACCTCAACCGCGACTACCTGAAGCTGGACCAGCCCGAGATGCGGGCGGTGCGCGGCCTGATCGTGAAGTACCGGCCCGACCTCTACGTCGACATCCACGTCACCGACGGCATGGATTACCAGTACGACGTCACCTACGGCTACAATGGCGAGAACGGCCTGTATTCCCGCTCGCCCGCCACGGCCCGCTGGCTGGACGACGCCTTCAAGCCCGCGATCAATGCGGCGCTCGAGGCCCGCGGCCACATCCCCGGCGAACTGGTGTTCGGCATCGACGACCAGAACCCGCGCGCGGGCCTGAACGACGGCGGGCTGGGCGAGCGGTTCTCCAACGGCTGGGGCTCGGCGGCTCACGTCCCGACCATCCTGATCGAGAACCACAGCCTCAAGCCGCACGAACAGCGCGTTCTGGGAACCTATGTCTTCCTTGAGCGCACCCTGAAACTGCTGGCCACCGAGGGGGCGGGCCTGCGCACCGCCATCGCCGCCGACAGCGCCCTGCGTCCCGCCGAGATACCGGCCAACTTCGCGTCTGACGAACAGCCGTCCTCGACGCGCGCCTTCAAGGGCATCACCTACGAGACTTACGACAGCCCCGCCTCGGGCCGCCGGGAGATCCGCTGGCTGGGCCAACCGGACCCGCAGGTCTGGCAGATGCCCTTCTACTCCTCGCACCCGACGCTGACCCTGCGCCGGCCCGAGGCCTACTGGGTGCCGTCCTATCGTACCGACATCATCGAACGCCTGCGCATCCACGGCGTGACCATGGAGCCCCTCTCGGCCCCGCGCACAGTCCCCGTCGAGATGCTGCGCCTGAACGATCCGCGCCTCGCCACGCGCGCCAACGAGGGCCACGTCCAGACGACCGTGACGCAGGTCACGCCGCTCCAGCGCGACTGGACCTTCCCGACCGGCTCGGTCCGCGTGCCGACCGACCAGCCGCTGGGCGACATCGTCGTTCTGCTGCTGGAACCGCAGTCGTCCGAAAGCTTCTTCGCCTGGGGCATGTTCCCCGAGGTCCTCAGCCGTGTGGAATACATCGAAGGCTACGCCATCGCCCCGCTGGCCGAACGCATGATGGCCGCCGATCCGGCGCTGAAGGCCGAGTTCGAGGCCAAGCTGGCAGCCGAGCCCGACTTCGCCGCCAACGGCGACGCCCGCCTGCAGTGGTTCTACGAGCGCACGCCGTTCTATGATGATCACTACCGGCTCTATCCAATCGCGCGCGAAAACTGACCATATCCCCGGGGAGGGACACCATGAGCATCGAACAGGCCCTGGCCTTTCATACCGAGGCGTTCCGCGCCGTCGCCCTCTGGACCGGCCTGTCTCTGCTGTTCATCCTGTGGCTGTCGATGCGGATCAGCGCCGGACGGCGCAAGTTGAAGGTCTCTGTCGGCGACGGCGGCAATCCCGCCCTGACCGCCTCCACCCGCGCCTTCGGCAACGCCATTGAGTATATCCCTCTGGCTCTGATCGCCCTCGCCGTGGTCGCGGTCTTCTACAGCGCGGCCATCGTTCACGCCGTGGGCGGCGCCTTTTTCATCGGCCGAGCCCTGCACGCCTGGGGCATGGGTCAGGAGAAGCAGCCCGCCGTCGGCCGGATGCTCGGCATGATCCTGACCTATCTGACCTTCATCGGCTCTGCGGGCCTGCTGATCTTCGCCGCCGTCTTCTGACGGCGGTTGCGCGCGGACGGAGGCCCGGCCATATCGGGGCATGACCTCCCCGCGTGACGCCGCCGCCTCCGACATCCTGCCCGATCTGATCGCCGCCGCCCTCAAGGCCGGCGCGGACGCCGCCGAGGCGGTGACCTCCGAACGCGCCTCCCTCTCCATCGGCGTGCGCAACGGCGCGCTGGAGGATGTGGAACGCGAGGAAAGCCGCGATCTCGGCCTGCGCGTCTTCATCGGCAAGCGTCAGGCCACCGTCTCGGCCTCGGACCTGTCGGACAAGACCCGCGCCCGTCTGGTCGAACGCGCGGTCGCCATGGCCCGTCTCGCCCCGGAAGACCCCTGGGCCGGTCTCGCGCCGCAGGATCGTCTGGCCAAGGGCCCCTTCCCCGATCTCGACCTCTACGATCCGGCCGAGCGCAGCGCCGCCGAGCTGGAGGCCGCCGCCGCCGCCGCCGAGGCCGCCGCCCTGTCCGTGGAAGGTGTCGCGAAGTCCGAAGGCGGTCATGCCGCCGCCTCGTCCAGCCGCTGGCGTCTGGTCACCTCGCACGGCTTCGACGGCGCCTATCAGGGCTCGGCCTTCTCGCTGGGCGTCGGCGTCATCGCCGAGAAGGACGGCGCCATGGAACGCGGCGGCGAGCACCGCGCCGTGCGCCACCTCTCCGACCTGCCCTCCGCCGAAGCCATCGGCGCCTATGCGGGCAAGCGCGCCGTCGAACGCACCGGCCCGCGCAAGATCGCCTCGACCACCGCACCGGTGATCTTCGAGAACCGCATCGCCACCCAGGTCCTGTCGCCCCTGCTGGGCGCCATCTCCGGCGCATCAATCGCCCGCGGCACCTCCTTCCTGAAGGACAGGCTCGGCCAAGCTGTTCTGCCGAAGGGCGTAAACCTGATCGACGATCCCTTCCGTCCGCGCGGCCTCGGCTCCACCCCGTTCGATGACGAAGGCGTCGCGGTCTGGAAGCAATCCATCGTCGAGGACGGCGTTCTGACCACCTGGCTGATGAACAGCTCCAGCGCGGCCCAGTTGGGTCTCGCCTCGACCGGGCACGCCTCGCGCGGCCTCGCCGGTCCTCCCGGCGTCTCAACGCACAACCTGCACCTCGAAGCCGGCGAGCAGGACCTGAATGGTCTGATGGGCGCCGCCGGGACCGGCCTGCTGATCACCTCCATGTTCGGCCCCTCGCTGAACGGCAACACGGGCGATTGGTCCGCCGGGGTCTCGGGTTTCTGGTTCGAGAACGGTGAGCGCGCCTATCCGGTCAGTGAAGTCACGGTCGCGGGCAATCTGAAGGATTTGTGGGCCCGTCTGATCCCCGCCTCGGACCTTGAGTTCCGGGGCGGCTTCAACAGCCCGTCCCTGCTGTTCGACGCGGTGGCCATCGCGGGCAAATGACGGATTACGCGGACGATCTCGAACTCATCCGCGAGGCGGTCCTCGCCGCCGGCGAACTGGCCCTGTCCGAGCGCGAGGCCGGTCTGAAGATCTGGTCCAAGTCCGGCGGCTCGCCCGTCACCTCCGCCGATCTGGCGGTGGACGCCTTGCTGCGCGACCGGCTGCTGGCCGCCCGGCCCGACTACGGCTGGCTGTCCGAGGAAACCGCCGACACCGCCGAGCGTCTGACGAAGCGGCGCATCTTCGTGGTCGACCCCATCGACGGCACCGTTGCCTACATGAAGGACAAGCCGTGGTGGTGTATCCCTATCGCCGTGGTCGAGGACGGCCGCCCGGTCGCGGCCGTCATTCATGCGCCGATGCTGAACGAGACCTTCGTCGCCACACTCGGCGGCGGGGCCAGCCTGAATGAGCACGCGATCACCCCGTCCGACACCACCGATCTGGATGACGCCTCGGTGCTGGCCGACGCCCGGTTGATGGAGGGCCCGCTGTGGCCCGAGCCCTGGCCGCCCATGCGCTATGAGAAGCGCAACGCCCTCGCCTACCGCATGGCCCTGGTCGCCGCGGGCGCCTTCGACGCCGCCATCGCTCTGACGCCGAAATGGGACTGGGACGTCTGCGCCGGCGCCCTGATCGCCGAGGAGTCCGGCGCCAAGGTCAGCGACCACCACGGTCTTCCGTGGCGGTTCAACCAGCCCGATCCGCGACAAACCAGCCTGATCTGCGCCGCTCCGGGCCTCCACCCGTTGATCCTGAAGCGCACAGGGCCTATTCCGCTCGCGCCCCGCTGATCCGTCTCTTCAGGTGATCTCAACCTGCTCGTGGGACGGTGACACCCCTGACTGCCCTCCCCCCGGGAACGAGAACATGACCACGAACGCCGATCCGGCCCAACTTCTTCACATCGTCATCGGCGGCGAGCTGCGCCATCTGGACGCGCCCGTCTTCCGCGATGTCAGCCAGATCGAGTTCGTCGGCGCCTTCCCCAACTATGAGGAAGCGCGCAAGGCTTGGAAGGCCAAGGCCCAGGCTTCGGTCGACAATGCCCACATGCGCTACTTCATCCTGCACGCCCACCGCCTGATCGACCCGCGCGGCGACGCGGCGGAACACTAAGCCGGGGCAGGCATTGTGCCTGCCTCAGGAACCGGAGACCGCGCCATGACCCTGTTTGGCCGCACCCTCGGCGTCGAGGAGATCAGCATGCTGGTCTTCCTGCTGATGTCTCTGGCGATCTGGGTCATGGCCCTGCGCAATGAAATGGCCTGGACCCGCTGGTTCCGGAACTGGGAAGCCCGGCGCAAGGCTCGCCGCGAGGCCGAACTGGCGCAGGAGCGCGGATCCAATCCCACCTCGCCGGACGGCCCGCGCGGCCCTTGGGGCTGATCGGAGGGCTGAGCCCTACTCCCGCTTCAGCAGTTTTTCCGTCAGCAGGGTGCCCCACCACTGCCCCTTGAACTCGGCTCGTATCGCCTTCGGATCATAGGCCGGGCTGTCGACCCAATCGAGGAAGCTGACGCCCGTCGGCTCCACCTCCTTCAGATACTTCTCCAGCGTATAGTCCAGCACCCCCGTCAGCCCCTCGCGGTGGTGCAGGTATTTCTTCGACAGCTGGCCGATGGCCTCGCTGATCGGCTCGCCCAGATGGAAGTGGCGATAGAAGACCGCCATCATCCCCGCCCGGTCCGCGCCCGACTTGCAGTGGATCAGCACCGGATATTCGATCGTCTCGAACAGCCGCTTCGCCCGGTGGATGCGATCCGTCTGCGGCGGATCGCGGCTGTCCAGCGGCGCGTCGATCAGGGTCAGGCCCAGCCGCTCGCACGCATCCTTCTCCAGCGCATAATAGGCCTCATCCCGCGCCCCGCGCAGGTTGATGACCGTCTTGATCCCCTGCGATTTCCAGTAGGCCAGCTGTCGCGGTGACGGCTGGTTCGTCCGCACCAGATCCGGCCCCAGCCAGTGGGCGTTCATGAACCACCGCCGCAGGAAGGCGTGGTCCTTCCAGACATAGTCCCAGCGCGCCTTGAAGCGGCCGGCGCGGGTGGAGAGATCGTAGGACGACATGAGTGTGGAGATAGAGGGTCTGGAGCCAATCGTCATCTGGCGGTTTGAGTCTACGCTACCGACCACAGGAGAGCCGCCATGAAAGCTGTCACCCTTGTCGCCACGGCCCTTCTGATCGTGGGTTGCCGGCCCGGCGCCGGGACGGGGACGCCGACCGAGGCAAGCTCCGCAGCTGACCTGCAGCGCCCCGCGCCTGCCGCAACGCCCGCACCGGGCGCCGACCCGGCTCTCACGGCGTTTCTGCAAGAGCGGACGGCCGATGCGATGGCGCCGCTCGGGTACGTCGCGCGCGAGGTGGGCGAAGGCGAGCAGGCCCTGACACTGGTCTATCTGGTCGGACCGGAATTCTGCGGCAGCGGAGGCTGCAAACTGCTGATCCTGCGCAAGACCGGCGGAACCTATGCGGTGCTGGGCGACACGTCGGTCACTCGCGCCCCTGTCCGGGTGCTTTCAACCCGAACAAACGGCTTGCCAGACATCGGTGTGCGTGTCGGCGGCGGCGGACTCATCAACGGCTATGAAGCCCGGCTCAAGTTCGACGGTTCACGCTATCCTTCCAATCCCACCGTCGCGCCCGCCGAACGCATCGAGGGCGCGGAAGGCGTTATTCTGATCACCGACGAGGACGCCCGGACATCACTCAAGTCATAGGCGGCTTGACTTCCTTCCCCCGTCGTCCGACCTCGGTGCGATGACGACGCCCGCCCCCGCCGACGATGAGAAGGAAGCCCTGCGCCCGCTGCTGGGGCGTATCTGGCGGGACTATCTTTCGCACCACCGGACGCCGCTGTTCCTGTCCATCGCCTGCGCCGCCGTGGTCGGCGTCATGGCCGCGACCGTGCTGCAACTGCTGCAACCCGCCATCGACGGCCTGTTCCTGGGCAAGCCGGTCACCATCTGGCGCGTCATCACCATTCAGCCCGAGCATGCCCTGATCGGCATTCCCGCCATCATCGTCGGGGCCGGGGTGATCTGGACCATCGCGGCGCTGGGTCAGGCGGCGCTGGTCAACCGGTTGGGCCACGGCATCGTCGGCGACATTCAGGTCAAGCTGTTCGGCTCGATGATCCGCGCCGATCTGGCCCGCCTGCGCAGCCAGCATTCGGGCGGATTCGTCGCCTCGGTCCTGTTCGACGCCAATCTGGTGCGCGAGGCCTTCACCAACGGCGTGGTCAACTACACCCAGCACAGCCTGACCCTGATCGCGGTCATCGCCTACATGGCGTGGTCGGACTGGAAGCTGACCCTGATCGTCCTGCTGGGCGCGCCCCTGATCGCTTACGTCCTTCAACGCTTCGGCAAGCGGATGCGCAAGGCCACCACCGGCGCCATGGTCGAGACCGGCAACCTGTCGACCGCCCTGATGGAGAACCTCGACGGCGTCCGCCTGATCAAGATCGAGAACCGGGAGGCGGCCGAGGAAGCCCGCGTCGGCGAGGTCGTCGCCCGCCGCCAGCGTCACGTCATCAAGTCCGCCGACAGCCGCGCCTTCGCCGGTCCCTTCTCCAATCTGGTCGCCATGATCGTGGTCGCCGCCGTCATGGCCTATGCGGGCTGGCAGGCGCGTCAGGGCCAGATGAGCGTCGGCGCCTTCGCCGCCTACATCGGCCTGCTGATGTCGGCGGGCCAGTCGCTGCGTCAGGTCACCAACCTCCAGACCGTGATGACCGAGGGCCTGACCGCCGCGCGTCGTCTGTTCGGCTCGCTCGACATCCAGCCGGAAATCCGCGAGGCGCCCGACGCCGCCGACCTGCCCGCCGGGCCGGTCACCGTGGCGCTGGACCACGTCAGCTTCGCCTACGCCCCGGCGGCCGAGGGCGGCGCCCCGACCCTGTCGGACGTCTCCCTGACCGTGAAGCCGGGCGAGACCATAGCCCTCGTGGGCCCCTCCGGCGGCGGCAAGTCCACCATCCTGTCCCTGCTGCCCCGCTTCTATGACGTGACCGCCGGCGCCGTGACCCTGAACGGTCGGGACATCCGCGAGCTGAAGCTGCACGACCTGCGCAGCCGCATCGCGCTGGTGACGCAGGAGCCCTTCCTGTTCGACGACACCATCGCCGCCAACATCGCCTATGGCCGCCCCGGCGCCACCCAGGCCGAGATCGAGGCCGCCGCCGCCAGCGCCGCCGCCCACGACTTCATCACCGCCCTTCCCGAAGGCTACCAGACCCGCGCGGGCGAAGCGGGCCTGCGCCTGTCCGGCGGCCAGCGCCAGCGCATCGCCATCGCCCGCGCCTTCGTGAAGGACGCGCCGATCCTGCTGCTGGACGAGGCCACCAGCGCCCTCGATACAGAAAGCGAGACCCTCGTTCAGGCCGCGCTGGAGCGTCTGATGGAGGGCCGCGCCACCCTGATGATCGCCCACCGCCTGTCCACCGTCCGCAACGCCGACCGCATCTATGTGATCGAGGCGGGCAAGGTGGTCGAAAAGGGCTCCCATTCGGCCCTCGTGAAGAAGGGCGGCCTCTACGCCCGTCTGGCCAGGCAGCAGTCGCTCGACGGTGATCCGGTCGAGGTGGTGTCGTGAGTGTCGCGTCGAACATCTCCCCTTCCCCTCGAGGGGGAAGGAGCCGGGGGATAGGGTGGCGGCACACTGTCACGGAGTATGGCGCGCGAGACGACGGAGCCTTTATGGCTCGCCTTGCAATGACCTGCCCCCACCGCACCCAACCCTCCCCCTCGAGGGGAGGGCTTTCATGAGACCCCTGCGCATTCCTTTCATCCAGAACACCCTGGCGTGGGTGCTCGCCGCATGGATGCGCTTCTGCTTCGCCACCATCCGCTGGACCCATCAGAACGAGGGCGCGGCCGAGGCGGTCTGGAAACAGGGCGGCGGCGTGCTGGCCGTCTTCTGGCACTCGCGCATCGGCCTCAGCCCCGCCTGCTGGCCGCTGGATCGCGCCACGCCCGCCAAGGCCCTGATCTCGCTCAGCGCGGATGGAGAGTTCATCGCCAAGGCCGTCGCCCGTCAGGGCTTCCCCGCCGTGCGCGGCTCCTCGACCAACAAGGACAAGGCCAAGGCGGCCAAGGGCGGAACACAGGCCCTGCGCGACGGGCTGAAGCAGCTGAAGGTCGGCGGTCTGGCCATCACCCCTGACGGCCCGCGCGGCCCCGCCCGCCAGATGGCCGAGGGCCTGCCCATGCTGGCGAAGATTTCGGGCGCCCCCGCCCTGTTCATCGGCCTGAGCTGCAATCCGGCCATCCGCCTGAACAGCTGGGACAAGGCCGTCCTGCCCCTGCCCTTCGGCAAGGGCGCCATTGTCTGGGACGTGGCTGACTATCCCGAAGGCGCCGAAATGGCCGACGTCGTCGCCGCCTGGACCGAGCGTCTCAATGCGGTGGAGGCCGAGGCCGACGCCATCACCGGCCTGAAGCGGGTCTGACCTTGAGCCCCGCCCTGATCCTCTACCGGCTCCTGACCCGGATGCTGGAGCCTCTGGCCCCCCGCCTGCTCGACGGTCGGGCGAAGAAGGGCAAGGAAGACCCCGTTCGCGTCGATGAACGGCTGGGGACCACACGCGTCCCCCGCCCGGACGGAGAGGTCGTCTGGCTGCACGGCGTCAGCGTCGGCGAGACCCTGTCGCTTTTGCCCGTGGTCGAGCGGCTGCGCGCCGTCCGTCCGGACCTGAACATCCTCGTCACCTCCGGTACGCTGACGTCCGCCAACCTGCTGGCCCGCCGCCTGCCCGAGGGCGTGATCCACCAGTTTGCTCCCGTCGACGCCCCCGGCGCCGTCGACGCCTTCCTGACGAAATGGAAGCCTGTCGTCGGAATCTTCGTCGAAAGCGAGCTGTGGCCGAACCTGATCCTGGAGTCGCGTCGTCGCGGGGTGAAGCTGGTGTTGGCCAGCGCCCGCATCACCGAAAAGACCGTCGCCGGCTGGCGGCGCTTCCCCGGCGCGGCGCGTGAAATCCTGTCGGCCTTCGACGTGGTCCTGCCGCAGGACGGCGTGTCCGCCGACCGGCTGGAAAGCCTCGGCGCCCGGATCGACGGCCATGTGAACCTGAAGCTGGCGGGCGAGGCCCCGCCGCATGACGGCGCGGCCTTCACCAGGCTCAGCGCCGCCATCGGCGACCGGCCCGTGGTCGTGGCCGCCAGCACCCACGACGGCGAGGAAATCGCCATCGTCCGCGCGCTGGACAAGCTGACCGACCGCCTCTGCCTGATCCTGATCCCCCGCCACCCGGAACGCAGCGCCGCCATCGCCGCCGCCCTGACCCGGGACGGCTACCGCTTCGCCCTGCGCTCCCAGGGCCGTCAGCCGGACAACGACACCGACCTCTACGTCGCCGACACCCTTGGCGAGATGGGTCTGTTCCTGCGACTGGCCGACGTCGTCGTCATGGGCGGCAGCTTCTCGGCGGCGCTGGAGAAGCCCCCGGTCGGCGGTCACAACCCGCTGGAGCCCGCGCGTCTGGGCAAGCCCGCCATCACCGGGCCGGACATGACCAACTGGGCCGCTGTCACAGAGGCGTTGGTCGAGGCGGGCGGTCTCCAGATCGTCGCCGCCCCGTGGGACCTGCCGGGCGCTCTCACGCCCCTGCTGGCCGATGACAAGGCCGCCCGCGCCATGGGGGAACGCGGCCGCCGGGCCGCCGCCGAGGCCGGCTCGGGTCTGGAGCGGCTCATCGACAGCCTGCATCCCCTGCTGCCGCCCGCGCCCCGGAAACGCCGATGAGCCTCAGCACCCCCAGATGGTGGTACCTGCGCGACCGCAAGCACGCGGCCATGACGCGGATGCTGCTCAAACCCGTCTCGTGGATCTGGGCAGGCGTCACGGCCAACCGGATCGCGAAGGCGACGCCGGTTGATCCCGGCGTGCCGATCATCTCCATCGGCAATCTGACCGTGGGCGGATCGGGCAAGACGCCCATCGCGCGCGAGGTCCTGCGTCTGCTGCGCGCCTCCGGCGTCGACGCCCAGGCCCTGTCGCGCGGCTACGGCGGCAAGTTGGAAGGCCCCGTCCGTGTCGACCTGACCACCCACACCGCCGCCGATGTGGGTGACGAACCCCTGATGCTGGCGCTGGACAGCCCGGCGTGGATTTCCCGTGACCGTGTGGCCGGAGCGAAGGCCGCCGCCGCCTCTGGCGCGCAGGCGCTGGTGCTGGACGACGGTCATCAGAATCCGGCCCTGAAGAAGACCCTCAGCCTGATCGTCGTGGACGGCGAGACGCGCGATGAAGAATGGCCCTTCGGCGACGGCTCCGTCTTCCCCTCCGGCCCCATGCGCGAACCGCTGAAGGCCGGGCTGGCTCGCGCCGACGCCGTGGTCATCCTGATGCCGTCCGATCTGGCCGAGCCTGATCCGGAACTGGTGGAGACCTTCGGCGCCCTGCCCGTCTTCATCGCCCGGCTGGAGCCCGCCGGTCCGCCGCCATCAGGCCCGCTGCTCGGTTTCGCCGGCATCGCCAAGCCGTGGAAGGTCGAACGCTCGCTGAAGGCCGCGGGCGGCGAACTGGCCGACTTCGCCCCCTTCCCGGATCACGCCGCCTTCAAGGAGGAAGACCTGCGCTTCCTCGCCGACCGGGCGGAAACCTTCGGCGCCACCCTCGTCACCACCGAAAAGGACTGGTCCCGCCTGCCCCCCGAATGGCGCGCGCGCGTGGTCAGTTGGCCGGTCAAGGCGACCTTCGAGGACGAGACGGGGTTCCGGTCCTTGCTCGGTTCCCTCTGATCACGAGAGTTTTATCGCAGCGCACAATTTGCGTGATCTGATCGCGCAAAGCCGCCGCAGTTAGGGGAACGCCGTTCCCCCGCAAGGATAAAGCACCCTCGTCGTGGGGCTTTGAGCGGCAAGGCTTGAGGCCTCATGTGTGACCGTCCGCGACCGCCCCGGCGCCCGATTTCGGGATCCGTCCCCGGATCACCCGCCCTGTCCACCACCGGACGCCAAGGCTGAGGTTGCCATTCCTGTCCGCTTTGAAACAAACTGTCGCTTCCTGTGAAACGTGCGAGGGGCGTCGCATGCGGCTGGCAAGACGTGGATTCATTCTGGGCGGCGCTGCTCTCCTTTCGGGCTGCGCCTCGGCGGCGGCGACCCGGCCGACGGCTGCCCTCCTGCCCCAGACCTCCGCGCAGCTCGCGCAGGTCCCGGCGCCCCGGATCGTCGTCGGCGCCGCGGAGCCCGAGGCCATCACGGCCCAGCTGAACTCCACCCGTCTGCTCGATCCGCGCGGTCAGGTTCGCCCCGAACTTATGGAACGCGCCCTGGCCGCCATGGACATCCACGGCCACAAGATCACCAGGCGCGACCGCATGTATCTGGTCGACTTCACCAAATTCTCGGGCGACGAGCGCCTGTATGAGGTCGATCTCGAGGGCGGCGCCGTCACCCTGATGCGCACCTGCCATGGCCGCGGCTCGGACCCGGACCACTCCGGCTATGCCCGGACCTTCTCCAACACCCCGGAAAGCTACAAGTCCTCGGTCGGCGCCTTCGCCACCGCCGGCGCCGGCTGGGGCGCCCAGCAGGGCCCGAACGTCCTGCTGGACGGGCTGGAGTACACCAACAACAACGCCCGCGAGCGCGCCATCATCGTCCACGGCGCCGACTACGCCGATCCGGACTTCCTGGCCCGCGAGGGCAAGCTGGGCCGCAGCTACGGCTGCTTCTCGGTCGCCCACACCGACCTGCCCCGCCTGCGCGAGCGCATGGGCGACGGCCGCCTGCTGTTCGCCTGGGCCTGACAGCAAAAGGCCGGGTCGGACATCGTCCAACCCGGCCCTTCACTTCGCTTCAGTCCGTAGTGGGACTTCAAAACTCCTCCCAGCCGTCCTCGGCCGGGTGAGACTGCGGCGCCGCACCGCCGTGTCCAACGGTCCGCATCTGCGGGACCGGCGCGTGACGCGCGGGGGCCGGGCGAGCGGCCGGAGCGCGTGACGGGGCCTGCGGTCCGCCGATCTTGAACTGTGACACGGACCCGGCCAGCACCTCGGCCTCCTGCGACAACGAATGGCTGGCGGCGGTCGATTCCTCGACCATCGCAGCATTTTGCTGAGTCACCTGATCCATCTGGTTCACGGCCGTATTGACCTGTTGCAGACCCGTGGCCTGCTCCAGCGCCGAGGCGGCGATCTCGGACACCAGTCCGTCAATCTCGGCCACTCGGCTGACGATCCGTTGCAGGGCCTCGCCGGTCTGGCCGACCAGATTGACGCCCGCGTTCACCTGCTGGGTCGAGGCCGAGATCAGCGTCTTGATCTCCTTGGCCGCGTCCGCCGACCGCTGGGCCAGAGCCCGGACTTCCGAGGCCACCACCGCGAAACCACGCCCGGCGTCGCCCGCCCGCGCCGCCTCAACGCCTGCGTTAAGGGCCAGCAGATTGGTCTGGAACGCGATTTCGTCGATCACGCCGATGATCTGGCTGATCTCCTGCGAGGACTTTTCAATCGCGCCCATCGCGCCGACCGCGTCGCGCACGACATTGCCGCTGGTCTCGGCGTCATCCTTCGCCGCCTGCACGGTCTGCGAGGCCTGACGGGCGCCGGCGGCGGTGCGGTTCACCGTGGCGGTGATCTCGTCCAGCGCGGCGGCGGTCTCCTCCAGCGAGGCGGCCTGCTGTTCAGTACGGCGCGACAGGTCGTCCGCCGCGATGCTGATCTCGCCAGAGCCCGAACGGATCGCCGAGACATTGGTCACCACCGCCGACATGGCCGTCTTCAACTGGGCGATGGCGGCATTGAAGTCGTTCTGCAGCTTCGCGTAGTGCGGCGGGAAGGTCTGGGTCAGGCTGTAGGTCAGGTCGCCCCGCATCAGGTGGTCCAGGCCTTCGCCCAGAGCCGCCACGACCACCGCCTGTTCGCGCGCGGCGGCTTCGGTCATCTGCTGGTTCTTCGCCCGCTCCGCCTCGGTGGCGCTGCGGTTGGCGACGGCCTCGGCCTCCAGACGATCCGCGGTGATCGCGGCCTCGCGGAAGACCTCCAGCGCCGCGGCCATCTGGCCCACTTCATCACGACGTTGCAGGCCCGGAATGTCCGAGGTCTTGTCCCCGGCGGCCAGCGCGCGCATCCGCGTCGACAGGGCCACGACCGGGCGCGAGACGGAACGGCCGATCAGCACGCCGCCCACACCCATGGCCGCGATCACCAGCAGCGCCATAGCGCCCAGTCCCAGCGCCGCCTTGGCCACCAGACCGATGATCTCGTCGGTATAGACGCCCGAGCCGATCACCCAGCCCCACGGCGCGAAGCCCTTCACGAACGAAATCTTCGGCGAGGCCTGCTCTTCGCCGGGCTTGTTCCACTGATACGAGACAAAGCCCTCGCCGTCGGCGCGGACCACCTGGACCATCTTCTGGAACATCCGTACGCCGTCGGCGTCGGTGTTGGCGCTGATGTCCGTGCCGTCCAGTTTCGGATTGGTCGGGTGCATCACCATGTTGGGATGCATGTCGTTGATCCAGAAATAGTCCTCGCCGCCATAGCGGAGGCTCTTGAGGGTGGCCTTGGCGGCCTCCTGGGCCTGGGCCTCGGTCATCAAACCGGCGGTCTGCTGGGCGTGATAGTGGGCCACCACGCTGTGGGCGACCTCCACCGTCTTGCGGGTTCGGTCCGCGACCTCGCCGCGCAGCGTGCTGTTCAGCTGCATCAACGACAGCCCCAGCACGATCAAAAGCCCCGCCACAGCGAGCAGGGTCAGCAGGCTGATGCGTTTGCCGATCGTCAGGGCTTTCATGGGGCGATCCGGGGCAGAGAAAGGGGGAGACATCCCAAATGCCATCGCTCTCTGAAAACCCGACTAATCAGCGGTTAGGCATAAGTCCGTATAGCTACGCTGCTTATGATGCTCGCGTGGGGGGAGGCGGCTCTTGTTCAGGCTGCCGCGCGGAGTGCCGGATCGTGAGGATGCGAACCTCTTCATCGGCGATCTCGTAGCGGATGATATAAGGCCGAACCGTCACCAACTCTCACACGCTCCCTCGCACAATGCGTCCGCGATCGGCGTGTTCGGTCAGGTTTCCTGCAGCTTCAATCAAACGCTCGGCCAGCTTCCGGGCCGCGGACACGTTGAAGGCTCGCACATAGTCACGAATGGCGAGCAGCTCTGACCGAGCACCCGGCGACCAGACTACTCGCCGCATTCGGGTGGCGGCGATGGCGTTTCATCGCCCCAGGTCCGAAGCCACCGGATCATCGCCTCATTGCTGATGAACCGCCCGGCCGCGACATCCGCCATGGCTTGCCGCTCGCGCGCGTCTTGAACAAGCGCGTCCTCGGCGTCGAAGCCTGGCGGCTCTTCGGCGAACTGTTTGTCGGCCTCGTCCATGCCCAAAGGCTAACACACCGGCCAGACCGCCGCACCTGCCCTCAATCTGGACGCGCAAAGCCTCAGCTCGCGCCTACTCCCGCTCCAGCGCGCGCCAGGCGATGTCGGTGCGGTAGAAACCGCCCGGCCAGTCGATCTTCCTGATCGCGGCATAGGCCCGCTCGCGGGCCTCGGCGATGTCCGCGCCACGGGCGCAGATGTTCAGCACCCGACCGCCGGCGGCGACCAGCTGGCCGTCCTCACGGCGCTTGGTGCCCGCGTGGAAGACCTGCACGTTCGGGCCGAAATCCTGTTCGGCGCCGCGGATGATCGAGCCCTCGACCGGGCTGTCCGGATAGCCCTGCGCGGCCATGACCACGCAGATCACGGTCTCGGACAGAAACTCCGGCAGCGTCGCCCGGCTCAGGTCGCCTCGCGCACAGGCCAGCAGCATCGGCACGATGTCGCCGCCCAGACGCATCATCAGCACCTGACACTCCGGATCACCGAAGCGGGCGTTGAACTCCACGACCTTGGGACCTTCAGCGGTCGACATCAGCCCGGCGTACAGGACGCCGCGATAGGGCATGCCCTCGGCGGCCATGCCGTCGATCACCGGCTTCACCACCTGGCGCTCGGCGGCCTCGACCAGCTCGGGGGTGAACACCGGCGCGGGCGAATAGCTGCCCATCCCGCCGGTGTTGGGGCCCAGATCGCCATCGTAGGCGCGCTTGTGATCCTGCGCCCCGCCCAGCAGGACATAGTTGCGGCCGTCCGAGAGGGCGAACAGCGAGCCTTCCTCACCGTCCATGAACTCTTCGATCACCACACGGGCGCCGGCCTGGCCGAAGCGGCCGCCCAGCATCCATTCGATCTCGCGCTCGGCCTCGCGCTTGGTGGGCGAGATGGCCACGCCCTTCCCCGCCGCCAGCCCGTCCGCCTTGATCACATACGGCGGCTTGAACACGGTCAGCGCCTGCCGCGCCTCGTGCAGCCGCTCATAGACGCCGAAACCGGCGGTCGGGATTTCGTGTCGTTCCATGAAGGCCTTGGAAAAGGCCTTGGAGGTTTCCAGCTGCGCCGCCTTGGCGCTCGGGCCGAAGCAGGGGATGCCCGCGGCGGCCAGCCGATCGGCCAGTCCCTGCTCCAGAGCGGTCTCGGGGCCGACGACCACCAGATCGGCGCGAATCTCGCGCGCCACCGCCGCCAGTTGTTCCGCGTCCGTCGCCTTGACCGCCACCAGCTCGCCCAGCGTCTCCATCCCCGGATTGCCCGGCGCGATGACGAGACGCTTCACGAGCGGCGACTGGGCGATTTTCCACGCCAGGGCGTGCTCGCGCCCACCCGATCCGACCAGCAGGATGTTCATGACAGCGCAACTACCGCACCTGCGAAGACGGTCAAGTCGTCAGGACGGTTAAAGCGCGTCAACGCGCGGGCGGCGGGGTCCATTCCGGCAGGGCCGCCAGCTGCGCCGCGCCCAGATCCGTGGTCAGATCGGTGAACTTGCCGTCATCATGTGCAATGCCCCTGACCTGGCTGACAGGCAACGACACCTTGCGGTCGCCCGCCCCTTCCAGTTCGATGATCACGTGGGTCAGCATGCCGTTGGCGTCCAGAACGAGGCTCTCGACGTCGCCGAGATCGGTATAGGCGGACGACACCAGATCAGCGTCCTCGAGTTGCTGGCGGGTCATGCCGAACGCCGGCGCGACGGCGTCCTGAACGGCCTCTGCCCTTTGTTCGGTCACGGGGGCGGGGGCGGCGCCCGGCGCGGGGGCCTGCACGACATCGTCAGTGGTGTCGGAACAGGCGCCGACGGCGAACAGGCTGGCGGCGGCGGCCGCGACGAGAGTGGTCCGGATCATCAGGGACTCCTTGGTCAGATCAGGGCGAAGACGATGTAGGCCACCCCGCCCAGCATCAGCAGTCCGCCGATCACCAGCCACAGGCCGGCCTCC
Source organism: Brevundimonas sp. FG8 (assembly GCF_057808845.1). NCBI lineage: Bacteria > Pseudomonadati > Pseudomonadota > Alphaproteobacteria > Caulobacterales > Caulobacteraceae > Brevundimonas > Brevundimonas sp. FG8. The sequence continues at coordinate 535,948 of NZ_JBMDIU010000001.1, read as the reverse complement.
GGCGAGCCGGTCCGGCGGCTCAGTTCGCGCTCGCCGGGGTCCTGATCAATAGGGTCTGTGTTGGGCGGGTCAGCGGCCATGTCTGAGCAAACGACCCACACCTGAACGATGTTCCCCTTGGCGCAAGGTCAAGCTTCACTCTGTCACTCATACGCAAGGCGGCTTAAACCGCCCGACCATGTTTGAGTTCTCCCCCCTCGACCGCCGCTTCACCCTCCTCGCCGGAGCCGCGCTTTGCGCCTTCGCCGGTCCCGTGCACGCCCAGACAGCGCCGTCGCCCACCGCGCTCGATGAAGTCGTCGTCACCGGCTCGCGCCTGTCCGGCGCCCATCGGCTGGCGCCGGTCGAGGTCATCGACCGCACCGATCTGGAAGCCGCCGCCGTCACGGACCCGGCCCGGATGCTGCAGCTGCTGACCGCCAACTCGGGCTCCGAGGCCCAGGTGGACCAGCTGAACCAGCCCCAGAGTTCGGGCACGGCCCAGTTCAACCTGCGCAATCTCGGGCTCGGTTCGACCCTCGTTCTTGTGGACGGTCTGCGCTGGACCTCAAGCGCGGCGGTCGCCACCGACGGCTCCGCCTATGTCGACATCAACAGCCTGGTCCCGCTGATCGCGCTGGAGCGGGTCGAGGCGTTCAAGGACGGCGCCTCAGCCGTCTATGGCTCCGACGCCGTGGCCGGGGTGGTCAACTTCGTCACCCGCACCGAGGTCGAGGGCGCCGAGCTGCGCGCCCGCTACGGCCTTTTGGACGGCGCCGAGGAAAGCCTGATCGAGGCGATCGGCGGCGCCACCGTTCTGGGCGGCGACCTGACGCTGGCGGGCTCCTGGGCCCACCGCTCGGCGCTGGGATCGAATGAGCGCGGCTTCACCCAGGCCGAAAACTACGGGCGCGCGGGCTGGACCGCCGTGACCAGCTACGGCCAGCCGGGCTCCTACTTCCGCCCGAGCGCGAACGGCTACGCCCCCGACCCCGACTGCACCAACGCGGCCTTCCCCAATGCCTTCCGCAACAGCCCGACAGACGCCTTCTGCCGTCTGGACTACTCGGACTTCTTCGACCTCGCGCCGGAGGAGACCCGGACCCAGCTGTTCGCCGACTGGCGCCGACCGGTCGGTTCTGTCGAGGTCCGGCTTCAGGCCGCATGGTCCTCGACCGGGACCATCGCCCGCCAGAGCCCGTCCCTGCCCATCCTCGCCCGCGCCCTGACGGTTCCGACCAACCACCCGGACAATCCGTTCGGCGAGGCCGTGCTGTTCCGGGGCCGCCTTCTGGGCGCCGAGGCGGGCGCGTCCGAGGCGACCTTCGACTACGAAACCTGGCGCATCGCGGGCGGCGTGTCCGGCCAGTTCGCCAATGGCTGGGACTGGGACCTGTCCGCGACCTCCAGCCGCCAGCACATCGCCTATGACAAGCCGGACACCATCGGCACGGCCCTGCAGAACGCCCTGAACGGTCTGGGCGGGGCGGGCTGCGATCCGGCGACGGGAACGCCCGGCGTCGGCCCCTGCCAGTGGTTCAATCCCTTCGGCAGCGCTTATCTGGGAACCGGCACGACCAACAGCCCGGCGCTGGTCTCCAGCCTGATCGGCTCAACGGGCCTGCGCGGCGCCTCGACCCTGACCACCGTTGATGTCCAGACCGACGGGCGCGCCTTCAGCTGGGAAGGCGGTCGTCTGGACCTCGCCTTCGGCGCCCAGTACCGCCTCAGCACCCTCCGTCATGACTGGAGCGATCTGGTCAATGCCGGTGACCTGCTGACCGCCGGCTATTCGCCCGACTTCGACGGCGACCAGGAGGTCTTCGCCGCCTTCGCCGAAGCCCGTCTGCATCTCGGCGAGCGCATCGAGGCCCAACTGGCCCTGCGCGAGGAAATCTATGACGGCGGCGCCGACGCTCTCAGCCCGCGCCTCGCCGTCCGCTGGGACGCCACTGATGCATTCGCCCTGCGCGCCTCGTGGGGTCAGGGCTTCCGCGCCCCATCGGTCTTCACCCTGTCGGGCGCACAGGCGTCGCAGCCGTCGGTGCTGGACCGGGGCGCCTTCGTCTTCGTCAACACCCTGACCACCGGCGATCCCGACCTGAAGCCGGAGGAGTCCGAAACCCTTACCCTCGGCGCGATCTGGACGCCCCTGCCCGGCCTGCGCCTCGGCCTCGACGCCTGGCGGATCGACTACACCAACCTGATCGTGAAGGAGTCGGCGCAGGCGATCATCAATCAGGCCGCCGCCGATGATCTGGCGGGACTGACCGGCACGGCGGCGCAGCAACGCGTCACCCGCGCGGGCAACGGGGCCCTGACCTTCGTGGACCTGCGCTTCATCAACGCCTCGTCCATCGAGACGCAGGGGCTGGACCTGTCCGCCCGCTACGCCCGCGAGCTGCTGGGCGGTGTCCTCTCCGCCGCCGCCACATGGACGTATGTGGACAGGTACGAAATCCGCCTGACGCCCGGGGCGGCGGCGACCTCGGGCCTCGGCTCGACCAATCTGAACACCATCGCCCGCTCCCTGCCGCAGGACCGGGGCGAGGTCTCGGTCGGCTGGAGCGGTCCGACCGACACCATCACCCTGCTGGCCCACTACACCGGCGGCTACAGTAACGACCGCAGCGGCGTCACCGACACCACCATCGACAGCTGGACCACCGTGGACCTTCACTACGTCCGCGCCGTCACCCCCTCGCTGGACCTGTCGCTCGGGGTGGTGAACCTCGCCGACTCCGATCCGCCGCTGGCCCAGTTCGCCCTCGGCTATGATCCGGTCGTCGCCGATCCGCGCGGTCGCATCGTCACCATCGGCCTCAGGAAGCGGTTCTGAGTTTCGCGGCGCATCCGACCTCGCTAACCTGACCGCATGACCGACGACTACGTCTTCGAGGGCCCGGCGGACGAACCGCCCGCGCCACGCGACAACAATCCGCCGCTGTCGATCTCCGAGCTGTCCTTCGCCCTGAAGCGCACGCTCGAGGATCGCTTCGGCCATGTCCGCCTGCGCGGCGAAATCTCGAAGGTGAACCACCACGCCTCGGGCCACGTCTATCTGACGCTCAAGGACGACAAGTCGGCCATCGACGGCGTCGTCTGGAAGGGCGTGGTGCGCGGCCTCGGCGTCCGGCCCGAGTCGGGGCTGGAAGTCATCGTCACCGGCAAGATCACCTCCTACCCCGCCCGCTCGTCATACCAGATCGTCATCGAAAGCATGGAGGCCGCCGGCGCCGGCGCCCTGCTGGCCCAGCTGGAGCGGCTGAAGGCCCGGCTGGCGGGCGAGGGCCTGTTCGAGGGGTCTCGCAAGAAGCCCATCCCCGCTTTCCCCGCCGTCGTCGGCGTGGTCACCAGCCCCACCGGCGCGGTCATCCGCGACATCCTGCACCGCATTTCCGAGCGCTGGCCCTGCCGCGTCATCGTCTGGCCCTGCGTGGTCCAGGGCGACGCCGCCGCCGGTCAGGTCGCCAACGCCGTGCGCGGCTTCGACAGCATGGCTCCCGACGGCCCCATCCCCCGTCCCGACGTGGTCATCGTCGCGCGCGGTGGCGGTTCGGTCGAGGATCTCTGGGCCTTCAATGACGAGGCGCTGGCCCGCACCGTCGCCGCCGCCTCCATCCCGATCATCTCGGCCGTGGGGCACGAGACGGACACCACCCTGATCGACTTCGTCTCGGACCGCCGCGCCCCCACTCCCACCGGCGCCGCCGAGATCGCCACGCCCGTGCTGGCCGACCTTCAGTACGCGGTCGCCGATTTCGAGCGTCGTCTGGCCCGCGCGGGTGGTCGTCTGCTCGAGGATCGCCGCACCCGCCTGCGCGCCGCCGCCCGCGGCCTTCCCGCCCGCCCCGAGGACCTGCTGGCCCTGCCCCAGCAGCGGCTCGACCTGGCCGGCAGCCGTCTCGGCTCGGCCCTGCACCGCAACGTCGCGGTGCATGAGCGGCAGCTGGCCGGAGCGTCGGGCCGTCTCAGCCCAATCCTGCTACGCCAGCGCGTACAGCGAGAGTCTGATCGCATCGCCGCGCTGACGGCTCGTCTCGGCAGCGGTCTGTCCTCGACTGTCGCGGGACGCGAGCGGCGATTGCTTCAGATCACGGGTCGCCTGTCGCCGGCCCCCCTGCATCGCAGGCTGGATCAACGCGCCGCTCGTCTTGAAGCCTTGAGTGAAAAGCTCGACGCGGTCATTCCCCGCCGTCTGGATCGCGACCAGACCCGCCTCGCCGCCCTGTCCCGCGCCCTGACCAGCCTCGACCCCAAACGGCCCAAGCCCGGCTTCGCCCGCGTCGAGGACGAGACGGGAGCCATGATCGCCTCCGCCGCAGGGCTGCACGACGGTCAGGCCGTCCGGCTGGTGTTCTCGGATGGATCGAAGGGCGCCCGCATCGACGGCGGCGAGGATACGCCGCCGCCCGCTCCCAGGCCGCGTCCTGCCCCTCCGCCGAAGCCGAAACCCGCCGCGCCGGGTCAGGGCGACCTGTTCTGAAACGGGAAACCCTTGGCGCCTCGCCACCGGCCAAGCTAGGTTAAGGCCATGGACCAGTCAGCCAATCCGCAGGCCACGCTTCACTACGGCGACGGCGAATTCGTCGTGCTCAAACCGGGCCGCTTCGTGACCTGCGCCGTCACCGGCAAGACGATCCCGCTGGAAAGCCTGCGCTACTGGTCCGCCAGCCTGCAGGAGGCCTACGCCGGTCCCGCCGAGGCCTTCCAGCGCCTGGGCCAGCAGCCCTGATGCTCGACCGCCGCGGTCTGCTCGCCGGCGGCGCGGCCCTGCTCGCCGCCGGCCAGGCCCGCAGCCAGACTCATGGCCAGACCACCGACCTCGATCTCGACGGCCGCTTCGTTCAGGGCGGCCACGTCATCGGCCGCACCTGGCCCCGCGCCCTGATCTTCGTCGATGGCGAGGCCCTGTCCGCCGCCTCCGCCGACGGCTGGTTCTTGGTCGGCTTCGACCGCGACGCGCCCGGCAGCGTCCAGATCGAGGCCCGTTCCGAAGCGCGCAGCGCCTCACGCACCCTCAGCGTCGCCCCCGGGCGCTTTCCCTCCACCGCCGTCAACGGCCTGCCGCCCTCGACGGTCGCGCCGTCCGACCCCGCCCTTCTGGCCCGCATACAGGAGGAGGTGCTGGTCAAGACCGAGGCCTTCTCCAGCCGTGTTGACGGCGACGGCTTCCGGGACGGCTTCGTCTGGCCGCTGGAGACCTACCGCGTCACCAGCCGCTGGGGCGCCCAGCGCGTTCTGAACGGCACGCCGGCCCGGCCCCACTACGGCATCGACCTGGCCGCGCCGCAGGGCTCGACCATCCGCGCCCCGGCGCCCGGCCGTGTGACCCTGGCCCGGTCGGGCATGCATTTCGAGGGCGGGCTGGTCCTGATCGACCACGGCCAGGGCCTGATCACCGCCTATCTGCACCAGTCCCGCATCGAGGTCCGTCCGGGGCAGGACGTCCTGCGCGGCGACCTGATCGGGCGTGTCGGCATGACCGGTCGCGCCACCGGCCCCCATCTCTGCTGGCGCGGAAAATGGCGGGACCGGAACATCGACCCATCGCTTCTGGTGAAAACCTGAACAAGCTTGGCCATTTACGCTGAAGTTGAAACGACGTTCGTCGATGGACGCGGGCCGAATCCGTCCCTAGACCTGCCGGACTCCGACGCGTTCACCGTCACCGATCCAAGCTGCCGTCCCGATGTCTTCGCTCGCCGCCCTTCAGGTTCTTCTGGTTGACGACAACCAGCACATGCGGGCGATCACCGCCGCCGTTCTCCAGTCTGCCGGCATCCGCAAGGTGCGCGAGGCCACCGACGGCGCCGCCGCGCTCGTCGTCCTGCGCGAGCATCCGGTCGATCTGGTGATCGTGGACTTCAACATGTTCCCGCTGGACGGGGTCGAGTTCACCCGTCTGGTCCGCAACAGCCCGGACAGCGCCAATCCCTATATGCCGATCATCATGATGACCGGCCACTCGGAGAAGAGCCGCGTCTATGAGGCCCGCGACGCGGGCGTCACCGAGTTCGTGGTCAAGCCGATCACGGCCAAGGCCATTCTGGACCGTATTCAGGCCGTCATTTTCCGCCCGCGTCCCTTCGTGAAGACCGACGGCTATTTCGGCCCCGACCGTCGCCGGGTTCAGTCTCCCGGCTTCAACGGTCCGTGGCGTCGCGCCCTGGATCAGTCGCGCGAAATCTGACCCGGTTCAGTCTTCCGGCGGCAGGGCGTCATAAACCGCCTGCGGCCAGCGCTTGTGCACCCAGAACCAGTCCTCGGGGACTTCGCGAACCCGATCCTCGACGAAGGTGGTGATCGCCTGCACGCCGCGCGCGATGTCGGCCTGTCTGTCACCGGTCGAGGGCACCTCGATCGGCTCATGCGCCGTCACCCGGAAACGGACGCCCGGCAGACGGACCACCGAGATGGGCTGCATCACCGTCCCGAACCGCAGCGCCAGCCGCGACGGTCCCGGCGCGGCGTTCACCGGCTGACCGAAGAAGGTCACTTCCGGCCCTTCGGAGAATTTCTGGTCGTTCAGCAGGGCGACGGACTCGCCGCGCTCCAGCCCGGCCAGCAACTCCCGCGCCCCGTCCCCGCCCTTGGGCGCGAACAGCTTGATGCCGTAGCGGGCCCGCGCATCGCGGATCTGCCTGTCCACATAGGGGTTGTTGGCCGCGCGATAGGTCACCTGCACCGGCGCCCCTGACGCCACCAGCACGGCCGCCATCACCTCGAAATTCGACAGGTGGCCCGACACGAAAACCACCGGCTTGCCGCTGTCGCGGATCGCCTCCAGCCGTTCCTTGCCGACGATCTCCAGCCGACCGCTCGCGGGGGTCAGTTGGTCCATCACCGCCGTCTCCGCGAAGCTGCGGCCGATCCGTTCCCATGCCTCCAGCGCCAGCGCCTCGCGCTCCGTCTTCGACATGTCGGGGAAGGCGATGCGCAGGTTGCGGGTCACCGTCTTGTGGGTGCCGACCTTCGGGCCCAGCGCGCGCAGCAGGGCGCCGCCGACGTTCGACGCCCGCTCCACGCCCAGCATCCGCATCAGGCCGACGAAGGCGGCGAAGCCCGCCCCCTCCAGCCGCCAGATCAGATCCTGGCCGAAACCGACCTTGTCGCCCTCACCAGGCAATCGTCAGCCCGCCGTCCACCACCAGCGTCTGGCCGGTCACATAGGCCGCGGCCTTCGAGCACAGATAGACCGCCGTGCCCGCGATCTCGTCCGGCTGACCGATGCGTTTCATCGGGTTCGGCTCGACCGTCACCTTCAGCACCTCCTCGTTCTCCCACAGATAGCGGGCGAAGTCGGTCTGGATCAGGCCCGGCGCGATACAGTTCACCCGCACATTCGACGGGCCGTACTCGACCGCCAGATTGCGGACCAGCTGCATGTCCGCCGCCTTGGACACGTTATAGGCGCCGATCAGGGCGTTGCCGCGCAGACCACCGACCGACGAAATGATCAGGATCGCGCCGTCCTTACGCTCCAGCATCTGCGGCGCGACCATCTGGGTCAGCCAGTGATTGGCCAGCACATTGTTGTGGAAGATCTTCTGGAACTGGTCGTCCGAGATGCCCGCCATCGGCCCGGCATAGGGGTTCGACGCCGCGTTGCAGACCAGAATGTCGATCTTGCCGAAGGTGGCGTTGGTCTCATCGACCAGACGCTGCAGCTCTTCCTTGGACGCGATGTTGGCCGGGATCGCCAGCGCCGTGCCCTCACCGTGCTTGGCGTTCAGGGCCTGCGCGACCTCATCGCACGGCCCGGCCTTGCGCGACGAGATCACCACCTTGGCGCCGTGCTCGGCCATCCGCTCGGCGATCGCCTTGCCGATACCCTTGGAGGAGCCGGTAATCACCGCGACCTTGCCGGTCAGATCGAACAATTCCATCGTTAACCTCGAATGCGTGGGGAGAATCCGTGTCCGGACCCTATGCGTATCGTCGTGATACCCCGATACTCGGGCGATTCCATCCGGGAAGGCGGAAACTCCGTAACCCATGCGCGCCATTACCAACGGCTTTTTGTTCTTCGGCTACCTGTTCCTGGCGATGACCGTCGGCGCCTTCCTTTGGCGCGCGGGTCTCGGCGGCGGGGCGGGCGTGGCCGGCGCCCTCGGCGCGGGGGGCCTGCTTCTGGCCGCCCACGTCATGCTGGTCGGCCGGACCCAGCGCGCCGCGCTCAAGAAAGAGATTGATCAGGTCCGCGAGGCGCACCGCCTGCTGGCCGACGCGATGGAGTCCACCCAGGGCGCGCTGACCGAACTGGCCCAGGCCATCGAGGCCGGCGCCCTGACCTCGACCGAGCAGCTGTCCGGCGAGGTCCGTATGCTGGAGACCCTGATCCAGCAGATGAGCGTCTCTCTCGACGAGCGGATGAGCCGCCCTGCGCCTGCCAGCGCCTTCGAGGCCCGCCATCAGCAGCAATCGAACGTCCTGCTGGCCACCATCCATGAGGCCCTCGCCGAGAACCGCGTGGACCTCTACCTCCAGCCGGTCGTCTCCCTGCCCCAGCGCCGGACCATCTTCTACGAAAGCTTCACCCGTCTGCGCGCCGCCGACGACCGGGTGATGATGCCCGCCGAATATCTGTCGGTCGCCGAAGGCGAGGGTCTGGTTCCCGCCATCGACAACCTGCTGCTGTTCCGCTGCGCCCAGATCGTGCGCCGTCTGGCCCGTCAGGATCGCAAGGTCGGCGTGTTCTGCAACGTGGCGCTGTCCTCTCTGGGCGACGAGACCTTCTTCCCGCAGTTCCTCGACTTCCTGTCCGAGAACCGCGACCTCAATCAGGCCCTGATCTTTGAACTGGGTCAGGCTGTCTTCGACGCGCGCGGCGCGGTCGAGGCCCGCAACATGGCCAAGCTGGCCGATCTCGGCTTCCGCTTCTCGATCGACAAGGTCCAGACGCTCGACCTCGATTTCGCCGACCTGCAACGCTCGGACGTCAAATTCCTCAAGGTCTCGGCCGACCTGCTGATCGAGCAACTGCTCGACCTCGATAACGGCCCGGCCATCCCGTCGCTGCGCGATATCCAGGCCGCCGATTTCGCCCAGTTGACCCGCCGCTACGGCATCGAGGTCATCGCCGAGAAGTGCGAGAGCGAGCGTCAGATCGTCGACATCCTCGAGCTCGACGTCTCCATGGGTCAGGGCCACCTCTTCGGCGAACCCCGCGCCATCAAGGAACAGGTGCTGGCCGAAACCGACCCGCCCGCCGAATTCCTGCGCTCCACCCTCCGCAGCGCCGAACAACGCCGCCGCTTCGGCTGACCGACGCTTCCCTCGCGTAGTCCAGCCGGACCGCGCCGCCCGTCTTCTGGCGGCGAAAAGCTTGAGCGCCCAGCCCCCCACCGGGTGGGAAGGACGAGCGCAAGACCCGGCGCCTGAGCCCTCTTCGGCACCCTACGACCAAATTTGACGCATGGCCCTGCTACACTGCGCGCAGTCGGGTCTTTGACAATCAAACCACTCAGGTTGAGCGCCTCGCCTCATCCCCCGCGCCGCGGGAAAAAGTGCACGATGTGCACTGCTTTTTTTTGTGAGTGCACTTTTTCAGCGTTTCCGGATTGCACGGATTACACTCTTCACACCCGGAATTTCGCGTGTAGCCGCTCGCCCTTCACCCGCGGCTCCCAACCGGCTATCTCCGACGACATGACCCCTCCCCACGCCCTCACCGGTCTCGGCGCTGTCGCCGGGGACTATGACATCCTGCTCTGCGACGTCTGGGGCGTGATCCATAACGGACGCGAAAGCTGGCCCGAGGCGTGCGAGGCGCTGGCGCGCTTCAACCGCGAGGGCGGGCACGTCATCCTGATCTCCAACTCCCCCCGCACCGGCCCCGGCGTCATCACCCAGATGGACGATCTGGGCGTGCCGCGCGAAAGCTGGAAGGCCGTGGTCACCTCCGGCGACGCCACCCGCGCCGAACTGGCCAGACGCGCGCCCGGCCCCGCCTGGCTGATCGGCCCCGACCGCGACGCCCCCCTGTACGAGGGTCTGGGCCTGACCACCGTTCCGAACGGCGACGAAGCCGCCTTCATCTCCGTCACCGGCCTCTACGACGACGAGGTCGAGACCCCCGAAGACTACCGCGAACGCCTCACCGCCGCCGCCGCGCGCGGGCTGGAGATGATCTGCGTCAACCCGGACCGCGTCGTTCAGCGCGGGGATCGTCTGATCTGGTGCGCCGGGTCGCTGGCCGACCTGTACGAACACCTCGGCGGTCGCGTCACCATGGCGGGCAAGCCCTACGGCCCCATCTACGACCGGGCGCTGAAGGAAGCCGCCGACCTGCTCGGCGGACCGGTCAACCGTTCGCGCGTCCTGTGCATCGGCGACGGGGTCATCACCGATGTTCTGGGGGCGGACAAACAGGCGATGGACTGCCTCTTCATCGCCCAGGGCATCCATGGCGACAAGGCGCGCGGCGCCGACGAAAAGCTCGATCCGGCCCGCGCGGCAGAGCTTTTGAAGGCTGAAACGACATATGCGCGCTACGCCATGCTCGATCTCGCATGGTGAGGATGGTCATTCCGTCGCACGGGCGCTAACACCGATTCATGGTTGATCTCGTTCATAAACATCCCTCGGGCGGCTACATCCTCGAGGAGCTTCGCGTCGGCATGATCGCCGAAAAGGTGATCCACGCGACCGAGGAGCGAATCCGCCTGTTCGCCGAGGCGTCGGATGACTTCAATCCGGTCCATCTGGATGAAGCCTTCGCCTCCCGGACCGCCTATCGCGGCCGCATCGCCCACGGCCTGCTGTCGGCCTCGTTCGGCTCTGCCGTGGTCGGAACCATCCTGCCGGGCGCCGGCTCGATCTACATCTCGCAGACCCTGTCCTTCCACCTGCCGGTGCGGATCGACGATGTGGTCACCATCCGCATCACGGTCGTGTCGGTCGATCAGGAAGGCGCCCGGGTCGAGCTCAACTGCGAAGGCTTCGTCGACGACAAGCTGATCATGGACGGCATAGCCACCGTCCGCGTCCCGCGTCGCCGTAAACCGTCGGCCCGTTGATCCGGATCGTCCGAGGCTGGCGCGACCTGCCCCCGGAACAGCGGGGCGCGGCCGTCGCCATCGGCGCCTTCGACGGCGTCCATCGCGGGCATCAGGCCGTCATCGCCGGCGCGCGCGAGGCCGCGGCCCGTCTGGGCGCGCCCCTCGCCGTGGTCAGCTTCGACCCGCACCCGCGCCGCTGGTTCCAGCCCGACGCCGCTCCCTTCCGCCTGATGACACCGGACCAGATGGCCCGCGCCCTCGCGCCACTGGGCGTCGACCGCCTCTACCTCCTGCCTTTCGACGGCGAGATGGCCGCCATGTCGGACGAGCAGTTCGCCCGCGATGTGCTCGGCGATGGTCTGGGCATCGCCCACGCCGCCGTAGGCTTCGACTTCACCTTCGGCAAGGGCCGGACCGGGTCTCCGGAAGCCCTGCGTCGCTATGGCGAGACCGCGGGCTTCACCGTCTCTGTCGCCGAGCGGCTGGATGACGCCGACGGGCTGAAGCTCTCTTCCTCCGCCGTGCGCGAGGCGCTCAAGGCCGGGGACATGACCCGCGCCACCGCCATTCTGGGCCGCCCCTTCGCGGTGCAGGGCGAGGTCATCCACGGCGACAAGCGCGGGCGCACCATCGGCGTGCCGACCGCCAATGTCAGCCTCGGCGGCTATATGCGCCCGGCCTACGGTGTCTATGCGACCCGCACCCGCCTGCCGGACGGCCGTGTGATCGACGGTGTCGCCAACCTCGGTGTCCGTCCCATGTATCCGACCGAGGACCCGCTGCTCGAGGTCTGGCTGTTCGACTTCAACGAGGACCTCTACGGCCAGACGGTCGAGACCGAACTGGTCGCCTTCCTGCGCGGCGAGCTGAAGTTCGACGGCCTGGACGCCCTCAAGGTCCAGATCGATCAGGACGCCGCCGACGCCCGCGCGGCGCTTCATCAGTGGCGCGGCGGCGAAGCCCCTGCTAGACCGCCTGCACCATGACCGTCCGCGTCCGTCTCCCGATTTCGATTAGCCGCCCGGCGTAGCGCTGCAGGGCCGTCGGCCCCGCGCACGTCGGGATATCCCATCGAAATCCACGCGAACGATCGACACGACGAGACCGACTTCATGGCTGACGCCGACAACAACACCCCCACCGGCCGCGACTACCGCGAGACCGTCTTCCTGCCCGAGACGCCCTTCCCCATGCGCGGCGGCCTGCCCCAGAAGGAACCGCTGATCCTCGAACAGTGGGGCGACCTCTACGGCGCCCTGCGCAAGCAGCGGCAATCGGAGGGCGCCCCCCTCTACGTCCTGCACGACGGCCCACCCTACGCCAACGGCGACATCCACATCGGCCACGCCCTGAACAAGACGCTGAAGGACTTCGTGGTCCGCAGCCGCTTCCTGCTGGGCTACGATGTCGACTACGTCCCCGGCTGGGACTGCCACGGCCTGCCGATCGAGTGGAAGATCGAGGAGCAGTTCCGCGCCAAGGGCCGCCGCAAGGACGAGGTCTCCAAGGACGAGTTCCGCGCCGCCTGCCGCGAGTATGCGGGCGAGTATATCGACCTGCAGCGCGACCAGTTCAAACGTCTGGGCATCACCGGCGACTTCGCGAACCGCTACGCCACGATGGATTACGCTTCCGAGGCCGCCATCGTCGCCGAGTTCCACAAGTTCAAGAACTCTGGCCAGCTCTATCGCGGCTCCAAGCCGGTGATGTGGTCGCCGGTCGAGCGCACGGCTCTGGCCGACGCCGAGATCGAGTACCACGACCACGTCTCGCCCACGATCTGGGTGAAGTTCCCGGTCACCGGCGCCTCGGACGATCATCCAGACGACCTGCTGAGCTTCCGCGCCGGCACGCCGTCGATCGTCATCTGGACCACGACCCCGTGGACCATCCCGGCCAACCGCGCCATCAGCTATGGCCCCGAGATCGCCTATGGCCTCTACGAGGTCACGGCCATGGAAGAAGGGCTGGAGTTCGAGCCCTGGGCCAAGCCGGGTGACCGCCTGATCGTCGCCGACAAGCTGGCCGAGGATGTCTTCAAGGCCGCGAAGATCGCAGCCTGGACGCGTGTGGACGACCTGAACCCGTCGGGTCTGGAATGCGCCCACCCGCTGGCCGCGCTGGACAGCGGCTACGGCTTCTCCGTGCCCCTGCTCGCCGGCGACCACGTCACCGACGACGCGGGTACAGGCTTCGTGCACACCGCCCCCGGTCACGGCGCAGACGACTTCGAGGTCTGGAAGGCCCACGGCCATCACGAGGTGCCGGACACCGTCGACCCGGACGGCGCCTACTACCCCTCCGTCCCGCTGTTCGCCGGCCTGAAGGTGCTGGAGACCGAGGGCAAGAAGACCGGCAAGTTCGGTCCCGCCAACGGCGCGGTGATGGAGAAGCTGATCGAGGCCGGCAACCTGCTTGCGCGCGGTCGTCTGGAGCACTCCTACCCGCACAGCTGGCGCTCCAAGGCGCCGGTCATCTTCCGCAACACGCCCCAGTGGTTCATCCGCATGGACCAGCCTCTGAAGTCCGGCGACACCCTGCGCGAGACCGCGCTGCAAGCCATTGACGACACCGCCTTCCACCCGGCTGCCGGGCGCAACCGCATCCGCTCGATGGTCGAAGGCCGTCCGGACTGGCTGGTCAGCCGTCAACGCGCCTGGGGCACCCCGCTGGCCATGTTCATCGACAAGCAGACCGGCCAGCCGCTGCATGATCCCGAGGTGGACGCCCGCATCGTCGCGGCCGTCGCCGAGCACGGCGCCGACATCTGGTTCACCGCCCCGGACAGCGAGTTCCTGGGCGCCCACGACGCCTCGCGCTTCGAGAAGGTCGAGGACATTCTGGACGTCTGGTTCGACTCCGGCTCGACCCACGCCTTCACCCTCGACCCGCGCCTGCCCGGGAACGGCTACACCGGCGATCGCCCGGCCCACTGGCCCGCCGACCTGTATCTGGAAGGCTCGGACCAGCACCGCGGCTGGTTCCAGTCGTCGCTGCTGGAAGGCTGCGGCACCCGTGGTCGCGCCCCGTTCAAGGCGATCCTGACCCACGGCTTCACCCTCGACGAGAACGGCGAGAAGCAGTCGAAGTCCAAGGGCAACACCACCGATCCGCTGACCGTCATCAAGGAGTCGGGCGCCGACATCCTGCGTCTGTGGGTGGCGCTGGTCGACTATTCGGAAGACCAGCGGATCGGCAAGCAGATCCTCCAGACCACCGTCGACGCCTATCGCAAGCTGCGGAACACCGTCCGCTACCTGCTGGGCGCCCTGGCCGGTTTCGACGAGGCCGAGCGCCTGCCCTACGACCAGATGCCGCCGCTGGAGAAGTTCGTCCTGCATCGCTTGCACGAACTGGATGCTCAGGTCCGCGCCGCCTACGGCGAGTACCGCTTCCAGGATGTCGTCCGCCCGGTGCTGGAGTTCTGCTCCAACGACCTGTCGGCCCTCTACTTCGACGTTCGCAAGGACAGCCTCTACTGCGACCGTCCCGACAGCATCCGCCGTCGCGCCGTCCGCACGGTGATGGACGAAGTCTTCGCCCGCCTCACCGCCTGGCTGGCCCCGCTGACGCCGTTCACGATGGAAGAGGCCTGGACCACCCGCTTCCCCGACGCCGGCTCCAACTGCGCCCGCGTCATCCCGCAGACGCCGGCGGAATGGGAGAACGTGGCGGAAGCGGATCGCTGGGCCAAGGTTGTACGGGTGCTCGACCTCGTCACCGGGTCGCTTGAAGAGTATCGCCGGGACAAGACCATTGGTTCAGCGTTGGATGCTGCGCCTGAAGTCGGCCTGACCGCCGAGGATTATGCAGCATTTGATGGGATTGATCCGGCAGAAGTTTTCCGGACCAGCATGGCGACCATCCGCGTCGACTCTGTGATCGACGGCGGCATCTCGTTCCAGTTCAAGAAATCGGACCATCCGAAGTGCGCCCGCTCCTGGCGCAAGGTGCCCGACGTCGGCTCCGATCCGGACTACCCGGATCTGTCGGCCCGCGACGCCGACGCCGTCCGCTTCCTGGACGCACAACGCCCATAACAGAACGGCCCCGCCCGAACCCGGGCGGGGCCGCCTTGCTTTCAGGCCTTCCGATCAGGCCTCGCGCGATCGGGCTCGCAGGTCCCGGGCGCGGGCGGTCATCTCGTCCGCCCGCCGCAACAGGGTGGGCGACAGGGCCTGTAGTTCAGCGTCGGTCACCGGGTGCCCATCCGCCCGCTGGCGCGCAATGACGCGCTGACGATAGGCCGGATCGCGCAGACGCTCGGCCTCCCGCCGCATTTCGCGAGCGCCCTGTTCCATCTGATCCGCGCCCAAAGCCATGTTCACGCGCGCATCGGCTCGAGCGTTGGCCGCCTCGACGCGAGCGGCGGCGGCGTGTTCACGGGCGACGGCCGCGGCGTCACGGGCGCGGCTGGCGGCCTCCTCGGCCCGGCGGACCTGAGCGGCGATTTCCGGGCGTTGTGCACGGGCCTCGGCGCGAGCGCGGTCAGCCTCGGCTCTCGCCCGCGCGGCGTCGGCGCGGACCGAACGAGCCGCTTCACGGGTGGCTTCTTGTCGTGTCACCTGACGGCCGTCCTGCCAATAGGCCCTGACCGGCGCCGGAGGCGGAGGCGGAGGCGGCGGAGGGGCCGGAGGCGCGGGCGGCGTCGCGAAGACAGCGGCCCCCTTTTGGAGGGCGGGTGGAGCCGGAGGGGCCGGTGGCGCTGGCGGAGCGGTCCGCGCCGGCGGCGGCGGGGGAGCCGGCGGGGCCGGAGGCGCGACCAGCCGCAGGGTCTCCCCGTCCCGCACGATCACGGTCGTGGTCTCCTGCGACGATGCGGATACCGGGCTGTCAGGCGGCACGTTCTCCGTCAGTTCAACGGCGGCCAGAGGCGTCGCCACAGCCACCAGACCACCAACGGTCAGGGCCAGGAACAGCGGACGGGACGGCAGGGAGCGAGGCGTTTTCATGATGCGTGCGATCCTTTTGGAAAGAGAGCGGGCGGGGCCGGTCATGCCCAGAGCGGAAGAGGTGGCCGGGAGCTGGCCGAACTCGGCGGCGAGACCGACGAGGGTGCGGGCGTAGGCGCCCGGTTCGAGATGCTCGAGCGCCGCGGCGTCTGCGGCGTCTTCCGTTCGGGCCGCCAGCCGGGAATGCAGCCACCAGACCAACGGGTTAAACCAGAAGAGAGCCACGGCCGCGCGGGAGAGCAGCAGGAACAGCCAGTCCCCGCGGCGGATGTGAGCCAGCTCATGAGCCAGCACAGCCTGAGCGCATTCCGGACGGGCGGCGAGTTCCTCGCTGATGAGCACCACCCCGGGCGGCAGCCCCCAGCTCAGAGGTGCGGGCGTGGACGCCGACGCGATCAAACGGGGGCGCCGTCCGCTGGACAGGGCGTCCAGCGTGGTCGTCCAGCGGGATGCGGTCACGGGATTGCCGGCCCGGGTCCAGTGAAAAAGCGTCAGAAGGCCCAGAGCAAAGCGGCCCAGCACCAGCGTCACACCCACAGCCCAGACAGCCGGCGCCACAAGGCTCGGCGACGGATCGAACACCGAGGCGGAAAAGGCGACGCCGCCGACCGGACCGATGTTCCCGCTCCACAGCGGCGCCGTGGCGATTGCCGTCACCGGCTCCGAAGCGGGCAACAGGGGCACCGACAGCGCGGGCAGCACCAGCATCAAAACCGGCAAGGCCAGCAGCAGCAAAACGGTAGCCCTCAGCATATCCACCGCCTCCGTCGCGGGACGCCCGCGCAACGCCGCCGAGATCAGCAGCCCCACACCGGCGATCAGGCCGGACTTGAGAAGGAGTTCGATAAACAGGGTGACGGTCATGCGTCCCGGTCCCCGGCATCGTCGATCGCCCGGCGAAGAGCCTGGATTTCTTCCGGTTTCAGGGAACGGGTCAGGCCCAGCAATGCCGTCGCCGCGCTGGCCGCCGAACCCGCGAAGAAGGTGTCGACCATTCGACGCAGAGCCCCCGTCGCCAGCGCCTCCGGCTCCGGCGCGGGGCGGTAGACCACCCCGCCCTCGCCTGGTTCCCGACCGACGAGCCCCTTGGCTTCCAGACGGGCCAGCAGGGTCCGAACAGCGGAATCACTGAGCGGATCGGTCAGGGCGGCGCGGACCGCGCCGGTCGTCCCCTGTTCAAGGCGACACAGGGTCTCGAACACTTCGCGCTCCCGCCTGGGCAGCGTCTCGATCATTGCAGCATTCCCTGTCCACTACATCTGTAGCGCTACATTTGTAGCGAATTGCGTCAGGATCAGGGCGGCCGGATGAACTCCGGGAAAGATGGCTCCGGAAGGCCGGCGCCGCTGGCGTGAGGCTTGTGCGCCCTTGCCATCGCTCTGGTTGCTCCGGCAACTTCGGCAATGCCATGCCTATCAGGCACGACGTGAGGCCGCGCCGGCATCGGCGCCCTTAGCGGCGGCCTGGATCTGAACGTCAAAAAGCCCCGCAGCGTTTGGCATGCGGGGCTTTTTGCAAGTTTGGGTGCGGGAGCAGGATTTGAACCTGCGACCTTCAGGTTATGAGCCTGACGAGCTACCGGGCTGCTCCATCCCGCGGCAGGGTGGTGTGTGAAGGAAGGTGTTTCGAGGATCGATCTTTTGGGATCGAGTGCAATACTTTCTATCCGACTGGTAGACCCGGCGGCGACCTACTCTCCCGCGACTTAAGACGAAGTACCATCGGCTCTGGAGGGCTTAACGACCGAGTTCGGAATGGGATCGGGTGGGGAACCTCCGACATAGCCACCAGGTCAACCAGGCGGATAGAAGGATTGCGAAGAAGACATTGTCAGCCTTGCGTTGTTGCAAGGTAATCGAATGAGTTTTGCTGAGAAACGATCAAGCCGATCGGATTATTAGTACCAGTAAGCTTCATGGGTCGCCCCACTTCCACACCTGGCCTATCAACGTGGTAGTCTTCCACGATCCTCAGCGAAGCCTTGTTTTGAGGTTAGTTTCCCGCTTAGATGCTTTCAGCGGTTATCTATTCCGTACATAGCTACCCTGCTGCGCAGCTGGCGCCACGACAGGTCCACCAGAGGTACGTCCATCCCGGTCCTCTCGTACTAGGGACAGATCCTCTCAAGCTTCGAACACCCACGGCAGATAGGGACCAAACTGTCTCACGACGTTCTGAACCCAGCTCACGTACCACTTTAAATGGCGAACAGCCATACCCTTGGGACCTGCTCCAGCCCCAGGATGTGATGAGCCGACATCGAGGTGCCAAACTTTGCCGTCGATATGGACTCTTGGGCAAAATCAGCCTGTTATCCCTAGAGTACCTTTTATCCGTTGAGCGATGGCCCTTCCACGCGGGACCACCGGATCACTATGGCCGACTTTCGTCTCTGCTCGACTTGTCAGTCTCGCAGTCAGGCGGGCTTATGCCATTGCACTCGACGACCGATTTCCGACCGGTCTGAGCCCACCATCGCGCGCCTCCGTTACACTTTAGGAGGCGACCGCCCCA